>CAWUIQ010000091.1:0-12799 GCA_963922565.1 uncultured Rhodobacterales bacterium
GCTTGGCCCGCTACCGCGAACTTCAGGCGTCTGTGCCGGGTTTGGAGGCGCTTTACGGTTCGATTGGCGATGCGCTGGTGCGGGTCTGCGGGCCGGATGACAGAGTTCTCATTGTCGGAGGTGGCGGGGGTCGCGAAGTCGACCTTTTGGCTGCCAGAGGCATGGCGCCACACCTGACCATCGTCGAGCCGTCAGCGGACAATCTCGCCGACGCGAAAGAGACCGCCAAGGATGCGAAATACCCCAGCCACGTGACTTATGTCGAAAGCGGGATCGAGGATCTGGTGCTTGATCAGATCTTCGACGCCGCAGCGATCCTGTTCGTCCTGCATGAGGTCAACGAACCCGAGCGCGAAGAACGAATGCTGCGCGCGGTCAGATCGCGGTTGAAACCAGATGGGATATTGTTGCTGGCCGACATCTGCTTTGACGATTGGGAACCAGTCGATGCCATGGTGTCGGACTACCGGCGCCACGCTGAGGGCCTTGGGACAGCGCAGGACCTGATCGAATTGGAAGCCCGCGCCGTCAAGGATCGCCGCAGTCGCAAGGCCACCAATCTTGCCGACCTGTTGTCTGCAGCGGGCTTTGAAATCACGGGACGGATCGGATCGGCGCTGTGGTACAAGGCCTATATGTTGGGCTGCTCGACGCGCAACGCTGCGACTGGCTAGGTTGCCCGCTTGAACCTACTTTCAGGAAACGATCCTATCGCGGCACTTTGGATGCTTTGGGCGCAAGGATGACAGGCATGGATCACCCGGGTATTGCGACGCTGAACCAGGCGCTGAAACTGCCGTGCGGAGCGGTGTTGAAGAACCGCATCGCGAAGTCCGCGATGTCTGACTCACTTGGCGATGGTCGGGGCAATCCGACAAACCAGCAGATCGGCCTTTATCGCAGATGGGCCGAGGGCGGTCTGGCGCTTGCCATCATCGGCGAGGTGCAGGGTGATCCGACCGTTGCCGAAAAGCCGGGAAATCTGGTTTTGCGGCCCGATGCCAAGCTTGAGCGTTTCAGAGCGCTTGCTGAGGCGGGTGCAGCGAACGACGCGCAGCTTTGGCTACAATTAGGACATGCCGGGGCAATGGCCCATCCGCCGATCAGCCGACCGAGAGGGCCCAGTGCCCTCGATATCGACAGCCTCACATGTGATGCCCTTTCGGCAGCCGAAATCGCGAGCTTGCCAGAGGGGTTTGCCAGGACAGCGCGGCTGGCAAAGGATATCGGCTTTGGCGGTGTCCAGATCCACGCGGCCCATGGTTTCCTGCTCAGCCAGTTTCTGTCGCCCCTCTTCAATCTGCGGGATGACGATTATGGCGGATCGATAGAAAACCGGATGCGCCTCACGCTGGAGGTGATCGATGCAGTGCGGCGGGCCGTCGGCCCGGATTTCCCCGTCGGCATCAAGCTCAACGCGACCGATCAACTGGAAGGCGGGTTCTCTCAGAACGATGCGCTTACTGTCGTGCAAGCGCTGGATGGCACAAGCATCGATCTGATCGACATCAGCGGGGGCACCTATTTTCCCGGCGCGCCTTCCGCCTCGGATGGTTCTGGCAAGGGCCCATATTTTCTGGACTTCGCGCGTCGGGTCCGAAACCTCACCTCAAAGCCGCTGATGCTGACCGGTGGCTTCAAAACACACGATCAGGTCGCAGAGGCGCTTGCGCAGGGCGTGGATGTCGTGGGTCTGGCGCGGGCGCTGGTTCTTGAGCCTGAGTTGCCGAACGCATGGCTGGACGGAGAGACCCGCTCACCCGTCTTTCCACGGTTTCATAACCCGCCGGAAGGTGGCGTCACGGCCTGGTACACGATGCGATTGACCGAGCTTGCCGAGGGTCATGATCTGTCTGGACCGGAGAGGTTGCATGACGCGATTGCCGCTTACGACGCCCGCGACAATGAACGCGTCGCCCTCTGGAACGAGCGGTTCCACGACTGACCGCAAGGCCGCGCCACGGTCCGTCACGCCGGTCCTTCTATCTAGGAAACGGCTGTATCGGCGTTCCGTCTGAAAATCCGCCTGAGCAGCACGTAGAAGACCGGGGTGAAGAACAGCCCCAGGAAGGTGACGCCCGACATCCCGAAAAAGACCGCCGTGCCAAGCGCCTGACGCATTTCCGAACCCGGACCGGTCGCGATCATCAAGGGCACCACGCCCAGAATGAACGCGAGGGCCGTCATCAGGATCGGTCGCAATCGCAGCTGGCTGGCCTCGACCGCCGCATCGACGACCGACAACCCGCGCTCTTCCTGCGCCTGTTTGGCAAATTCCACGATGAGGATCGCGTTTTTGGCCGCCAGCCCTACCAGAACGATCAGGCCGACCTGGGTCAGGATGTTGTTGTCCATCCCCCGCAGCATGACGCCCGTCAAAGCGCCCAGCACAGACAGCGGGACGATGAGGATGATGGCCATGGGCAAGACCCAGCTTTCATAAAGTGCCGCGAGGAAGAGGAACGCAAAGAGGACCGAAAAGGCGAAGATATAGATCGCGGTATCGCCCTGGTTTCGTTCCTGCAGGGCCAGTTCCGTCCATTCGTAGTCGAGCCCGGGCGGCATCAGCCCTTCGGCCAGTTCCTCCATCGCCAGAAGCGCCTGACCGGTCGAAACCCCAGGTGCTGGAGACCCCTGCACCGGGACAGAAACCAACTGGTTATAGCGCTGCACCAGCGACGGGCCGGCGGTTTCGCGCACGGTGACCAAGGTACCCAACGGCACCAACGCACCGGTGGCAGAACGAACGCGCAGGTTTCGAATGTCGCTTTCGTCGAGCCGAAATTGCTGATCCGCTTGGGCGCGGACCTGGAACAAGCGTCCAAAGGCGTTGAAATCGTTCACGTAGGAAGAGCCAAGGTTGATCGAAAGCGCTTCGAATATCTCACCAATCGGCACGTTCAGCATCTGCGCGCGGACGCGGTCAATCTCAAGGTAGAGCTGGGGTGATCCGGCAGAGAAGGTCGTGAACACACCCTGAACCATGTCAGAGCCGGCAGCACTTCCCATGATCGCATAGGCCGAGTTCAGAACCCGCGACATGTCGGCGCTTTCCGCGTCCCGCAATTGCAGCTTGAAGCCGCCACCGGTACCGACACCGCGCACCGCAGGCGGCGCAATCGCGATGATGAACGGTTCGCGCAGGGCCTGCATTCGACCAAAGAGTTCACCCACAATGGCACCGGCGGTAAGGCCGCTTTCCTCGCGATCCTCGAAGCTTTCGAACGTGGTGAATATCACCCCCTGATTGCTCGCATTGGTGAACGTGGCACCGGAAAAACCGGCAAAGGCGACGGCGTTGGTAACGCCGGGCGTTTCCAGCGCAATGTCGGCGGCCTGTTGGACGATGGCATCGGTCCGATCCAGCGCCGCCCCGTCAGGCAGTTGCACCACCACGATGGCATAGCCCTGGTCGGCCTCGGGGATGAAGCCGGTCGGTACCTGGCCGTTGATCCAGTACGTCACACCCAGGAGGCCAGCAAAGGCGGTGAGGGACAGGCCAAGCATCCCGGCGGAGCTGACCAGCCAGCGAACAACCCGCCCATAGCCGCGCGCCACCGCGTCGAAACCACGGTTGAAGCCGTTGGCCAGTGGCGCCGTCAGCACCGCGAGCGGATTGCGTGACGGTGCGCCGTTCTTCGGTTTCAAAACGGCAGCGGCCAAAGCGGGCGACAGGCTGAGCGAGTTGATCGTCGAGATCACTGTCGCAACCGAAATCGTGACGGCGAATTGGCGATAGAACTGGCCGGTGATACCCGGCACGAGGGCCGCGGGAACGAACACGGCGATCAGCACCAGTGATGTCCCGATCACCGCATTCTGCACCTCGTCCATCGTTCGCGCCGATGCCTCGCGGGGTGACATGCCGTTCTCGATATTGCGCTCAACATTCTCGACGACGACGATGGCGTCGTCCACCACGATACCGATCGCGAGGATCAGACCGAAAAGTGTCAGCAGGTTCAGAGTATAGCCAAGCGCCAGCATCACGGCGAATGTCCCGATCAGTGACACCGGGATGGCCAGCAAGGGTATGATGGCCGTTCGCCAGCTTTGCAGGAACACGACGATGACAGCGATCACCAGCAACACCGCTTCAAAGAGCGTGCGGTAGACCGCGTTCACCGAGGCTTCGATGAACTCTGTCGGGTTATAGACCACCTGATATTCGAGTCCGGGCGGAAAATCCTCTGACAGCTCCTCCATCACCGCCAAAATCTCGTCTGCGGATGCCAGCGCGTTCGAACCCGGTCGCTGAAAGATGCCCAGCGCCACGGCGGGTTTGTTGTTGAGATAGGAATTCGTCACGTAGGATCGTGCGCCGATTTCCACGCGGGCGACATCACGCACCCGCACGACCCGCCCGTCATCCGACGATTTGATTATGACGCGCCCGAATTCACGGGGGTCCTGCAACCGGCCCTGCGTTGTCAGCGTGACTTCGAAGGCGTTTTCCGAACGGTTCGGCGGCGCGCCCAGCGATCCGCCCGAAACCTGAACGTTCTGTTCGCGAAGCGCATCCACGACATCGCCCGCGGTCAACCCAAGCGATCCGAGACGATCCGGGTCGAGCCACACGCGCGCCGAAAACTCACGTTCCCCGAAGATCAATAGGTCACCGACACCGTCGAGCCGGACAAGCCTGTCGCGCACCCGCGCCCGCGCGTAGTTCGAGACATAGAGCTGATCGAACGTCTCGTCCGGCGACAGCATATGCACGACCATCATCAGGTCGGGCGACGACTTGGTCGTGGTCACGCCAAGCGAGCGAACCTCCTGCGGCAGGCGCGGCTCGGCCACCGCTACGCGGTTTTGCACAAGGACCTGCGCGGCATCAAGATCGGTGCCCAACTCGAACGTGATGCTGAGCGACATCGACCCATCAGCCGTCGAATACGAGGACATATAGAGCATGTCCTCGACCCCGTTGATCTCTTGTTCGAGCGGCGTGGCCACTGTCGCGGCGATGGTTGCAGCATCCGCACCGGGATAGCTGGCGCGCACGACAATCGATGGCGGCGCGATCTCGGGGTATTGTTCAACCGGCAACTCGAAATACGCCAGCACCCCCAGAATCGTCGTGATAAAGGCGATGACGATGGCAAAGACGGGACGGGTGACGAAAAAGCGGCCCATCTCAGTTCTCTGCGACCGGTGGTAACTCGACCATCTCTGGTGTGACGACGCTGCCGGGGCGGGCGCGCAGCAGCCCCTCGATCACGATCACCTCGGATCCATCGAGCCCCTCGCGCACGACGCGATAGCCATCGATCCGTGGGCCCGGCCGAATGGGCAGCGGTGTGACATTGCCTTCGGCGTCGAGCGACATCACAAGGCGACGGTTCTGATCGGACACGATTGCTGCGTCCGGGATCAGGATGCCTTCGTACGGCAATGAACCGGGCACATTGATGCGGCCAAAGAGGCCGGGGGTCAGCAGTTCGTCCGGGTTCTGCAACACGGCGCGGACGCGCATCGTACCGGTCTCTTCATCAATGCGGTTTTCCGAGAAGTCGAGGTAGCCGACCTGCGGCGCGATCTGACGATCAGCGACGGTTACACGAACCTCCAATCCGCTCGCCCCTTCCTGCAGCATCGAACCGCGGGCCCGCGCATCGCGCGAATAGGCAAGAAAGAACCGTTCATCGATGTCGAAATAGAAATGGATCGGATCGGTCGCGACGATGGATGTCAGCAGGGTCTGGTTTTCCGTCACGAGGTTGCCGGGGTCCAGCAACGCCCGATCGATGCGCCCGGCCATGGGGGCCCGGATTTCGGAGTATTCAAGGTCAAGCTCGGCCAGTTCCAAGGCCGCGCGCGCCTGTTCCAGCGCCCCTTGTGCCGCAAGGAACGCCTCGCGCCGTTCGTCCACCACGCTTTGCGCGATGGTGCCGTTGTCGATCAGGGCCACGGCCCGTTCCAGTTGTTCGCTGGCAAATTCGCTTGTTGCCTCGGCGATATCGATCTGGGCCTGTGCCTGACGCAGCGCAGTGCGGAACTGCCGCTGATCGATTGTAAAGAGCAGCTGGTCTTTTTCGACTAGGGCACCGTCGGTGAAGTGCACTTCGTCAAGAAAGCCGGTCACGCGGGCGCGCACATCCACTTCCCCTGAAGCGCCGAAACGACCGACGAACTCATCATCCTCGACGATCGTCTTCACCAAGGGGTTCGAGGCAGTAACCGTAGGGGGGCCCTGCTGGGCCAAGACGCCGTTGGCAATGAGAATAAGCAATAGTGCCGATAGGAAAGCCGATACTGTCCGCATGATTGGCCTCAATAAATGAGCGACTGACTTAAGTACTTTTGAACCCTCAACAAGTCCCAACCCCTATGTGGCGCAACCCTGTGTCCGGTTCATGACAGTAGATTCCACCTGGTTGCGCGGTTGTTGGCTGACGAGCGCCGGGCATCGCCCACTTATCAGGCTGTCTGGTAAGGCGTCTGTCTGACGGTCAGACAGACACCTCAGCCCCGGATACACTGGATGCTCACCTGCGATCGGCTCTCTCACCATCCTCGGGTTCCAGCCCGTAGGGTTCCATGACCTTCCAGACGTGATCGGGCACCATGTTCTTGATTTTCGCGGGCGCCGACCGCCGCAGGTGCAGGATCGTTTCAGCGGCCTTCATCTCGACCCGCGCCCGGGCGAATTCCAGACCACGCGGGCCAAAGCGGGGTTGCAGCCAGCTGACGATAGGGCGTACCCATTTGGGCATCCGCCGCAGTGGCAGGCCGCCGGCGGCGCGGGCCGTGTTGGCGATGAAGCCCTTGACCGCGCCTGCCCTGCTGCCCTTGCAGCCCGGATCCTGCAATTGAATCCGATCGCCCAACCCGGCGAGCATTTCCTCCCCCCGCGCGTTGCGGACGATGACCCACTGATCCCCCTCGCCGCTCATATACCCGACGGTGATATCGGCCAGCGCATTGGTGTAGTCGACACAGGTCCGGCAGGTCAGGGGAAAGAAGTCGCCGGGCAGGTCGGAAATGGGCAGGCTGAGAAACGGAATGAACCGGATGCGCCCATCAGCGTACCGCAGTTCGACCCGATAATCGGCGCGGAATTCGAGATACGTGATATCGTCGGGCGCTTCGTCGAGAAGGGCGAGAAACTTGTGAAAGTTCTCGGTCGTCGTATTGTCGGAGCAGGGCGTGCCGATCACATAGAGCGTCAGGCCAAGCTCGGCCTCCAAGGCCCGCAGCGCGTAGATCTGACAGGGAATGCCGATGACGGCGAGGCGCCTGATGCCCCTGTCGCGCGCGTCATCCAGCAGTTTGAGCAGAGGAGCATACCCCATCCGCATCCCCCGTGCCCGGGCCAGATCGGCCGGATCGGTGATGAGCGCGGGCTGCGGTTTCCACCGGTCATCTGGATCGGGGATGACGGTCAGGACCGCCTCGACGATGCCCCCCTCAAGCAGCATCGCAGCGAGCGACGTCGTGATACCCGTCCATTGAGCACCCTTTCGGGGTTGCGCCATCCGTGCCCGGTACATCGCCTGGAACGGGCCAAAGAACACCTCGTCGCCTTCGCCGCGTGGGCGCCCATGCACCGCCGTTTCAAGGCGGGGGTAGTCGGGTTTGATGAACTGGCAGGCCCGCCCGCAGGCAGCGGGATCACGGCTTTGAGACACTCCGCAATCGGTGCAGAGGGTCCGGTGCGGGGCTATCAATGAAACTGCTCGCTGATTAGCCGCTCTTCGAGCCCGTGGCCCGGGTCAAAGAGGATCTTGTGAACGATCGTCGGCTCGGACTGGATGACGACAGAGGCCACGCGCTCGAACGACCGCGAATCCGCTTCGGCCATCACAGGCCGCTTTTCGGGTTCGAGCACGTCGAACCGCACCTTGGCCAGTTTCGGCAAAAGCGCCCCGCGCCAGCGCCGGGGCCGGAACGCCGCAACCGCAGTGAGCGCCAGAACATCGGACCCAATGGGCAAGACCGGCCCGTGGGCAGAGTAGTTGTAGGCTGTCGACCCGGCGGGGGTCGAGACGAGGGCGCCGTCGCAAACCAGCTCTTCCATCCGCAAGCGCCCGTCGACAGTAATGCGCAGTTTTGCGGCCTGCGGACCCATCCGCAGCAGCGAAACCTCGTTGATCGCCAGAGCGCGATGCGTATCGCCATCCATCCCCGTCGAGGTCATCGACAGGGGGTTCAGGGCTGCCTCTTCGGCCCGCTGCAGCCGCTCAACCAGATCGGTTTCGCTGTATTCGTTCATCAGAAAGCCGATGGTGCCGCGATTCATGCCGTAGACCGGGGCGGGCAGATGCTGGGTTCCGTGCAGCGTCTGCAGCATGAACCCGTCCCCGCCCAAAGCCACGATGACATCCGCGTCGTCCATGTCGGCGTCACCATAACGCCCGATCAATGCGGCCCGTGCGGTTTGCGCCACCGGCGCGCGGCTCGCACAGAAGGCGATCTTCAGCCCCATGAACAAAGTTTCCTGTCGTCGTCTTTCGGGGCCGAAACAAACACATTCTTTCCCGGCGCACCAGCATTGCCGCGATATTCTGATACATTGCCGCTTTACAACCTTTCGGCCCCGTATCGTTTCCGATAGGAAACGCCTCAAGACTCAAAAGCCAGACCAAGGGAGAGTGCCCATGAATGCCCCCCATCGTGACAGTGGATTTTTCACCCAAGCGCTTGCCGAGCGTGATCCGGACCTGTTCGGCGCCATTCGCAGCGAGCTGGGCCGTCAGCGTGACGAGATCGAACTGATCGCATCCGAGAACATCGTGTCGGCCGCCGTGCTGGAAGCGCAGGGCTCGGTTATGACGAACAAGTACGCCGAAGGGTATCCGGGCCGCCGCTATTACGGTGGTTGTCAGTATGTTGATATCGCCGAGGAACTGGCGATCGAACGGGCCTGCAAGCTTTTTGGGTGCGACTTTGCGAACGTTCAGCCCAACTCGGGCAGTCAGGCGAACCAGGGTGTCTTTCAGGCCCTCCTGAAACCCGGTGACACGATCCTTGGCATGTCGCTGGATGCGGGCGGTCACCTGACCCACGGCGCGCGCCCCAACCAGTCAGGCAAGTGGTTCAACGCGGTGCAATACGGCGTGGATCGCGAAACACTGAACGTCGACTACGATCAGATCGCCGCGATGGCCCACGAGCATAAACCGCAGATGATCATCGCCGGTGGTTCGGCCATTCCGCGTCATCTGGACTTTGCTAAGTTCCGCGAGATTGCTGACAGCGTGGGTGCATGGCTGCTGGCCGATGTGGCGCATTTCGCGGGCCTGATCGCGGCGGGCGAATATCCTGATCCGTTCCCGCATGTGCATGTGGCAACCACCACGACCCACAAAACCCTGCGCGGCCCGCGCGGCGGGATGATCCTGACCAGCGACGCGGATCTGGCGAAAAAGTTCAACTCCGCCATCTTCCCCGGCATTCAGGGCGGCCCGCTGATGCACGTCATCGCCGCCAAGGCTGTCGCGTTCGGCGAGGCCCTGCGCCCCGAATTCAAGACCTATCAGCAGCAGGTCATCAAGAATGCCCAGGCGCTGGCCGATCAGTTGCACCAGGGCGGGCTCGAGACGGTGACCCACGGGACGGACTGTCACGTCCTGCTCGTCGATTTGCGCCCCAAGGGCGTGAAAGGCAACGTGACCGAAACCGCACTTGGCCGCGCGCATATCACCTGCAACAAGAACGGCGTGCCGTTTGACGACGAAAAGCCAACCGTGACGTCGGGCATCCGCCTTGGTTCGCCCGCCGGGACGACCCGCGGTTTCGGCGAACCGGAATTCCGCCAGATCGGTGACTGGATCAACACCGTCGTCGATGGTCTCGCCACGAACGGTGCCGAAGCCAATGGCGCGGTCGAGGAACAGGTGAAGGCTCAAGTGGCGGAGCTGTGCGCCCGCTTCCCGCTTTATCCCAACCTCTGAACGATCCGGGGCCATGCCGCTGTCGGCTGGCATGGCCCGATTACGCCAGCGACCGGTGTCGCCATATGGACACCGGTCGGCACCCTGTTAGGCTGCAGCCAAAACAGGAGAGAGCCATGTCGCTGGACGCAGTACTGACCAAAATCGACGACGATCTTCCGCAGGCAACCGAACGCCTGATGGCGCTGCTGCGCATCCCTTCGATCTCGACCGATCCGGCCTATGCCGATCATTGTCAGGCCGCCGCAGACTGGCTGGTCGATGACCTCACAAGCCTTGGTGTGACCGCTGCAAAACGCCCAACCCCCGGCCACCCGATGGTCGTGGGCCATATGGATGGCGACGGGCCGCACCTGATGTTCTATGGCCATTATGACGTACAGCCTGTCGACCCGCTGGAACTCTGGCACCGCGATCCGTTTGACCCGGAATTGCAGGATACGCCAGCTGGCAAGGTGATCCGGGCGCGGGGGTCGTCGGACGACAAGGGACAGCTGATGACCTTTATCGAGGCATGCCGGGCATGGAAGGCCGTCAACGGCACCCTGCCCTGCCGCCTCACGTTCTTTTTAGAAGGGGAAGAGGAATCCGGTTCGCCCTCTCTCATCCCGTTCATGAAAGACAACGCCGACGAGTTGAAAGCGGATCTTGCCCTGATCTGCGACACCGGTCTCTTTGAATCCCGGGTGCCCGCAATCGTGACCATGCTGCGCGGCCTCTTGGGCGAAGAGATCACGATCACGGCCCCCGACAAGGATCTGCATTCCGGCATGTATGGCGGTGTTGCCATGAACCCGATCCGGGTGCTGACCCGGATCCTTGCCAGCCTGCACGACGATCAAGGCCGCATCACCGTGCCCGGCTTTTACGATGGCGTCCCCGAGTTACCCGACGATATCCGCGCGCAATGGCAGGGCCTCAGCTTTGATCACGCGACATTTCTGGGCGATGTGGGCCTCAGCGACCCGGCAGGCGAGAAAGACCGCACACCGCTTGAAATGATCTGGTCCCGCCCGACTTGCGAGATCAACGGCATCATCGGGGGCTATACCGGCGACGGCTTCAAGACCGTGCTGCCGTCAAAGGCCTCGGCCAAGGTCAGCTTCCGGCTGGTGGGCACGCAGGATCCGCACGCGATCCGCGACAGCTTTCGCCAGATGGTGCGCGACGCCCTGCCCCCCGACTGCAGGGTCGAATTCGCCGATCACGGGGCAAGCCCGGCCTCGGCCACTGATGTGAGCGGCCCCGCGTTCGAGGCGGCCCGCAAGGCGCTCAGCGACGAATGGCAGATCCCTGCGGCTTACGTGGGCTGCGGCGGATCGATCCCGATTGCGGGCTATTTTCAGGACATTCTTGGCGTGACGCCGATGCTGATCGGCTTTGGCAAGGATGACGACCAGATCCATTCGCCCAACGAAAAATACGACCTGGAGAGCTTTCACAAAGGCATCCGATCATGGGCCCGCGTTCTTGCGGCCCTGACATGATCCCAGGCTTTACCAACGCGGTGGCCGATGTGAACGGCCAGCGCATCGCATATTCGCAAGGTGGTAACGGGCCGCCCGTCCTGTTGCTTCATGGCTTTCCGCAGATGCGGGCGATGTGGCATGCGGTTGCTCCACTGCTCACTGACGAATTCACTGTCATCGCCGCCGACCTGCGCGGCTATGGCGATAGTTCGAAACCTGATGGCGTGCCTGCGATGTCCTTCCGGAACATGGCGGCGGATCAGGTGGCGTTGATGGCCCATCTGGGCTTTGACCGCTTTCACCTTGTCGGGCACGATCGGGGCGGGCGCACGGCCCATCGGTTGGCGCTGGACCACCCCGACGCGGTGCGCAGCCTGACGGTGATGGACATCGTCCCGACCCATCTGCTGCTCAATGACCTGACGCAGCAGGTGGCGCAGGCCTATTACCACTGGTTCTTTCTCGCCCAACCGGAACCCCTGCCCGAGCGGATGATCGGCCCTGACCCGGATGCGTATTATGAAAGCTGTCTTTTGGGATGGGGCGGTGTCGGTCTTGATGACTATGATGCGGAGGCGTTGAGCGCCTACCGACAGAGCTGGCGACGGCCCGAAACCATCAACACGATGTGCAACGATTATCGCGCCGCCATTGAGGTGGATTTTGGCGACGATGCCACCGATCTGGGGCGGCGTGTCGAGTGCCCGGCCCTGGTCATGTACGGATCGGACGGTTTGATGGACAAGGCCTATGACGTGCCTGCAACGTGGTCCGAGCGGTTGGTAAACTTTGACGCGGTTGCGATGCCGGGCGGTCACTTCTTTCCCGATACACACCCGGCCGAGACTGCCGAGGCGCTTCTGACTTTTTTGCGGAAACAGCCATGACCCCGATAGACCCTGAACGCCTGTCCGCGATCCTGTCATTCCTGCAGGGTGCCGAGGCATTGAAAGACACCCTTCGCTCCGGCCGCACCCGCCAAGGCCGAGCGGAAAGCACCGCCGAACATACATGGCGGCTGTGTCTGCTGGTTCTGCTGTTCGAAAATGAACTCGACGGCATCGATATGCTGAAACTGCTCAAGCTCTGCATAATCCACGATCTGGGCGAGGCGATATCCGGCGACGTGCCCGCAACGGAGCAGACCGCGGATGACGGCCGCGAGGCGCGGGAGCGGGCCGACCTGATCACCCTGTGCGACCCGCTGCCGGATGATCTGGCCGCCGATGTCCTCGCTCATTGGGACGAATACGCAGAGGCAAAGACGCCAGAGGCCATCATGGCCAAGGGCTTTGACAAGATCGAAACGATGCTGCAGCACCTCGCCGCCGACGCACCCGGCTTCGACTGGGTGTTCAACCTTGATTACGGCAAGGTCCGCACCGATGCTGACCCACTGCTGCGCCAGGTCCGCGAGGCGGTCGACGTCCAGAC
>CAWUIQ010000092.1:0-12594 GCA_963922565.1 uncultured Rhodobacterales bacterium
CTTCTCGTCGATCAATACGCCGGGGGAGTCCCGAAGGGACGGGGGCAGAGCCCCCCTCAACGGCTAGAAAGTCTCGCCGCCGCCCGACTGCTGCCAGGGCTGCACCAGGTTGCCGAAACGGGTAAAGCGTCCTTCGAAGCTCAGATCGACGGTTCCGATGGGGCCATGGCGTTGCTTGCCGATAATGACTTCGGCGCGGCCATGGAGGCGTTCCATTTCCTCCTGCCATTTCGCCATGGCCTCGAGATCGTGGTCGCCCGGTTTTTCGCGTTCTTTGTAGTATTCTTCGCGAAAGACGAACATCACCACGTCGGCGTCCTGCTCGATGGAGCCTGATTCCCTCAAATCCGAAAGCTGGGGCCGCTTGTCGTCGCGGCTTTCCACTTGCCGTGATAGCTGCGATAGCCCGATCACGGGGATATTCAATTCCTTGGCAATGGCTTTGAGGCCCATGGAAATCTCGCCGATTTCCTGCACCCGATTGTCCGAGGTTCCGCGCACGAGCTGCACGTAATCGACGATCAGCACATCAAGGCCGTGGGTCCGCTTCAGCCGCCGTGCGCGCGCAGCGAGCTGCGCGATTGGGATGGCGGGCGTGTCATCGATGTAGAGCGGGCAGGCCTCCAGCGCCTTGGCGGCATCGACGAACCGCCGGAATTCCGCTTCGGTCATGTCGCCGCGCCTGATCTGCTCGCTCGGCACCTCGGCGGCTTCCGACAGGATCCGTGCGGCCAATTGCTCGGCGCTCATCTCAAGCGAGAAGAACCCGACGACCCCGCCTTCCACCGCCCCTTCGGAACCATCCGGTTTTTGGCCCTTCTTGTAGTGCTTGGCTACGTTGAACGCGATGTTCGTCGCGAGCGACGTCTTGCCCATCGAGGGGCGCCCGGCCAGGATCAACAGGTCAGAGGGGTGCAGCCCGCCCAGCTTCTTGTCGAGATCGATCAGCCCGGTCGACACACCGGCCAAGCCGCCTTCACGCTGGTAGGCAGCATTTGCGACGTTCACGGCATCGGTGACGGCGCTGAGAAAGCTCTGGAATCCTTTCTCGGTCTGGCCCTGTTCGGCAAGCTTGTAGAGCGCCTGTTCGGCCTCGACGATCTGATCCTTGGGGCCTGATGCCACGTCGACCTTGGCCGCCTTGGCGCTGATGTCACGGCCCAGCAGGATGAGATCGCGCCGCACGGCCAGATCGTAGATGAGTTGCGCATAGTCGCGCACGGCAAAGGCGCTGATGGCGGCACCTGCAAGCCGGGCGAGGTATGCCGGCCCACCCAGCTCTTGCAAGCCGGCATCTTCTTCCATGTAGGTCTTGAGCGTGACGGGGCTTGCCAGTGTGTTCCGCGCAATCTTGGTGGCGGCGGTTTCGTAGATCCGCGCATGAACGGGATCATAGAAATGCTTGGACCCGATGATGCTCGCCACCCGGTCATAGACATCATTGTTTGTCAGGATCGCACCCAGAAGCTGCTGCTCGGCCTCGATCGAATGCGGCATCGTTTCGGCGTCCTGAACGGCCACGCCGGTTGGGTTGATCGTTGTTATCTCGTTCACTGCTTTTTGCCCGCTCACTTGTGGGGCGAAGCCATGTCACATCCGCCGCGAGGGGGATATCGGGAAATAATTGGGGGTTAACCTGTTGGTAACTCTGTCCAGCCCGAATGCCCATGCCAGATGATGTCATGCCTCACCTTGAGACAACTATATGTCGGAATCCCGGCTGCGTCGAATCAAGCTTGTGCACATGCGGTCCACAGGCGGGTATCCACAGATTCGTTCGAACCACTCACAGGATGTTAATGCCGCGCACTGGGTGACCACCCGGATCAGGCGCCTGACCCGCCATCCGAGCGCGCCGCCTGCCAGGCGCGGGGATCGCGCAGGAACGCCTCGACACCATCAAGGGTTGCGGCATCGAAACTGCCTTGCGCCTTGGCTTCGCCCAGAACATCCCACCAGGTGCAAAGATGGTGCAGGGTCACGCCATGATCGCCGAGCGTCTTTTCCGTCTCGGGGAAGATGCCGTAGTAGAAGAGGACGGCGGTATGTCCACAGGTTGCACCCGTACCGCGGATCGCGTCGACAAAGCTGAGCTTGGAGCCGCCATCCGTGGTCAGATCCTCGACCAAGAGAACCCGCTGCCCCTCGGTCATGACCCCCTCGATGCGCGCATTGCGCCCGTAACCTTTCGGTTTCTTGCGGACATAGGTCATGGGCAGGGCCATCCGTTCGGCGACGAGCGCGGCGAAGGGCATGCCCGCTGTTTCGCCGCCGGCGATGTTGTCGAATGCTTCGAAACCCGCATTCCGCATGACGGTCACGGTCAGAAAATCCATCAACGTAGCGCGGATGCGGGGAAAGGAGATGAGCTTGCGGCAATCGATGTAAGTCGGCGACGGCAGGCCGCTCGACAGCGTGAACGGCTCTGCAGCGTTGAAATGCACCGCCTCAATTTCGAGCAGCATCCGGGCGGTCAACCGGGCCATCTCTGCGTCGTCTGGGTAACTTGTTGGGATCATCGCTTTTCTCCTGACGGTGCCCAAGGGTTTTCAAAAACCCTTGCCAAATTTCTTTCAAGAAATTTGCGCTTCACTGAACGCTCCATGCGAGCGGAAAACCCGGGTCGAACACGGTGACCGGGCCGTCTTCGGTATCAATTCGGTCGGGATACTCAGCCGCTTCCCTGACCAGCGTCAGTTCATCTTCGTTTGGCGGCAGACCATAGAACGCTGGCCCGTTTAGGCTTGTGAACGCCTCGAGCCGGTCGAGCGCATTCTCCTCTTCGAACACCTGGGCGAGGATCGCCATCGTGTTGGGCGCGGTGAAGCAGCCCGCACATCCGCAGGGCTGCAGCTTGCCCGCATCCGTATGCGGTGCGCTGTCGGTGCCCAGAAAGAACCGGGCCTCACCTGATGTTGCCGCTGCCCGAAGCGCCAGCCGGTGGCTTTCGCGCTTGGCGACGGGCAAGCAGTAATAATGCGGTCGTATCCCGCCCGCCAGGATGTGGTTGCGGTTGATGACCAGATGGTGCGTCGTGATGGTGGCGCCCAGATCGTCGCCCTGGCTGCGCGCATAGCCGACCGCGTCCGCCGTCGTGATATGCTCCATCACCACCCGCAGCCCCGGCGTTTTGCGCCGGATCGGGTCGAGAACCCGGTCGATGAAAACAGCCTCGCGGTCGAAGATATCGATATCCGCATCCACGACCTCGCCATGGACGCATAGCGGCAACCCGATCTCGGCCATGCGTTCGAGCACCGGCCGCACCTTGTCGAAATCCTGCACCCCGCTGGCCGAGTTCGTGGTGGCCCCTGCCGGGTAAAGCTTGACAGCCTTCACCAATCCGCTGGCACGGGCTGCGGCGACGTCGTCGGGATCTGTCTCTTCGGTCAGATAAAGCGTCATCAGCGGCTCGAATGCCATGCCGTCCGGCAGGGCCGCGAGGATGCGTTCGCGATAGGCCGCCGCATCGGCAGAGGTCACCACCGGCGGCACGAGATTGGGCATCACGATCGCGCGAGCGAAATGGCGCGCGCTTTCCGGCAGAACCGCCCGCAGCATGGCACCGTCGCGCAGGTGAAGGTGCCAGTCGTCGGGACGTCGGATTGTCAGTGTGGTCATGCGCCCGGGGCTATCACGGGTGCTGAGCGGCTGCTAGCCCCCGGACATCGCCGGTTGAACGACTTTCGTGCGTCGCCGCAGCTCGGGCGATTTCATGCGGGCCGTCACGTTCTTGGCGAGCATAAAGGCCAGTTCCTCGCGGTCCGACCGTTCGAGTGTCGACATCAGGCGCCGCAGATAAGGCGTATGGCTGCGCCGTTTCCGGTAAAGCCGGGCGAAGCTCTCGGGCGTCAGCGTCCCGCGCACCGCGTCTTCCAGCAGTGTGGGCAGGATTTTCATCGCGATAAGGTCGCTTTGCAGTGTTCCGCCCATATGGGGCATGCGCAGTTTCGTTACCCCCGGGCGGGTAAAGAGTGCGGCATGCATCGCGTCCATCTGCTCGGCCGGATCGAACAGAATATAGGCGCGCATCGCCGCGTCCAGCATGTCGGGGGCAAAGCCGTAGCGCGATGTGAAATCGATCCGCCGCATCTCGGCAAAGCGGTCATCCCAGTTGGCGACGCGGGGGTCCAGCGTCGCCTGTGGTTGCACAGCGACGACAGTCGATCCCGGGCTGGCAACGGAATAGGCCGCGGCCGCATAGCCTGCAGGGCCCGCACCATAGAACAGAACGTTCTGATAGCGGTCAAAAAGGCCCCGGTCGGTGAGCAGGTCGAAATAGCGGTATACGGCATTGTCGCGGAACCACGTGTCACCGTCGGACAGGATGCCGAGATGGGCCCAGCCCTTGCCGACCACGTAGTCCCAACCCAGCGGGCGACTGCCCGCAGCACCCCCGATCACGCCCTGCAACGGCTCGAATGTGACGAAGAGCGTGCGGGCGCCGCGATTGTTAATGAAAGCCGCCGAGTGTTTCGTGCTCAGGTTGTGGAATGTGCCGCATTGCCCAGCGATCGAACTGACGGCGCGGACCCATTCCTTCTGACCAAGGCCCGAAAGACTCATATCTTTGACAGCAGCTAACCCCTGCACAGCGAACTCACTCCCCTCACGCTCTGGTTGTAAATATAATGCCCAGATTATGTATTGGGTGGGTCAAAAAGGGTGGTGAGTCCATCACCTATTCTGTGTTTTTCGGCCTTGTTCCGCAAAATTCATCAGAAACGCTGCGCCCTGTGGTGTGACGGGCCGGGTTGGTGGCGCCATCAGCAGGCGGCCAAACAACGCACGGTAGGGCTCTTCTAGCATCAGTTGTCCGAATCGCTCTTTGCGCCAGTGCACAGCGTTGGCATGCAGATCGGCGATCTGTGCGTCAGCCATCAGCGAGGCCAGCGCGGCGTCGCGACCGGGCTTGAGCCGCAGAATGCTCGTGTCTTCGTCCTGGTTGAAGTTACGCTCAACCCAGTAATCCAAACCCAGCATGTGGTCAGAATGAACCGCGCGGCCCCGGTCAGCTTTCAGAACGTAGCTTTCCATCGCGCCCAGCGGGTAGTGGTTCAGCTGCACGAGCGCATAGTTCGACCGCCCGTAATTCGAAAAGATCCGGCGCGTCTTGAACTGGGCGTCAAGCTCGCGCCCTTCGCCGTCGAACCAGCGGGCCGCATCCAGCTTTGCCTCGACGGGCGCTTTGGGCCGGTGAACACCCAGCTTTTGATAGGTCCCGTCGTTGCGATAGAGCGTCTTGAACATGGCGGACCGCCATGGCCAGTGCATGACGACCGGCGCGGCGCGGGTGAATTGTTCGGTCACGGGCTTGTCGGCATAACGGACGTGGCCCGCATTGCCGAACAGCCGCCATGTCAGGGTAATCGCCGTGGCGTCGGGCAGAGCGGTCAGCAGATCGGGCAGGGTGCCGTCGCCTGCGTGGATGTTCACGAACTCATCGATGTCGAGGGGCAGTATCCAGTCCGCCTTGTCCAGCGTCGGATGCTTGACCGCCTTTTTCAGCGCGCTGAACTGCACGCCCCCTTTGTCATAGGGCCCTTCGTTGCGGACATGTGTGAGGTGACCGAGCGTCTGAAGCCGGTCAAGCATGTCATCGGTTCCGTCCTCGCAATCGTTGGAAAAGACAAGGAAATCGGAGAAGCCGACAGCCTGGTGATGCGCCAGCCACTCAAGCAGGAACGCGGCCTCGTTCCGGACGGTCAGGATGGCGAGGGCCTTCACGTAACGTGCCAATCCCTGCGAAAGACGACGACCTTGCCCAGCGATCCGCGGGCGTAATACGCCATTCCGGCATCCATGAAGGCCTGAAAGACCGTGTTCACGCCCTCGGGCCCGATCCATTGCGGGTGGAGTTCGACGATAGCAGCGCGCAGGGTCGCCAGATCGAACATCGGGATCACATCGACCTCGGCCCCCTCGATATCGCAGATCAGCACATTGGGCGCGATTTCAGCCATGGCTGTGCGCGCATCGCGGACCTCGACGTGCTCGGTCGTCAGAACGGTGCTGTCTTCTATAGGCGACATCGAGGATGCCAGCAGGTTCTGGCGCACAAAGAAATCGACTGACCCCGAACCCTGACCAAGGATCGCGTTGTGCAGGGTGACATTCTCGACGCCGTTGGCCGCATGCAGATTGCGGATATAGGGCAAGAGATGCGGGTTGGCCTCGAACGCGTGGACATGAGCGACCTTGCACTGGGTTGCCACCAGCGTCGACATGAAGCCGATGCCCGCGCCCAGTTCCATCACCACGTCGCCCGCGCGGACGTTGCGCAGGGCGGCATCCGCCTCTTTTCGCTCATAGCTTTCCTGGCGGAGCGCGCCGCGGATACGCCCCTGAATGATCCGGCCATCCTTGGGAAACCGCATGCCGCGCGAGCGGATGAAATCGCTTTTCTTCATCTTCGCGACATCCACCGCTTAGCTCTCCATGTCCAGAGCGAGAGCGTAGGCCGCGCGCTCGGTTTCGGTCAACCGGATGGCCAGCGCCTGATCGTAAAGGTCCTGGAACTCCGGGTTGGCGCGCAGTTCCGCCGCCTTGGCCTTGTGCCAGTCAAAACCCTGCTGGTGCAGCGCCTTCAGCCGGTCATCCTGCATCAGGCGGTCATATTCGTCGCGCAGGCGGGGCAGGTTCCGCTTGATCGTGATGTCGCGGTGAACCGACCAGTCCATCCGGATCCAGTAATTGAGCCCAATCGACCGGTCCACGTGCAGCGCCCGCCCGCGCTGGCGCTTGATCAGAAAGCTTTCGGCGCTGCGCAGGGCATAGTGGTTGAGCTGCAAAAGGTCATAACCGATCGAACGTTTGGAGTTGCGCCAGCCGTTATCGACCGTCTCGGCCGTCATGTCTCGCCCGGATCCGTTCACCCACTTGACCGCGCCGCGGCGCGCCGGGTCGAGCTTGTTGGGGCGGTGGCAGCTGAGTTTCTGGTAGGCCCCGATATTGCGCGACATCGACTTGAACCCCCAGACCGTGTGGGGTTTCGGGCAGTATTTCGGGGCGCAGGTGTCGAACTGATCGATCACGAAGTTGTCCTGCAGTTCCGTCACGCCGTTGTGGCCGAAAAGCCGCCAGGTCATCGCGACGTTGGTGGCATCGGGGCAGAGGTCAAAGAAATCCTGCAGCGTCCCGTTGCCCGCCCGCACGTTGATGAATTCGTCGACGTCGATGTGGATGATCCAGTCGGCCTGCTGCACCACGGGCTCTTTCAGCGCGGCGTTCAGAGCGAATTGCTGTGGTGAGGCGCCCTTCCAGTCGTCATTGTTCCGATGTTGAACGATCCCCATGGCGTCGAGTTGTTGCAGGATCGCATCCGTCCCGTCCTCGCAGTCATTGGTGTAGATCAGGAAGTTGTCGATCCCGATAGCACGGTGATAGGCGATCCATTCGGTGATGTATGGTGCTTCGTTCTTCATGCAGGCGACGATGACGTTGCCGGTTGATCCGGCCTGCAGGACGCGCCCGGGCGCCGGGGCAAAGGCACTGGCGAGCGCCTCTTCGTTCACCGCGCCGATCCGGTTATGCGGGGCAAAGATCGACCGTTGCAGGTCGGCAAACTTTTCGACGGCAAGCGGCGGCATGACCGCGCGGGCCTCGGGTGTCAGGGATTGTTCGACGGCTTCAGCCGCTTTCGCATTCTTTCGGGCCTCCCGGGTGGCCCGGTCGATCCGCCAGCGAAAGGCCAGCGCATATTGCGAGGCGCGATAGCCCAGCGTCGGATCCGCCTCGACCCAAGTATCGGCGCGGGGGGGCAGCGGGAAGGTGATCTTGTGCGCGTCGAGGATCGCATCGTTCTGTCGGGCCAGCGCCTTTGACACCGGGTGGAGGCTGCCGGGCTCGATACTCGGGCCGTCGACGCGGATGTCCTGCATGAATTGCCGTCGCAGCGGGCGGGGGATGACGCGCCCCTTTTGCTGAATCATCTGCTGCAAGATGACGTTGAGCTGCCGCCCCCGTGCCAGCCAGGCGGCCGCGGGTTGATGCGGGGCGCTCGCCGCGCTCGCCCGCCCGATCTGCGGTTTGATACCGAAGGCCGCGCGGATTTCGTCGGTCAGTTCGGCGCTGCCGAAGATGTCGGCGTCAGCGGGCCGTAGTGTCACGGTCCCCTCGCCAAAGGCCGCCTCCCAATGTGCGACGAGCTTTGTGTAGTCGAGCCAGAAGGGCGGCCCATGTACCGCGCTGAAAATCCCGGCCTCGGGGTCTGCGTCCGGCGTCGCATCGAGGCAGGCATCCCACCAGCATGCTGCCTCGCTCAGCCCCAGTTCAACATCGAGCGGCGCGATGCGCCCGTCGCTGATCTGTTCGGCATAATGGCCGCCCAGCATCCGCGCGGGTTCGTCGACATGGGCGACGATACGAATGTCGTCGGACAAGGGACGCAGCAGCTCATGCAGGCGCCTGACCTCGGATGGCCGGGACAGGGCCGACCCAAGCTGTGCCGCCGACAGGATCAGGTGTTTGGGCTTGTGACGATCGACCTCGGCAGCAAGCTCGGCCGCAACGGCCGCGCGCAACCGTTCCTGTGCCTCAACCGGACCATAGCCCCTGTGGTGGCGCAGCATGTCGATGTTGTCTGGGTCGGTCACCGCCATGAAAAGGCGGGTGTGGTTCTTGTTGCCGGGCGATCGGGCGTAGAGGATGCCTTTGGCGAGCAGGCCATCGCGCTTGGTCGACAGCACGCTCTGCAGCCTGTCTGCTGTCGCACCGTCCGGCCCAATATGAACGCTGATCCGCATCAGCCCGTCGCGTTCATCGGGTTCACGTTGGCCTTGCCCCACCATGGCAGCGGGATGTCCAGAAAGGTGCTGATCTGGTTCTGCGCACCCGGATCGGCGATGTCGAACCTGAGATAGTCGTCACTGTCCGCGAAGATGGCATCAAGATGGGCGTAATGCCCTTCGATCCACTGGATCCGTTCCTTGCTGGTTTCGCCGTACCCTTCGGGCAATCCGGGGATCACGCTGGATGGCAGGCGCGAAACCCCGAAATCGGACCAGGCGAGCATCGATTGCGAGATCTCGAACGGATCGCGGGACGAGGCCAGAAACCGGATGCCGGGATGATGCCGCCGCAGCCCGTCGATCACCGCAAAATCCATCTGCGGCCAGACCGAACGGCCCTGCCGCAAGAGGCTCATTTCTGAAATCGCGTCGAAGCGTTTGAAATACGCGCCGGGATCGCCCTCGCCATAAAGACCGCGATAGATCAGGTCTGCAACGAAGGCATATTTGACGTCTTCATCGTCGGTCTGATGGGGCCGTACCCGATGGTCTGCCACATGCATCCCGGCCCGGCGCAGCGCCCGGGCCAGCGTTGTGGTGCCGGTTTTCGGCAGGCCGAGATTGACCACCTTGAGCGTCACGGCGCGAGGCCCAGGTCAAGCAGGAACGCCTCTTCGAGCGGAGGGATCGTTGGCGCGGCCTGAAGCTGTGCGCGCATGGCCTGATAGGCCGGCTGATCCATGAGCGCATCGCGCTTGGCACGGTGCAGACGCACGCATTCGTCATGAAGTGCCGTGATCTCGGGGTCCTTCAGACGCTCCATCTCGGCCTTGAGCGCCGGCAGATGGCGCAGGATTGATCGGTCCTCATAGGCAGGGTCGTTGCGCTCGCGCCAATAGGTGTCGTCGAAATCACGGTTTTCGCGGTTCACGTCGCCCCGGTCGTTCTTGACGAGATAGCTGTCGAGACTGCGCAGCGCGTAGTGGTTCAGCGTCGCGTGGGCCCGCGCGCCCTTGGCCGGGAACTTGCGGATGCGGCGGGGGATTTCGGCCTCGATAAAGGGGCGCGACACCGGACGGCCCGCCCCATCGGTCCAGACCGCCGAACCACCCCGGCGCAGAAACGGTCGATGCGCGCCGTAATACTTGAGCGGGAAGTCCGCGCGGACGAGCGTCTTGACCTCGATCGCCGTCTCGCCGCACCAGTTGTCCGGGTCGTGGGCATGGGTGAATTGTTCGATCACCGGGCGGTCCTCAAAATCCTCGACGCCCGCATTGGCAAAGAACTGGAAGGTCACGCTGATGGCCTGCGGGTCGTCACAGGCGGCGATGAGCTCGGTGATCGTGCCATCGCCCACATGGATGTTCAGGAACTCATCGACATCCGCGATCCACACCCATCCGGCCCCGGTGACGAGATCCTGACGCTTGGCATCCTTCAGGGCCTCCATCTGATAATTGCGCCCCTCGGCCGGGTTGGGCAGATGCTGAACGATGCCCCGGGCCGCAAGCGCGTCCAGCAAGACATCCGTCCCATCATCGCAATCGTTCGAATAGAATAGGAAATCGGTGACGCCGATCACGCGGTTGAAGGCGATCCATTCCAGCAGGAACGGGCCCTCGTTCTTGACGCATGTCACGGCGGTGATCTGCATAATCTGCCCTGCTGCCCGGGCCGAACTGACCCCGTTTTGTCCAATGCCTCAGCCAGTCCCCGGTCTTTTGCCAGAGCGTTGGTTAACCCGTCGTTACAATGCCATTGGGGCGGAATCGGGTCAATCATGGGCCATTGGTGGTACTTGACGCCCCCGACCCACGGTGCAGGTTGGGGCGCAGAGGAGGGTCCGGATGACCGAACTGACCAGTATTGACGCCGTGCAGACGATGCTTGGCAATCAGGGCTATGTCTGCGGACGGGCGCTCGGGACGGTGGTGTTTCTGGCCCTGCGGCTGGGGCGGCCCCTGTTTCTCGAAGGCGAGGCAGGCGTGGGCAAGACCGAGATCGCCAAGGCGCTGGCAACCGGCCTCGGCCGCCGCCTGATCCGTCTGCAATGCTATGAGGGCCTTGATGCTGCAACGGCCGTCTATGAATGGAACTTCCCCGCGCAGATGGTCGCCATCCGGACCGCCGAGGCCGAGGGCAATGCCGACCGCGACGTGCTGCAGCGCGAGCTTTTCAGTGCCGACTACCTGATCGAACGGCCCCTGCTGCAAGCGATGCGACCGGATGAGAACGGTGCGCCTGTCCTGCTGATCGACGAGCTTGACCGGACGGACGAACCGTTCGAGGCCTTCCTGCTCGAAGCGCTCAGCGACTTTCAGGTCACCATCCCCGAGCTGGGAACGATCAAAGCGCCGGAACCGCCCATTGTCATCGTCACCTCTAACCGGACGCGCGAAGTCCACGACGCGCTGAAACGCCGCTGCCTCTATCACTGGGTCGATTACCCGACATTCGAGCGAGAGATGGCGATCCTGCAGGCCCGCGCGCCCGAAGCCGCCGAAAGCCTCAGCCGCGAGGTGGTCGCCTTTGTCCAGAAATTGCGTACCGAGGATCTCTTCAAGAAACCGGGCGTGGCTGAAACCATCGACTGGGCGAAATGCCTGCTGGCCCTCGACATGATCAACCTCAGCCCCGAGGTCATCGCCGACACGCTGGGCGCGATCCTGAAATACCAGGACGATATACAGAAACTGCAAGGATCCGAGGCAAAGCGGATCCTGGACGAGGCCAAGGCCACGCTCGAACCGGCATGAATTACGATGGCGCTCCTCTACTAAGTCGCCAAACGGTCGCTTCCGGGCGAGGTCTGCTTATGCTGTCAGTAGCGTATATTTTGGTTGAGCGAGTTGGATTGAGCCAAGCAGAAATCAGGGTTCTGGAAGTTCCGGTCAAGCCGGAACAAATTCGTGAGATTACTGCTTGGACGCTAGGCATACTCTGGAGCAGCCTACTGGTTCACTGGATTGGTGATCTTGTGAGTTTGGCGAGCTGGAATTCCTCCTTACGAGTGAAATCGACATCACAAAGTATTAATTCGGATGGAAAACTCCGGAGCGAAATGGAGCATATTCTTAGAGATTGTCGTGCCTTTTTGGAAAGACAACAGAATGACGCTGCACCAAACAAGGACATTTCGTACATAGTTAACAGTTTGGATAGCCTTAACAAAAGTGGATGGTGGTACGAGAAGACTGCTGTGCTCTATGTTGTTGTCTGGAGCTTTCTGATCCCTACTGGCTTCGCGTTTTGGTGCGCGTATTTGTTATTGGATGCCTGAACAGATCCCGCTTGAAATCCCTGCGGACCCGAAGCTCACGGGCAACATCACCCATTTCGCCCGCGCGCTGCGCAAGGCCGGGCTGCCCATCGGGCCGGGGCGCGTGCTCGACGCGATCCGGGCGGTCGAGGCGGCGGGCTTTACCGACAGGCAGGATTTCTACTGGACGCTCCATGCCTGTTTCGTGAACCGGCCCGAACAGCGCGCGACCTTCGCACAGGTCTTCCGCCTCTACTGGCGTGACCCGCGATATCTCGAACACATGATGTCCTACATGATCCCCGCGGTTCGGGGCGTGCAGGAGGATCGTAGCGCGCAGGCAGCCGAGAAACGGGCGGCAGAGGCGCTGCTTGACGGGGCGCAGGCGCCACAACCCGAGCAGCCTGAAGGCGAAGTAGAAGGCACCGAGATCGAGATTGACGCCTCGCTCACCATGTCGGCCGAGGAAAAGCTCAAGACGCTCGACTTCGAACAGATGAGCACCGAGGAGATGGCCGCGGCCAAACGCATGCTCGCCCGGATGCGGCTGCCGGTCGATCCGATCGCCTCGCGCCGGTCGCGTGCGGCGCATCGTGGGCGTGTCGA
>CAWUIQ010000093.1:0-12202 GCA_963922565.1 uncultured Rhodobacterales bacterium
CCGAACCCGCACAAGAGCGCGCCGACGAGCGGGGCAAAGAGGATGATGGTTTCCACGTCTTAAGTCTCCTCGCAAACGCAGCCATCACGCCGAAGCGGAACAACGTCTGCCGCATAGTTTTGGTCGCGCAAGCGAGCCGCAACGTCATCGAAAGTGTAAGTTGTGTCGCTTGCAACCATGCGTTCGATTTCGCCCATGGCGTGACCGACATGCTTGCTAAGATCGGAAGCCTTGACGTCGATCATCTCATTGCTGGTGCAATTGGCGAGAACAACGCGCTGGTCTTCAGGCGCGAGATAAGCCGAAAGATTTTCATTAAACTCCCAAGCCAGCGCGTACGCCGTGCCATCAGAAGCTGCGCAATCAACCGGAATAGAGGCCCAACCGACGCTCGAGGACCCGGCAAGCACGGAGAAAGCCCCGATGACTGCAGCAGATCGAAGTGAAGTACTCACCGCAATCATCCCTTCATCACGTTGACGTCTTCGACGGCAATGGTCCCGCGCGTGCGGAAGAAACAAACGAGGATCGCAAGACCGATGGCGGCCTCGGCCGCGGCGACGGTCAGCACGAACAGGGTAAACACCTGCCCAACCAGATCCCCAAGGAATGACGAGAACGCCACGAGGTTGATATTCACCGCGAGCAGCATCAACTCGATGCTCATCAGCAGGATGATCACGTTCTTGCGGTTCAGAAACAGCCCGAAGATGCCGATGACGAACAGCGTCGCCGCGACCGTCAGGTAGTGTTCAAGTCCTATCATGTCGTCCCTCCGGGGTAAGTCCCCGCTTGTCGTCTGTTGCCGGGCTTCAGCCCAGCATGAATTCCGTCTTGTCGCCCCGCGTGTCGGGGTAGAGCGCGGCGCATGCGCACGGCTCTGCGTTCAGTGTTTTGATCTCGATATCGCGCGCGATGCCCTCAAGGTCGGCGGCCATGCGGTCGAACGTGGCAAAGATGCGCGCGCCGCTTTCATGCCGGTCGATGACGACGAGCGCCTTTTCGGTCCGATCAAAGGGCAAGCGGTCGCCCATATTTTCTTCGTGTGTGCGGAACATGAGCGCGGTGCCGGGTGCACAGTCGACAAGGGTGAATGACGTCGCCGTCCCCTCCTGGCTCCACCAGTCGCGCCACATCACGCGGCCTTCGCCCAGATCGACGTGATCGGCTTCACCCCCATGCGAGATGTGCGTGGTGCGGTCGCATTCAGCGAGCGAGAGCGCCACTGCCGGGTTTGCCAGCATCAGAGATATTGCGAAAATCCGGACCAAGATCAGAGCCCCTGCCCCGGCTTGACGTCCTTCAGTTCCATCGCCTTGGCCGGGTCGCGGTACATCTGGGCCAGCACGTCCTGGCGTTTGACGTCTTCGCGGTGGCGCAGCGTGAGGACGATGGCACCCACCATCGCGACCAGCAGGACAAGGCCTGCAAGCTGGAACAGCAGGAAGTACTGATCATAAAGGATCAGGCCAAGCGCCTCGGTGTTGTGGCGATCCACCGGCGTCACCTGCGCCCGCAGCCCTTCTGCGGCGTCGCTCGCCTCCCACGCACCGAAAGCCAGCGCGAATTGCATCAGGATCACGACGCCGATCAGCAGCGCAAGCGGCATATATTTCGCCATCTCAGCCTTCAACTCGGCAAAATCCACGTCCAGCATCATAACGACGAAGAGGAACAGCACCGCAACTGCGCCCACATAGACGATGATCAGCAGCATCGCGACGAATTCCGCCCCAAGCAGCACGAAAAGACCCGCCGAGGACAGAAACGCGAGGATCAGCCACAGGACCGAATGGACCGGGTTGCGGCTGATGACGGTGAAAAGGCCGCCCGCGATCACGCTGATGGCAAAGAGGTAAAAGGCAAAAACGGTCATTCCTCGTCCTCGCTGTCGTTGCCCATGACCTCCTGTGCGAGTTCCATCGCACGGGTCATGGCCGGGATGCCGGCGAACATCGACATCATGCCGATCGTTTCAATAATCTGCTGGTCGGTCGCTTCGGTCTCGCGCAGGTGCCGCACGGTCTGGCGCACCGCAGTGGCGTTCTGCGCCCCCTGCATCGTGAGACCGGCCAGGGTGATCAGGAGCCGCGTGCGGGCGTCGAGCCCTTCCTTATTGACCGTGTTGCCGAACCACGTCTCCATAAGTTCCTTCGGCATGGTCGGCCACATCGCCTCGATCGATTTGGGATCAAAGGCGTTCATCTGCGGCCAGGCCTTGGCCATCTCCTGCACCTGCGCCATCATCGTCGCCCACGGGTTCTTGAGATCAGTCATCGTGGGCCTCGAACACTTCGAGCGCCGCGTTGAGCGCGTTGATCATCGCCGGAAAGCCGCCATAGAGGGACATCTGCAGAATGACCTCGATGATTTCGGTCTCGCTTGCGCCCGCTTTCAGCGACGCGGCCACATGAACCCGCAATTGCGGGGCGGTCTGACCACCGAGAGCGGTGAGGGCCGCGACTGTCGCAAGCTGGCGCGTCTTCAGATCAAGGCCGGGGCGGTTGTAGATCTGCCCATAGGCCGTGCCGACGACATAGTCGGCAAGGCCCGGTACCTTGTCTTCGTACCGCTGCAGCAATGCATCATGCACACCAGGATTGACCTGATCCGCCAGCGCTTTGCCCTCGGCAATGATATCCGTTCCCGGAGCGGTCATCTGTAGGGCGCGTCGATTTCCAGGTTGCGGGCGATTTCGGCCTCCCAGCGTTCGCCGTTCTCCAGCAGCTTTTCCTTGTCGTAGTAAAGCTCTTCCCGCGTTTCCGTCGAGAACTCGAAATTCGGGCCTTCGACGATCGCATCGACCGGGCATGCCTCTTGGCAAAAGCCGCAATAGATGCACTTGGTCATGTCGATGTCGTAGCGGGTCGTGCGGCGGCTGCCATCTTCGCGCGGCTCGGCGTCAATGGTGATTGCCTGTGCCGGGCAGATTGCCTCGCAGAGCTTGCACGCGATGCAGCGTTCTTCGCCATTGGGATAGCGGCGCAGGGCGTGTTCGCCCCGGAAACGGGGGCTGAGCGGCCCCTTTTCATGCGGGTAGTTCAACGTGGCCTTGGGCGCGAAGAAGTATTTCAGGCCCAGCTTCATCCCTTGCCAGAAGTCCTGCAAAAGGAAGTACTTAGCGGCGCGATTATAGTCGATCTGCGTCATAAGTCGGCATCCTTCGTGTTGGTTTGCATAAAGGCCCAGGCGGCCATGGCCTTGCTCAGATCCTCGGGTTCCACATCCATCATCTCGCCCGTCGTCACATCAAGCGACTGCATCTGCAGCTCGGCCACGAGGAAGGCCGCAAGATCCTTGAGCTGATGCGCGTCGGCTTCGGATATGGATTGGGCCAGTTTCATCAGCCCCCCACGGCCCAGCGGGCATAGCCGCCCCAGAACCAGTCGAACTTGGCTGCGAAGGCCACGAACACGACCCAGACAAGGCTGAAGGGCAGGAACACTTTCCAGCCCAGCCGCATCAGCTGGTCATAGCGGTAGCGGGGCGTGATCGCCTTGACCATCGCGAAGAGGAAGAAGAAGAACGCCATCTTCGCGACCATCCACAGCGCCCCGTCAGGCAGGCCGGGAATGGGCGACAGCCAGCCACCGAAGAACAGGAGGGTCATCAGCGCGCACATGAGGAAGATCGCGATGTATTCGCCAGCCATGAACAGCAGGAACGGCGTTGACGAGTATTCGACCTGATAGCCCGCAACCAACTCGGATTCCGCCTCGGGCAGGTCAAAGGGCGGGCGGTTGGTCTCGGCCAGCGCCGAGATGAAGAACAGGAACACCATCGGCAGGTGCGGCAGCCAGTACCACGAGAAGAACCCGAACGACCCGTCCTGCGCTCCAACAATCTGGCCGAAATTCATCGATCCCGTAGAGATAATGACCCCAATTATGATCAGGCCAATCGAGACCTCGTAGGAAATCATCTGCGCCGCTGACCGCAGCGACCCCAGGAACGGGTATTTCGAGTTCGACGCCCAGCCGCCCATGATGACGCCGTAAACCTCGAGCGAGGAGATGGCGAAGACATAAAGGATCGCGACGTTGATATCGCTCAGCACCCAGGTTTCGTTGAAGGGGATGACCGCCCAGGCGATCAGCGCCAGAACGAAAGACAGCATCGGCGCCAGCATGAACACCGTCTTGTCGGCCCCCGCCGGAACGACGACCTCTTTGACGATGTATTTCAGCGCATCCGCCACGGTCTGCAAAAGGCCATAGGCACCGACGACATTGGGGCCGCGCCGCATCTGGACGGCCGCCCAGATCTTGCGATCGCCATAGACGAGGAACAGAAGCGAGATCATCACGAAGGCAACAACAGCAAGACACTGAGCCAGGATGATCAGGGCGATGCCGCCCGGTGTGGTAAAGAAATCAGCCATCAGGTCCTCAAACCGTCGGTATGCCCCTTGTTGCGCAGTTCTCGACCTGCTCGGCGGCGTCGATCACTTCCAGCCCGGAGGGCCGGTCACGCGAGATGGTGTAAACAGCATCCGCCGTCCAGACGCCAGAGTCTTCGTCGACTTTTGTGCGTAAATGCCGCGCGTAGCCGCCATCGATTGACAAAGCGTAACCAGCGGCAGCGCAATCGCCGTAATCCTTAACGTTTTCAGCGGTCAACGCGTTGGTCATCTCGACCTCGACCTGCACGATTTCGGCCGAAAGCCGGGTGGTTTCGATGCGCCTGTAATCAGGTATGAAATCCTCCGCCACAGGCACGCTTGGTCCGCATGCGGCGAGGGGCATCAGGGGGATCAGCGCCACCACCTTCACTCTGCCGCCAGCGCTTGGCCGTTTCGCGCCTTGGCGTTGGCGCTGAGTTCGGCCATCAGCGTGCTTGCCCGGGCAATCGGGTTGGTCAGGTAGAAGTCTGCAATCGCGTACTGGAACGCCCCGCTGCCCAGATCACCCGCAGGCAGAGCCTGCCATTCGTTTTCCGGAACCTCGTCGATTTCCGCGAGATGCGGCACATCCTTGACCAGCGCCTGGCGCAATGCGGCAAGGCTGTCCCATGGCTGCGTCGCGCCGATCTCGGCCGACAGCGCCCGCAGGATGGCCCAGTTTTCCTTGGCTTCCCCCGGTGCGAACCCGGCCCGCAGGGCAAGCTGTGGCCGTCCTTCGGTGTTGACGAAAAGGCCCTGTTCCTCGGTATAGGCCGCGCCCGGCAGGATCACGTCGGCCCGATGCGCGCCGCGATCACCGTGGCTGCCCTGGTAGATGACGAATGGGCCTTCGGCAATTTCGATCTCGTCCGCGCCGAGGTTGTAGATCACGTCCGCCCCGCCAATGGCCGCCATCCCATCGTCATTCGTCGCGCCCGCGTCCATTGCACCGACACGACCGGCGGCGGTGTGCAGAACCAGCAGTTTCGACTTTCCGACCTCGGCCAGCTTCATCGCCGCTGCAAGAACCGCTGCGCCATCTTCGCCCTGCAACGCACCCTGCCCGATGATAATCACGCCGCTTTCCTTGTCGGAGTGATCCATGGTCAGCAGGTTTTCAATCGTCGCGCGACCATCGCCAAGTTCGACAACGGGATAGGTCAGATCAGCGGACGGACCGACCCGCCCCACCGTGGCACCAGCCGACCACGCCTTGCGGATGCGGGCGTTGAGCACCGGCGCTTCCTCACGCGGGTTCGTCCCGATCAGAAGGATCATCTTCGCTTCGTCGATATCCTCGATCCGCGCATTGCCAACATAGGCCGAGCGATTGCCGGCGGGCAGTTTCGCCCCGTCAGTCCGGCATTCGACAACACCGCCCTGCCCTTCGACCAGTTGTTTAAGCGCATAAGCCGCTTCAACAGGTGCCAGATCGCCGACAAGGCCCGCCAGCTTTGACGCGCCCTTGATGGCTTCAGCCGCCTTGGTCAGCGCCTCGGGCCAAGTGGCGGGGCGCAGCTTGCCATTCTCGCGAATATACGGCTTGTCGAGCCGCTGGCGGCGCAGGCCGTCCCAGACAAAGCGGGTCTTGTCCGAAATCCACTCCTCGTTCACCCCGTCATGGTTGCGCGGCAGAAAGCGCATGACCTCACGACCCTTCGTATCGACCCGGATGTTCGAGCCAAGCGCATCCATTACGTCAACGCTTTCCGTCTTGGTCAGCTCCCAGGGCCGCGCGGTGAAGGCGTAAGGCTTGGACGTGAGGGCACCGACCGGGCAGAGATCGATGATGTTGCCCTGCAGGTTGCTGTCGAGCGTCTCGCCCAGATAGGCGGTGATTTCCGCGTCCTCGCCCCGGCCCGTCTGGCCCATCTGGGTGATGCCGGCGACCTCGGTCGTGAAGCGGACGCAGCGGGTGCACGAGATGCAGCGCGTCATATGGGTTTCGACCAGCGGGCCGAGATCAAGGTCATCGACGGCGCGCTTGGGTTCGCGGAAACGGCTGAAATCGACGCCATAGGCCATCGCCTGGTCCTGCAGATCGCATTCGCCACCCTGATCGCAGATCGGGCAATCGAGCGGATGGTTGATCAGCAGGAATTCCATCACGCCCTCGCGGGCCTTCTTGACCATGGGGCTGTTGGTCTTGACGACCGGGGGCTGACCTTCCGGCCCGGGGCGCAGATCCTTGACCTGCATCGCGCAGGAGGCCGCGGGTTTGGGCGGGCCACCCACAACCTCGACAAGGCACATCCGACAGTTCCCCGCGATCGACAAACGCTCGTGATAGCAAAAGCGCGGGATCTCGATCCCCGCCTCTTCACAAGCCTGGATCAGCGTCATGGCCCCGGGAACCTCGATTTCCTGGTCGTCGATGACAATCTTGCGGAGATCAGACATGCTCTATTTCGCCCTCAGATACACGCCAATGGCGCTGTTTCGTGCAATTTCCGCGCGGCCGACCGCGCAATATGTTTCCGGATCGCCCTTGCTGACGCCCTTGGCGGCAAGAAAGGCCTCACCCTTCGCGCGCATCCGGGCCTTTTCGGCATCAGACTCAACATAAGCGCGAATTTCTGCGTCTGAATACCCCAGCTCGTTCGCATGGGACCGAAGTGACCACATCTTGTTCACCGCTTTCAGACGGCGGCCCGACAAATCATCGCACTTCTTCGAAATCTCGTCGGCCAAGGCGATGTAGTAGAGCTCGTTGTCGATCTTGCTCACGTCCCGCAACGGGGGCTTGGCAAGGGCATTGCCGGCAACAAAGCTCATCATCAGGGCTATTCCAAGCGCGCGCATTCCGTCTCTCCTGTCGTGCAGCACAAAGGATGCACAAGGGACAGTCCGATGCTGCTATGCAATATCAAGAGACCGGGGCCAAGGGCAGCGTGCAAAATGTCGCCATCTTTTTCGCTCAAGGCGCGCAGGTTCCCTGCAGGATGAGACGGTCGTTTTCGATCTGCAGTTCTTCGTCAGGATCATCTGGGCCAAGCACCCAAGCGACGTCCGATGTTCCGTATTGATCGATGCAATAAACGGTCGATTCATACCGGCCCGCCTCGCGCGCGCCTTCGACACTGGCAGAGGCCGGGCTGACCTCGATCGTGAAGGTATCGCGCGACCCGTCCACCCGCTTGAGATTGGCGCGGAATGCCTGACCATCAAAGGTGATCTGTTCCTGGCGCTGGCCGCACGCGGTCAGGATCAACGCCGCCACGATCAGGCCCATCCAGATGAATGCCGTGGGTGTGGTGTTGCGCGCCGCCGCTATGGCGCGGGTGCGAGGCTGATTTACAGGCCGTTTCATGACGTTACTCCGCCGCTACTTCCTGGCACCGGTGTGTGCGCCACATCTGCGCGGCTTGCAAGTGGGACCATCCGAATGCGTGATCCGTATCGCCATGAAGTTTCAGATGTTCTAACCGCTCGAGACCTTCCTCAAGCGTGGGTTGATGGCCTTCCGGCACCCACCACATGACGAAATGCATCGCCCCAAGCACTTCGAACCATTCGGCCCGCCGGTCATAGAATTGTTTGTGGATCGTGCCCCAGACAAAGCGCTCAAGGCTGGGGGCGTCCTGCCAGACCGTCAGGTTCGCCACGAATTGCGGGTCATCGCCGATGTTGTTCTCGGTGTTGCCCGTCCCCGGCTCGCCCGACCCTTCCATCATCCAGACAAAGCCCGGCATCCGCTTGCCCAACCCGTTCACGCGGTCGAGATTGTCCATGAACTCCTGCACCCGCGGGTCGTCGGTTGGTGCGATCAGGCGCCCGATGTTGAGCTCGGCAAGATGATGGGCTGTCATGGTCAGGCTCCCGATGGATCAAACGGCATCCGCTTTGTTATCGGTCCCTGTGAGCGGTGGCGCAATGGGGCAGTGCGGCAATCGGTGATATCCATGACGGGATGCACCGATGGCCCGGGTCACCAACTTGGGCGCCGGGCTGCGACGGCTAATGCGTCGATGTCCTGTTGAGTGGCGGGACGGGCCGTGGAGGGATGCCAAGCCCTCCAAAGGTCAAACGCGCGCGGGGGTCCTGCCCCCTTGGATGGGGCCGGCCGGTGCCGGTTCGTCCATATGGCGCGAGGGGTCAGCCCCGCGAGTCGACTGGCCGGGGTTCTAAGCCTGCGGGGTTAGCAGGGTCTTAGGTCACCGTGCGCAGGTGGGCCCAACCAAAGGCCCGATCGGTGTCGCCGTGGCAGGTGAGATGGGCCAGCCGTTCGGCCGCCTCAGCAATACCGGGCCGGTGGCCGGGGCTGACCCACCACATGACCAGACGCATGCCCTGCTCTGCCGGGTCGTACCATTCCGCGCGGCGATCGTAGAATTGCTTGTGCACCGTGTCGAAGGTGAAGCGGCGCAGGCTTTCCGCGTCTTCCCAGACCGAAAGGGTCGAGGCCGTGCGCGGATTGCCCCCAAGCGGGCTTGCGGGGTCGAGCTGCGCCGCCTCCATATCCTCGCCTTCCATATGCCAGACATAACCCGGGCTGCGCCGCGCGATGTCATAAACCCGGTCGAGATTGTCAGCGAAATCCGCCAGGCGTGGATCGTCCCAGTCGTATCTCAGAGTGCCGATGTTGAATTCAGCGAGGTGCATAGGACCCCCTCAAAAGAAGCCGAGACTGTATAAGATCGTGCTCAGCACAATAATTGCGACCGGCGCTAACCCGACCAATACGGCAAATCCCATACTGGCCGGCTTGGCCGGTTCAGGCGGCTTTTTGGGGGTACCATCCGCATAAATATGTCGGCCGCAGTTCGAACACTTGATCGTATGGCCGAACCCCAAGCCGTTATCATGCCCGCACGCCTTGCAGTGTCCGGGATGAGGGGGCGTTGGCGTATGATCACACATAAAAAGACACTCCTAAACAATCTACATCTAACGCCATGCTTCAGGTTCTTGCGGGCGCTTGCCTCTGCCGACCAATCGCGCGCCATAGCGTCGACGCGACAAACATCAGCCAGCTTTGTTGTCAATCTACTTAATCCCTATCCGCCACGGCCAATAGCTGCGTTACATTCCACGAGGTGAAACACCGAAGCCTTTCTAGCGGAACCTCAGGAAGCGTCCGATCGTATCCTGCTTTTCCGCGATCTGGCGACCAAAACGGCAGAGGGCCGCGGTATCGTCCGGATTCACGTTTCGCTCGGTGAGCGCGTAACGACCGACGGCCGTCAATCGAGGTGGTTTGGTGTAGTAGAGCAACCGCAAAACCTTCTGCTCTCTCAGCCCGTTTTCGGTCTTTGCCGTGTATCCAGCCCCCGGCACGTTAAGCACCGTGAAGCCGGAGCAACCAGCGGTGATCAGACTGGCCGCCATGTATTGCCCGACGAACTGATCATACTTGTCTTGCGCCCAAGCCGGTGCGGCGCAGGCAAAGAAGATGATTACAATTGCGAACCGCACCATCACCCGTCACTCCGCTCCGATGTCATGAAAAAGGTCGAGATTGTCAGCGAAATCCGCCAAGCGCGGGTCGCCCCAGTCGTATTTCAGCATGCCGATGTTGAATTCAGCGAGGTGCATACGATCAAAGAAAAACTCTGTTGCGGCAGGCGTTTTGTACTTCCACAGCTCCATCCTCTCTCCAAATGAGGCGTGGTTCCATGTCTGTTGTTCTCGAAACCTGATCGCAGAAGTCACGCGCAAGCGCTAGAACCGCAAGCGCATCAGCACATTGGACTGGCATTCCGTCCGACCGTTTTACCAGAATAGTAGCACGTCGAAGCGGCGGGACGGTCAGCACATCTGTTTCTCTACTACCCGGTTTCGCACATGTGCCGCTAACCCCTACAAGGCTCGAATTCCAGAAAAACAGATCATAATCCTCACCCTGAAACGACACACCGTCCCGCGCAGGAACAACGCCGTCGCCCAGTGGTGAGCAATTGGCGAGCACCACCAAAGCAACTGCTGCGAGCGCTCTCACTCCGCCGCGATCTCGACTTTGCCGCCGCGCTTTTCCCTGATCCGGTCTTCGATCTCGTCCCGGAAGTTGCGGATCAGGCCCTGGATCGGCCACGCCGCCGCGTCACCGAGCGCGCAGATTGTGTGGCCTTCGACCTGTTTGGTCACGTCGAAGAGCATGTCGATCTCTTCGACCTCGGCCTCGCCTTTGACCAAGCGGTCCATCACCCGCATCATCCAGCCTGTGCCTTCGCGGCAGGGTGTGCACTGGCCGCAGCTTTCGTGCTTGTAGAATTTCGACAGCCGCCAGATCGCCTTGATGATGTCGGTCGACTGATCCATCACGATCACCGCCGCGGTGCCGAGGCCCGAGCGTTTTTCGCGCAGATAGTCGAAATCCATGATCGCCTCGCGCATCTCTTCCCCCCGGATACAAGGCACGGAGGAGCCGCCCGGAATGACCGCCTTGAGGTTCTTCCAGCCGCCGCGAATGCCGCCGCAATGCTTTTCGATCAGCTCCTCAAAGCCGATCGACATCGCCTCTTCAACGACGCAGGGGTTGTTGACGTGGCCCGAGATGGCAAAGAGCTTGGTCCCTGCGTTGTTGGGCCGTCCGAAGCCCGCGAACCACTCGGCCCCGCGCCGCAGGATCGTGGGCACGACAGCGATGGATTCGACGTTGTTCACCGTTGTCGGGCAACCGTAAAGACCCGCCCCCGCCGGGAACGGCGGCTTCATCCGCGGCATGCCCTTTTTGCCCTCGAGGCTTTCGAGCAGGGCGGTTTCCTCGCCGCAGATATAGGCGCCCGCGCCGTGGTGCAGGAAGATGTCGAAATCCCAGCCGGACCCGGCGGCGTTTGGACCGACAAGGCCTGCGTCATAGGCTTCGTCGATGGCGTTCTGCAGCGCCTCTTTCTCGCGGATGTATTCGCCGCGAATGTAGATGTAGCAGGTGTTGGCGTTCATCGCGAAGGACGCGATCAGGCAGCCCTCGATCAGCGTATGCGGATCGTGGCGCATGATCTCGCGGTCCTTGCAGGTGCCGGGCTCGGATTCGTCCGCGTTCACGACCAGATAGGCCGGACGGCCATCGCTTTCCTTGGGCATGAAGGACCATTTGAGACCGGTGGGAAAGCCCGCGCCACCCCGGCCGCGCAGACCGGAATCCTTCATTTCCTGAACGATCCAGTCGCGCCCCTTCTTGATGAGATCCGCCGTGCCATCCCAGTGGCCACGGGCCTGAGCGCCCTTCAACGTCCGGTCGTGCATCCCGTAAAGGTTCGTAAAGATCCGGTCCTTGTCTTCAAGCATCCTGCTCAACCCTCATCCTTCTGGCGCGACCGCCAGATGCCAATTGCTATCCAAAACGCCCAGCCGAAACCGGCAAGCGCTGCGAGGTCAAAGAGCGCGCGGGTCCGGTTGGACCAGCCCATCTGCGACCCGATAAAGTTCAGAGCGATCCAGGCCAGCGCCACACCGGCAATGACCAGCGCGAGGCGCTGACCGGCTTTGGTGGTGCTGTCCTGTTCATCGCTCATCCATGTCCGGCGTTACTAGTAAACGCCGCCCTTTCCGACCTTTTTCGAAAACTCGGTCTCGCCACCCTCGGCGAGGATCTTGGCCTGCGACACCCAGTTGTCGCGGCTCACCCGGCCCTTGAAGCCCTGGAGGTTCTGATCGACCCAGGCGACCTCCTGCGGGCCCCATGCGGCGACCTGATCGAAATGGAAAAAGCCCATCGAATGCAAGAGCGCCTCAAGCTTTGGTCCGACGCCCTTGATCTGTTTCAGATCGTCGGGCTGACCATCGCGGGCGGCGGCGAGTGACTCGGGCTTTGATCCCGGCCCTTCGGCGGCAACCACGGGCTCGGACGCGGCTGGCGCCGCAGCCGAGGGCGTGGTTTCG
>CAWUIQ010000094.1:0-11749 GCA_963922565.1 uncultured Rhodobacterales bacterium
CCACCCATGAGACCGCCCAGCATGCCCTGCAGATCGGCACCGCCGCCCGCGCCGCCCCCGGTCAGACCGCCAAGCATACCTTGCAGGCCACCAGAGCCACCCGCGCCGCCTGCCAGCCCACCCAGCATCCCGCCAAGCCCGGCATTCGATGTGCCATTGCCCTGGTTTTTCATCAAATGGCTGGCGCCCTTTGCGATCGCGACACCAACAGCGACTTTCGCCAGCGTTTTCATCAAACTCATTGCTGAAACCTCCCTCGTCTTTCGATCTATGATTCGACTGTGCCACAACTTGCGCTGGTGAACGCAACATTTCTGAGACGACCGATGCATTGACATTGTCGCGTCGCGCCGCCCTTGTGCCCCGCATGGCCCGCAAAGATCACATGGACGCACTTGGCGCTGTTGCCCTGACCGCCTTCGCGCTGCATCTCGCATTTAACCAGGTCGTCATCAAGGTGACGAATGACGGATTTGGCCCCGTCTTTCAGGCGGGTTTGCGGTCATTCGGGGCGGTCCTTGTTCTTTGGCTCTGGATGCGGGCGCGGTCGATCCCGGTGGGTCTGCCCCCAAATGCGGTTTGGGGTGGTGTCGTTGCGGGTATCCTCTTCGGCCTCGAATTCATCTGCCTTTACACCGCGCTCGATCTGACCACCGTTTCCCGTGCGTCGATCATCTTTTACTCGATGCCGGTATGGCTGGCGCTGGCCGCGCATTTCGTTTTGCCGGGCGAACGGCTGACGGGTGTGCGCAGCGTCGGTCTTGTCCTTGCAATGTGTGGCGTGGCGCTCGCGGTGTCGAACCGGGGCGGAGGCTCGGCCAGTCTTGCCGGCGATCTCCTGGCCCTGATTGCCGCCATGTGCTGGGCCGGGATCGTGCTGTGCGTTCGGATCACACCGCTCAGCACCGCGCGACCGGAACAACAACTGTTCTGGCAGGTGCTGATCTCGGCGCCGATGCTGCTGCTGGCGGCGCCATTCTTTGGCGACCTCATCCGCGACGTTCAACCGATCCACATCTGGGGGCTTGGATTTCAGATCCTGCTGATTGCGAGCTTTGGATTTCTGTTCTGGTTCTGGCTGATGACGATCTATCCCGCGTCGTCGGTCGCCTCGTTCAGTTTTCTGTCGCCGGTCTTTTCGGTGATGCTCGGCTGGTTGCTTCTACGAGAAGAGGTTGACGTGACGGTTTGGGCCGCACTTGCGCTGGTCGCTGTCGGTATCTTGCTGATCAACCGGCCCGCCCGGCGCGCGCAGCCCGCCTAGGTACCGCAAAAAGTGGCGGGAACAACCTCCTCCGGGGTCGGAGGGCGGCGCAGATCGGCTACGTCATCATCATTGGAAAAAGGCTTGGCCAGCGCGGTCGTCAGCCGCTCGAAAGGCGCAAGATCCCCGGCCACCGCCGCCTCGATCATGGCCTCAACCCGGTGATTGCGGGCGATAAGAACCGGGTTGGCGGCCTGCATCGTGGTCTCGGCATCCGGTTCATCGCGCAACCGTTCGCGCCATTTCGTCTCCCACGCGGCAAAGCGGTCCCGATCAAGAAACTGATCACTGGCAGACCCGTCGGAGAGCGACCGGAACGTGTTGGTAAAATCCGCGCCGTCGGTCTGCATCAGGGCGAGGAGTTCCTCGATCAACGGCTGATCTTCGGGCGTGGCATCTGCGAGACCCAGCTTTCGCCCGAACCGCCGCAACCATGCCCGCTGCAGCAGATCCGGCATGCCGTGGACGATGGCGGTGGCCTCTTCGACGGCTTTCTCCTTGTCGTCGCATTGCTGGATCAGGGCGGTTGCGAATTGCGCCATGTTCCACACCGCGATCCGGGGCTGGTTCCCGAAGGCGTAGCGGCCCATCTGGTCGATGGAGCTGAAAACGCGACCCTCGTGATAGGCATCCATGAATGCACACGGGCCGTAATCGATGGTCTCGCCGGCGATGCTGCAATTGTCGGTGTTCATGACGCCGTGAATAAAGCCGACGGACATCCAGGCCGGGATCAGTTCCGCCTGTCGTTCACATACAGCGGCTAAGAGCCCCATGGCGCCGTCAACATCGGGATAGTGCCGCGCGATTGCGTAATCGGTGAGCGCGCGCAGGGCATCGATCTCACCACGATGCGCAAACACCTGAAAGGTGCCGACACGCAGATGGCTCTGGGCCACGCGGGTCAGGACAGCGCCGGGCAGGGGGCCTTCGCGAAAGATCTGCTCGCCGGTCAGAACGGCGGCAAGGGCGCGCGTTGTCGGGATGCCAAGATGATGCATCGCCTCGGACACGACATATTCCCGCAGGACCGGGCCCAGCCACGCCCGCCCGTCGCCCCTACGCGAATAGGGGGTAGGCCCCGATCCCTTCAGCTGGATGTCGCGCCGGACGCCGTCAGTGCCGACGACTTCGCCCAACAGGATCGCCCGTCCGTCGCCAAGCTGCGGATTGTATTGGCCGAACTGGTGACCCGAATAAAGCTGCGCCAGGGGGCTTGCCCCGGCGGGCACGACGTTGCCCGCAAATATCCTTGCCTGATCTTCACGGTCGTTGATTGAGATGCCCAACAGGCTGGCCAAATCGTCGTTGTAGGCTACAAGCGCCGGTTCCTTGACCGGGGTGGGGTCGAGACGGGTGTAGAACCCGTCTGGCAGGGCGGCATATGTGTTGTCGAATGGAATTGAGACAGCCATGACCCGCAGATAATGTGCTTTGGTCCGCGCCGCTAGCCCGAGCTGGATCGCTGGCGCGGTTCGATCACGCCAATCTCGTTCATCGCGGTTTCAAAGGCCGAACGGTTCTTGTCGAATGCAGCGGCCCGGATCGCATCGAAGCGTTTGCGCAGATCGGCCTTTTCCTTGCCCTTGCAATCGTTCCACGGGCGCCCCTGCAAACCCATGACCAGGACGTAATAGCCAATGAAGTGCGGTTTTGTGCCCGCCTGCAACAGCCGCCGATAGCTCTCATCAGGTCCAAGCGCCCGCAGTTCGTCAGCCGAGTGGATACCCGCCCTCGCGCAGGCATCCTCCATGGCAGGGCCGAGATTTCTTATCGCGCTGACAGGTTCCGTCATGCGCGCAGAATAACGCGTGATTTACGCCCAGCCTAGATGCTGGCGTAATCTGTGAACACCGGCTGCGGAGCCTCTTTCTGAGGTTTCGCCGGAGCGTTTGATTCCGATTTCGCTGTTTTGTTGTTCTGTACCATTACAACACCCACTTACCCTTCCGTAAGGTAAGTAAAGCGCAGACCGCTGTTGATACAAAGACAATTTTGAGGCGGGAAAGTGAACTTTATCGTGAGATATTAGATGTTCTGGAAACAGTATCGGGTGACCTGCCGGTAAGGTTCGTCCTTCGATACACGCACCGATGGAAAGTGTGGGTGGTTCGGCGCATCCGGCCATCCCTGCGGCTCGAGCGCGACCCCGGCGAAGGGCTGAATCGTCTTTCCGCGGCAGGCCTCGGCGGCGAGTTTCGGCAGCTTGCTCCCCGAATAGACCTGCAGCCCGGGCTCTGTCGTTTCGATCGACATCATCGTGCCATCCGATCCATGCAGCTTGGCCGCAAGCTTGGGGCTGTCAAAGCGCCGACCGCCCAGGCAGTAGCAGTGATCGGCATCCGGCGGGATCAGCCCGCCTTTTGACAGGTGAAACGGCCCCGCCGCTGTCGTGACCGCGCCCGTCGGCACCTTGTCGGGCCCAACAACGACCATCCAGTCGGCCATGACGCGCAGTTCGTGACCTGACGTGTCGGCCAGGTCATCGAGGCTCCAATAAGGGTGATGGGCGAGGTTCAGATAGGTGTCTTCATCGGTCTCGCCCGTGAGCGTGAGGATCAGGTTCGGCCCGTCGAGTTCATAGACCGCCTCGATCCTGCGATTGCCGGGCAGCCCACAATCCCCATGCGGAAGGTCGATCGCGAGGGTCAGGCGGGTTGGCGTTTCTTCGGTTACGGACCAGTGCCGCTTTTGAATGCCTGTCGGTCCGCCGTGCAAGGCCGTGGTGCCTTCGTTCGCCGTCATGTTCCAGACGGTCCCGTCAAGCGTGACAGACGCATTGCCGATCCGGTTCGCCAGCGGGCCAACGATCGACCCGGCGGTGCCGGGCATCTTTTCAATGCCCTCAAGATCCGACAGGCCCAGCACCAGATTACGACCCGCATTCGTCCAGAGCCCGACAAGGCTCGCCCCGAGTGGCGCGATCTCGGCCCGCAGGACATCATTCGCTATCGTATGGCATTCCGTCATGGCACGGATACTGCGCAGGCCGTGCCGGTCTGCAAAGCCCATTCCGCTTGACCTTGGCGCTGGCGCTGCAATTGATGTGCCTATGGCACACCTTTCGACCCATGACGCCTCCGAAGACGTTCGGAACGAGAGCATCAAGATCTACGTGAATGGCCAGATTGTACCGCGCGATCAGGCGGTCGTGTCGGTCTATGACAGCGGCTTTCTTCTGGGTGACGGCATCTGGGAAGGGCTGCGGCTGCATCATGGCCATATCCCGTTCTTCGACGACCATCTGGACCGGCTGTTCGAAGCGGCCAGCTACACCGAGATCGACATCGGGCTTGACCGCGCCGGGGTAAAGCAGGCGGTTCAGGATACGCTAGACGCGAACGATATGGTCGATGACGTCCATATCCGTCTGATGGTGACGCGCGGCCGCAAACGCAAGCCGTTCCAGCATCCCCATCTGAGCATCTATGGCGCAACCGTGGTCATCATAGCGGAACATTCGAAGCCAGACCCCGCCGTGGTCGAGCGCGGTGTGCGCCTGTTCACCGTCCCCCATCACCGGGGGCTGCCGCTGACGCAGGATGCAAAGCTGAACTCACATTCGAAACTGAATTGTATCATCGCGCTTAATCATGCGGTGCAGGCGGGGGCGGATGAGGCGCTGATGCTCGATCCGTTTGGCTTCGTGAACACCACGAATGCCTGCAACTTCTTCATTGTGAAGAAGGGCGCTGTTTGGACCTCGACCGGCGACTATTGCATGAACGGGATCACGCGGCAGAAGGTCATCGATATCTGCCAAACCGAGGGGATTCCGGTCTTTGAAAGGAACTATTCGCTGGTCGACACATATTCCGCCGACGAAGCCTTTCTGACCGGTACGTTCGGCGCGCAGACACCTGTTTTCGAGATCGATGGCCGCATAATCGGCAATGGCCAGGCGGGCCCGCTGTTCCATCGGATCCGTCAGGCATACGCCGCGCTGATCCGGGCCGACCGAGAGGGGTAGGGGCCCGCATCTGTCCTACTCGAAGCGAGGCTGGAGGTCTTGGGGATCGCGCCGGCCGATCGTATGGGCGTTTGGTCAGGACCTTAATACAATGAAAACAGCCGCTTACGACTGATCTGCGCCGATCTTATTCGGGGCATCAGTCTGGGGCATGTCAGACGCCGCGTTCGCCCTGATCGATAGCGTCGATTTTCCCTTCAAACCCTCTGGACGCCCCTAATCGCTCTTGCTATATCGCACGCCAGTTCCGGCGTAGCTCAGCGGTAGAGCAGTTGACTGTTAATCAATTGGTCGTAGGTTCGATCCCTACCGCCGGAGCCAAATCTCAAACATCGATGTGCAGCCGTACTTGGTGCGATGACAGTGCGGGCGCTCAGCCCGCCACCATCTGAAGCGCTTGCAGCAGTTTCGCGGGCTCAAGCGGTTTCGCAATCCAGCCCGTCGCACCGGCTTCGCGGGCCTGCAGCTTTAGGTCGGTTTCGGTCTCGGCCGTCATGACGAGGATCGGGGTCTTGCGGTGATCTTGGCGCCCGCGCACCGCGTCGATGAAACCGATACCGCCCATGCGGGGCAGGTTGATCCCGGCAAAAATGACGTCGGGCGACATAGCGTCGAGCAGATCGATCGCATCCGCACCGTCATCGGCCGTGTGAACCACGAACCCCTTGGGTTCTAGCGCCGTGCGGATCTCGCAGGTGGTGGGATCGTCATCGACGGCGAGGACCCTGAGGCTCATTCATTGTTCTCCTGCTCGTTTCGAACCGCCGCGCGGGGCGCTGTTTGTATTCTTTGTCCGAATGATCCGCACGCCGCCCGGAATTCAAGGCGGCCTTCGCTACCCATTCGGTCCAGCCTGCTTACGGCTTGGAGGGTTAATGCAGCGTTAACCGTTGCATGCAGAATCCAAATGGCCCGCGAAAAGCGGGCCATCGGTTTGTCAGCTTTTGAGAGGGTTAACCCGCTCTGCGTCGCCGCCCGCCGCTGCGTCCGCCGCGGCCGCGGCCTTCTGCTCCGGCTTCGTCCGATTTGTTGAACCGGATCCACGCGCCGCCATGGGGGTCATTGTCAGTCAGGAAATTGGCCGCGCGGATGGCCTCCATTTCCTTGCCCGCCTTGGGCACGGTCGATCCCATGCCGAATGTCTTGGCAAAGGTTTCGTCATCCATGGTGTCGGGCACGATGATCCCGGCGGCGGCCACTTCGGCGCGCTTTTCGGCGATCTTTTTTGGACCAATCGGCAACGCAATCGGGTTCATGATGGCTGACGTCATGCCTGCACCCATGGCCATTGGCAGGAATGCGTTGTTGATGCCGTGCCGGTTCGGCAACCCGAAGGAAATGTTCGATGCGCCGCAGGTCGTGTTCACGCCAAGTTCGTCGCGCAGGCGGCGGACGAGGGTAAAGACCTGCAGACCTGCGGTCGCCATCGCGCCGACGGGCATGACAAGGGGGTCGACGACAATATCATGTGCGGGGATCCCGAAATCGGCAGCCCGTTCAACGATCTTTTTCGCCACTGCGAAGCGTACTTCGGGATCTTCGGAGATACCGGTATCGTCGTTCGAGATCGCGACAACCGGCACGTTGTATTTCTTGACCAGCGGCAGGATCTGCTCAAGCCGCTCTTCCTCACCAGTGACGGAGTTCAGCAAGGGGCGGCCCTCGCACACCTCCAGACCGGCCTCAAGCGCGCCGGGCACCGAGCTGTCGATGCAAAGCGGCACGTCGACCAGGCCCTGGACCAGCTCGATCATCTTGCGCATCAGGGGCGGTTCGGTTTCGTTCGGGTTGGGGTTCGAATTATAGACAACGCCCGCATTCACATCGAGAACCGCAGCGCCCGCCGCGACCTGGGCCAACGCATCCTTTTCAACGGTCGAAAAGTCGCCCGCCTCAAGTTCGGCCGCCAGCTTTTTGCGACCGGTCGGGTTGATACGCTCTCCGATGACGCAGAATGGCTGGTCAAAGCCGATGATGGCGGTCTTGGTCTTCGATTCGACGATAGTCTGCGTCATACTCTTTCCTCAGGCGCTGGTGGCCGGTACGGCAGCTTGCCCGCCGTTTTCGATGGCCCAATTTGCGTTGGTCTTGATACCCCCCAGCGGAAAGAAATGCACGTTGGTAATCCCGAAATCGGGATGCTTTGCCTTATGCGCCGCGAGATCGGAGATTACCTCGGTCGGCTCGAAGGGCAAAAGCAGCTTGGTCACATCCCGCGCGCGCCGTTGCAGCACACGCAGCGAAGCGCCAACACCGCAGGCAATCGAGAACTTGATGAGGGTCTGCAGCTTGGCAGGGCCCGCGATGCCGATGTGGATGGGCAGGTTGATTCCGGCGGCTTTGAGCCCGTCGGCCCATTCGATGATCGGGCCTGCCTCGAAGGCGAACTGCGTCACGATCGCCATGTCTGCATCGGTTCTTTCCGAGAAGTCCTGCTTCCAGCGCAGCGCGGCTTCGACATTGGCCATGCCGCCAGCGGGGTCGATGTCGCGGTTGCCCTCAGGGTGTCCCGCTACGTTGAGGTTGGTAAAGCCCGCATCATCGAAGGCGCCGGTTTCAAGCAATTGCATCGAGCTTTCAAACGCGCCTTGCGGTTTGTCGACACCGCCGGCGAGCAGCAGGGCCTGACGGACATCGGCCTCACCCTGATAGCGGGCAATCCAGTCGCGCAACGTGGCCTCATCCTTGATAATGCGGGCCGGAAAATGCGGCATGACCGGATAGCCTTCGGCATTGAGGCGTTTGGCGGTCGCGACCATGTCTTCGATGGGTGTGCCCTCGATATGAGCGACATAAACGCGAGTGCCTTGGGGCAGCAGATCGCGAAAGTTATCGACCTTGGAGGCCGTGCGCGGCATCACCTCGATCGAATAGCCCTGAAGAAAGGCCTCGACTTCGGGCGAAAGGGTTCCGGCGCGGGGGCCGTCATCTTTTCTGAAATTCAGCAATGCCATATGCCGTTTCCTTTTCTCGATCCGGGGCGCTAGGCCCAGCCGTCATTATCGATAAGCGCCTTCAGGCGGTTTTGATCATATTCGGTTTCCAACCGTGTCGCCTCGGCTTCGGCCACGGCGCCGGGTTCACCATCGACCGGGTAGGGCGCCGCCTTGCGCCATTCGGCCAGATAGGCATCGGCATCCTTGGCGTTCACCTTCATCGCGGCGCGGTCGATTGCCTGTTCGAACCGCTCTTCCAGCTGACGCTTTGCACCGCGACGGCCTTTCCCGACGATGACCTGAGCAGGGATGTCGCGCCAGTATACGATGGTTACGTCAGGCATCTGATTCCTAATCCTGTTTTGCCGTGCATAATCCAGCGCGCATACCGGACACGGTTTGTTTTCGACAAATGGCGCTGTGCAAACGACTTGCCAAGGGGCAGGGCGGTTCGGGGCCCCTTAACAGACTTGCGCCAAACCCACCGAATGCCTATCGTTTTTGTAACTCGAAATGAAAGGCGCGACGTCATGGCGCCAAAGCGTCCCAAAGGTGCGGGCGCGCTTGTCAAAACGGCTAAAGCCCCCGTGCCGCGTGCCAAGGGTTCGCCTGCTTTATACGCAGCGCTGGACCTCGGTACCAATAGCTGTCGCATGTTGATCGCCGAACCGAAGGGTGGCGGCTTTAACGTTGTGGACAGCTTTTCGAAATCCGTGCAGCTCGGGCTTGGGCTCGAGCGCTCGGGGCAATTGTCGCGCGGGTCGATGTCGCGGACCATTCAGGCCCTTCGGATCTGCCAGCAAAAACTGAAATGGCATCAGGTCAAACGGATGCGCCTCGTCGCGACCGAGGCGTGCCGGCGGGCGGTCAATGCGGCCGAGTTCATCACACGCATCCATCGCGAAACCGGCCTCAAGCTTGATATCATCGAAGCCGAGGAAGAGGCGCGGCTGGCCGTCATCTCATGTGCGCCTCTCGTTAGTCCGCGGACCGAGAACCTGCTGGTTGTCGATATCGGGGGCGGTTCGACCGAACTGGTCTGGATCGACCTCAGCGAAGTCGAGGCCGAAAACCGGCCGCGCGCCATCATGGAGCTGCAAAGCGGTTTTGACGAAGACCAGCCAAAAAGAACAGGCGCACGCGTGGTCGACTGGATCAGCGTCCCGCTTGGCGTGGCGACCCTGAGGGATCAGTTCAACGATGTGGATGACGACGCCGCCCGGTTCGCCTTGATGAGCTGGTTTTTCGAAGAACACCTGTCAGACTTTGCGCCCTATCACGCATCCGAGCCGCATGAGCGGTTCCAGATCATAGGGACATCCGGCACGGTGACGACCGTTGCTGCCAGCCACCTGGGATTGCGCCGCTATGACCGGACCAAGGTTGACGGCCTGCGGATGTCGTCGGAACAGATCGACAAGGTGATCCGCAGCTATCTCGACCTCGGTCCGGGGGGGCGCCGGTCAGATCCCCGTATCGGGCAGGACCGGCACGCCCTGATCATGTCCGGGGCGGCCATCCTTCAGGCCCTGATGCGGTGCTGGCCCACTGACCGCCTGTCTGTTGCGGACCGTGGGCTGCGTGAGGGATTGCTCTATGCGCAGATGAGCGATGATGGGGCATTAAACGGCGAGGTTTTCTGACTTTCGCCGCCAAAAGACGGCTAGCCCGATAATGCTCGCCTGCACTGCAAGCTGCAGAACGGCAAAAAGCGGGCCATCCGGGTTGCTCAATTGTCCCGCCATCAGCAACACCCCGACAGAAAACGTGATGGGCCGGGCAAAGCGATAGGGCAGGACATGGGGTACCGCGACCATCAGTGTCACCGTGTGGACCATGAAGGCACAGTACAGCATCACGTCCTGAGGCAATGTGGGGCCGTAGACCCGCGCGATGCGGATCAGTTCGAGAAAGCCAGGCCCCAATGCCTCGCGCAGATCGTCGAGAAGCAGGTTGGCAAGAACGATCGCCCACAGGGCCGAGAGGATGGCGGGGATGTTTACTACAATGTGATCAAAGCTCCGGGTATGCATGTCTTTGCCTGTTCGTCTTTTTTTAACAATTGGCCTGTGTCCTAACTGATCCTCGTCCGGGCCTGAATTGCGAAAATCCGGATGCATTTCATGCAAAAATGCATAGATCGTCAGCGTCGCCGGTTAGGATTGATGAATGGATGCGGAACCGGTATCGCCCGTCCAAGCAGAGGGTTAAGAGATGGCCAAGAAATCATCGGGACGGGGGCAGCGGGACCTCAAGGTCAAGGTCAAGACGGCCCGTGGGCGCAAGCTCAGCTCGACCCGGTGGCTGCAGCGTCAACTCAATGATCCCTATGTCAAACGTGCGAGGGCCGACGGATACCGGGGGCGCGCCGCCTACAAGATCCTCGAACTCGACGACAAGTACCGATTTCTCGTTCCCGGTGCGCGTGTCGTCGATCTGGGTTGTGCGCCAGGCGGGTGGTGCCAGGTCGCGGTCAAGCGGGTGAATGCGCTCGGCCAGAAGACAGACAAGGCCGTGGGCCGGGTGCTGGGCATCGATCTGCAAGAGGTGGAGCCGATTGCGGGGGCGGAGATACACCAGCTTGATTTCATGGCAGACGACGCAGATCAGCAGGTTAAGGAGTGGCTGGGCGGCAAGGCGGATGTCGTCATGTCCGACATGGCCGCCGCATCATCGGGACACAAGCAGACTGACCACTTGCGCATCATCGCACTGTGCGAAGCAGCCGCTTACTTTGCCTTTGATGTGCTCGACGAAGGCGGGACGTTCGTCGCCAAGGTGTTGGCCGGTGGAGCGGAAGGTGAGCTGCAAAAGCTGCTCAAGCAGCGCTTTGCCAAGGTCGCGAATATCAAACCGCCCGCATCGCGGTCCGACAGTTCGGAAAAGTTCGTGGTGGCGACCGGGTTTCGAGGCGCGGCCTAGAAGAGCGGATCAGAACTTGAACGAGTTCTGCGCACGCGACAGAAATTCCAGCGCGTCCTCATGGTTCAACTCGCGCTCTTTGCGGTGAGCCATACGTTCCGCCGTCGCCTCCGCGATCGAGTTCTGCCGCAGCAGCTCAAAAACCTTGTTGTGCCGTGCTTCGGTATCTTCAACGAAATCAAACATAACGCGTTAATGCCCATCCTGTGTGGAGATGACGTTAACGAAGGAAGGCGGCGACATTTCGGCGTGCGGGGGCGATGCGGCAGCGGAATAAGGCCATTTCGTGCCCGTTTTCCATCCTCGCGAGTATCGCCACACCTGATGGGCGAATTTCCCGCTCATCGACGTCCGTGCTGGCCCAAGACGGAATCGGGGCAGGGATAGCTTTCTTCAGCTAATACCGAACATCGCCTTCCAGTTCGCCGTAGTCATGCCCTGCCGATAGTCCAGCTGCATCTCCGGGTCCACGACCTCGATCAGCAGGCGGTTTCCAAGCCAGGTCTCGAAGGGCCTTTGTGAATGACCAAAAATATCGTTCGGAAATTTGTGCAAGTGGCGGAGAGACAGGGATTCGAACCCTGGGTACCCGTGAAGGTACAACGGTTTTCGAGACCGCCCCGTTCGACCACTCCGGCACCTCTCCGCGGGGGTCTG
>CAWUIQ010000095.1:0-11573 GCA_963922565.1 uncultured Rhodobacterales bacterium
TCACCGCGCCCTCGGCCTGCGCCGCCGCGGTCACCCGGCCCTGCAGTTCCTCATCCGCCTTCAAACGGGCCTCATCAGCCTCGCGCCAACGGCGGTAGAGCAAAAGCCCCTCGGTCTGGCGCAGGTCCTCGCCAATCGCACGATACCGGGCCGCCTGCTTCGCCTGCCGCGCCAGTTGCGCCAATTGCTGGGCCAGCTGTTCGATAATGTCATCAACGCGCGCGAGGTTCGCCTCTGCCCCTTTCAGCTTGAGCTCGGCCTCGTGCCGCCGCTGGTAAAGACCGCTGATGCCTGCCGCCTCTTCGAGGATGCGGCGGCGGTTCTTGGGTTTCGCGTTGATCAGTTCGGCGATCTGGCCCTGCCGGACCAATGCGGGCGAATGCGCGCCCGTCGAGGCATCGGCAAACAGCATCTGCACGTCGCGCGCCCGCACATCCTTGCCGTTGGTCTTGTAGGCGCTGCCGACATCACGGGTGATCCGCCGCACGATTTCAAGCGTGTCGCTGTCGTTGAAGCCGGCGGGGGCAAGACGCTCGGAATTGTCCAGCTGCAGGCTGACTTCGGCGAAGTTTCGGGCCGGACGGGTCGCGGCACCGGCAAAGATCACATCCTCCATCCCGCCGCCGCGCATCGCCGTCGGACGGTTTTCACCCATGACCCAGCGAAGCGCCTCAAGCAGGTTCGACTTGCCACAGCCGTTCGGCCCGACAACACCGGTCAACCCATCCGCGATGATCAGATCGGTCGGATCGACGAAGCTTTTGAAGCCCGTGAGTCTGAGTTTATTGAACCGCAATTCGCGAAGGCCTGCCTGATTCTGCTTGTTCAGGCATCGTGCCGAACCCGCGTGGCCCGAGTCAATCTCAACATACAACAGGCAGCGACTGGCCGCCCCTTATCCACAAGATATTGAGGTTTTGCCGTCAGATGGGTTCGCAATTGAGTTCCTGGTAGCCGGGTGGATCAGCCGGGGATGTCAGGATGTGAACGGGGTAGCAGGCATAGCTGCCGCCAGTAGCAAGTACCGGCGCGGGCGCGCGTTTCCCGCATTTGAGAATACCGAGCGCCTGAGCCTGATCCCCGCGCACCTCGCGAACGGGGCAGCCGCTGACCAGTTCCATCGCGGCCTGCGCCCGCGCCGCGATTGGCCCGAAACGTGGCGCATATTCACCATTGGTTCGGATCGCCTCTGCCAGCTTGCCGTTCACTCGCACATCGAAGGTCGAGCCATCGATGGTAACCTCGGTCGCGGGCAGTCCTCGAAAATAGGGCCCTGCAGTATTGCAAGACGCGAGAAACAGGCAGATCAACATAAGGGAACGCATGATTTCTGTGTGCAGTCACAAGGTTAATCGTTTCTTAATGAAAGTTGCATGTACCTGTTGTCGGTCATATGACTTGACCAATTAAGCCGAGAGAACCATGCCATTCCGCCCCGTCCAGCCGGAAAAACTATCGAGTGCTGTTGTCCGACAAATCGAGCAGTTGATTCTGCGAGGGATCCTCAGGCCCGGTGAACGGCTGCCGTCGGAACGGGAGATGGCGGATCAGCTTGAAGTGTCGCGCCCATCCTTGCGCGATGCGATCAGTCAGTTGCAGGACATCGGTCTGCTAACGGCACGCCCGGGCTCAGGCGTTTTTGTCGCCGATGTGCTGGGCTCGGCCTTTGCGCCCGCGCTGACAGATCTCTTCGCACGCCACGACGAAGCCGTATTCGATTATCTGTCATTCCGCCGGGACCTCGAAGGCCTGGCGGCCGAACGTGCGGCCCGACTAGCCACCGATACCGATCTGCAGGTCGTGCAGAGCGTTTTTGACAAGATGGAAGCGGCCCATCCGAAGCGGAATACTGATGACGAAGCCCGGTACGACGCGCAGTTTCACCTGGCTATCATCGAGGCCAGCCACAACGTCATCATGCTGCACATGATGCGGTCGATGTACCAGCTTTTGCGCGACGGCGTCTTTTACAACCGCCAGGTCATGTTCAAGCAACGGACGACGCGGGCCGCGCTACTGGATCAGCACCGCGCCATCAACACGGCGCTGCAGGCACGCGACCCGGCTGGCGCAAGGGCGGCCATCGAGGCCCATCTCGACTTTGTCGAGCGGGCCCTGCGTGACCATCAGCGGGCGGAGCGGAACGAAGAGATCGCGCAACAACGGCTGGACCAAGAGGCGCGTGGCTGAGTGCAGATAGGTTGGTCAGCCCGTCCGTTCCGCATCATTATGACGACCGAGATGGCACCAGGTGACCCCGCGGGCGATGCGGCGCAGTCGCATCCAGTGAGCAACGCCAAATCTCTTATTTAAGAGATTTGCCAAGAGCATTCGAAATGCTTTTGATCCCGAAAAGCGTACCCGAAAACGAAAAGACCCTGGCCGATCAGCCAGGGTCTGCAATTCCAGCTCGTGTCACAGCTCAGTGGAGCTTGGCGTCCACCTCGGCAATCGCTGCGTCGATGAGCTTGTTCCCCTCTGCAGCGGTCATCTGCTTGGCGATCATCTCGCGTGCTGCTGCGACCGCGACCATGGCAGCCTGATCGCGCACCTCTTTCACCGCGGATGCTTCGGCAGAAGCGATCTGTTCGGTCGCTGCCGCAATCCGTCGCGCAATCGAGGCTTCGAGATCGGCCTTGGCCAACTCCGCTGCCTCTTCCGCGTCTGTCTTGGCATGGGCGACGATCCGGTCAGCCTGCTCCTGCACCTCTTTTTGCTTCCGCTCGTAGGAGGCCAGAAGGGTCTGGGCTTCTTCGCGCAGTGCCCGGGCCTCTTCGAGTTCGCTCTCGATACCCGCGGCACGGTCGTTGAGCATCCTGCCCAGCATGCCCGGCACTTTGAAATAGACCAGGATCCCGATGAAGATCAGGAACGAAATCGATACCACGAAATCCGTATTGCTGAGCTTCCAGAAATCTGCCGAAAACGGGTTCTTGGATGCTGCAAAGGCAGGCAGGGCAACAAGGCTCACGCACGCGCTGAGCAAGGATGTTGTGATCAATCGCATCAGCTTATCCTTTCAGCTGCGCGGCAACCGCCGCTTTGACTGCTGCCTCGTCGATCGATCCGCCCATCAGCGACACGATCTCCTTGGCCGTGTCCTGCGCCACGTCCTTCACCGCAGCCATGGCCCCTTCGCGGATCTCAGCGATGGCCTTTTCGCTTTCGGCGGCGCGGGCCGCGATTTCGGCGTCGGCTTTTGCGATGGCCTTGTCGAGATCGGCCTGGATCGCTGCCTTGGTTTCGTTCGCGATGTCCTGAGCCTCGGCCCGCGCATCGGCGAGCGCCTTTTCATAGGCAGCCTCGGCCTCCTGCGCCTTGGCTTTCAGATCTTCGGCCGCGGCAATGTCATTGGTAATCGTACCCTGCCGTTCGGCAAGGATCGCCGCGATGCGCGGCAGGGCGACGCGGGACAGCACGAAGTAGATCGCGACCAGAGCCACGAGAAGCCAAAAGATCTGGTTCCCGAAAGTCGTGATGTCGAGCTGTGGCATGCCAGGCGCGCTGGCAGCGGCGTCAGCGGTTGATGTGTCGGTTGCCATCGTTCGTCACTCTCGCGTCATGTGGCCCCGCGGGGCCGTTGCACCGGACAGAGTGTACACCCTGCCCGGCCGTAAGGATACGGGAGCGCGTGATTAGACGGCGAACATCAACAGCAGAGCGACAAGGAACGAGAAGATCCCCAGGGCTTCTGCGAACGCGATGCCGATGAAGAGTGTCGCAGTCTGACCTGCAGCCGCCGACGGGTTGCGCAGCGCGCCCGCCAGGAAGTTGCCGGCCACGTGGCCCACACCGATGGCAGCAGCGCCCGAACCGATGGCTGCGAGGCCGGCGCCGATGAATTGACCCATGTTTGCGATATCGCCTTCCATGTCTTTTCTCCTTACGATGGAATGGTTGGATTTCGGGTGATCGCTGACCTTAGTGATGCGGATGCAGTGCGTCTTTGAGATAGACGCAGGTCAGGATCGTGAAGACGTAGGCCTGGATGAAGGACACCAGCACCTCGAGGCCGTAGACCGCGACCACACCAAGGATCGCGATCGGCGCAATGGCCGTAACCTGAGCAAAGCCCGCAAAGACTTTGAGAACCGCGTGCCCGGCCATCATGTTGCCGGCAAGACGGATCGAATGGCTGACCGGTCGCACGAAGTACGAGATCAGCTCGATCACGGCCAGAACAGGCCGCAGCGGCAGCGGCGCGCTCGACACCCAGAAAAGGCTGAGGAAGCTCGCGCCGTTCTTGACGAAGCCAAGGATCGTCACGGCAATGAAGACGCCAAAACCAAGAATGGCCGTTACCGCGATATGGGATGTGGTCGTGAACGACATCGGAATCAGGCCGAGGAAGTTGGCACAGACGATGAACATGAACAGCGTCATGATGTAGGGGAAGTACTTGATCCCATCCTTGCCGGTGACGTCCTCGACCATCTTGTAGACAAAGCCGTAGGCAAGCTCGGCAATCGACTGTCCGTTAGAGGGCACCATCGCCCGCTTCGACGTCGTCAGCACAAGAAGGCCAGCTACCGCGGCCACGGCAAGCGCCAGCCACACCGTAACATTGGTGATCGTGTACCAGTAGACCGGGTCGCCAATCTCGCCAAAGAGCGGTTTGACGATGAACTGGTCCATCGGGTGAAATTCGAGACCGCCGCCTTCGCTATATGCTTCATCCGCCATCGTCGCCCTCTTCCTCTCGCGCGGCTTGGGCCGCCTGTTTCTCCTGCACCTCTTTCGCGCTGCGCATCATCGTCTGGATGCCGGCCGCGAGGCCCAGAAAAATAAAAATTATCATCAGCCAGGGTGTGGTGCCGAACAAAAGGTCCAGTCCGTACCCCATGCCAAAGCCGATCCCGAGACCGGCGACCAACTCGATCACCATGCGCCAGGCAAGCTGTGCCTGACTGTAGTGTTCGTCCGCCCGTGGCTTCGGCTCTTGCGCGCTTTTGGCGGCGTCAATCCGGTCTTGCAGGCGATCCAGTCGCTGCTTTTCATCCGGTTCGACCAAGCCGATCCCCCGTGCTGTTGGCTGCTGTCGTGCTATTGTGGTGATTGGCCAGTGTCAACGCCCGTTGCCCGCATGTCTGAGGCAATCTAAGCCATTGTTTTATTGAGTATTTGCGGAATACTGAAGATGCCTTTGCATTCTGTCGCACCCGGTCGCCAGCCAAAATTACTGCCGGGCGCATATTCAACCAATCGGTTGATCGATTTCCCAGAAGTGCGGCACCCGGAACTCCTGCGTGATATCCAAGAGCCATTCGCGCACCAACCTTTGCGGTTTGCGCCGCAGGGCACCGTGCTGTGCAATCAGGTGAAAGGTTCCCTCTCGAAGGCATACACCAGACACGCGCTGCAGGGTCCCCGCCCGGCACGATCCGGCCACGCAATCCGCCGCGCCCAGGTACACGCCGTATCCGCTTTCCGCCGCGACGATCGCGAGGTTTGCTCGCAGCCGCCATGTCGGCACCGCGATATCTTCTGTCGGCATGCCCGCCGCCGCTGCCCATCTCCGCCAGACCTCGGGCGGACGGTCCTGAAGGCGCCGGGCGTTCAATATGTCAGTTGTAGATGGCAGGTATTGTTCGAACAGCCCGGGCGCCGCATAGACGAACATCGGCGCGTCGCTGATCAGATCCGTCGCACGATCGATCGTGCCTTCGCCAAGAAAGCGGATTGCAAAATCGGCTTCGTATCGGTCGAGGTCGGCGAAGGCATCGGATGCCTCGAGCCGCAAGTCGATTTCCGGATAGCGTTCCGCAAACTCCACGAGCTTGGGCGCAAGAACGCGTTGAGCAAAGAGCGTCTCGACACTGACAACGACGCGACCCGCCGGCGCTTCGCCGACCGCCTCGGCCGCTTCCGAAATTTCGTCCAATGCCGGGGTTACCCGTTCGAGAAAAGCGCGTCCCTCCGGGGTCAGGGTAACCCCCGGATGCGCCACGCGAAAAAGTTGCGCTCCGAGACGGTGTTCCAGACTACGGACATGCCGCGACACGGCAGAGTGACTGACACCAAGCTCCTCGGCCGCGCGGCTGAAGCTTTCGTGCCGTCCCGCTGCCTCGAAGGCGCGCAGGGCGTTCAGTGGAGGCAAAGCGCGTGACATCACCCTTTGTGACTTTTTCACACATACATCGTCAACAAGTCATGGTTGTCGCCGAGGTCAATTCGTTCGATGATGATTGAAATCCAACCAGGAAAATCACGGATATGCTATCGCTTGCTCGGAACTCGCTTTGGCGGGCACTCTATCTTTGTGCAAAAAAGATACAAAAGACGCCTGTTCACTGGCGCAAGTCGCCGGCTGGAACGCTTCCACCGCTGTCCGAACGTATTGCCCGTGATATCGGCCTGAGCCCGCACGAGCGGGAGATGATGACCGTCCGATGGCCATCGCAGGAAACGCGCCACCCCTATCTCTAAGAACTTTTCAGGCGAACCGTCGCTTTGTATGACAGCAGGATGTCAGACCAGCTCGATCAGGTTTTTTCGGCCATCGCAGACCCGACCCGCCGCGCGATCCTCACCATGTTGCTCGAAGACGACATGGCGGTGACGGACGTGGCCGAACCGTTCGAGATGTCGCTTGCGGCGATTTCCAAACATCTGGGTATCCTGACCCGCGCGGGCCTGATCGCGCAGGAAAAGCGCGGCCGGGTCAAATGGTGCAAGCTGGAACCCGATGCTATGCGGGCAGCCTCGGTCTGGATGCAAGGCTTTGGTCAGTTCGAGCCGGTGCACCTCGAAGCGTTTGAGGCCTTTCTCGCCAAAGAAGATTTGATTGACTAGCCGAGCAGGCCACCGGTGATCAGGAAAAGTGCAAGTAGTAGCATTAGAAAAACAAATTCAGACGACATAAGACCCATACGTACCCCCATACCCTATGGTCGCGGAGGTCGTATCATCCGCCATCGGGTCGCGAACGGGGAGAGTCGTTGGCGCTTTCCCCTGAACCTACTCAGGGCTTTGCCGCCGAGACAGTGTCCTGCGGGCGGGGACAGCGAGGCGGGCGAAATTACGATACCATGTCCATGATCTGGAGTACGGTTTCAATGTTTGGGGTCATCTCTGTCATCTAGCCGGCTTGTGTAGCCGTTTCGCGTTCCTCGTCCCGCAACAGCATCAACAACGCCACGATCGTCAGCGCCACCCCGGCCAGTACCAACACCGGCGGTACGCCGTTACCCAAGCCGACCTCCCAAAGGATGACCCAGCTGGGTGTGAGATAGGTGTAGGCCATCACCTTTGCGCTTGGCAGACGCAGGGTTGCGAATTGCAAAAGGACGAAGGTGGCCGCGCTGGCGAAGATCGAAACGTAGATGATCGTGATCCAGACGATGCGGGGCAGGTTGGCCCAGTCGGTGCCGCGAATGTCGGACCATCCGTAAAGTGACAGCAGCAGCCCGCCCGCCACCAGCATGCCCAGGGTAAAGACGACTGGCCGCTCGCCCCGGTTCAGCTTGCGCACCATGGGCGTATAGATCGCATGGCTGACGCAGCCAAAGAAATAGATAACCTCGCCCTGCCCGACCCGAAACGCCAGAAGCGCCGAAAGATCAGCCCGGAAGATGACCCAGAGCGCGCCGACGGCGCCAATGCTCAGTGCCAATGCCATCCGCGGCGTTGTGATCTGCCTGAGCAACACCCAACCGAAGAGACCCGCCAGAACCGGGGTGAGTGTAAAGACCGCCGCAGCGCTGACCGGGGCCGCGGTTTTGAGCCCCTCGAACATCAGGACGAAATAGGTGGCGAAGAGACCGCCGAGAACGAGGTATCGCCACGGCGCTTGAAGAGCGCGCTTGGGAATGCCCCCGGTGGCGAGCGCGGCCGCACAGATGACGCAGGCGGCGATCCAGAAACGGGCCGCATTCAAGGCGGCTGGCGCAATTTCGTTGGCCGCCATAGCCCCCAGCGAAAACGACCCGGCCACCAGGGCCGAAAACAAGAGCATCGCCGCGTGACCCTGGGCGGCAGGGCTCATACCTGCCAGTCCTTGGCCCGATCTTTCAGAAACGTCAGAAAGGTCTGCACTTTGGTTGTGCGGTGCAGATCGACATGCGTCACCAGCCAGAGGGGTGCCGCCCAATCATCCCTTGCCTCGAGCACCTCGACGAGGTCCGGGTTCTGGCGGGCCTCGAGGATCGGCATGAAGCCGATCCCCGCACCCGACAAGATCGCGCTTTCGATCGTCCGCACGTCGGTGGCCCGGAAAGCGACGTTCTCACGAGGGACACTACCTTTGAGCCATCTGTTGAATGGCGCCTTGTTGTCCTCGTTATCTGGTCCGACAAAGCGATGGTTCTGACAATCCTCGACGGTGTTCGGAAGGCCGTTGCGGTCAACATATCGGCGGGAGGCAAACAAGCCCATGCTTTGCCTGACGAAGGGCTGAACGACATTGTCAGGTTGGTCCGGTGCATTTCCCGCACGGATCGCAACATGCGCCTCACCATATTCAAGGCGAAACAGGCGCTCGCCGGTCAGGTACCGGATCGTCACCTCTGGATGGTTCTCCTGAAATTCGGCGAGCGCGGGCGCCATGCGTGGTGCAAGGCTGACAAGTGAGGTCACCACCAATTCACCCGAGACGTCGTTGCCCCGCCCTTTGATCCTGCCGATAAGCTGGCTGAACTGGTCGTCAGTGGCCTGAGCCACACGAAAAAGGTCATCCCCTGCCTCGGTTGGGGTGTATCCGCGGGCGTGGCGCTGAAAAAGCTTGATCCCAAGGCTCCCTTCCAGCGCATCGATGTGGCGAATGACTGTCGCGTGATGCACGCCCAGAATCTCGGCCGCGCCACTGACGGTGCCCATTCGAGCGACCTGATAGGCCGTTTTGATTTCGTCCCAGTTATCCATTCGCCCACCTGTGCATCAAGTCACAATATATGTTCTTAATCGACAATTGAGTTCATTTTTGCAAGGTCCATGTTGCGGGTCATAGAACGCAATCCGAACCCAAAGGACCCGACCATGACCATTCTTCATATCGACAGCTCAGCCCGCACCAACGGCTCAATCACCCGCGACCTCAGCACCGATATCGTCGCCAAACTGGGCGGCGATATCATCCGCCGCGATCTGAACGACGCCCTGCCACAAATCACCGAGGATTGGGTCAACGCCAGTTTCACCCCCGCAGACGATCGCGACGAGGTACAACGCGATCAGCTTGCCCTTTCTGATGTGCTCGTCAACGAGTTGCAGCAGGCCGACACTATCGTAATCGGTGTGCCGATCTACAATTTCGGCATCCCGTCCAGCCTGAAGGCATGGATCGATCTGGTAGCCCGCGCCGGCGTTACCTTCAGCTACACCGAGAGCGGCCCGGTCGGGCTGCTTGAAGGCAAACGCGCCATCATCGCAGTCGCGTCGGGCGGCACATCTGTTGGCAGCGACATTGACTTTGCCAGCGGATACCTACGCCACGTTCTTGGTTTTATCGGGATCACCGACATCGAGGTGATCGCCGCTGACCGTGTCATGGTCCAAAGCGAAACCGCAATCGCAGACGCAAAGGCGCAGGTCGCAAAACTGGCTGCCTGATGTTTTGACAGGCCGTCGGGGCAGGGCCTAGGATCTGCCCCATGACCATCGTGCGCAACCTGCCGTCACAGCTGATCCTCAGCCACGCGCCATGGATCACGGGCGGCTTTCTGATTGTTTGCATCATCGCGTTTGCCGCGGCCGGGATCGCTCTGATTTTTGACGGGCAGGTGAAAGGCCTGCTGGCGATTGCCATCGGCGCGGGTATCCCGCTTTTGATGTTCGCGATCATCGTCAAGCGCGATCAGGCGATCTTTGATGCCCACACCGGGACGATCACCCTGCAGCGGCAAACGCTGTTCGGATATTCGCGAACCATTCATCCCCTCGCCGATCTCTCGGAAGCCGAGATTCAGCGGCTCGACGACACCAGCCGCCCCGTTCTGATTTTCGATCGGGGTCAGGCCGCAGGCCGCCAACCGCTGGTCGAGGCCTTCGTTTCCGGGAATGGCCCGGCACGCGCCGTTCAGGCCATCAACACGTGGCTGGCCGACCGGCGCGGGATCAGAAAAACAGTCTGATCTACTCGGGCACAGTCTCGCCTGATCCGCCAAACTCCGCCGGGAAATCCTTCATCTTTGGAAGCCCGTCTTTCATCGGCAGCACGGTCTCGGCGTAGTTCACGTGCAGACCGGGCTGGAAGTCGACGGAGGGCAGGATAGCAGCATAGACGTCGGTCAGATTGAGCCCCGGATGACCGGCCATCAGATGGCCACCGCACTTGACACACCATTTGCGGTCGCTGTTGGGGGTCTTGTTGTAGGTCGCGACGTGCTCTGCGCCCTTGGTGATCCGCACGTTTTCGGGTGGCCATAACGTAAAGCCATTGACGGGCCCAGCCGACCAGTGGCGGCAACTGTCGCAATGGCAATACCCCATCCCGGCAGGCTCACCCGTCGCCTCGACCTCGACCGCGCCGCAAAAGCAGGTTCCTTTATGAATGTCGGACATTTGATCCCTCCCTGATCAATCCCCATGGAGCTTAGCCATTTTTTGCGATCCGCGCGACTGGCACCGCCTCTGCTTGACTCGCGGCAGACAAACGCCTATCCGCTCGCGCAACACCGGAACGCTTTTGCCTTCCGGTCCCCGCTTCTTGGGGATCGCCCTCCGTCAGCGCGTCGCGCCCACGGGGGCGTTTGTGGTTTGAACCGCCTCTTCTTACCTTAGGGGCAAACGTCAACGGTCAAAGGAGCCGGCCCATGTTTGAAAGTCTGTCCGAACGCCTGTCCGGCGTATTTGATCGCCTGACGAAACAGGGCGCGCTGTCCGAAGAGGACGTGAAAACAGCCCTGCGCGAGGTGCGCGTTGCCCTGCTGGAAGCGGACGTGTCGCTGCCAGTGGCCCGCGATTTCATCAAACGTGTTCAGGAAGAGGCGACCGGTCAGGCCGTTACCAAGTCGGTCACGCCCGGCCAGCAGGTCGTCAAGATCGTCCATGATGCACTTGTCGAAACCCTGAAGGGCGAAGGTGAGCCCGGCGCACTCAAGATCGACAACCCGCCTGCACCGATCCTTATGGTCGGTCTGCAGGGCTCCGGTAAGACCACGACAACCGCAAAGCTGGCCAAACGCCTGACCGAGAAAGACGGCAAACGTGTGCTTATGGCCTCGCTTGACGTTAACCGGCCCGCCGCGATGGAACAGCTGGCCATTCTTGGTGCGCAGATCGGCGTTGATACTCTGCCCATCGTCAAGGGTGAAGATCCGGTCGCCATAGCCAAGCGTGCCAAGACGCAGGCGGCCTTGGGTGGCTATGACGTCTATATGCTCGACACGGCAGGGCGGCTGCATATCGATCAGGAACTGATTGCACAGGCCGCCGCCGTGCGTGACGTGGCCAACCCGCGTGAGACCTTGTTGGTTGTCGACGGCCTGACCGGTCAGGACGCGGTGAACGTCGCAACTGAATTCGACGACAAGATCGGCGTCACCGGCGTTGTCCTGACCCGAATGGACGGCGACGGACGGGGCGGCGCGGCCCTCTCGATGAAGGCCATCACCGGCAAGCCCATCAAGTTCGTGGGC
>CAWUIQ010000096.1:0-11450 GCA_963922565.1 uncultured Rhodobacterales bacterium
GCGCCAGGCGCTGCGGCCCAAGCTGACGCTCGGCGCGCCCGGCGATGCATATGAGCAAGAGGCGGACAGGATGGCTGAACAGGCCACCGCTGACCGCCCGACACCGCTGACCGGCCCATTGCCTGTGACGTCGGTGATCCAGCGGCAGGTCGAGGAAGAAGAGGAAGAAGAGGAGATTCTGCAGCCCAAGTCGCACGGGACAGGCACAAACGCAGGTGCCATACGCCAGGCTGCACGAGCCGTGACAGTTGGCGGCCGCCCGCTGCCCTTGTCCGAACGCGCCTACTTCGAACCGCGCTTTGGCCGCGACCTGTCAGCCGTGCGTCTGCATGACGGCGCCATGGCGGGCCAAGCTGCGCGCAGCATCGGTGCGCGTGCTTACACGCTGGGTCAGAACATCGCCTTTGCCCCGGGCCAATACACCCCCGGCACCCGCGAAGGCCGCCGGCTGATGGCACATGAACTGACCCACACGATCCAGCAGGCCGGCGCGCGGCACATCCGGCGCATCCAGCGTCGGTCGATCTGGCAACAGATCGTGGGGCTGTTCCGCTCCGACACGTTCGATGACCAGGAATTGCGCGCGTACCTCCAGGCCCGCGCACGGACCAACACGATCGAAGACTTCACCGACTCCGACAACAAGGCGCGCGCGGCCGTCAACCGGTTGCGCAACGGCGACGATCTCTTGGGCGTGCGGGACACCGCCAGGCTGCGGAGTGTTCTGGTGCGCGAGATGTTGTCGGGCTTTACCGGCAATGACGACGAACAGGCCATCCTCTACCTGCTCCAATCGGCCAGCACCCCGATGCTGGGCGAAATGTTCCGCGCAGGCGGGCTGGGCGCGCAGATGCTGGAGCTGGCGTTTCAAGGAAATGAGTTGGACGAGCTGCGCAGCTTCTTCCAATCGCGCTTTACCGGCGGCCGCGAGGCGCTCTTGCGCGGCGACGTACAGGCGCGGGATGCGGTCTCTGGTTTTCACGGCTCGGTCGTCGAACGGGCGCGCCGCCAACTTGAGGTGGTGGAACGTTTGCTGGCCGAGGCCATGTCGGTAGATCTCGAACGACAGCGAGGCATTCAAGCGCGGCGCGATCTGGACCGCACCGCATCGGATGCGGCAACGGTAATGGGTTTGCGCGCCCGCGCCGAAACCGCAAATGCCGCTCAGATGAACCGCGCGCCCATCACCACCTCGGTCACGGCGACACGGATCGAAATGCGCGTACGCTTCCACCTCCGCTTCGAAAACAGCGCGATGGCCAACCGCTATAACGAACTCGCCGCTTCCCTACGCCGCGGCATTGCCAGCGTGTGGAACCAGCGCCTGACCAGCGATACCTTCGCCGGGCGGGACTTTGCTTTGGTGCCAGTCATCGAGCAGACCACCGCCACCGCGGCGCGTGATCAGGACTATTACCTGTTGACGGTGCGGCCCAACAACACCGGGCCAGTCAACTATCCCGGATGCACCTTTCCGGCGACGCCAGCCGGGGTGCCCACATCCGTCACGCAATTTTCCTGCGATGGCGGCGTCATTTCTATCCCCCCAGCCCATATCACGCGGTCAGGCACGCTGGGGCATGAAACCCTGCACCTCTTTGGCCTGCTCGACCGCTACATTGCGATGACCAACCGCACCCCCGACGGGCGGCGTGTGACCGGCCACACCAACGTGCAAGACCGCGAAACCCGTGGCCGGCCCGACCCGCTTGGCGCTCAAGAAGGCACCATCCTGACCGAAGACCTGGCCTTTGTTTTCGACACGCAAGGCATCTACGAACGCGAATTGCGGCGGCGCACAGGCGGGCGCAGCATTGCGGCCCTGCGCGCCGAAGCCGAACGGCTACGCCGGATCATCGAACTGGGCCGCGACCCGAATTTCCTGATCGAACCGCGTCAGGACTTCACCCGTGAAATGATCCGATCAGGGGAAGACTTGTGATGCAGAAGGCTTTGACCCCATTCGCGACCACGACGGTACGCGCCGTCATCCGTGGGCTGGGTACGCCGGGAGGTGCCCGATGACAGGCTTTCCCCGCTCGCCAAAACTGACCCGTGCGGGTCTTGTGCTGATCGAACCGGAAAGCGGTGCGGTCACCCGAATTATCGCGCTGCAATATGCCTCTGACACGCTCACCCGCTCGGTCAAGGCGCAGTCGGTCGAGTCCGAAGGCCAGCGCAGCCATCCCCTGCGTCTGACGGGCCCCGCGATCGAGACAATCACGCTGGAGGCCGAGATGGATGCGACCGACCAGCTCGAATTCCCCGACCGCAACCAGGCGGCGGTGGAAACCGGCCTGTTCCCCGCTCTGGCCGCACTGGAAAGCCTGCTGCACCCCACAGTTGCCCGGCTGGAACAGCAGAACACGCAGCGCAAGGCGGGCACGTTCACGATCACCCCGGGGGAAACGTCACTGGCCCTCTTTGTCTGGAGCCGGAACCGCGTGGTGCCGGTGCGGCTCGATGAGCTGTCGATCACCGAAGAGTTCTTTGACCCCGCGCTTAACCCGATCCGGGCCAAGGTCAGCCTGACGCTGCGGGTGCTCAGCGTCGAGGACCTTGGCTTTGATCACCGCGGCGGCGGGCTCTTCATGGCGTATCTACAAGGCAAAGAGGCGCTGGCTGCGCGGGCCGCGGCCGGGCAACTGGGCGCCCTGGGACTGGAAGGAGTGCCGACATGAAAAACCCCATTCAGGCGATGTTCGAGGCGGGTGTGGTGGAACAGACCGATTTCCCGCCCGAAAGCCGATATCACGGGATCAAGCGCACCCAAGTCACTGGCCCCGATGGCGTGCCGGTGCCCTATCTGGAGCGCCGCTTTTCACCCCCGCCCGAAGACTTTGCATTGCGCCATGTGCGGCGCGCCAAGCAGGGCGACCGGCTGGACCGTATCGCCGCCGAAGAAATCGGCAACCCCGAGATGTTCTGGATGATGCTGGATGCCAACGGCGCGCTCTGGGCCGAGGAGTTGGAGGTGCCCGAGACGGACATTCGCATCACCCTGCCGCAGGGCGTCCCGGCGCCAGAAGAGGAATAGACACATGATCAAGGGCATTGACCTCACCGTCATGTTTGGCCCGGGCATTCCCGCCCCGGCGCCGGCAGGTGTGATCGAAGCCCTCGAAGAAGTCTCGATCGAGGAAAATGCGGGCGAAACCCAAAGCGGATTCAGCCTGACCTTTGCGGTAGAAAAGGATTCGCCCCTCAACACCATCTTTCTGCTGGCAGGCGGGGCGAGCCTGCCGATCATGCGCGTGGCCCTGATCGCGACGCTGAATGGTCAGGCGATCCCGCTGATCAACGGCGTGGTCACGCACACACAGATGTCGCCTGGCACTCAGAACAACCCCGGTCGTTTGCAGGTGCAGGGCAAAGACCTCACCGCCGCGCTGACCATCGCCGATTTTTCCGGCCTGCCCTATGTGGCCATGCCGCCCTTTGCCCGGGTCGGGCTGATCCTCGCCAAATACGCATGGCTGGGGATCATTCCACAGGTGATCCCCTCGCTCGAAGGGCCACCCCTACCCACCGACCGCATGCCGCGCCACCAAGATACCGACCTGGACTATATCCGCCTGCTCGCAAGCGAGGCGGGGTATACCTTTTTCATGAAACCGGGCCCGGCACCGGCAACCTCGGTCGCCTATTGGGGGCCCGACATCCGCACCGGCCCGGTTCAGCCCGCGCTGACCATCGATTCCGGCAGCCCCACCAATGCCGAAGAAATCAGCTTTGGTTTTGACAAGGAGGGCACCGAACTGCCCGTGGTCTATATCCAGAACCAACAGACACGCGCGCCGATCCCCATCCCGATCCCCTCGGCCATCCCGTTTTTTCCCGTGCTCGGGCTGCTGCCGCCATTACCACCGAATGTCAGACGGCTGCGCAACACCGCGCGGATGGACCCGGTCCAGGCGCTGGCGCGCGGGTTCGCCCACGCCGCGCAACATTCCCATGCGGTGACCGGGCGCGGGCGGCTTGATGTGCTGCGCTATGGCCACATCCTGCGGGCGCGGGCGCTGGTCGGCGTGAGGGGGGCCGGGCTGCCCTTTGACGGCGTGCACTACGTCGACAGCGTCACCCACGAGATCAAGCGCGGCAGCTACCGCCAGAGCTTCAGCCTTCAACGCAACGGGCTGTTGCCCACCCAAGCATCGGTGCCGGCATGACAGAACGCTACTACGGCAAATATCGCGGTTCGGTTGTCAACAATGTCGACCCGATGGTGATGGGGCGGATCCAGGCCATCGTGCCCGATGTCGCCGGGGTTTCGCCAAGCAGTTGGGCCATGCCGTGCCTGCCGATGGCGGGCATCCAGACCGGCAACATCGCCGTTCCGCCCATCGGGTCGGGCGTCTGGATCGAATTTGAGCGCGGTGACCCCGATTACCCAATCTGGACCGGCGGCTTTTTCGGCTCCGCCGCCGAAGTGCCCGCGTTGCACCAACTGACGCCCCCCGGGCTGTCGGCGCTGACGATGCAGACGATGGCCCAGCATGGCGTCACCGTGACCGACCTGCCCGGCCCGACGGGCGGCATCGTGATCAAGACACCCGGGGGTGCGTCGCTGATCGTGAACGACACTGGCATCTACATCCAGAACGGACGCGGCGCGTCCATCACGCTGGTGGGCCCCACCGTCACCGTCAACAACGGCGCGCTCACCGTGATCTGAAAGGAGAGCATATCATGCCCGGACCCATCCTGCACCTTGGCGCAACAGTCATGTGTTCCCATGGCGGGCAGGCCGTGCCCACAGCCCCCTTCCCGCGCGTTCTGGTGTCAGGCCAGCCGGTGGCGACGCAGGCCGGGCCCTGGGCGGTTGCGGGCTGTGCCTTTGTCCCGCCGGGCGGCAACGGGCCATGTGTCACGGGCACCTATATCGCTGCCGCCACACGTGTCTTTGCGGGCGGCCAGCCGGTCGTGCTGATGGACAGCGTTTCGACCTGCGTACCGACGGGCACACCGCTGATCCCGGTACAGGCGCAAACCCGTGTGGTGGGGAGCTGAGGCCATGCAGGTTGCCTTTCCCTACCAATTCGACGGCTCGGAACGCACCGCACGTGTCACCGAGGCGCGCCATACCCGCGACCTCATCGAGCAGATCCTCTTTACCAACCCGGGCGAACGGGTGAACCGTCCCAACTTTGGCGCGGGCATTCTGCAACTTGTCTTTGGTCCAGCCGCGCCCGAGGCCGCCGCCACCGCCGAATTCATGATCCGCGGCGCGCTGCAGCAGCATCTGGGCCAGCGGATCGAGATCGACACCGTTGAAACCGAGGCCGAAGAGGCGACCCTGCGCATCCGCATCGCCTTTCGCATGCTGGGCCGGGAAGAAACCGAGCTGGCCGAATACGCGTTGGAGACCGGGCCATGATCTATCATTGCTGCGATCCCAGGCGGCGTGAACTGGTGCTGGCCAATCCCCCGCTCAATGGCATCGACTTCATCGAGGTACTGGATGGCGCGGTGCCCGATGACACGCTGCGCCAGCGCACCCTGTTGGTGCGGTTCCTGCGCGCCACACCTGGGTTGGGCCTCGACAATCTGGAACTGACCGGGGGCGAACGGATCACCGATGTGGGCCTTGAATGGATCACCCCGGCGGACGCGCCCGACATCACGCTGACCGAAGACTGGCTCGAAGACCTGTTGAACGAGATGCCTGCCGAAGTGCAGCAGAATACCCTGGTTATCCGCACGGATTCCAATGGCGACTATGCGACCTACACACTGCGGCTGGTACAGGCTGCGGATGCACTATTGCCACCTGCGGGCATCGACCGGTTGCTGTCGCAGGTCGACTTTTCGTTCAAGGTCGAATGCCCCACCGATTTCGACTGCGCCCCGCAGATCGACTGCCCCGAAGAGCCCGGCGAAGCCCCCGCGATCAGTTATCTGGCCAAGGATTACCGCAGTTTCAGACGGTTGATGCTGGGGCGGATGGCGCAGATCATGCCCGACTGGACGGAACGCAGCCCCGCCGATCTGGGCATCACGCTGGTCGAAATGCTGGCCTATACCGGGGACAGGCTAAGCTATGCTCAGGACGCGGTGGCAACCGAGACCTACCTGGCCACTGCGCGGCGGCGGTCGTCGGTCCGGCGACATGCGCGTCTGGTCGATTACCGGATGCACGATGGCGGCAATGCGCGGGTGTGGGTTCAGTTGCAGATGAACGGCACCGCGACGTTTGCCGCAACAGATCTTCAATTCCTGACCCGCCTGCCGGGGTTTGACCCCGTCCTGGCACCAGGCTTGCGCGACCGCGCCTTTGACCGTGGTCCAAAAGTATTCGAACCGCTTCATGGCGGGACGTACCGGGCGGCGCATAACACGCTCGATTTCTACACTTGGGGCAGCAATGAATGTTGCCTGCCGCAGGGAGCCACCCGTGCCACGCTCGATGGCAGCTACCCCGATCTTGCGCCTGGCGACGTGCTGGTTTTTGCCGAACGGCTTGGGCCGCGCACCGGGCTTGAGGCCGATGCCGACCCGACCCACCGGCACGCGGTACGGCTGACGGCGGTACAGGCCGGGCTGCAGGACGATCTGCCGCTGGAACCCGGCGCCCTGCCGGCTCCGATCACGGAAATCCGTTGGGCCGAGGAAGACGCACTTCCCTTCCCCTTCTGCATCTCATCCGAGCTGGACGACGAGGCGGGCGGCGGCACAGCCACGCAAGTCTCGCACGCGCTTGGCAATATCCTTTTGGCCGATCACGGCCGGTCGGTGAGTGGCGAAGTGCTGGGCGACGTACCGCAGCCGCATCTGAGCGTTGTGCCTGCGGCCACCGGCGATCCTTGCGAACGACCCGATCCCGTACCTGTTCCACCACGCTTCAACCCGCTGCTGGCCCTTGGGCCTGTCACCCGTGCCAGCGTCACACGGGATCCGGACACCGGCGACATCGCGCCCTACGACCCTATCGCGACATCATCCGCCCATTTGGCCATGACGCAGACGCGGGACAGCCGCGCACCGGTGGTGTTACTGACCGATGACAGTGCCACCGCGGATGACTGGCATGCCCGGGCCGACCTGCTCAATTCCTACAGCGGCAGCCGCCACTTCACGGTCGAGACCGAACGGGACGGGCGCGCGCGGCTGCGCTTCGGCGATGATGTGAACGGGCGGCGGCCCAATGCCGGTACCGGGTTTACCGCCGACTACCGGGTGGGTAACGGCACGGTGGGCAACGTGGGTGTGGGAGCGCTTGCCCATGTCATCACGACCTCTGGACTTATTGACGCCGTCACCAACCCGATGCCCGCCACCGGCGGCACCGAACCAGAAAGTATGGACGAAGTGCGCGCCGCCGCCCCTTACGCCTACCGCCGCCAGGAACGCGCAGTGACCGAGGCCGATTATGGCGAAGTGGCCCGCCGCTATCCGGACGTGCAGCGCGCCGTTGCCACCTTTCGCTGGAACGGGCACGGCCACACGGTCTTTGTCACTGTTGACCGGTTTGCCAACCGCCCCGTCACCGCGGAGTTCCGCGCCGGTCTCGTCACCTTCCTCAACCGGTTCCGCATGGCGGGCTATGACGTGCAGGTTGACGCGCCGCGCTTTGTGTCGCTTGAGATTGGGCTCTTCGTCTGTGCAGCGCCCGATCACTTCCGCTCGGAAGTCCGCCGCGAGGTGCTGCAGGTTTTGTCGGCCACGCGCCTGCCGGGGGGCGGCACCGGCCTCTTTCACCCCGACAACTTCAGCTTTGGCGATGCCGTCTGGCTCAGCCGCATCTACGCCGCCGTGATGAGCATCGAGGGCGTGACATCGGTCAAGGCCACCACATTCCAGCGGCGCGGCGGCACCTCGGCCATCCCGTTGGAAGAGGGGGTTATTCGCATGGGGCGGCTTGAAATCGCGCGCTGCGAAAGTGACCGCAACTATCCCGAACACGGGGCAGTCACCGTCAAGATGGGAGGCGGCAAATGAGCGAAGCACCGATCCGCGTTGGTCACCCCGACACAAACCCCCGCCCCGAGGATACGTGCGGATGCTGCGAAGGTGTAAGCCTGTCCACGGCCGAACGCATCCTCAACCGACCCAAGCTTTCAAGCATCGCCTACCGCGTGGGTGATCATCCCAGCTTCAAGGCCTCGATGCTGTCGCGGCTGGCTTCGGCCACCCTGCCCGCACTGGCCCGTCTGGGCACCCGCGATGACGATGATTTCACCATCGCGCTGATCGATGCATGGGCGACCGTGCTCGACGTGCTGACCTTCTACCAGGAACGGCACGCGCAAGAGGCCTATATCGGCACCGCCACCAGTCGCCTTTCGATCAATGAAATCGCCCAGCTGATCGGCTATCGCCTGCATCCCGGCTCAGCCGCTGAAACCGACATGGTGTTCCTGATGGAGGATCCGCCCGGCGCCGAGCCGGATGTGGAGAAGCTGACCATCGCACAGGGCACTCGGGTGCAAAGTATCCCCGGCCCCGACGAAGAGGCGCAGGTATTCGAAACACTGGCCGATCTGGACGCCCGCGTGGCCTGGAACGCGATGGTCCCGCGCCAGGAACGGCCCATTGCGGTGGATGCGTGGCCCGCCCTTGGTACATGGGTCGCGGGCCAGGCGACAGGGCTGTCGCCCGGTGATGCGGTGCTGATCCTGCACCCCGACCGGATTGCGGGTGCGTCCGATCTTTGGGCCTTTCGGCGGCTGAAGACGGTTGAACCCGATGCCACACTTGATCGCACATGGATCGGTTGGGAAACCGCCCTGCCAACGCTCTCGCCCGCAGGCGAAACCGCACCCGTTCACAAGGTTTTTGCCCTGCGCAAGCAGACTGCACTCTTTGGCCACAACGCTCCGCTGCCCGCTGTTCTGCACCGCAATACGCGCGCGAAATTTGGCTTCACCGGCGGCACCGTGCCCAGCAACTCGCCCTCGCCCATCCTGGGGGACGAAGCGAATGTGGGCGACTGGGACTACACGTTCAACCAATCCGACAACCGCATCATGCTCGATGGACAACAGAAGGAATTCGTGCGCGACAGCTGGGCGGTTCTGACCGCGCAAGGCGTCGATGCAACCCGGCTCTACAAGGTCAAAAGCACGCTTAGCGATGCCGAGGCGCGCTATGGCATCAGCGGGCGCATCACGGCCTTTGAACCCGACCAGACTGGATGGACATCGACCTATACGGGCAGGTACCGCACCGTTTCCGTCTATGGCGGCAGCGAGGAGTTGACACTGGCTGAGACACCGGACCGGCTGTTCCTGATCGGCAACCGGATCGAACTGGGCAGCAAAATCCCCGATCTGGCACCGGACCGCAGCGTTATCCTCGAAGGCCGCCGCGCGCAGGTGGTCGTCAACACGGCCGAGCTGGAATTTGCCCGCCTGACCGGCGGTACCACGACGCTGACCCGAGGGACCCGCCTGACGGCCCTGGGCATGATCTTTATCCCCGTGCCGCCCTTCTACAGCTTGTGGCTGGTGACCGACCCGGATGGCGACGCGTTGTGGATCTGGACGCCTGCCTTGAATTTCCGCGTGGTCCCCGCCGATGACGACGCGCCGAAAATCAGGCTGCTCAATGCGATCAAGGACGTGGACCAGACCGATCCGCTGCGCAGCACTCTGGTGCTCAAGACCGGGTTCCTGTCCCCGCTCGACCGGGCCACAACCGTGGTCCATGGTAACGTGACCCGTGCCTCGCATGGCGAAGCGGCGTCGGAAATCGTGGGGGCGGGTGATCCCACGAAGCCCTTCCAGAGCTTTAGCCTGAAACAGTCGCCAGTCACGCATCTCCTGGCCTCCACCGCCAACGGCGTTGCATCCACTCTGTCGGTGCGCATCGACGGCGTGGAATGGACCGAGGTGCCCGACCTCTACCAGCGCGGGGCCACGGCCCGGGTCTTTGCCACCACGCTCGCCGATACGGGTGAGACGACGATCCGTTTTGGCGATGGCATCTCGGGCGCGCGGCCCCCTGCGGGGCGCGACAACATCGAGGCCGAATACCGCGCCGGATTGGGCAAGGCGGGGAATGTGCGCGCTGGCCAACTCTCGCTCGCCATCGACCGGCCGCTGGGGCTGAAGGAAGTCATCAACCCCTTTGCCGCCGCGGATGGCGCAGACGCTGAAACCGAGGATGCGGCCCGCCGCAACGCGCCGATCTACACGCTCACGCTCGACCGCGTGGTGTCCGTCACTGATTACCGCGATTTCGCGCTTGGCTATCCTGGCATCGCGCGGGCCGATGCGCGCTGGATCTGGGAGGGCGAAGCGCGGAGGATCACCGTTACCGTCGCAGGCGATGACGGCACCACGGTGCCCAAGAATGGCAAGCTGGCTCAAGCGCTCAAACAGGCTTACCGCGACTATGGCGACCCATTGGTGCAGTTCGATCTGCTGTCTTACACGCCTGTGGCATTCCGTATCGCGCTGAAGGTCGCGGTCGAGGCGGGCTATGACAGCGAGGATGTGCTCAGCGCCGTAGAAACTGCGTTGCGCGCGGCCTATGCCTTTGAAAACCGCGATTTCGCGCAGCCCGTGGCGCTGTCGGATGTGGCCGCCACCGCTCATACCGTCGCTGGGGTATCTGCCGTGGATATTGACCGGCTCTACCGCGAGAGCGGACCGCAATCGAGTGTCACCGATCACAACCTCCTCGAATCCCGCACCGCTCGCACCGTTGTACCTGCCGGGTTGCAGCCCGCCGAAATCCTGACCCTGTCGCCCGCCCCCTTTGACTGGCTGGAGGTGATGACATGACCCGGATCACGCCCGAAGCGCTTTACGAACTGCTGCCCGCGATCCACCGCATCCGCGACGCAGAGGAAGGCGAACCGCTGCGCGCGCTGGTGTCGATCCTGGCCCGCGAAGGTGCGGTGGTCGAGGAAAACATCGAACAGCTGCTTGATGACCTGTTCATCGAAACCTGCGCGCCGTGGGCGGTCCCCTATATCGGCGGGATTATCGGGTACGAGCCGCTCTATCCCATTCAAGGGCTGATCGCGGGCAGCCGGGCCGAGGTGGCCAACACCATCGCCTACCGCCGGCGAAAGGGCACGGCGGCCGTGTTGGAACAACTGGCCCGCGATGTGACGGGTTGGCCCGCCAGCGCGGTGGAGTATTTCCAGCGCACCGCCTGCTGCCAGCACATGAATGTGACCCGACCCGAAGCAGAGACCACCGCGCACCTGCGACACCCAACCGAACTGGAACAACTGGGCGGGGCCTTTGACATGGTGGCACGCGCCGCCGACATGCGGTCGATCACCCAGGCGCCGGGGCGCAAGAGCATTGGCGGGCGGCACAACCTGCCCAATGTCGGCATTCACCTGTGGCGGTTGCTGGCCATGCGCCAGACCAATGTGCCCACCACCCCGGCAGGTGGTGGCGGGCGGCGGTTCCTTTTCGATCCGCTGGGTGCGCCGCGCCAACTTGTCAACCGACCCGCGGCTGAACGCGACATCGCCGCGCTGGCCAAGCCCG
>CAWUIQ010000097.1:0-11384 GCA_963922565.1 uncultured Rhodobacterales bacterium
GATCGCGGATATGCGGTCATCGATCCGACCGTCCTTTTGACTGCGCCCGTCACGTCCTTGACCGATCTCGCGATACCCCCGGTGACGGCGTTTTCGATCTGGGAGCCGCTTGCCCTGATGAACGAGATCTGGGCGCAGGGGGGTATCGGCCCCGGTCGTCTGGCCGTGATGCAGCGGGCAAAAACCAAGACCGCCATTCTCGCACGGTGGAACGAGAAACCAGCGGGTGTCGCATTTGCAGCCATGCATGGGCCTGTCTGCATGGTCCATGCGGTTGAGGTTCTTCCCCATCAGCGAAGGCAAGGCGTGGCCCGTTGGATCATGCGGAAGGCGGCGTTTTGGAGTGCGGCGCAGGGTGCCAAAACCATCTCGGTCCTGTGCACGCGGTCAAATGGCGCTGCGCTTAAACTCTATCAGGGCTTGGGTTTTGCCGAGGTCGCAGGCTACCATTACAGGCAATTGGAGGAGAGCAGATGACGCAACAGCCTACCGCGCTTGACCTGCCCATGGTGGACCCGCTGCCGGAGGAGACGCAAAAGTACTTTGACGTGTGTCAGGACAAACTTGGCCTCATCCCGAATGTCCTGCAGGCCTATGCATTTGACATCGACAAGCTGAACGCGTTCACGGCCCTCTACAACGACCTGATGCTGGCCCATAGCGGCCTGACAAAGCTTGAGCGCGAGATGATCGCGGTTGTCGTGAGTTCGATCAACAAATGCTACTATTGCCTGACGGCGCATGGGGCAGCAGTCAGGCAGCTCTCTGGCAAGCCGGAACTGGGCGAACAGATGGTCATGAACTGGCGCAGCGCCGATCTGAGCCCGCGCGAAGCCGCCATGCTGGCATTCGCCGAGTTGGTCACCGTATCCAGTCACCGGATTAACGAGGCGGATCGACAGTCCATGCGTGACAGCGGATTTTCTGACCGCGACATCTGGGACATCATCAGCGTCGCTGCCTTCTTCAACATGTCGAACCGGGTCGCCAGCGCGAGCAAGATGCGCCCAAATGCCGAATACCACGCGCTGGCGCGGTGACCGGGTTTCGCGTTGGCATCGCTGCTCTGGTCGCCTTCCTTGCCGCGAGCGGCGGGGCGGCGCCCATCGATTTGCCGACCAACGCGCGACAGACCGCATCACGAGCCAGCGAATACGCAGTCTATCAGATACCGATGGGCCCTTTTGCCGATGGCGCGATGCCCAGCACGGCGATCGAAGGGCCGGTGCAGCGCACGACTTGGCGCCTTGCCGCCTCTGATCTGACGCCCGCGCAGCTCATCAGGCCCTTGCGGACCCAACTGAGCGATGCGGGCTATGACATCGCCTTTGAATGCAGCGAACGCGATTGCGGCGGCTTTGATTTCCGGTTTGCTATTGAAACGCTTCCAGCGCCGTCCCTGTACGTGAACATTCGGAACTATCGCTTTTTGACGGCCATACGCGGCGACCCCGGCGATCCGTCCGAAGCGGTGACGCTGCTGGCCTCGGCCACCGAGTCGGCGGCCTTTATTCAGGTGATCACCGCCGGAACACTTGATCCGCCGACCAACAACCTGCCTTTCGAACCCGCAGAGCCCGCAATTCAACAAGACCTCGCAGATCGTCTTTTGGACGAGGGTTCGGTCATCCTTGATGGCATCGTCTTTGAAACCGGATCAACGGCGCTCGGCGCGGCGGCAAACGGGCAGATGGCCAAGCTGGCAGAGCTTCTGAGGGCCCGGCCTGGTCTCAGGATCGCGCTGGTCGGCCATACCGACAGCACCGGCAGTCTCGAATCGAACATCCGCGTGTCCCGACAGCGGGCACGCGTGGTTAAAGACCGGTTGATCGACGCCTACGGGATCGAAGAAGATCGGGTGGAAGTGGGCGGCATGGGCTATCTCGCGCCACGCGCCAGCAACCTGACTGCATCAGGTAGACAGGCCAATCGACGGGTCGAGGTGATCGTCTTGTCCGAAAACTAGTTTACCAGTTTTCAGGCCCTTTATCCGCGAAGGAATGCACAAGGAAATCGATGAATGCGCGCACCTTGGGCTGCGTGAAGCGGCCCGGCGGATAGACGGCATAGATGCCTTGTTTTTCGCTGGGCAAATCGGGGATCGCGTCGATCACAAGGCCATCCGCCATTGCTTCTGCATAAAGAAAGCTGGGCAGGTAAGCGATGCCTAGGCCCGAGATAGCGGCGTTAAGCAAGGATTGACCATCATTGACCGACAGCCAACCGGCTGTGCGCACCTGACGTTTTTCCCCTGACGGCGCTGTCAGCTTCCACACGTTGCCCGACGACTGGTTCGAATAATGCAGCAGCTTGTGTTCGTTCAGATCATCGATCTTTTCGGGGCGGCCGAACTTTTCAAAGTAAGCCGGGCTCGCGATCATTCGCTTGCTGGTTTCGGTCAGCTTCCGGGCGCGCAGCGTGCTGTCCTCCAGCTCACCGATGCGAACGGCCATATCGAAACCTTCGGAAATCAGCTCAACATACCGGTTATTCAGAACCATGTTGACGGTGATATCCGGGAAGTCGGCCAGGAATTTGGACAAGACCGGCGACAGGTGGTTGACGCCGAAATCGGTTGCAACACTGATGCGCAACAGGCCCGAGGGCGCCGACTGCATGGACGTAACCAAAGCGTCAGCTTCGCCGGCATCGTTAAGGACGCGGCGCGCACGGTCATAATAGGCAAGTCCAATCTCGGTCGGAGAGACGCGGCGGGTCGTTCGGTTCAGCAGACGTGCGCCAAGACGCGCCTCGAGCGACGACACGTGCTTGGACACGGCCGACTTCGAAATACCCATCTTTTTGGCGGCATCAGTAAACCCGCCCTGATCAACGACCGTTGCAAACGCTTCCATTTCCGTGAGGCGGTCCATCGCCGGTCCTTTCGTCTTGCACTGCTCTCGCGAGGTTTTGACCTTCAATCTGGGCGTAATCAGGGCGGAGGTGGGATAATATCGCGGTCTTTCGCGGATCGTCCCCAAGGCGGAAACACGAAAAACACGCGCTTGTGTTCCTTTTTTATCATTAAAATTATGCCCTTAAGGCCCATCCGCTCGTAACCTGCCCGATCTCGGCTATTTCTGGAATTATGGAAATTGAGAGGATCCAATAATGTACCAATTTGCGCGATTTGTTGCCATCGGCGTGGTGCTTTCATCAGCCGCCATCGCCCAGGACACCCCGTCACCCGAGGGCGCTTCGGTCTACTTCGTTGGCCTTGAGGATGGCGCGACAGTGACCAGCCCCGTTACAGTCGTTTTTGGCCTCGACGGCATGGGCATCGCGCCATCAGGCGTGGAATTCGACGACACGGGCCACCATCACCTGCTGCTGAACCGCCCTGCCCTGGGTGAGGGCGAGGATGGCGAAGACGAAATGAAGTATTCGATGCCCGCGACCGACAATCTGCTGCATTTCGGCAAGGGGCAAACCCAGACAACGCTGGATCTGCCGGCCGGTCAGCACACGCTACAACTGGTCCTGGGGGATTATGCCCATGTCCCCCATAATCCGCCGGTGATGTCCGAGGTCATCACCATCACCGTCGAATAACACCTAGAGCGTGGCCGCAAGGCGGGTCCCCTGATCGATGGCCCGCTTTGCATCCAGTTCCGCGGCAACGTCGGCCCCACCGATCACATGGACCGCGACACCTTTGGCTTCGAGCGCGTCGGCAAGGCTGCGCTCGGGCTCCTGCCCCGCACACATAATGATGTCGTCAACTTCGATGACCTGCGGGTTCTCGCGGGCCTCGCCAAAGCTGATATGCAGGCCGGCATCATCGATGCGTTCGTAGTTAACGCCGCCGACGAACTCCACATCCTTCATCTTGAGCGAGGCGCGGTGGATCCAGCCCGTTGTCTTGCCCAGCCGTTTGCCGTGCTTTTCGGCCTTGCGTTGCAGCAGCGTGATCTGGCGCGCCGCCGCTTCGGGTTTGGGACCCTCGGGTGCGAGGCCGCCACGGTGGTTCGCGGGGTCGGCAACGCCCCATTCCGTCATCCATGCGGGCAGGTTCTCGGTCGGGCTTTCGCCTTCATGGGCAAGGTATTCGGACACATCGAACCCGATACCGCCAGCGCCGATGACGGCCACGCGTTTGCCGGGCTTAACGGCACCGGTCAGAACGTCGATATAGCTGTGAACATTAGGGCCATCTTGCCCCGGGATGCCCGGATCCCGGGGCAAGACCCCGGTCGCGACAATGACCGTATCGAAGTCAGACAAATCATCAGCCGATACCTCGGTATTCAGCCGCTCCTCGACGCCAGCCGCGTCCAGCATCGTCCTGTACCAGTCAACGAGGCCCCAGAATTCTTCCTTGCCCGGCACCTGCTTGGCCATGTTGAGCTGGCCACCGATATCCGACGCACGGTCGAAGATGGTCACGGCATGCCCGCGTTGCGCCGCCGTGATCGCAGTTGAAAGCCCGGCCGGACCCGCGCCAACCACCGCCACGCGCTTGGGGTTTTCGGCCTTCTCAATAACCAGTTCCGTCTCATAGCAGGCGCGCGGGTTAACCAGACATGAGCTGATCTTGCCGCTGAACGTATGGTCGAGGCAGGCCTGATTGCACGCAATGCAGGGCGCGATTTCCTGCGGGCGTTCTTCCATCGTTTTCAGAACAAAGTCAGCATCGGCCAACATGGGGCGGGCCAGGGAAACCATGTCGGCACACCCGGTCGCGAGCACCTCTTCGGCCACTTCGGGCGTGTTGATGCGGTTGGAGGTGATCACCGGGATCGACACCTTGCCCATCAGTTTTTTCGTCACCCAGGCAAAGGCGGCGCGCGGCACGCTGGTTGCGATGGTCGGGATACGCGCCTCGTGCCATCCAATGCCGGTGTTGATGATGGTCGCACCGGCCTTTTCGATTTCCTGCGCGAGTTGCACAACCTCGTCGTGGGTCGATCCGTTGGGCACCAGATCGATCATGCTGAGGCGGTAGATGATGATGAAGTCGTCGCCCACGGCCTGACGCACCCGCTTGACCACCTCGATCGGCAGACGCATCCGGTTCTCGTAGGATCCGCCCCAGCGGTCCTCGCGCTTGTTAGTGTGAGTGACCAGAAACTGGTTCAGAAAATACCCTTCGGAGCCCATCACCTCGACCCCGTCATAGCCGGCCTCACGGGCGCGGGCCGCGCAGGTGGCGATGTCCGCGATCTGCTTTTCGATGCCCTCTTCGTCCAGCTCTTTCGGTGGGAACGGTGATATTGGCGACTTGATAGGCGACGGCGCCACGCATGCCGGCCCATAGGCATAACGACCTGCATGCAGGATCTGCATCGCGATCTTTCCACCAGCTTCATGCACCCGCTGCGTGACGATCGAATGGTTGGCCACATCCTCGTCGCTGACCATCATGGCGGCGCCCGGCAAAACCGATCCTTCGAGGTTGGGCCCGATCCCGCCCGTGACCATCAGGGCCACCTGCCCTCGCGCCCGTTCGGCATAGAACTCGGCGACGCGGTTCCAGTCTTTGGTCTCTTCCAGACCCGTATGCATGGATCCCATCAACACCCTGTTCTTGAGTGTGGTGAAACCCAGATCGAGCGGGGCAAGCATATTGGGATAAGCGGTCATGGTCGAAGCACCTCGAAGCTGGCTGTTGCGGACAGATCAACCCTTCCTGTAACGGATGTCATCACAAACGCCGCGTCAAAGACCAAGGGCAGAACGATGATACGCGAGGCGACCGCTACCGACATACCTGACATCGCGCACGTGTTCCATGCAGCGATCCACGAAGGGCCAAGCCCCTATACTAACGAGCAGAGGCAGGCATGGTCGCGCGAAGTCCGTCCGGCCGATGCATGGGAACAGCGGTTGAAGCCGATGCATGTGGTGGTGGCCGACCGATCCGGCGTGGTGGGTTTCATGGGCGTCCTGCCTGATGGCTATGTCGATCTGGCCTTCATTCTCCCGCCAGAGCGGGGTACTGGCCTCTTTCGCGCGATGTATTCCGAGATCGAGGCATGGGCCAAAGCCAAGGGACTGAACCACTTGGAAACGCATGCCAGCCTCATGGCTGAACCTGCATTTGCGGCGGTCGGCTTTAAGGTGGACGAGCGCGAGAGCGTCGAGCGGGATGGCGAGCGGCTGGCACGCGCGAAGATGAAGAAGGAACTGACATGACGCCCGAGGAGATATCGAAACTGCCCTATCGTCCCTGCGTCGGTGTCATGCTGATGAACCACGACGGGTATGTCTTTGTCGGCCAGCGGATCGACCGTGATCAGGCCGCATGGCAAATGCCGCAGGGCGGTGTGGACAAATCGGAAGATCCCCGGGATGCCGCGCTGCGCGAACTTTGGGAGGAAACCGGTGTCACGGCGGACCTCGTGGAGCTCGTGGCCAGCACAGATGACTGGCTGAACTACGATCTGCCCCATGACCTTGTGCCCAACATCTGGAAAGGCCGTTTTCGCGGCCAAAAGCAGAAATGGTACCTATTTCGGTTCACCGGGACCGACGATCAGATTAACATCCAGACCGAACATCCGGAGTTTTCCGAGTGGCGCTGGCTGCCACCCGCCGAGTTGGTTCAGAACATCGTCCCCTTCAAGCGGGTCGTTTATGAACAGCTGATGGATCGGTTTGAGGAGTATCTTTGATGCGACGGATCGCTGCCCTGCTGGCCCTGCTGTCACCGTCCCCGGCGCTGGCCCTGTCCTGCATGCCATATGGTCCGATGCTGTCCGTGGTAGATGCCAAGGCAGACGGTCCGGCGGCGATCGTCATCGGAACCCTTGAATTCGACGAGGCCGGCCTGCCGGTTGTTGACTACGACCAACAGGCCGCGACACCCCCGCTTACATCGGTTGAGGGCAACCTCGTCGGTCACCTTGCCCTGGCGGACGGACAGGTCGGACCAGTGACGATGCCGGTGACGCTCGAAGTCCTCTGCGTTGGCCCATGGTGCGGGATGGTCTCACCAGCCACCGAATACCTGACCGTGGTCCGTCAAACAGATGCCGGCCCGGTTGTCCGGATCGGCCCCTGCGAAACCGCTATTTTCCAGAACGTCGAGGCAGAGATGATGGATAGCCTGCAAACATGCATGGGCGGTGGCGAGTGCAGCGCGCTGCCGAATTAACTCTCAGATCAGCGGCACCTGCGGCGCTGCGTCTTCATCATAAAAACCGATGCGCCGTGGATCATCGGCTACCTCGATCTGCCGCTTGTAGGGGAGAAAGCCCGACCGGATGTAGAACTCCAGCGCCTTTGGGCTATCGAGCGTGCAGGTATGAACGTGCAAGCGGGTGATATCCCGATCCCATGCCAGCTCGATCGCCCTATCCATCAGATACGCCCCCGCTCCGCGCCCGATCAAAGCTGGGGTGACACCGAAATACGCAAGCTCACATTCCTGATCGGTACGAAAATCAAGCTCCAGCAATCCTTCAACACGCCCGTTTTCCGATAGCGCATAAAGATGCGTGCCCTCATCGGAAAGGATTGCCGACAGTTCGTCGTCCGCAAGGGTCAGCCTGCCGAACCAGAGCCAGTCCTTTCCAATCCGACGGAAAAGATCGCGATAGTCCTCAACACTGGGCGCGTATCGTTCAAAAGCCAAGCCCGCAGGGAGGGAGGCACCGCGAAGAGAGGCCGGGGATGTCATCTCCAGATGAGTGACGACGGAGGCCACCTTGCCCGGCGGGACGTCGTGGTAGCCGTCCGACAGCATCAGACCAGACCGGCTGCGCGAAACCGAGCCATCATGTTGGCCTGCGGCCGGGGGCCAACATGGCCGACAACCTCGGCCCCGCAGATCACACCCATCCTGCCGCAGGTCTCAAGATCGCGCTCGGTTGCAAGACCGTAGAGGAACCCGGCTGCAAACTGATCGCCCGCCCCCGTTGCATCGACCGGAACCACCCGTTTCACCGGAACATCCACGCGTTCGCCATTCTGGATCAATGACACGTTGTCGCCTGACCGGGTGCACACCACGAGCGGGCACATGTCAGCGGTTTTCGATAGGGCGAGTTCGGTGTCATCCGTTTCGAACAGCGACCGGATCTCGGCCTCGTTACCGATGACAAAGTTCAGCTCGTCCTTGATCATGCGCAGAAAGTCCGGGCGGTGACGGTCGACGCAGAACGGATCAGAGATCGCGATGCCTGCCATCCCGCCGTTTGACCGGGTCAGGCGCGAGGCCAGCAGAAACGCCTCTTTCCCGGCGTCCTTGTCAAAGAGATACCCCTCGAGAAACATGATCTTTGCGTTTTCGGCCACGCTGTCGGGCACGTCGGACGGCCCGAGATCCGTCGATATGCCAAGATAGGTGTTCATCGACCGCTCACCATCGGGCGAAACAAAGATCATCGAGCGCGAGGTTGGAAATTCACCACCCGGGATCGGATCGTTAACGAAGTCCGTCCCCTCGTCCTTCATCGACTGCGCGTAGAACTGCCCCAGGTGATCATCCCGCACGCGCCCGATAAACGCGGTCGGCAAACCCAGCGATCCGATCCCTGCCAAGGTGTTGGCAACCGAACCGCCCGGGGTTTGGATCCGGTCATTCATCGCGGCGTAGAGCCGCTCGGACCGGTCCTGTTCGACTAGTTGCATGATACCTTTCTCGATCCCCATGATATCCAGAAAGCTGTCATCGGCATGGCTGATCACATCGACAATGGCGTTGCCAATGCCGACTACGTCATATTGGGTCATTCGGTCTTTTCCTCGTAGGGGCAAAGGTCTTTGATGATGCAGGTCGGGCACATCGGTTTGCGCGCCTTGCAGTGATACCGGCCATGCAGGATCATCCAGTGATGCGCATGCAGCTGAAATTCGGCTGGTATGTTGTCTTCGATGGCGCGCTCGACTTCGTCGACCGTCTTGCCGGGTGCGATGCCGGTGCGGTTGCCGACCCGAAAGATATGGGTATCAACGGCCTGGGCAGGGTGCCGCCACCACATGTTCAGCACCACGTTCGCCGTCTTCCGCCCGACACCGGGCAGCGATTGAAGCGCGGCGCGTGAACTGGGAACCTCGCCGCCATACTCCTCGACAAGGATACGGCTGAGCTTCATCACGTTCTTGGCCTTGTTGCGGTAAAGTCCAATCGTCTTGATGTGCCCGATCAACGCCTCTTCGCCGAGGTCGAGCATCTTTTGGGGCGTGTCCGCCACCTCAAACAGCGCGCGGGTCGCCTTGTTCACGCCGGCATCTGTAGCCTGGGCCGACAACGCAACAGCCACAAGCAACGTATAGACGTTGACGTGCTCCAGCTCTCCCTTGGGTTCGGGATCTGCCTGTTGGAACCGCTCAAAGATTTCCGAGATCGTATGATAATTCAGGGTCTTTGCCATGCTGAGGGTATGGTGCGAATGCAGGTGTACGACAAGTGGGCGCGCTATCTAAAATTGCTGGTGTTTCTCGCGTGCCAGACAACACTTCGTAAATCCTAAATGTGCAATCCACCCCTTGGGGCGCGGTTGATGGGTTTGCAATGGCATCTGAAGAGGCAGGGAACGGTCCTTCCAAGGAAGCACGGGGGCAGGATACCAAACTGGCCGTGGACGAGGCGGTTCATCCGACATTGGCTGGCGCCAGCAGTTTTGGCCCCGGGACCATGCTGATGACACGGGAAGGCGAAGTCCCCGTCGAATGGCTTGAGACCGGCGATGCCTTGCTGACCCGCGACGGCGGTTATGCCACGATCCTCGAGATAACGCGCAATCGGTTGAGCGGGCCGTATCTGCGACGGCGGCCTGAAATGGCGCCGGTCTGTATCGCGGCCGGGTCGCTCGCCAACGGATTGCCCGCCTATGACATCCTGGTCGCGCCCAACCAGTTGCTGCTTTATCGCTCGCCCAGGGCAAGCCTCCATTTCTGGTCGATCGACGTTCTGATCCCCGCGCAGGCCCTTACATCGCTGCAGCCCAGCCCCGCAAAAACACCGCCGCACGATCTGACGCTGACGCAGCTTAGGCTGTCGTCGCACGAACTGCTGATGTCCGAAGGGATCTGGCTGGGTTCCTTGCTCGAGCCTGCTCTGAAAAACGGCCGCGGCGACAAGGGCGCCCGCGCCATGCAGGCGGCGCGCCCCATCCTGTCCATGGAAGAGGCGAGGCTGCTGTTGGAGGCCGATATCGGCGCGACAGGCATCGCGGGCTTTGACGCGCGCCGCATGAGTGCCGGCTAAGAAACCGCAGTTTTCGGGTCGAGACGGGGGCCGAACCGTCGTAAGTTTCCGTCATGACCTATCATGATGAAACCGGCTATCACTACAACGTCATGCGACGCGCGATCGATCTGATCGACAGTGCCGATGACAGTCTCAGCCTCGAAGCGCTTGCCGCCGAGATGGATATGAGCCCTGCCCATTTCCAACGGGTCTTTTCCCGCTGGGTTGGTGTTTCACCCAAGCGGTACCAGCAATATCTGACACTGGGCCACGCCAAATCACTGCTGTCCGAGCGGTTCACAACGCTCGAGACGGCATATGCGGCGGGGCTAAGCGGATCGGGGCGCCTGCACGATCTGTTCCTGAGATGGGAGGCCATGAGCCCCGGCGACTATGCCAAGGGCGGCAAAGGCCTCACCATATATTGGGGATGGTTCGAAAGCCCGTTCGGTCCAGCCTTGGTGATGGGGACGGATCGCGGGATCTGTGGTCTCGGCTTCAGTGCCGAAGCGGGCGAAGAGGCGACCATGGAAGATCTGGTTGGCCGCTGGCCAAGTGCCCAGTTCGTCGAGGACCCGATGCGGCTCAGGCCATGGGTTCTGGCCGCGTTCGGCGCGAAGGACGCCGAGCTTTCCGAGGCACCATTGTACCTGATCGGCGCACCGTTCCAGATCAAGGTCTGGGAGGCCCTGCTGCGTGTTCCATCCGGGCATATCACAACCTATTCCGAAATCGCGCAGACCATCGGCAACCCCCGGGCCGTCCGCGCTGTTGGAACGGCGGTCGGACGCAACCCGATCAGCTGGCTGATCCCGTGTCATCGGGCCATTCGTAAATCGGGTGGTCTTGGCGGCTATCACTGGGGTCTGCCGGTCAAACGGGCCCTTCTGGCCTACGAATCGGCCCGCCACGAGGCTTGAGTGAAGTTCGGCGGGATACTGCCGAACTTCCGCCATTTGTGATTTTCCGGGCATCGCGGCGCTTATATACTGCCATCACGAAAACAGTGCCCTGCCCGAACGGGGCCGTTGAAATAAGGCAGTATGGATATGAACCTCTCGAAACCCCTCTCAATCATGGCATTGAGCGCAACACTTGTCGCCGGCGCTTGTACCGATCCCGGCGGCTTGGGATCGGGCGCCGCAGGTGCGGATGACCCGAACCGCAACACAAAGCAGGGCGCGGCAATTGGTGCTGGCGTTGGTGCTGTTCTTGGCGCTTTGGTAAGCGATGACGGCGACCGCGACTC
>CAWUIQ010000098.1:0-10786 GCA_963922565.1 uncultured Rhodobacterales bacterium
GCAATCGCGCCCACGCGCCGATCAGGGCGATCAGCCAGACCGCTCCAAGAACGACGTAGGAAAAGGCTGACCCGACCATCACCACGAGAGGCGTGTAAGTGCCTGCGATCTTTAGGTAGATGGCCGCATGATCGATCTTGTGCAGCAGCGGCCGGGTTCGTTCCCAGGGCAGAAGGTGATATGCGGCCGAGGCAACGAGGGCAAAGAGCAGAAAGCCCGCATAAATGCTGACCCCCGCAAAGGTCGGGCCTGACCCGAACTCACCTAGGTGCACGATCAGCAGGATCGCCGCGATTACAGCGGCCACAAGGCCGAGCACATGGACCGTCCCGTCCGCAATGACTTCGCGCATTGGATAGGCGTAAGGCATGGCCGAATGATACGCGGCGATTGCTTTCTGGCTACTTAAGTTTGTTCAACATTCTGTTTCCACGGCCCGCCGCGCCACGCGTTTCAGATGCCAGCGAAAGATCAGCGGGGCAGCGATGTGGTCATAGAGCTTAACGGCCACCCAATTAAGACCGGGCACCGCCACTAGACGGGCCAGCCAGCGATAGCGGGGCATCTCTCGCCAAAGCACGATAAAAGCCGGAATGCCCGACAGGATCTGCCCGTCTTTCAGGACATAAAGCCGCCGCGCAGCTTCATCCGCCGTCAGGCTCCATTCCGTCAGATCGCGCGTGTTCAGATCCTCGAACCGCAGCGGCAGCGCCTTTTCGTCGGCATAGGCTGCGTAGTGGTTGATCTCAAAGCTGCAGACCGGGCAATCCGCGTTGTAAAGCACCCGCGTATCTTCTGACATACCGTGAAAGTATGCAGCGCCTGCCGCGCGCCAAGTGACATTTCAACGCGGTTTGTTGCTGTCGATCCAGCGGGACATCATCGTTTTGTCGCGAAAGCACTCGGCCGGGATCTGCCGCCGTTTCACGCGCGCAATACGCTCGGCAAAGGCGACCTGTTTCGATGACGGATAGGCCGCACGAGCGCCCCGTGCCTTGTGGCGATCGATCCAGGCGGAAAGCCCCGCCCGATCGGTTAGCAGCGCCTGCGGAACAACGGTGCCGGATTTCCGGGCCAGAGCACTGGCAAATGCCACCTGCTTTGCACTTGGCATCGGGCTGGCATCGAAAAGGCCGGGCAGATTTTGCATTTCGGACATGGCTTGCCTCGCTCGACAATTGCACAGGCAAGATAGAACAAAATGTGAACAAATTCAAGATTTGTTAAGATTTGGCTAGAGGCCGTTATGCGTTCCGTCGCAAAGCGGCGCCTTATCCGTGGCCTTGCAACCGCAGAAAAACAGCTTCTTCGATGCCTCAGCCGTGTATTTCATCGGGGTGATACCGGTATCTTTATGCGAACCATCGCAGAACGGCTGGGACGCGGAGCGGCCGCAGGCACACCAGAAATAGGTTTTCCCTTCTTCGACCTCGACCGGGAACGGGGCTTTTTGGGCCACCACGGGCTCTGTCATATCTTTCTCCCTTTCTCTTGATGTCTAACCTCGCGCGCAGACATCAACAGTCAAGAACTGAACGCAAGTCAGCCAATGGCTCAGGCCGGCAGCCGGCCCCATAGATCGTACTCGCCTGCCTCATTCACCTCGACGGTCACGACATCCCCAGGTTTCAGACTCTCGAACCCGGCATCGATAAAGAGGTTCCCGTCGATTTCGGGCGCATCACCCTTGGTGCGGCAGGTTGCGGCCTCGTCATCGACCTCATCGACGATCACGTCCAGCGTGTGGCCGACTTTCGCCGCCAGCCTGGCCTCAGATATCGCCTGCGACTTCGCCATGAACTGCTCCCACCGGTCCTGTTTGACCGCATCGGGTACATGATCGGGCAGATCGTTCGACCGCGCGCCGTCCACATTTTCGTATTGAAAACAACCGACGCGATCCAGCTGCGCCTCGTCCAGCCAATCGAGCAGGGTCTCGAATTCCGCCTCGGTCTCGCCGGGATAGCCGACGATAAAGGTCGAGCGCAGCGTGAGATCGGGGCAGATCGACCGCCATGCCGCAATTTCATCAAGGGTCTTGGCCGCCGCCGCCGGACGGGCCATGCGTTTCAACACTTCCGGATGGGCGTGCTGGAAGGGGATGTCGAGATAGGGCAGCACAAGCCCCTCAGACATCAAAGGCACCAGATCGCGGACATGCGGGTAAGGGTAGACATAATGCAAACGAACCCAGTCCGTCAGCGACCCAAGTTCTCTTGCCAGATCGACGATGTGGCTGCGGACAGGGCGACTTTTCCACAGGTTCTCATCATACTTTCGATCCACGCCATAAGCGCTTGTATCCTGTGAGATAACAAGCAGTTCCTTGACCCCGGCATCGACCAGTTTCTCGGCCTCGCGCAGGATGGCGTGGGACGGGCGCGAGGCAAGCTTGCCGCGCATATCCGGGATGATGCAGAACTTGCACTTGTGGTTACAGCCCTCGGAAATCTTGAGATAACTGTAGTGTCTGGGCGTCAGGCTCACCCCGCTTGCGGGCAACAGATCGACGAATGGGTCCGGCGACGGTGGAACAGCCCCATGAACCGCATCGAGGACCTGTTCGTATTGATGCGGGCCCGTCACCGCCAGGACGTTGGGGTGCGTGCCGGTGATGTATTCCGGGTCGGCGCCCAAACAGCCGGTCACGATGACCCGCCCGTTTTCGGCAAGCGCCTCGCCAATAGCCTCGAGGCTTTCAGCCTTGGCGCTGTCGAGAAATCCGCATGTATTCACGATCACAGCATCCGCGCCGGTGTAATCGGGCGAGATACCATAGCCCTCGGCCCGCAATCGGGTTAAGATCCGTTCACTATCGACCAACGCCTTGGGACATCCCAGACTGACCATGCCGATGGTCGGCTGCCCCGCACGCCTGTCCTGATGCAATCGAATGTCAGGGGCGATGTCGGGGCGCAGGCTGGGCGGGTTCGTGCTCATGACCGGTCAGATAGCGCAAAGCGGGCGCAGCCGAAAGAGCGGCCCTTGTGCGGACTCAACCAGAGGCGTAGCTAAAGATCAGCCAAGTGGGGGGCCTCGTTATGAAGTGGATTCTGCGTTTTTTCGGACTGATCCTGGTGATCATCATCGTGGCCGGGCTGTCGATCTTCTTGCTGCCAGCGGAACAGGTCGCGCGCATCGCCGCCGATCAATTGCGCAACGTGACCGGGCGGGATGTCACGATTTCGGGCGATGTGTCGATGTCGGTCTGGCCGGTGCTGGGCGTCACTGCAGGCGGGATCGAAGTCGGCAATGCCGACTGGGCCGAAGGTGGCCCGATGCTGACCGCCGAAAACGCCGCGATCGGCGTTGATGCGGCATCACTGCTGCGCGGCGAAATCCGGATCACGAATATCGAAGCCACCGCGCCCACCATTCGCCTCGAACAACGCCTTGATGGCCGGGCAAGCTGGCAATTCACCGACGCCAGCGGCGAGGCACAGATCGAAACCGAGGTGAGCCCCGACGAACCGCCCCAGGCCTTTAGCATCCAGCGGCTCAACGTCACCGACGCCACGCTGATCTATGACGCGGAAGGCAGCGACCGGGTTTCCTATTCCGGGGTGGATCTGAGCCTCGACTGGCCCGAACGGGACGGCGCCGCTGATATCGTCGCACAGCTCCGGCCAACCGCCACGCCTGTGGACGTCACTGCACGGATCGACCGGTTTTCGGGGTTCCTCGCGGGTGAGGTTCAGCCGGTTTCCTTCGATCTGGCGGCGGGCGGCAATACAGCGAAATTCGAAGGCCGGGCCGCAACATCCGGCGAGGTTGCCGGACGGCTGGATATGAACATGGCCAGCACCGATACCTTTCTGGCAGCGCTCGCCCTGCCCGCGCCCGGTTTGCCCCGAGGTCTGGGGCAGAGTGTCAGCGGCGGTGCTGATCTGACCCTGACGACAGACAGACAACTGGCCCTGCGCAATCTGGGTGTCGATCTGGGTGGCAATCGTCTGAACGGCGCTGCCGACATCAGCCTGAACGGCAAACCGCAGATCACTGCCCAGCTCGATGCCGGGCCGCTTGATCTGACCAGCGCGACGGGTGGCAGCTCGGGCGGGTCCGGATCTTCGGGCAGCTCGCCGACGTCATCATCATCCGGATGGCCAAAGGATCCAATCGATGCCAGCGGTCTTGCAGCCTTTGACGCGCAAATCGCGCTGGCCGCGCAAAGCATCGATCTTGGCCAGTTCAAACTCGGGCCAACCAGGGCGATGCTCACCAACGACAATTCGCGCATGGTTTTCGAGATGCGCGAGGTCAGCGCCTACGGCGGGTCGGTGACGGGCCAAGTCGTTGTGAACAACCGCTCAGGCCTGTCAGTGGGCGGCGATATCAATGCCGCCGGGATCCAGATGGAAAGCCTGCTGAGCGACGCGGTCGGCCTGGACCGGCTGACGGGTGCCGGCGACGCCCGGATCAAGTTTCTCGGCTCGGGCGGAAACATGGATGCGATCATGCGATCCCTCTCAGGTGACGGATCGCTGAGTATCGGATCGGGCCGTATCCTCGGGATCGACCTCGACCGGCTCATGCGGTCAGGCGATATAACGGGCGGCACCACGATCTTTGACAGCCTCAGCGCCACCTACACCATGAGCGGCGGCAACCTGGTGAACGACGATCTGCTGCTGTCCCTCAGCAGTTTCGAAGCGCGCGGCGCGGGCCGTGTCGGCATCGGACCGCAAGACATCGACTATCTCTTCACGCCGGTGGCGCTGAAAGTGAACGAGGGCAGCGGCCTTGCCATCCCGATCCGCATCCGCGGCCCGTGGAGTGGCCCAAGCATCCTGCCCGACCTGGAACAGGCGCTTGATCTGAACCTGTCGGTCGAAAAGGAAAAGCTTGAACAGCAGGCGCGCGAAGCGGTCAGCAAGAAGATCGAAGAAGAGCTTGGGGTGAAGACCGAGGATGGCAAGAGCCTCGAAGACGCCGCGAAGGACAAGATCGAGAACGAGCTCAAAAAGGGATTGCGCGGTATCTTTGACTAGTTCCGGATCAACCGGAACGCCGCCGATGCGAGCCACCCTGCCGCAATGGCGATGGCAAGCGACATGAGGCCATAGACCAGCGGCTGTTCACGGCTGAGACTGAACAGCCAGCGCTCCAGTCCGACCTTCCGCACGTCGATCGTCGTGCTATAGGACGAGATCACCTGGCCGCCGCGCGTCAGAAAGATGCGCGTGTCATAATCACCATCGGTCAGGGCGGCGGGCAGCTCGATCGAGGTCCGAAAAAGCGTTTGATCATCGACCGCGACATGCTCTTCAAGCAGTTGGTAATGTCCCACGTCCGACCGGATCCGGATCAGGGCATCCGTGAATTGGGTCGCGTCCTGGATCGTCATGGGGGCCCCGACCGAACGGATTGCGCGGGGTACCGAGATCTTGTGGCGCAGATCCTCGACATGGCTAAGCACCTCCCGCAAGAGGCCCGATGTCGCCACGGCGTAGTAGCTGGGGGCGCGATCAACCTCGACCGCATCGGTGTTCACCCAGATGCCAAAGCGCCGTTCCTTACGCCGCACAAGCACCGGCTCGGACGGGCCAGCGACGGTGATGACAACCTCCAGCGGCGGGCCTTCGGGGATGGGAACTTCGCGTTTTACCGCGCCAAAGATCAGGATCTCTGACCCGTCAAACTGCGTCGTGATCGCCACTTCTTTCTGGCTGAGACCCAGCACGACCTCTTCGGCCATCGCAGGCAGGGCAAACAACAGAAAGGCCAGGATCACGCGCATCTAATGCCCACCATCCAACGCGCCGATCGAATAAAGCTCGGACGGTTGCAGCAGCAGATCCAACGCCAGCTTGCCGCAAACGGCGAGCACCATCAGCGCCAGCAGGATCCGCAATTGTTCGGCCTTCATCCGCACACCAATCTGCGTGCCGATCTGCGCACCGATCACGCCCCCCACCAAGAGCAGAACGGCCAGTACGATATCGACCGTATAGTTGGTCGTCGCATGCAGCAGCGTGGTGAACGCCGTCACAAAGATGATCTGGAAAAGCGATGTTCCCACGACCACCTTGGTCGGCATGCCCAGCAGATAAATCATCGCGGGCACCATGATGAACCCGCCACCGACACCCATAATCGCGGCCAGCACACCGACGGACAGACCAACGAGGACGGGCGGAATGACCGAGATGTAAAGACCCGAAACCCGGAACCGCATCTTGAACGGCAGCTTGTGAACCAGCCCGTGTTTGCGGCGCGATGGCATCGCCGTGCCCTTCGCGGTCTTGCGGATCGCATTCAGGCTTTCGAAGAACATCAGCCCCCCGACAACACCCAGAAAGACGACATAGCAAAGCCGGACCAGCAGATCGACCTGCCCCAGTGACTTCAGATAGTTGAAGAGCAGCACGCCCAAACCTGCCCCGATCAGACCGCCGATCAGCAGGACCGTACCCATCTTGAGGTCCACGGTGCGGCGCCTCAGATGCGCGAGCACACCGGAAAAGGACGAGGCGACGATCTGGTTGGCTTCGGTCGCGACCGCGACGGCCGGGGGGATACCGATAAAGAACAAGAGCGGGGTCATCAGGAAACCACCGCCGACCCCGAACATACCTGACAGGATGCCAACCAGCCCGCCCAGTCCCAAAAGGAGGAACGCATTTACCGAAACCTCGGCAATAGGTAGGAAAACTTGCATATTCGGTGATAGCCATGCCGCGCCTGCAAAATCAAGACGCTGCGGCAGCAGCCTGATCAAATACTCTCGCGCACTGCCATCAGAACAAAGAGCGCGAACGAGGCGGCAAGTTCAAAGATAATAGCTGTCTGTCACGGACCGCCCGCACGCAAACCGCCAGATCGATAAACCTGACAGACCGCCTCAGCGCTCTTTCACATAGGGCTCGCCGCCCGCGCGTGGGGGGATGGCCTTGCCAACAAAGCCGGCCAGGATAACTACGGTCAGGATGTATGGCAGCGCATCCAGAAGCTGGACCTGAACCTGAAAGCCAAGGGCGCGCTCGATAAGGTCCGGACGCAGTGCAATGGCGCTCAGATAGCCAAAGAGAAGGGTCGCCCAAAGGGCGTGCCACGGCCTCCACTTTGCAAAGATGAGGGCGGCAAGCGCGATAAAGCCCCGCCCCGCTGTCATGTCCTTGACGAACCCAGCCTGCAAACCAGTCGAGAGATACGCGCCCGCGATACCGCACAAGATCCCGCAGATCCCCACCGCGGCAAAGCGCAGACCGACAACCGATACGCCAGCGGTGTCCACGGCGGCCGGGTTTTCGCCCACGGCCCGCAGGCGCAAACCGAACCGGGTGCGAAACAGGATCCACCAGGTGCCGGGCACCGCCAGCATGGCCACGTAGACAAGGATAGAATGGCCCGAGATCAGCTCAGCATAGATCGGTCCGATGAGCGGTACCCCCCGCAGGGCGTCGGCAAACGGCAAGGTAATCGCTTCGAACCGGCCGCCACCGATCAGGCTGGGCGTGCGCCCGCCCTGCTGGAACCAGTCCTGCGCGACCAGAACCGTCATCCCCGCCGCGAGGAAGTTGATCGCCACACCCGATATCAGCTGGTTGCCACGAAAGGTGATCGATGCCAGCCCGTGGATACCCGACAGGGTCATTGACGCGGCGATCCCCGCCAAGAGCCCCAGCCAGACGGACCCGGTGATCGCAGCCGTCGCGGCAGAGAACATCGCGGCCGCGAGCATCTTGCCCTCGAGCCCGATGTCAAAGATCCCGGCCCGCTCGCTGAACAGACCAGCCAGGCAGGCGAGCAGTAGCGGTGTGGCCAGCCGGATCGTGCTGTCGAGGACGGAAAGGTCAAATAGGGCGAGAAGGTCCATCAGCTTCGATCCAACGCCAGTTTCATCGCAAACGCGGCAAAGAACACCCCCAGGGCGCCCTCAATGACGCGCCGCGTCCTGAGATATGCTGCTCTGATCGGGTGGCTCGAAAGGACGAACCCCCAAAGCCCGTGGCCCGCGGTCGAATTGACAAAGGCCCCGACAACGAAAAGGGCGACGACCGGCCAAGGGGCGGTGTCGAGACCGCCGAGGCTGGCAATGGCAAGCCAGAAGAAGATCGCCTTGGGGTTGGAAACCTGCAGAAAGAACCCCTTAAGGCCAAGCTTGAATGCCTTTCCCATGACCGCGCCAATCGGCGCCAGCTCGGGCGGCGCGATCGCCTTGCGAAAGGCGCCATAGGCCAACCATGCAAGATAGCCGGCGCCGATGATCCGGACGATGGTCATCAGATCAGCCATCTGGGCAAACAAAATCGCGATGCCCAGCACAGTGGCCAGCGACAAAACGATCGAGGCGCAGCCGATGCCGAGCGCTGTCATCATCGCGGCGCCGCGCCCTTGCGACATCGCAACACTCATTAGGAGGGCAACCGACGGGCCGGGCGACAGGACGCCCATCAACTGAACGGTCCAGGCGGCGACAAGAGCGGGCAGGTATTCAATCATTCTGCTGGCTCCACCCGTTTGCGCCGCATCGCGAGGAACAGACGTTCCAGCGGCATCCGCACCATGTTGTCGAGAGCGCCCGTGAACAGGATAACCAATGCCTGAATGACGACGATCAGCTCACGCGGGATCGACGTCCAGAGCGCGAGCTCGGCCCCGCCCTGATAGAGGAAGCCGAAAAGGATCGCGGCAAGGAACACACCGAAAGGATGCGAACGGCCCATCAGAGCAACGGCAATGCCGATGAACCCAGCCCCCTCAACAGCGTTGAGCACCAGACGCTCGGCCTCGCCCATGACGTTGTTGATCGCCATCATCCCTGCCAGCGCACCGGAAATGAGCATGGCAATCATGGTGATCCCGACAGCCGAGATGCCACCGTAGCGCGCCGCAGGTTCCGATTTGCCGTAGCTGCGGATCTCATAGCCGAGCCACGTGCGCCACAACAGGAACCACACCAGAACACAGGCGATCACGGCGACGACAAACGAGATGTTGGCCGGTGCAGCCTTGGAAAAGTTGATGCCGATGGGCGCGAGCAGGTCGTGGAGCGACGGCAGATGCACCGTCTCGGGAAACCGCTCGGTCGCGGGATCCATGCTGCCTGCGGGCCTCAAGACGTTGACAAGCACGTAATTCATCACAGCCGCGGCGATGAAGTTGAACATGATCGTCGTGATGACGATGTGACTGCCGCGCTTGGCCTGCAAGTAGGCCGGGATCGCGGCCCATGCCGCCCCGAACAGGGCCGACCCCAGAATGGCGCCGATCAAGGCAAGAGACCAATGCGGCCACGGCAGCATCAGACAGACCAGCGCAACCCCAAGACCGCCCAGCGTCGCCTGCCCTTCGCCCCCGATATTAAAGAGGCCCGCGTGAAAGGCGACAGCAACGGCAAGCCCAGTGAACATGAAGTTCGTCGCGTAATAAAGCGTGTAGCCCCAGCCATAGGTCGACCCCAGCGCGCCCGTGACCATCAGGTTCACAGCCTCGATCGGGTTTTCACCGATGGCGAGGATCACAAGCGCAGAAAGGATCGCGGCGAGGACTAGCGAGATAAGCGGGACAAGCGTGACCTCGGCCCATTGGGGCATCTTCTGCATCTAGTGCACCTCCCCGTGTCTGTGTGCGAGGGCCTGCGCCACCTCTTCCGCATCGTGCGGCTTGTCAGTGTCGGTGATGCCAGCCATCAGCAGCCCCAGTTCCTTCTCATCAGTCTCAGCGGGCAGGCGTTCACCCATGATCTGGCCATCGAACATCACGGCGATGCGGTCCGACAGGCCCATGATCTCGTCCAGTTCGACACTAACCAGCAGGATCGCCTTGCCCTGATCGCGCAGCTCGACAATGCGCTGGTGGATGAACTCGATCGCGCCGATATCGACACCCCGCGTCGGTTGACCCACAAGCAGCAGTTCGGGGTTCCGCTCGATCTCGCGCGCCAGAACGATCTTTTGCTGGTTGCCGCCTGAAAAGTTCTTGGCCGAAAGCCGCGGGTTCGGCGGGCGCACGTCAAAGCGCTGCATCTTGCCCTCTGTGTCCTCGCGGATGGCGGTGTTGTTCATCAGGATGCCGGATTGATAGGCCGGATCACGATGATAGCCGAAGGCGGTGTTTTCCCACGCCATGAAATCCATGATCAGGCCCTCGCGCTGCCTGTCCTCGGGTACGTGGGCGATGCCTTTGGCGCGGCGCGATCGCCCGTCGGAATGCCTGCCCGACAGATCGATGGGCTGACCATTGAGGGTGACCGAGCCCGAAGCCTCGGCATAACCGCCCAGCACTTCGAGCAGTTCGGACTGCCCGTTGCCCGCGACCCCGGCAATGCCGACGATCTCGCCCGCGCGCACCTGTAGATCGATGCCTTTCAGCCGCTCGACACCCTTGTCATCGACAACGCGTAGTCCTTTGACGTCAAGCACGACGTCACCCGGTTGCGCCGCCGCCTTGTCCACCCGCAACAGGACCTTGCGGCCAACCATGAGCTCGGCCAGCTGCTCGGGGCTGGTCTCGGATGTCTTGACGGTCGCGGTCATTTCACCGCGGCGCATCACGCTCACAGTATCCGTTATATCCATGATTTCACGCAGTTTATGCGTGATGAGGATGATCGTCTTTCCCTCTTCACGCAACCGCCCGAGGATCCGGAACAGTTGATCGGCTTCGGCGGGCGTCAGAACGCCCGTGGGTTCATCGAGGATGAGGATGTCGGCCTGCCGATAGAGCGCCTTGAGGATCTCGACCCGCTGCTGCATGCCGACGCCAAGCTCGTCGATCACCGCATCCGGGTCGACGTTCAGGCCATATTCCTTTTCCAGCTCGATCAGCGTCTTTCGGGCCT
>CAWUIQ010000099.1:0-10752 GCA_963922565.1 uncultured Rhodobacterales bacterium
GCGCTCAAGCGAAACAAAAGTCGTGTCATTTGTTCTCTCCCTGGGCGCATCTCCGCCCTCTTTCGACGGGTTGTAGTCGCTCACGCTGCAGCGCGGTATTGGACTTTGGTTGCGCTGCGCCCCGACTCAGGACCAAAGTCCTATTTGGATGGGATTTGTTGGCTTGGTACCTTGGTGTTGGGAGGCCTATCATGCGAAAAATCGCAGCAATCGCAGCGGTTTGCTTTTGTGCAAACACCGCTGGCGCCGATGTCGCGCTGACAATCAACTATCTGCATGTGGAAATCGCTGCCCCACCCACGCTATCGAACCTCGACCCCGAACCGGATGACATTGGCATCGCCGGTGCGCTGACCGGTCTCGACGACAACAACACGACCGGGCGGTTTCTGAACCAGACCTACACGCTGAACACCATTTCTGTCCCAGAAGACGATGATCCGGTGGCCGCGGCCCGCAAGGCGCTGCTGGAATCGCCATACCTTGTGATGGACGCACCGGCAGCCACACAATTGCAGGTCGCTGATCTTGCAGAGGCACAGGGTGCCCTTCTCTTCAATGCCAGCGATGGCGACGTGGCGATGCGCAACGATGCGTGCCGTAGCAATCTCCTGCACACGAAACCCTCCGATGCCATGCGGACAGATGCGCTTGCCCAGATGTTTGTCAAAAAGCGCTGGACCGACCTTGTGATGATCTCCGGCAGTTATCCCGCTGATCTCGCCTATGCCGCTGCCATGCGGCGGTCGTTGACCAAGTTCGGTCTGGAGCTTCAGGCAGAAAAGGAATGGGTATTTGATGCCGATATGCGCCGGAACGCCGCGCAAGAGGTGCCTCTCTTTACACAGGATTTCGGTGACTACGACGCGCTGATCGTGGCCGATGAAGTCGAGGATTTCGGGCGGTACATCCTCTATAACACATGGGAGGCCCGCCCGGTCGTCGGGTCCGAAGGTCTGAGCGCTCAGACCTGGGCGCCTGTCGTCGAACAATGGGGTGCCGCCCAGCTTCAAAGCCGTTTTGAAAAGGCCCATGGCCGAGCCATGGAGCCGCAGGATTATGCAGCATGGGCGGCAGTTCGGACATTGGGAGAGGCCGTGACCAGAACCGACACCGGCGATGCCGAGATCTTGCGCGACTATATCCTGTCCGACGCCTTCGAACTCGCCGGCTTCAAAGGGCGACCGCTGACCTATCGCGACTGGAACGGCCAGTTGCGCCAGCCGATACCCATCGTACACCCAAGGGCCTTGGTCGCATTGGCGCCGCTGGACGGGTTCCTGCACCAGACCAACGAGCTCGACAGCCTCGGGCTCGACCGACCGGAAAGCCAATGCGCGGCGTTCGCCGACTGATGCCAACTTGCAAAGGCGCAGAACACTCAACGGAATGGCAGGGCCTGTGCCCCCGTTCCTGACCTCAAGAAAGGACCGACATATGAAAATGCTGCCGATCCTCGCCGCACTCGCCCTGCCCGCCGCAGCCAGTGCCGACGAAATCTGGGTCACGAATGAAAAAGACGACACGATCAGCGTGATCGACGTCGAAACCTTGGAAGTGGTTCGGACCATCGACACCGGCGAGCGGCCCCGCGGCATCACCTTCGCCAAAGACTATTCGGTCGTCTATATCTGCGCCTCAGACAGCGACACGGTTCAGGTCATGGATCCAGAGACCGGGCGGATCCTGCACAACCTGCCTTCGGGCGAAGATCCTGAACAATTCGTGCTGCACCCGGATAATCGCCGTCTCTACATCGCGAACGAAGACGATGCCATCACGACCGTTGTCGACACTGAAACCCGCACGGTCATCGCCCAGATCGACGTCGGCGTCGAACCCGAAGGTATGGCGGTCTCACCCGACGGCAAGATCGCCATCACCACTTCCGAGACGACCAATATGGCGCATTGGATCGACACGGAAACCGAACAGCTTTTTGCCAACACATTGGTCGATAGCCGACCGCGCCATGCCGAGTTTGCGCGCGATGGAACTGAACTATGGGTCAGCGCCGAGATTGGCGGCACGATCAGCGTCTTCGACGTTGCCACGCAGACCGAAAAGGCCAAGATCGAATTCGAGGTGCAAGGGGTTCATCCTGACCGGGTCCAGCCCGTCGGCTTTGAATTCGGCCCCGATGAACGGGTGGCCTTCGTGGCGCTCGGGCCGTCCAACCACGTGGCGGTCGTCAGCGCCCAGACCTTCGAGGTCGAGGATTATATCCTGGTCGGCAGGCGGGTGTGGCACATGGCGTTCAACGCCGACAAGTCGCTGCTATTCACCACCAATGGGGTCTCGGGCGATGTGACGATCATCGATGTGGCCAGCCGCGAGGCCATCAAGACCGTCAAGGTCGGCCGCTTCCCGTGGGGCGCCGCATTCCGCCCGACAGGATCGTGAATAGGCCCCGACCGGCCCCAGATAAATCAAAAGAAGGATCACGAAAATGAAACACGTCGTTGCCCTCGCAGCCTGCCTGGCGCTCTCGCTTCCCGCTCTAGCAGACGACGATGACGATACGGGCTTTGGCGCGGCGGGCCTGCTGTCCGGCAAGAATAAGGAAGACCTGCCGCCCATCATCCTGTCGGCGGGCGAACCCATCAGCGGCGCCCCGTGGGAGCTGAAATCGGGCACCTATTACGAATTCGAAATCCAAGGCGACGGCAGCCAGGAACTCGCGCTCGTCGGCCCCGAATTCTTCCGTGCGATTTGGATCGACGAGATCGTGGTCGAAGGGCTCGAAATCCGCCCACTGGGCCTCGACAGCATCGAATTCGACGAGGCCGGTGAGATGGAAATCGGCTTTGTCGCGATCAAGCCGGGCAGCTACTACATGAAAATCCCCGGCTCGACCGGAGAGACCCAGCGCGTGGAAATCGTGATCAAGTGAGCCATCGTTTGCCCTTGGGCGTTCTCCCGGCTACCACGATGTGAATGAGCCTGCGCGTCGATCATCTGAGTTATGCCTATGGAGCCAAGACCGCGCTTGATGACGTGTCATTCGTGGTCGAGGCCGGTCAGTTCTGCGCGCTGCTCGGGCCGAACGGTGCGGGTAAGAGCACCCTTTATGCCTTGCTGTCCCGCCTGCTCATCCCGGACCATGGATCGATCGAAATTGCGGGCCACCCTCTGAACGAAAACCCCGGGGCAGCGCTCGCCAAGCTCGGGATCGTGTTTCAGCAATCCACGCTCGATCTCGATCTGACGGTTCGGCAAAACATGCGTTACTTCGCGGCCCTTCACGGCATTTCCGGCCAAGACGCCGAGAGCCGTATCGACGCGGCCCTCGAACGGCTAGAGATGCGCGAGCGGGATCAGGAAAAGGCCCGGGCGCTCAACGGCGGCCACCGCAGGCGGACAGAGATTGCGAGGGCACTAATCCATCAGCCCGACATTTTGCTGCTGGATGAGCCGACGGTTGGGCTCGATGCCGCTGCCCGACAGGCAATCACGAAACACGCTCACGACCTGGCCAAGGACGGCACCACGATCCTCTGGGCAACCCACCTGACAGATGAGATCTGGCCCGACGATCGGTTGGTGGTGTTGCACCAGGCGCGCATCCTGCATGACGGTGTGGCAAGCGATCTCGGCCCCGACCTCAAGACCCGGTTCCTCAGCATGACCGGAGCAGCGGCCGCATGATCTATCTGACGGCCCTGCGCGCGATCGTGCATCGCGAAGCACTGCGTTTCATTCACCAGCGCGAACGGTTCCTGTCGGCTCTCGTCAGGCCGCTGGTGTGGCTATTGGTCTTCGCCGCCGGTTTCCGCGCGGCACTCGGGCTGTCGATCATTCCGCCCTACCAGACTTATATCCCATACGAGACCTACATCGTCCCCGGCCTTTGCGGCATGGTGCTGCTGTTCAACGGAATGCAGTCGAGCTTCAGCCTCGTCTATGACCGCGAAATGGGATCGATGCGGCTGCTGCTGACATCGCCCCTGCCCCGCTGGTGGTTGCTGACCTGCAAGCTGATCGGCAGTTCAGCGATCTCGATCCTTCAGGTCTATGCGTTTCTTGGCATCGCCTACGCCTATGGGATCAAGGCGCCGCTTTGGGGATATGTAACGGTCTTGCCGGCACTGCTGATCGCGGGGCTGATGCTGGGGGCGCTCGGGCTTTTCCTCTCCAGCTTTATCAGGCAACTCGAAAATTTCGCGGGTGTGATGAACTTCGTCATCTTCCCGATGTTCTTTCTGTCCTCTGCGCTCTACCCGCTTTGGAAAATGGCGGAAAGCAGCGAGCTGCTGCATGACATCTGCGCCGCCAATCCGTTCACCCACGCGGTCGAGTTGATCCGTTTTGCGCTTTATATGCAGTGGAACGGCAGCGCGCTTGGATGGACCTTGCTGGCCACGGCCATATTCCTTGCCCTTGCGATATGGGGGTACGATCCGGCCCGGGCGGGAAAACGTCATACCGGCTGACATGACTTACGACCATGTCATCGCAGATTTCAGCGCGATCATCTGCTATGAAGACCCCAGAAAGGGAGAGCCATGCGTATCTTGGTCATTGCCACACTGATCTTCGGCACGCCTGTTCTGGCAGATGAGACTGTCGAAGACGAAGGCGGGTCGCTCAATCCGCCCGAGATGGGGATCGCGCGGGTGATGGAAAACATCCGGCAGGGCAAGCCTGACATGATGACCTGCGCGTCTGGCTATTACATCACCAAGAAGGGCGACCACGAAACCGCGCGCGAGCTTTTCGAAGGCTGCGCCAATGCGGGCTGGACCGGCACCATGACGTGGATGAGCCAGCTTGAAAACAACGGCCTTGGCGGCGACTACAACCCCGACGCTGCCGCGGAATGGGATAGGCGCGCTGCGGAACTAGGCGATCCGGTGGGCAAGTTCAATTACGGGCTCGACCTGATGCGTGGCCACGGCGTCACCCAAAACGAAGAGCTTGGACGCCAATACGTCGACGAAGCGGCGAGCGAAGGGCTTGCGGTCGCCAAGCGATTGCAGGACGCTGGCTATGACCTCGATGAGGTCACGCCTGATGCGGATAACTGGAAATACGCGCCGGTTTTCTAGGTCCGACAGTCTTGACGGGTCGCTGTCACCATGTCTGCAGTCAGCCGATCCGGAATGTTACTTTCGATAATAGTTCTGTAGCATAATCAAATTTCGCGGCGCCCTAGGGTCATTCGATCACAAGGACGGGGAGCCAATGGCTATCCGGCTCTCCCGGTTCGAGATGCTTGGCCTCGACCGGACGCAGGTTACCGGTATCTGGCGGGGCCGAGAGAATATCCATGTCCATCTCATGCAGCGCACCGACCAGTCGCCCGTTGTCGTCTTCCAGAACGTAATAGACCCCGTTCCACATGTTGATCCCGTATTCGGTCGCGCCCTTCCACAGAAACAGGAAGTCATATTCCAGATCGGTCAGATCATCACCAATCTGGCGGGTGATCTCGTAGGGATAGGGGACATGGCACCAGTGCTTGGCCGGTCCTTCGAGACAGCGAAAAGGGCGCATCGACAGAAAATGATCGGTAAAAGGCGCCTCGGCCATCGTAACGGAGTAACGGCCGTCCTCGGCCAGATCGATCTCTGCAATCTGGATGCGCGTGCCGTCCGCCGCTTCTAGATAGACGTTTTGGATTTCGGCATAGCCCGCACCGGCTGTCAGGGTCGCACCAAGTGTGATCGCTTTTAACATCGCGCCGTTCCTCCCCGTATGGCATTCTAAGTGGCGAGGCGGGGCTGAGCATTACGACCTTGGTGCCCCGCATCTGAGGCATTGCCTAGAGTGAACCTTGAGCGATCCCTAGTGAAAATCTCGTGATTTCGGGATGATCCGCACGTCGCGTGGATGACGATGCTGGACGCTGGGGATCGGTTTTACGACCTCGTCCGCGCGGGCCAGTTGCGTCAGCAGCGGATCACCGGACAGGCGGTAAAGCGCGTCGGTCCGGTCCTCCAGATGCTGCACGACGATATGGATGATATCGGCATCGCGCTGCACATAGCCCCGCACCGACAGCAGCCGCGCGCGCATAATGACGGCACGATAGGTCTCCATCACCTTGGGCCAAACCACCAGGTTGGCGACCCCCAGTTCATCCTCCAGCGTGATAAAGCAGACACCCTTGGCGCTGCCGGGGCGCTGTCTGACAAGAACGATCCCAGCCAGCGAAACCTTTTGGCGGTTGCGGGATTTCTGCAGATCTTGGGTCGAGATAAAGCGTTGCCGTGTCAGGCTTTTCCGCAGAAATGACATCGGATGGGCCTTCAGCGACAGGCGGAGCGTCTGGTAGTCGGCCACTACATGTTCGCAGACCGGCATGGCAGGCAGGCTGACACGCCGCTCGGCCCCTTCGTCCCGCGTTTCGGACGCACTAAAAAGCGGCAGGCTGGGTGCGTCCCGCAGTGCCGCCGCATCCCAAAGCGCCGCCCGCCGATCAAGCGTCATGGACCGCACCGCATCCGCTGAGGCCAGCCGCCGCATGGCACCTGCATCAAGCCGCGCTCTGTTCCGCAGATCCTCGAGATCCTCAAAGGGGCGGTCCCGTACCTTCATCAGGCGCAGGGCTTCGGCCTCTTTCATCCCCGTCACCTGCCGCAATCCCAGACGGACGGCAAAGACGCCTGCCCCGACGGGTTCGAGAGTGTTGTCCCAGTCGCTGTAATTCACATCCGGCGGGCGCACCTCGACGTCGTGTTCCCGCGCATCCCGCACGATCTGGGCCGGGGCGTAGAACCCCATCGGCTGCGAATTCAGCAGGGCGGCGCAGAACACGTCCGGGTAGTGGCACTTGATCCAGCTCGAGACATAAACCAGATGCGCGAAACTCGCCGCGTGACTTTCGGGAAAGCCATAATCGCCGAAACCCTTGATCTGGTTGAAACAGCGCGCTGCGAATTCCGGATCATAGCCACGATTGATCATGCGGCTGACCATCTTATCCTCGAGCTGGCCAATCGTGCCGCGAGATCGAAAGGTCGCCATCGCCTTGCGCAACTGGTTTGCCTCATCGGGCGAGAATTCAGCCGCGACCATCGCGATTTTCATCGCCTGTTCCTGAAAGATCGGCACGCCTTTGGTGCGTTTCAGAACCTTGCGCAGTTCATCCGGGTCATGATCAGGGCCGGGGGAGGGATAATCCTCGGGCTCCAGCCCATTCCGCCGCCGCAGATAGGGATGTACCATATCCCCCTGGATCGGGCCGGGGCGGACGATCGCCACCTGAATGACCAGATCGTAGAATTCGCGCGGCCTGAGGCGGGGCAGCATGTTCATCTGTGCCCGGCTTTCAACCTGAAACACGCCCAGACTGTCACCTTTGCAGAGCATATCGTAAACGGCCTCATCCCCCTCTTCGATGCTCGCCAAAGTCAGTTTGCGCCCGTAATGCACCTCGATCATATCAAACGCCTTACGGATGCAGGTGAGCATCCCGAGGGCCAGCACATCGACCTTGAGGATGCGCAATTCGTCGATGTCGTCCTTGTCCCATTCGATAAAACTGCGCTCAGGCATTGCGCCGTTGCCGATGGGGACGGTCTGGATCAGCGGGTTTTCGGTCAGGATGAACCCGCCCACATGCTGGCCGAGATGACGCGGCATCCCGATCATCTGATCGGCAAGCTTGATGGTGCGGGCAATCAGCGGGTCGCGTAGATCAAGACCTGCTTCTTCGGCCTCGCGCGTACCGATTTCGCGGCCCCATGACCCCCAGATGGTTTTGGCTAATGCGCCGGTGATATCCTCGGACAATCCCATGACCTTGCCCACCTCGCGCACCGCCATGCGCGGACGGTAGTGGATGACGGTGGCGCATAAGGCCGCCCGGTCCCGGCCGTATTTGTCGTAGATATGCTGGATCACCTCCTCGCGCCGTTCATGTTCGAAATCGACGTCGATATCGGGCGGTTCCTTGCGTTCTTCGCTGATGAACCGTTCGAACAGCAGATCATTCTGAGCGGGGTCAACGGCCGTGATCCCCAGCACATAGCACACGGCGGAATTGGCTGCTGATCCTCTGCCCTGGCAAAGAATGGGGGGCTCGCATTCGTAGCGGGCAAAATTGACCACCTGATGGATCGTCAGGAAATACTGCGCGATATTGAGCTTGGCGATGAGGGCGAGCTCTTTATTCAGGGTTTCCTTGATATGGTCCGGCACGCCCGCTGGATATCGGTTGGCCGCCCCTTTCCATGTCAGTTCCGTCAGGTATTCCTGCGGCGTCTGCCCGGGTGGCACGGTTTCATGCGGATACTCATATGCCAGCTCGCGCAGATCGAAATTGCACGCATCCGCGATATCGCGTGTGGCGCGGATCGCATGGGGCCATTCGTCAAAAAGCTGGCACATCCGGGCGGGTGATTTCAGGTGCCGTTCCGCGTTGGCATCCAAGAGATATCCTGCCTTGTGGATCGTGGTCTTATGCAGGATGCAGGTCATGATATCCTGCAAGGGGCGCTGCGAGGGCGCGTGATAATGCACATCGTTGGTCGCCATGATGCCCAGCCCGTGTGATCTGGCGAGCGCGTCAAGCTGGTTGATCCGTGCCCGGTCGTCGCCGCGATAGAGATAGCTGACCGCGATGTGTTTCAGGCTCGGCAATGCCTTTGTCAGTCGACGCAACCCGGCGCTGAAATGCAGGATATTGTCGCCGGGGATGGCGATCAGCTGGGTGCCGTCGCTGTATTGGGCGAGGTCATCAAGGGTGATGTCGCAGGCCCCTTTTTCCTGCCAGGTCCCATCTGGCATGTGCATCTTGCCTTTGGACAGCAATGTGCAGAGCCGTCCATAAGCCGTGCGGTCGCGTGGATAAGCCAGGAATTCCTCACCGGTCGTCAATTGCAGACGGCAGCCAATGACAGGTTTGATTTTCGCTTTCAGCGCCTCGGCATGGATCCGCACCACCCCGGCCATGGTATTCAGATCGGCGCAACCGATGGCATCATAACCAAGCTCGTTTGCCTTCGTGGCAAGGTCGACGGCATCGGAAGCCCCGCGCAGGAACGAAAAGCAGGTGGTCACCCCCAATTCCACGAACGCGGCACGGGGGTTGGAGGTAAAGCCGTCATCTTCAATCGTGCGGCGGGGGCGTTGGTTGTCCATCTCGGGCATCACGCGAACATCCCATGCAGAAACCACCGGGGCGCCCCGCCCCGCCCGTCTTCGTGCAGCCCTTCGCGATACAGCCAAAAGCGGCGGCCCATCTGATCCTCGATCTTGAAATAATCGCGCAGCCGGGTGCCGGGCCGGTCCTGCCACCATTCGGGCGCGATGCGTTCTGGGCCGGCATAGCGTGTCACGTTCAGGGTCTGCCGCCGCCAGATGAATTGCGCGGGCGCGCCTTCGGGAATGGCGTAAAGCACCCGGATCTCTTCGGGTGTCTGCAGCAGCCGGATGGGCCGTTCACGGGCCGGGGTATCGGTTGTTTCGGGCGGCATCGTCATGGCACTGACCCAGCCCTGCGCCCGTTCGGGTAGATGGCTTGCCTTGCGGGCCGGACGCTGGATGGCATGGCTGCCGAAACGCGCCGTCAGACGGTCGACAAGGCGGGACAGTTCCAGATCGCTATCGACCTTGCCATCAAGCCTGCGCTGCCGCGTCTCCAGCGCCTCGACGCCGCCCGCCTCAAGTGCGATGAGATCAAAACCAAAGCCGGGGTCGATCCGTTCCAGCTTGCCCTCGAACAAGCGGGCCAGATGCGCGGCATCCCGGTTGGGCCGCGAGGTGGCGGCGCGCACCGTCCTGACCTCGCCGTCGGTCCGAAACACCGTCAGGGCAAGCTGACGGCAGCCCTGCCCAGCTTTTTCCAGCTGGGCGCAGAGATCTTCGCAGAGCAAAGGGATATAGGGCGTCGGATCCTGAATAGGTTCGGGTAGACGGCTGAGGGCGCGGACCGGCGGCCGCGCTTCGATGCTCGCAATGGGTTCTGCCGTTTTGCCAAAGACCTGATCCATCCGCATGAGCGGATTGCGGGCCAGCTCAGCCCGCGAAAAGCGCCGGGTCAGTGACAGGCGGGGAATGGTGATCAGATCACCCACGGTTTTCAGACCCAGCCGATGCAGCATCAGAACCGTGTCCGCCTCGAGCCGGAGAGCGTCGGTGGGCAAGGGTGCAAGCTGTTCGGCCAAGCTGTCCGGATGGGCCAGAGCCCGCACCGGACCGAACCGCGCCAGCCCCCAGGCCGCGCCCCATGTTGGGGCCGCGGCAAGCTGCGCGGTAAAGCCAAGGGTCGACAGATCGGCCTCCATCCCCGCCAGCATTGCCGCCTCGCCCCCCATCAGGTGATCGGAGCCAGTCGTATCGAGGATGATCCCGTCAGCCCCGTCCCGCCGGGTCCAGGGGCACCAGCGCCGCGCCCAGAGCGTGAGACGGTCCAGCAGCGCCTCATCCCCCGCAAGATCGGCATATTCGACGCGCAGTTCGGGGCAAAGCGCACGCATGTCCACCACACGCCCGCCCCGCTTGATGCCGGTCTGGCGGGCAGCGCGGTTGACGGCATGCACGACAGGACCATGCGTGCCTTCGGTGGCCAGCGCCGTAGGCAGGTCATCCGGCGCGGGATTGCCCGTGCGTTCCATCGCCTTCTGCCACCGCTCCATCGCGAAGTGGGGCAGAAAAATGGATACGATCCGCCGCCCGGTCATGACGGACCACCCATTCGGCAGGCGGCGCCATCCGCGACCGGAAGAGTTCGGCCCGCCAGCGCGGTTGCCCCGGCGCGCGCGTATCGTTCGGATGGGCCGCAGCAGGCAGCGACGTCACACGCCA
>CAWUIQ010000100.1:0-10661 GCA_963922565.1 uncultured Rhodobacterales bacterium
TGATCGAGCCGATGCTGACCGACCAGTGGTTCGTCGACACCGCCAAGATCGTCGGCCCCGCGCTGGAGGCGGTCAAAGACGGCACGGTCAAGATCCTGCCCGAAAGCGGAGAGAAGACCTATTACCACTGGCTCGAAAATATCGAACCCTGGTGCATTTCGCGCCAACTCTGGTGGGGGCATCAGATACCGGTTTGGTATGGGCCTTCTCGCGAACAAACTGAAAGACACCCTCATGTAACAAGGAGCAAACCAAAGAGCTTTTGCGCCGCTTCTTTTGACGAGCTAGTTACATTGGCAAAAGACTACTATGGCTCAGATGTCCACATATCAGATAGCGGACTTAACCGCGGTCCGAATTCATTTGGCTATGGGCACAGGGAAGGGAAGTTGCTTGAGGTTCAGGTATCCAGGGACCCGGACGTCCTCGATACCTGGTTCTCCTCCGGCCTCTGGCCCATCGGCACGCTCGGTTGGCCCGACACCACACCGGAGCTGGAAAAGTACTTCCCCACCTCCACCCTCGTCACCGGGTCCGACATCCTTTTCTTCTGGGTCGCCCGCATGATGATGATGCAATACGCCGTCGTGGGCGAAAGACCCTTCGACACCGTCTACCTGCATGGGCTCGTCCGCGACGCCAAGGGCAAGAAGATGTCGAAATCCACCGGCAACGTGATCGACCCGCTCGACATCATCGACGAATTCGGGGCCGACGCGCTGCGGTTCTCCTCCGCCGCGATGGCCGCTTTGGGTGGCGTGCTTAAGCTGGATATGGAGCGGATCAAGGGCTACCGGAACTTCGGCACAAAGCTCTGGAACGCCTGCCGGTTCGCGGAAATGAACGGGGTTTACGAGGCGCAGGGCACCGGGCTGCCACAGCCCGAAGCGGCCGTGAACCGCTGGATCATCGGGGAAACCGCCAAGGTCCGCGAAACGGTCGACGCGGCCCTCGACGGGTTCCGGTTCAACGATGCGGCCAACGCGCTCTATGCCTTTGTCTGGGGCAAGGTCTGCGACTGGTATCTCGAGCTGTCAAAGCCGCTTCTGCAGGGCGAGGACGCCGAAAAGGCCGCAGAGACAAAAGAAGTGATGAAATGGGTGCTCGATCAATGCCTGATCCTGCTGCACCCGATCATGCCGTTCATCACCGAAGAGCTCTGGGGCACGCTGGCCACCCGCGACAAGATGTTGGTCCACGCTGATTGGCCGGAATACGGGTCAGGCGCGCTGGTCAATGCCGAAGCAGACGCCGAGCTCAACTGGGTCATCGGCCTGATCGAAGGCGTCCGGTCGGCCCGCGCCCAGATGCACGTACCTGCCGGAGCGTATATTCCCATGGTTGTCAGTGGGTTCTCAGGCGATGCTCAAGCTTATTGGGCGGCCAATGAGACCATGATCAAACGGCTCGCCCGCATCGAAGACCTGCAAAGCGTGGACACCTTTCCTAAGGGGACAGTCACGCTGGGTATCCCGGGCGGGAATTTCGGCCTGCCGCTCGCCGATGTCATCGACGTGGGCGAGGAAAAGGCCCGGCTGGAAAAGACGCTGGGCAAGTTGGCCAAGGAACTCGGCGGCCTGCGCGGACGGCTCAACAACCCCAAATTCGCCGAAAGCGCGCCCGAGGACGTGGTCGAGGAAACCCGCGCCAACCTCGCCGCGCGGGAAGAGGAAGAAAGCAAGCTGAAACAGGCGCTTGACCGGCTGAGCGAACTGGCCTGATCTTCACTGTTCCAAAAATACTCCGGGGGATGAGGACCAAGGGTCCGAAGGGGGCAGCGCCCCCTTCCAAGAAAATTCGAATTTTCTTGGGCGCTATTTGAACACCGGCGCACGCTTCTGCATCGTCGCGGCCACCACCTCCATCTGATCCGCGCCGCCCATCAGCCCGGCCTGTTCCCGGCTTTCGGCCAGCAGCACCGCATCCGGCCCGGCAGTCTCGGCTTCAGAGATCAGGCGCTTGGCCGCGCGTATGGCGGATGGGGATTTGCTGGCGATGACGCCCGCCAGTTCCTCGGCCCGCGCCAGCGGATCGTCGGCCAATTCCGTCACCAATCCCCATTCCAGCGCGGCCTCCGCCTGCACCTTTTCCGCCGTATAGGTCAGGCGCCGGATCACATCTGTCCCCAGCAGCCGCGGCATCAGGACCATGCCGCCCATATCCGGTACGATACCCCATTTCATCTCCATCACCGCCATCTCGGTATCCCGGCCCGCAATCCGGATGTCGGCCCCAAGCGCCAGCTGGCAGCCCGCCCCGTAGACCGCGCCATGCAGGGCCGCGATCACGGGCACCCTGACCCGGGTCCAGATCATCGCGACCTCCTGCCACTGGTTCGTCGTGCCCTCCCCATGGGTCCGGGGCATCAGCAGTTCATTCGGATCCTTGCCGATCATCCCCGACAGACCCGTAATGTCGATACCGGCACAGAACGCCTTGCCCTCACCCGAAAGCACCACCGCCCGCGCATCCGACGCCATTACCTCTTCGCCCGCCGCGATGATCCCGTCGATCATCGCCTGATCGACGGCATTCAGCTTGTCCGCCCGGGTCAGGCGCACATGGGCGATGTAGTCTTTGTAGGTCACGCTCACACGGGTCATCGGTCTCTCCCAGTTGTTGCGGTCACAAAACCCCAGCGGACCGCGCATGACCAGCGAAACGTGGGGGCATTGCTTGTCTGGCGGAAACCCAACCTTTAGGGACGGTGCATGACGACTGCCCGCCTGACACCGCTTGCCGCCTCTCTTCCGTCCACCGTCCCGTTCGTTGGCCCCGAAGCGCAGGAACGCAGCGCCGGTCAGCCCTTCCTCGCCCGGCTTGGGGCGAATGAAAGCGTCTTTGGCCCCTCGCCCAAGGCGGTCGAAGCCATGAGCAAAACCGGGATATGGATGTATGGCGACCCGGAGAACCACGAGCTCAAACAGGCACTCGCGGCCCATCACAACGTGCGGTCGCAAAACAACGTCGTGGGTGAAGGGATCGACGGATTGCTCGGCTACCTCGTGCGGCTTTTCGTGGGCCCCGGCGATGCCGTAGTGACCTCGGACGGCGCCTATCCGACCTTCAACTACCACGTGGCGGGCTTCGGTGGCACGCTCCACAAGGTGCCCTACCGGGACGATCACGAGGACCCGGCCGCGCTCTTCGCCAGGGCGGCCAAGGTCGGGGCCAAGCTCGTCTACCTTTCAAACCCCGACAATCCCATGGGCACGTGGCATGACGGGGCAACGCTGCGGGCGGCGCTCGACGATCTGCCCGACGGGACCCTGCTGGTGCTGGACGAGGCATATGTCGATTGCGCCCCCGCCGGGACGTCCCCTGACCTGCCTGCCGACGACCCCAGGCTGATACGAATGCGCACATTTTCCAAGGCTTACGGGCTAGCGGGTGCGCGTGTTGGCTATGCGATCGGAGCGCCCGATCTGATCACCGCCTTCGACAAGGTGCGCAACCACTTCGGCATGAATCGGGCTGCTCAGACCGGCGCCCTCGCCGCGCTCGACGATCAGGCCCACCTGTCGCATGTGCTGGCCCAAATCGGCACTGCCCGCACGCAGATCGACGCGATTGCCCGTGAAAACGGGCTGTGCACAATCCCATCCGCCACGAACTTTGTCGCTATCGATTGCGGGCGGGACGGAGCCTTTGCCAAGGCCGTTCTCGACCAGCTTGTCGCGCGGCGCATTTTCGTCCGCATGCCCTTTGCCGCGCCACAGAACCGCTGCATCCGGGTGACTTGCGGCACCAACGATGATCTTGACCATTTTGCCGCCGCCCTGCCCGATGCGCTGAAAGCCGCGCAGGGGGGCTGACAGGACAGAATGTCGCACTATCCTGTTCAGCGTTAGCGAATGGGGTTTTGCGATGGAGAATCACAGCATGGGCACGGCGCCTGACTATACCAGGGCCTGCATTGTCATGTTCGGGGTGAACCTGACATGGATTCTCTTTGCGCTCTGGGCCATTTGGGGTCTGATCATCGCAGGCGCGTTCAGCTATGGCCTCAACCATCTCATCAACCGCTTGCACGCCCGGACCGTCGCCCGCCGCAGGATCACGACCGGCCCGCGATAACCTCTGCCGCTGCTGACAATGCGCCCGGTCCATGCGGGATATCGATTGCCTTGAGGCCCGCTTCGATGCCGCCCAGAAGCCCCATGATCATGTGCCCGTTCACGTGACCCATATGTCCAAGCCGGAAAAACCCGTGCCAGGCCGGATCACCGGGCGGCGCCATACCAAGCCCGATACCGAGGGTCAGATCGATATTCTGTTCGACCCAATCCCGCAGGGCGGTTCCGTGGGGCGGTCCGATCCGCAGTGAGGTGACGGCCCGGCTGCGATATGCACGGTCTGTGACATTCAGCTCTAGCGGCCCATCGGCACCCCACGCCTCGCACGCTGCCCAGATGGCTCGGGCCAGCCGGTCATGCCGCGCCCAAATGGCCTCGATCCCCTCGGCGTGTATCATGTCGAGCGCCACACGAAGACCGTAAAGGTGATGCGTAGGCGCGGTGCCGTTGAAATACTGATAGTACAATTCAGGATCCGAGCGCGGCGCCCAATCCCAATAGCGACTGACCCGGGTCAATCGGGTGCGGGCCTCGTTGGCCTTGGGGCTGAAAAAGACAAAGGCCATGCCCGGCGGCACCATCAGACCCTTCTGGCTGCCCGCCACCATGACATCGACACCCCAGGCATCCATTTCGAACTGGTCGCAGGCCAGCGAGGCGATGCAATCGGCCATCAAGAGTGCCGGATGGCCGACCTCATCCAAAACGGCCCGTAAACCACTGATATCGTTTCGGATCGATGTCGACGTATCGACATGAACAGCAAGAACGGCCTTGATCCGGTGGGCGGTATCGGCCTTCAGGACCTCGGCAATGCGGCCCAGATCCATCGGGCTGCGTTTGCCGAAATCGATGACCTCGGTCTCGATGCCCAGACAGGTCGCCATCTCGCCCCAACCGATCCCGAAACTGCCCGTGGCGGGCACCAGCACTGTCTCGCCTTCGGCAACGGTATTGGCCAGCGCGGCCTCCCACGCGGCGTGGCCGTTGCCGATATACATCGCGCAATGATGGCTGGTGCGGGCGACGCGGCAAAGATCGGGTACGATGCCCCGCGTCATCTCAATCAGTTCGCCCGCATAGATGTTGGGTGCGGGGCGGTGCATGGCCTGCAATACGGCCTCGGGCATGACTGATGGGCCCGGGATTGCCAGATAGTCGCGGCCAAAGCCGCCCATGCGCGATTGGGTGCTGGTGTGAACGCGATCCTTCATGCCCCGCACCCTAGAGCCGCCTTTGCCAACGTCAATGACCCACAGGCTTGCCGCGCGGGTGCATGATGGATAAATGGCCTGCAGCAGCAATTACGAGGCATCGGCGCGGCGACATCGCCCGCCCTGATATGCAGTTGACGTCTCCCGACCCTGAAGACCAGACCATCACCACCGACTCGCGCGTCCTGTTTGGATGGCTCTGGCGCAGATATCTGCGCCAACATACGCCCGCCATGTCCGTCGCGGTGGTCTTTATGATCATCGAAGGGTCGATGCTGGGGGCGCTCAGCTGGCTGATGCAGCCGATGTTCGACAACGTCTTTGTTCAGGGCAACAGCGACATGCTGGTCTGGGTGTCGCTGCTGGTGGTGGGAATCTTCCTGATCCGCGCGATTTCCGGGATCGTTCAGAAAGTGATCCTCAGCCGGGTCGCCCAAAAGACCTCGGCCGCGATCCGGCTGGACCTGCTGGGGCGGATCATGCTGCTGGACGGATCGTTTCATCAAAGCCATCCGCCGGGCTATCTGATCCAGCGCGTGCATGCGGACGTGGCGGCTATCGGCAATGTCTGGCGGTCGATTATCACGGGTGCTGGGCGGGATCTGATCGGCCTCATTATTCTGATGGGCGTGGCCGTCAGCGTCGATCCGATCTGGGCCTTGCTGGCCGTCATTGGCGGCCCCCTGATCGTTCTGCCGGTCACCGCCGCCCAAAGATACATCCGGCGCAAGGCACGGCAGGCGCGCGATCTTGGCGCAGGGCTCTCGACCCGCCTTGACGAGGTGTTTCACGGGATCGTCCAGATCAAGCTCAACGCGCTGGAAGACTACCAGTCGAACCAGTACCGCAAGCTGACGAACCGCTTTGTCCAAACCCAGATCAAGACCGCGTTCGGCACCGCCGCCCTGCCCGGCATGATCGACGTCATGTCGGGCCTCGGGTTCATGGCGGTGATCCTCTATGGCGGGGCCGAGATCATCTCGGGCGACAAGACGATCGGGCAGTTCATGACGTTCTTTTCCGCCATGGGCTTTGCCTTTGACCCGCTGCGCAGGCTCGGCAACATCAGCGGCATCTGGCAGGTGGCCGCCGCCGCGATCGAGCGGATCAAGCAGTTGATGGAAACCCCCGTCAGCATCCAGTCACCGGATGAACCGGTCGCGCTGCCCGCCGGAACACCGGACATCACGCTGCAAGACGTGCATCTGTCCTATGGCGAAACACCGGTTTTGAACGGCGTAACGTTCGAGGCGCGCCCGGGCAAAACCACCGCCCTCGTCGGGGCATCGGGTGCAGGCAAGTCGACCATCTTCAACCTGCTGACACGGCTCGTTGACCCCGGTGCCGGAACCGCGCGTATCGGCGGCGTCGCAACGACCGACCTGGCGCTCAGCGATCTGCGCGGCGTCTATTCGGTCGTCACCCAGGAGGCGCTGCTTTTCGACGAAACGCTGCGCGAAAACATCCTTCTGGGCCGCAAGGACGTGAGCGACGAACGCCTTCAAGAGGTGCTTGAAGCGGCTCATGTGGCCGATTTCCTGCCGAACCTCTCGGATGGGTTGGAGACACGGGTGGGTCCGCGCGGCTCTGCCCTTTCTGGTGGTCAGCGCCAGCGCGTTGTGATCGCCCGCGCGCTTTTGCGCGACACGCCTGTTCTGCTGCTGGACGAGGCGACCAGCGCGCTCGACGCGCAATCCGAAAAGGTCGTCCAGCAGGCGCTTGACCGGCTTTCAAGCGGGCGAACGACGCTGGTGATTGCGCACCGGCTCTCGACCATCATTGGTGCCGACAAGATCATCGTGATGGATCGCGGGAAAGTCGTGGATGAGGGCACGCATGAAGAGCTGCTTGAGCGCGGCGGGATCTATGCCGATCTCTACCGCCTGCAGTTCCAGGACGGCAAAGCGGTCGTCGACGTGGCCAGCGCAGAGGCGATCGAGGCCGTGCCGGACACAGCCCCGACCCAACGGCGCAGCCTGTTGGGGCGGCTACGGCAACAGCTTTTCGGCTAGCGGCGGTAGGCCGCGGCCAGCCGCTCGGGACTTGCGCCCGCAAAATACCGCAGAAGCAGAAAGAGGTTTCGTGCCCCGCGCCGCAACCATCCTTGGGTTCGGTATTTCTCGGCGCTAGTAATGGCGTCTGCGGGCAGGCCGACGAGGTGCCTGCGCAGGGCCCGGGCCAGTGCGACGTCTTCCATCAGGGGGATGTCAGGGTAGCCTCCAACCTCTTCGTAAAGCGCGCGTGGCAGCAACAGGCCCTGATCGCCATAGGGCAGCCCAAGGCCGGATCGCAGATTGGCCCAGGCCGCCACCATCCGCCCGCCCCGGTCAAACCGCAGACGAAACCAGCCGGCCTTCCTGGTCTTTAGATGACGGGCAGCAATATCGCTCCACCCCGGTGCAAGCTGGGTATCGGCATGCAGGACCAGCAACCAGTCACCTTGCGCGGCCATGCAACCACGGCACAATTGGCCCCCGCGCGATGGCGGGCCAGACACGATTTCGGCCCCCCATTCATCGGCAAGGGCGAGGGTTCCGTCTGTCGACCCGCCGTCGCTGACGATCAGCTCGCGGATCAGCCCGGCCTCCAGCCCCTCGGTCAACGCCAACAAACACGAAGGCAGCGCAGCCTCGGCATTCAATGTCGGAATGATGACAGAGATCGGCGCGCGCATGGCTCCCCCTTCCGCTCGGGCCTCGGATGGCTATATGACCAAGGCGCAACCAAAGGACCAGCCATCAATGACACCCCGCCGCATCTTGCGTGTGTCCGGCAGCGACACGCGCCACTTCCTGCAGGATCTCGTGACCAACGACGTGAACGGCATCGACATGGGGCTCGTTTATGCGGCGCTGTTGACGCCGCAGGGGAAATACATCGCCGATTTCTTCCTGTTGGCGGACGGTGACGATGTGCTGCTCGACGTCGATGGCGACCTTACCGAGTCACTGATGCAAAGGCTGTCGATGTACAAGCTGCGGGCCGATGTGGATATTGCCGAGGCAGACTTGCATGTGCACCTCGGCACCGGTGATACGCCCGCTGACGGGTTCGCCGATCCGCGTCACGCGGCCCTGGGTTGGCGGGCCTATCGGGATTCGCCGCAGACCGACACCCCGGACCTGACGGCGCTGCGCGTGGCACATCTGATCCCGGAAACGGGGATAGAGCTGACGCCTGACACCTTCATCCTCGAAGCCGGGTTTGAACGGCTGAACGGCGTTGATTTCAAAAAGGGCTGCTATGTCGGGCAGGAAGTCACCGCCCGAATGAAGCACAAGACCGAGCTGCGCAAAGGGTTGGCCCAGGTCAGCGTGACAGGCGCGGCCGAGCCCGGCACCGAGATCACGAGCAACGGAAAGCCAGCAGGCATCCTGCATTCCGTGGCCGGTGATCACGGCATCGCCTACCTACGCTTTGACCGGGCCAAGGGCGAGATGCAGGCGGGCGACGCGACGATCAAACGAGTGGAGTGAATTGCCGACCGCCTTGCCTAAGTTCGAGCTTCGGACGATCCCACTAGCGCCCCCGCGTTCGTTTTCCATCCGGCCACGGGCCGACAGGGCTACTTGTTGAGAAACGGAGTGGCCGCTAAACCTCGCCGACATGAGACGTGAGGATATCCAGAAGATCAGCCGCGACTTGGCAGAGGGCCGGTTCCCGGCCGCCCAGAAGCGCGCCAGCAACCTCGCGAAGCGCGCCCCGAAAGATGCAGCGCTCCAGAACCTCGCCGGCGCCGCGTTTGCCCAAGCCGGCAAACACCGAGAAGCCATACCGTATTTTCAGGCGGCAGCACGAATTGATGCCCACAACCAAGAATTCTTGTGCAACTTCATCCTTGCCCTGACAATGAGTGGCGAGACAGCAGTCGCGGAGAGGGTTGTTTCGAAGTCGCTGACCGCAATGCCAGGGCTTGCAAGACTTCACTATCTCCACGCACAAATTCTCCATGACAAACATGACATGAGGGGGGCCGTGAACGCCGCAAATCGCGCGTTGGAACTTGAGCCGGGGATGGTCGAGGCGCTGAATGTCCGTGGCCTGGCGAAGTCAAACCGACGCCAGACTGCCGAAGCCCTCGCTGACTTTCAGGCCATCCTTCACACACACCCCAATGACCTGATCGCCCATCAGAACTGCGCCGAGCGTCTGAACGAATTGGGGCGCACGAAAGAGGCGCTCACCCACTACAACTTCATGCTCAGGATGGTTCCCAACCATCCCTATGCGCTCAGCAAGGTGGCCTCTCTCGCGGATCAGGGCGTACTGAACGACGTTGTCACGCGCGCGACCCAAGCGATTGCGCAGAAACCGAAAAAGTCCGAAGAAACGGTCCTGCTCCATCTGGCCGCCGGCACCGCCTTGATGCGGCTGGGCAAGTCGCAGGAGGCGATGCAGCATTATGACCTGCTGCATGAGCTTGATGCCAAAGAGCGACGCTATTCCTCAAAGCGGCACTGGGGCGAATTTGCGCGGATCCGATCCCTGTTTCCGGCTGCACCGGACACAAATGTCGATACATCAGCTGGTCCGTCGCCGATCTTTGTTGTCGGCCTTCCGCGATCGGGGACAACGCTGGTTGAGCAAATCCTGAGCATGGCACCGGGCGTTCATCCTTGCGGGGAACTTGTCACCGCGGAAAGGCTATTTCGCGAACTGTTCGAAGGAGATGGCCCGATAGATCCATCGCTGGTGGCCGATTTTGTTGCGACGTACCGCGAACACCTGCCCGATCTTCCGGCCAACACCGACAAATTCATCGACAAGATGCCGGCAAATTTCAGGTATGTCGGTTTGCTTCTGACCGCTTTTCCCACCGGTGTGGTTATCGATGTTGAGCGTGATCCACGCGACGTTGCGCTCTCCATGTGGACGACCCGCTTCAGCGCGAGTGGGATGAATTATGCGAGCGCGATCCCCGCCATCGCTGATCAGGCCAACCTGTACCGATCCTACATGGCACATTGGACAGCAATCTTTCCAACCCGAATCCTAACCGTTTCCTACGAGGACCTGGTGTCGAATGTAGAGGATGAGACGCAGCGTATGGCCGCTTTTTGCGGGATCGATTGGACCAGCGAAATGCAGAGCCCAGAGCGGAACACCAACCCGGTTGCAACCGCGAGTGTGAACCAGGTTCGAACAAGGATACATCAAAGGTCGGTGGGCCGCTGGAAACTCCTTGGGGCGAACCTGGATCTGTTGATTTCGAGACTGGATCCGGAACTCTGGCCCGATGTGGATCTGGACGCCAGCACGGGCAGTGCGGATGCTGCAGGTCCTTCACGATAACAGGGCACCTGCGACGCGGCTCAGCGCCCCAGCATCCACGCGCCTTCCGGCCAGAAGGCGTGATAGGCGAAGGCGAACA
>CAWUIQ010000101.1:0-10512 GCA_963922565.1 uncultured Rhodobacterales bacterium
AGGCTTATGCAATTCTCGGCAGATTGCTGTTCCCTGATTGCCTCGACCAGCCGCGATTTCCCAATCCCCGCCTCGCCCGACAGCATGACAGCACGTCCACGCCCTTCCCTGGCCAGCTGCCATTGCCGGTCGAGAAGATGCAGCTCGTCCACCCGGTTCACCAGGGGGGTTCGCTGGCCACCCCGTCTGGCCTGAAACCGCAGATGGATTCCACCAACGGCCAGCACCTGCCAGATCCCGATCTCTTCCTCAAATCCCTTGAGCTTGTGCCGCCCCATCCATTCGCAGGTGATGTTGTCGCCGATCAGTTGCTTGGTGGAGTCGCTGATGGCAACGGTCCCGGGTTCGGTAATGGCCTCGACACGCGCCGCAAGGTTGGGCACTTCGCCAAGGGCCAGCCCACCATGCAGCGTGTTGTGATCCACCACGACATCACCTGACGAGATACCGATCCGGACCTGCAGGGCCCTGCCGTCGCTCGCCCGCAGCCGTGAAACGGCGCTGCAGATTTCAAGAGCGGCAAAGACGGCCCGTTCGGCATCGTTCTCTTCCACCTTGGGATAACCAAAATAGCAGACGACGCCGTCGCCGATCATGTTCGCGACATGTCCGTATCTGGCCCGGACGATATCCTGACAGCAGTTTTGGTAGAGGTGGAGCGCTTCGGTATAGTCTTCGAGATCGAGCGCAGTCGCCATTTCAGTTGAGCCGACCAAGTCGACGAACATCAGTGTGAGCTGCCGTCGCTCCGACGCATCATTGCTCCCGACGCCGGTGGTGCGGCTGGTCTCATGCCCTTGAATGCCGGGAGCGGGTGACGTCCCCTTTGAGTGTCGCAGGTCATTAATCGCCCGCATGATCCGTTTCCGGTCGCCCAGATCGAAACCAAGTTCGGTAAGGTCGTTCTCGGTCAGCTCGGTGATGACATCGAGATCGATGGAGTTCGAGACGAACTGATCATAATGCGCATCAAGCGCCACGCTTTTGAGCCATGCCTTGAAACCGGTCATCTGTCTCTCAAGACTCCAAATCAAAACACAAATTCGCGCTCCCCTCCGCCGGCGCGACCAGGCAGCAATCGATCAGGAACCGGATCCGGCTGCTGTCGTTAAAGGGGGCTTCATTCCTCAATCGCTCTCTCGGCCTGAAATCTCTGTCTAACCAAACGACTGTTTTACAAATGCCTTGTCGCCAACTCGCGCGCGGCTCGCGTTATCGACCCGCAGCGCATGCTCTGAAAACACCAATTTTGATGTTCCCGGCATTGACCATTTTCACGCTGGGGTCGCAAAGATCAAATGTTTCTCCTGCCAAGGATTGAGCCGCCTACCACATCAACGCCCCGGATACCGACAGATCCTGACCGGGTTTGAGGAGACCGGCTCCATCGAACAGACGAACGAAGGCGACCCGCCCCAAGCGATTGCAACCCCAAGACCATTGCTATTGTTGGCTTTTTTCGCCCAGACTGCGCTTATGACAAACGGCTTTCGCATCGACGCGCTGCAATACGCGAACTGGTCAGAAAAGATTTTCCGTCAGATGCGCGAGGGCGGGCTGGACGCCGTCCATGTCACCATCGCCTACCACGAGACCTTCCGCGAGATGGTCGCGAACATCTCGGCATGGAACAGACACTTCGAACGCTTCTCTGACCTGATCGCTCATGCCAGCACAGCCTCGGATATTCGAGCGGCGCAACAGGCTGGCCGAACCGGCATCGTGTTTGGCCTGCAGACCCCCGCACCGATCGAGGACGATATCGGCCTCGTCGAAATCTGCCACAGCCTTGGTGTGCGCTTCATGCAGCTGAGCTACAACAACCAATCGCTGCTCGCGACAGGATGCTATGAGGACGAGGATCCGGGACTGACCCGCATGGGCCGTGAGGTTGTGGCCGAGATGAACCGGGTTGGGCTGGTGATCGACATGAGTCATTCGTCCGAACGCTCAACGCTGAATGCGATCGAACGGTCCGCGCGCCCGATTGCGATAACCCACGCCAACCCGGCCGCCTGGCATCCAGCGAAGCGAAACAAGTCAGATACGGTGCTGCGGGCGCTGGCCGAAACCGGGGGCATGCTGGGATTTTCGCTCTACCCCCATCATCTGAGAAACGGGTCCGACTGCACGATCGAGGACTTTTGCGAGATGGTGGCGCGCACCGCCGAAGTGACGGGGCCTGAGCGTTTGGGCATCGGCAGCGATCTTTGTCAGGATCAACCCGATCATGTCGTCGAATGGATGCGGATGGGTCGATGGACCAAGCAGGTCGATTATGGCGAAGGGTCTGCATCGGCCCCGGGCTTTCCACCCCAGCCGCCCTGGTTTCGGGACAATACCGATTTTCCTAACCTCGCCGCCGGTCTCATGGGCGCCGGATTTTCACAATCCGAGGTCGACGGGATGATGGGTGACAACTGGCTCGACTTCTTTGAGACCAGTTTCGGTCCGGTGTGATGGAGCTTCGCCCCCCTGATATGGTCATGCGGCTGGCGCGGCTGGGCGCGGCGCATCAGACCCGGCTCAGCTTTATGCGTGTCCTGTTGCGCAAGCTGCGTCGCGAGCGCTGGCGTTTTGATCGGCCCGTTTGGGCGATCGGCGATGACGGGACGGGCCATGCGGTATACCGCGTTACCGGCCCGCGCCGCAGCTATTCGCTGGTCGCCTTTGCCCACGATCTGCCCGACGAACAACGCTCGGATCGGGTCATCGCAGAGGCTTGGGACGCCACGTTTGCGCTGGTCGATGGCATGCCATCGCAGGACGATATCACGCGACTGTCCAAGAACGTTCCGCTGCAGGAGGCTGGCCGGGTCAGCGATGCGGAGCTTGTCCTGTCGCGTGCCAATCGCTCGGTTCGTCTCTGGGATCATGTGGTCGAACGTCTGTCGACCGGCCGGCAACCCGATCCGGATCGCGTGGCCGAGGTTGGCTATTTGATGCGCACGACCGCCGTCTATGGCTCGGGCAAGTTCGGTGCTGCCGACCATGCAGCGCTTGCTGGGCGGCCCGTAATGGGCGGGCCGTTCCGGGCCGAGATGCTGGCGGTCTGGTTGATCCGGACATTCGTTGTCGATCTCGTCGAGCATCTTGCCCGTGTCAAAGGAGGATCGGCGGCCGTCCCGCTTGACCCCGATCTGCGCCGAACCTTCGGTATTGGCAACTCAACTGGCCTTGGCATGGCGCCGTTCCTCGTCAATCATCCGACGCTGCTGAATGCGTGGATCACGGCACGAGAAACCGCGATTGCACGAGTACGCGGCTTGAAGGACGTCCGCCCAACCGATGCGGCGTTGCTTTGCAGCCTAGTGTGCCGGACGGACGCAGCCCTTTCCCATTGGCGCAGCACCGATCCCGAAACCACACATCGGGTCGAGACTTTGCGGGCTGACTGCAAACGTATTTCCGAACATCTGACCGCGGGCGCCCTGAACCAGCCTTTTCCTTGGGACCACTTGATCGATTGGTCGCGCGAGGCCCTGTCTGTGGATGGGCAGGAGTTGTTGGGTTCACTGATACTGGAACCGCATAGTGATCTGGTCGATGATCTGGCCGACGCCATGTCAGCGGACGAAAGCGCGGCCTTTCAGATCGCAGGCGACCAGACGACTGCCGAATTGCGTGACGCGCTTCGCAAGTTCTATGGCTGGGCCCTTTCGACAGATTATGCCGATAAACAGGCCAGCGCGCGCTTCTGGTACACATCGGCGGCCAAGCGGGAACCCCGTCTGGGAGAGCGGGCGCTGGAGGCTGGCGGCGAACTTGAACAACCGCTGGACGTGGCGCGGGCCGCCGCCTCGCTTTGGGAGGCGCTGGAAACCCGCCCTCACAATGAAAGTGTTGCAACCTTCCTTACCGAGGCGCCAGAGCATCGCCGAACGGTCCGGCGGGTGCAGATCGTCGCCGCAGCGCCCTACGCAGAGATACGCGACAATCTGATCGACGCAGAGATGCGGCCGATCGACATGCTGCGCTGCAAACTCGCTTTTTTCGGTGCCACCCGGTTTGATCCGCGATCGGACCGGTGGTTGCGGATCACGATGTTTCAGAACGCCCCCTACCCGGATGAACTGCATCAGATGCCAGAGGATGACTGGATCACGCCAGCCGTGGCTGGGTAATGGTTAGCCGGTCGCTTTCGGAAATCGCCGCGACGGCAAAGATGGCGGCGCGCGGGACCGGCTGCGAATGGGGTCTTGCCGAAGAAGCCGGGCAGGCGGTCCGCGTGCTCGAAGCTCACGACCTGCCGGGTGTGCAGGCGCTCGCCGGGCTATTCGATGCGCCCCGGAACTGCGCTGGTCGAAAAGATGGTGATGCACTTTGCGGCCTCTTGGCACTCACGCGACTGTCGGACAGGATCCATCAGATCGACGCGGGCGAACGGGTCGCGTTCGATGCCGTTGTTGCCCCAATCCTGCTGGCCGCGCCCTTGTTGATGGCGGCGCGCACGTCTGGCCGATCCTACGAGCTGCGATGGCCCGGCGCATTTTTGGTCTGTCAGGCCGAAGGGCTGTCCGTGGTCGAGGCACCGGACCCTTGGCCGATCATCGCAACCGAAATCATGGTGGGCACGACGGATGCCGCCGCATCGACGCATGCGGCAGAGGTCAATTCCAGAACACTTAAAAACGACGACTGGCGGGCATTGGAGACCCGCGCCGAGGCGACATTTGTACCGGAAAGTGCGACCTCTCGATCAGCGGGAGCGGGTCCGTCTGACGCGGGCGAGGATTGACAGAGTCAAAAACGGCTACCGAGGTGCGTCTCGACGCAGGTTGGGACCCGCGTCGAGCGATTGTTTACCGGCGTCAGTTAATCCAACCGTTAACGACATCCATGTTTTCGGCGATCCACTGTTCGGCGACGTCACGCGGATCTTCTTCGTCACGACCGATCTGAAGGATCCACTGGTTAACGACAGCCGGGTCTAGCTGCATCTGGCTTAGGAACTTGGCGACGGGCGGGTTCCGCTCTTCGAGGGACTTTGAGTAGGCAACATAAATCGTTGCATCAGAACTTGCGCAGTCGAACTTGGAAGTTTCCAACCAGTCCTCGGCATCGAGGTTATGGTTCTCGCAGCCGTCATACCGCGCCGGTTCGTCAATCGGCGTGATATCATACGCTGCATGCACCCATTCCGGCGTCCAGTAATAGAACAGGATCGGCTGTTCGCGCTGGATCGCTGTCTTGAGCTGCGCCTTGAAGGTGGCGTCAGGCAGGATTTCCGGCTCCCAAAGCTCCGAAAGGCCGTAATCCTTGAACTTCACCTGCCACATGCGGGTGGATTTCCAGCCCGCGTCGCCGGCCCAGTATTCGCCCTTTCCGTTGCCGTCTTTGTCGAACATCGCGGCCACTTCGGGCTTTTTCAGGTCTTCGACCGACGATACCTGATCGGCGAGATAGGAGGGCACATACATCATCTGGGTGCCCAGATAGGGTTGGTTGACACCGACTGTCTGTGCACCGTCCACGTACTGATCCCAGATGCCCTGGCGGTTGGGCATCCACAGGTCGGTATAGACGTCGACCGATCCGTCGCCCTTGTCCATGCCAGCGGCAATGACCGATCCGTCGGACAGACCCGAGACGATTTCGGCTTCGCCACCCAGCGGTCCTTCGATGACCGCCTCGATGACATGGCCGATGGCGCGCGCACCGGTCCAGGTCAGGTCGCCGATCTTGACGGTCTCTTGCGCCGACGCCATCGACGCCGCGCCGAGCGCCACCGTGGCGAGGCTCCATTTCATGAGTTTCATACTTCTCCCTTTCGTTGTTGCGCGCGGCGGTCGATGCGTCGCGCTTGGCTTAGTGGCGAGTTGTGTTCGCCTTCTGCACCACGCGGTCGATCATCATCGCAAGCAGTGCAATTCCTATGCCGGCAAGGATGCCCCTGCCGGTCTCGGTGTTCTCAAGCGCCTCGGTCACGACAAACCCCATACCGCCCGCGCCGATCAGCGCCGCGATGACCACCATCGAAAGGCTCATCATTACGACCTGGTTGATCCCGGCCATGATCGACGGCAAGGCCAGCGGCAGTTCGACCTTGGTCAGCAGCTGTCTCGGGTTGGCGCCAAAGGCTAAAGCCGCCTCTTTCGTGCTTTCACCCACCTGGCGGATACCAAGCGCCGTGAGACGAACCATCGGCGGCATCGCAAAGATAACCGTCGCGAGGATGCCGGGCGGCTTACCGATCGAAAAGAATGCAATCGCCGGGAGCAGATAGACGAAGGACGGTATGGTCTGCATCACATCCAGTATCGGCGTCATGATCGCATGGCCCCTTTGCGATTTGCCAACCCAGATGCCCAGCGGCAGGCCCAGCACGACGCAAATGATCGATGCGGCAAGCACCAGCGAAAGGGTATCCATCGCCGTCTGCCAGAACCCGAACAGAGCAAGATAGATGAGCGAGGCGCCAACAAAGATCGTCACCCGCGGCCCGGCCATCTTGAACGCCATCCACAAGAGCACGCCCATCGTGATTGGCCATGGCGTTCCGACGGTGACGGATGAGATCGCGCTCAGCATCCCGCGCAGAAACTGTGTGACCCCGTCAAAGAGGAAGCCGTAGAAAACCGTGACATAGGCGATGCTGTCGTCGATCGCCTGGCTCACATAGGTGTTCAGGTTGATGGGCGGCGCGCCTTCGCGGGCGGGCTCGCGTTTGACGATGCGGTTGCCGTCGTCGTCGCGCGGGAACGTGATCTTGTCAGGCCTCGCGATCCAAAGAAGCGTGGGAAACTCTCCGATGACGGCGCAATCAAATCGCGATTTGAAACCAACGACTTCACCAGCGGCGATGGCACGGCTTTGCTTGATGCAGGTCCGTTCATCAGGGGCGAATTGGGTCGTGCGATAGATCAGAAGCGGTACGATCATCAACGCAATCAGACCGGCAATCACGAGGCGCCGCGTTTCAACTCCGTTGCTCACGGCGTGATTGACCCGCCAGCGTTCGTATTGGCGGGCATAAAGGCGGTCTGCGACCCATCCGAACAGCAGCCGCCCCAAAACAAACACCAAGATCGCCCCGATAAGATGGGTCTGGCTCCACCCCTCATATCGCGCAACGAGAAAATCCTTGTCAGCGTTTTCGATCGCGGCCCTCGAATACTTGTAAACCAGCGCCAGGTTCACCGCGGCAACGAGGTCGATGACAAAGCCAATGGTGAACAGCATCCAGTTGCCGCGCAGCGCCGCCCAGATGAAACTGCCGATCATAGCGGCCCAGTTCATGTGCAGGGACCTGAGCTTGTTCTTCTGAATTTGCAGGAACGTTTCAGCGTAATAATCACCATTCGGACCAGCAAATTCGAGGAAAGGTTCGCGCGTGTCGGTCTGCGAAGACATGGCTCAGACCTCCCCCTTGATACCGTGCAAAAGCGAGTCCTTGGTCACCACGCCGACGGGGTTGCCGCCGTCCATGATCACGATCGGATTTTCCTGATCAACCGCCAGCGACACCAACACATCGAGGTTGTCCTCGGGTCCCGCGGTCGGTGTGTTCGCAAGGTCAGGCAACTTGCGACCGTTTTGTTCATAAGCGGCGACCGGTTGCATCACCGTATGCGCAAAAACCAGCTTTAGCTTTGAGATGCCCGCGACGAAGTCGGCGACATAGTCATCCGCAGGCTGCGTCACGATTTCCTCGGGTGTTCCGGTCTGGACGATCTCGCCATCTTTCATGATGGCGATGCGCGTTCCCATCCGGATCGCCTCGTCGAGGTCGTGCGTGATGAACAGCGTTGTTTTCTTCATCGACTTTGACAGCTCGAGAAACTCGTCCTGCAAGCCCCGACGGATCAAGGGATCAAGGGCGCTGAACGGCTCATCCATCAAGAGAATGTCGGGATCGGCCGCCATGGCCCGGGCAAGGCCAACACGCTGCTGCATGCCACCAGACAGTTCGCTGGGCATACGGTCGCCGTATCCTTCGAGATGGACCAGTTCGATTACTCGCTCCGCATGCTGAGCGCGGGTAAACGCATCGACATTTCGCAACTCCAACGCAAAGGCGACGTTGTCGCGCACGGTGCGATGTGGCAGCAGCGCCATGTTCTGAAACACCATCCCGATCTTGTCGGCACGCAGGATCCTGAGCTCTTCGGCATCAAGCTCGCCCACATTCACGCCGTTGATGAGGATCTCGCCGCCCGTCGGCTCGATCAGCCGGTTTATATGGCGGACGAGGGTCGACTTGCCGGAGCCCGAAAGGCCCATGATGCAAAAGATCTCACCCTCGCCGACTGAGATCGAAACGTCCTTTACCCCGACAACCGCCTGATACCGCTCAAGAACCTCGGCCTTTGACAGGTTTTCCTGTCGAACCGCCTCCATCGCCTCGCGGGCGCGATCGCCAAAAATCTTCCAGACGTTCCGCGTGACGACCACGCCTTCTTTTGAGTTTTCCGTCACGCGCGGGCCTTTTCTCTTTTGGGATCCAGGAAGGGCAATGCAACCACCGTCGCAGGCAGGCGTTTCATGTGACCGTCGAGCTTGCCCACCTCCAGTTGCGTGCCTAGCTCCGCGTTTTCGACCGCAATCCGTGCCATTGCTATGGCGTGGCCAAAATGGGGGGAAACGCAGCCGCTCGTGATCTGGCCAACCCGCTCTCGCCCGACAAAAACGCCATCACCGTGCTGCGGCGCCTCGCTGCCCGTCAGGTGAAGCCCGACCAGTTTGCGCCGCTCGGCCGAGCGGTTTCGCTCAAGCGCCGCACGACCGATGAAATCCGGCTTGTCGAAGTTGACCGCAAAGCCAAGCCCGGCCTCGATCGCGTCGGCATCCGGGCCGAACTCGGCCCCCGCGATCATCAAACCGGCTTCTTGCCGCAGCATATCGAGCGCCTGCCCACCCATCGGAACCAACCCATGCGGCGCACCCGCCTCCATCAGCCGGTCCCAAATCTCAAGCGCATCGTCGCGGTCACAAAAGATCTCGTAACCCAGTTCGCCGGTGAAGCCGGATCGGGTCAGCATGAACATCTTGCCATCGCGATCGTCGAGACGGGCGAGTGTAAAACCGAACCATTTGACGTTGTCGAGCGCCGGCCTGGACGGTTGGACAAAGACGATTTCGCGAAGGATGTCGCGCGATCGCGGCCCCTGCAGCGCGAGGTTCACCATTCTGTCGCCCAGCGAAAGAACCCTGACGTTCAGCTCAAGCAGCTCGGCCTGCTCGCGCATGTGAAGGGCCGAATTCTCTGATCCGCAACACCAGCGGAAGGCCGTATCCTCAAGCCGAAAAAGGGTACCGTCATCCAGAACGCTGCCCCGTTCATCACAGATCAGGGCATAGAGGCCGCGATGGACCGACAACCGGGATACATCGCGGGTCAGACAGTGTTGCAGAAGGGTAAGCGCATCGGGCCCGACGATGTCGAACTTCTGCAGCCCGGACATGTCTTGCAGCGTTGCCGCCTGTCGGCAAGCCCAGTATTCCTCGACCGCGCCCGTTGCGTCATAGGACGCCGGCATCCAGAGATTGCGCGCGACCTGGAACGACGAGGTCAGTTTTGAAGTCCGCGGATGAAATGCTGAATGGGCCGTCATCTTTGCCGCGTCCTCGGGGTTTTCCCGCCAAGCAACCGCATGGGTGATGGCGCTGTTCTCTTCGTAAATCCGGACATGGATGTCGGTTGGGTTCCAGCCGTTGATCGGGTCGACGTCGTCGGGGCATGCGGTCGAGACACAAACCAGGTCGGTGAGCGCTTGCATCGTCACGTAATCGCCGGGACGCGACCATGCTTCGTCGCTGGCGATTACGTTATCGGCCCAGTCGATCCATGAGTTGAAGAAGAAATTGATCGCCGGCCATGCACGACGCCGACCAATTCCGAAGGGTTCGAATGCATCGCTGATATTGTCGGAACAGTTCAGATGCCCGGGAAAACCACGCTCTTCATATCCCCTGGCCGTACAGGCCAGCGCGAAGGTGTCGTGCCGACCGACCGTGTCCTGCCGCACCGCGAGAAGGGGTTTGATATCCTGGTCGAAAAACTTGTCGTGCAGACCGGGTAGCGGATAGGCACTGCGGCTCACAGTGCGCGAGACGGTCGAGTCGATGTGCCGCTCGACACCGGCGTCCAACGCTTCGGACCGCATCGCCATGAAGTCCGAGCATTGCTGCCCCTCGACATCGATGACCTGTACGAACTGACCTTTCTTCAGCTCATAGGCCTTTGCCGTACCGCGTCCAACACGCCATTCATCCACGATTTTGCCGATCGGGGGCGGAAGCGTCAGATCCTTGTTCTGCGACTTCGGCGGAACCACCTCGACCCGGACGGACGCGCCCCCACCAGCCGCAATGAAGTCCCGGCCAACCGGTGCGATCACGAAAAGCGTCGCGTCCTGAACCATCCGGAAGATGTAGGTTTCACTCGGCTGAGCTGCCGGGCCAAAGATCCGTAAGCCCCGGGCTTTGGCCAGATCTCCACCTCGTGCCGAAACGAGATCGCGGAAGGTCCGGCTGTCAAATCGTCCCGGATCCAGTGTTTCACCGACATCG
>CAWUIQ010000102.1:0-10500 GCA_963922565.1 uncultured Rhodobacterales bacterium
GGGTCGACGTTCAGGCCATATTCCTTTTCCAGCTCGATCAGCGTCTTTCGGGCCTTGCTCAATGACGGCGTCAGCAGCCCGCCATCCTCGGCCCCGAGAATGATGTTCTCGAGGACCGTAAAATTCTGCACCAGCTTGAAGTGCTGAAAGACCATCCCGATGCCAGCAGCGATGGCCGCCTGGCTGTCCGGGATTTCGGTGCGGTTGCCGTTGATCCAGATTTCGCCCGCATCGGCCTTGTAAAACCCGTAGAGGATCGACATCAGCGTCGATTTTCCCGCGCCGTTTTCACCGATGATCCCGTGGATCGTACCGGGCATGACGCGGATCGAGATATCCTTGTTTGCCTGAACAGGTCCGAAGGCTTTGGAGATACCTTTGAGTTCGATCGCGGGTTCTGTCATCGAAGGCGGTCCGTTATTCGGGGCTCTGCCCTCGGCGCTGGCGCGCCTCCCCCTTCAATACTGAGCGCCAGAATATGCGTGGCGTTTGGGGAATGCGGCGCGGCCATACGGCCTGTCAGGCGGAAAAACGAGGGCCGCCAGAAGGCGGCCCTTTCGGTCAGTTTCCTTAGAAGCTCAGCTCCGGGCAGCTGTCGTCCGACATATAGTCGTGCACCTGCAATTCGCCCGACGCGATCTTGGCCGCAGCATCATCGACGGCAGACTGCATGTCCGCGCTTACGAGCGATGCGTTGTTTTCGTCCATCGCATAGCCGACGCCGCCATTGGCGAGCCCCATGACCTGAAAGCCGGTTTCCATGTCCGGCCCATCGGTGAATGCTTCGTAAACCGCATTGTCGACGCGCTTGAGCATCGAGGTCAGAACCTTGCCGGGGTGCAGATAGTTCTGGTTGCTGTCCACACCGATCGACAGGATGCCTTCGTCGGCGGCGGTTTGCAGAACACCAACGCCGGTTCCGCCCGCAGCAGCATAGACAACGTCAGCGCCCTGGCTGATCTGCGCCTTGGTCAGCTCCGATCCCTTCACCGGATCGTTCCACGCGGCGGGTGTCGTGCCCGTCATGTTCGCCACGATCGTCGCATCCGGATTGGCCGCCTTAACACCTTGCGCGTAGCCGCAGGCAAATTTGCGGATCAGGGGGATGTCCATCCCGCCGATAAAGCCGACAGTGCCAGATTTCGATGCCTTGGCCGCCATCATGCCAACAAGATAGCTGCCTTCATGCTCATTAAAGACGACCGAGCGGACGTTCGGCGCATCGACGACCATGTCGATGATCGTGAACTTCGTATCCGGGTAATCCGCGGCCACCTGACCCAGCGCATCGGCAAAGGCAAATCCGGCCATTACGATCGGGTTCGCGCCCGCTTCGGCAAAGCGGCGCAGGGCCTGTTCGCGTTGCGCTTCGGATTGCAGTTCGATCTCGCGGAACTTCTCGCCCGTCTCTTCGGACCAGCGGACCGCGCCGTTATAGGCAGCTTCGTTAAAGGATTTGTCGAACTTGCCGCCGAGGTCGAAGATGAGGGCGGGTTCGGCCAGCGCGGCGCCAGCCGACAAAGCCAGCGCGGCACCTGCGCCGAGGAATTTCTGCATGAGGGTCATATGGACGTCTCCCGGTTGTGGTCATTGGGGCCATGCCTTAATGCAGCCAGCCCTTGGATCTGTGTTTGATCATCGTGGATTAGGCAGCAGGGGCTTGGCAGGGTCAACCGCTTTTTGGCGGCGTGGTCATGGATTGGCCAGCTTGACCAAGCGGTAAAGCTGCTCGCATGAGCAATGCATCCTCTGCCGCACCTTCTGCGGACTTGTAATAGCCGGGCCGCGTTCCGGTCACCGCAAAGCCCAAACCGGTATACAAGGCCATGGCGGGACGGTTGTTGGCGCCGACTTCGAGAAAGAGCTCGGTGACCCCGGATCGCTGCAATTGCAGCGACAGCCGCATCAGGAGCGCACGCGCAATACCAGCCCGCCGGGCTGCCGGAGCGACGGCTATTGTCAGCAGCTCCGCCTCATCCAGAACCGCCCGCGCGATGAGGAAGCCGCGATGATCCTCGGATGCAAGAAACTGCGCACCGGCGTGCTTCGCCAGCACTTCGATTTCCTCAGCGCTCCAAGCTCGGCGGGGAAAGCACGCCCGATGTATCGCCGCCATATCCTGCGGCGTCATGCGATGATCTGGGGGCCGGGATCTTTGGCGGGCGCGGCATCCGGCGGCTTGATGTAGAGGGGCGCGGGCCTCTCCGCGGTTTCCGGCCAGCGGTCGGCTGCGATTTCGGCGATAGCTTTGACAAGATCCTCTGCCGCCGGATCCGGGCAGAGCGGATCATCGAGTTTTTCGGCCTCACTCCGCGGCATCATCACGGGGCTGTCGCCGACAATCGTATAGACATTGTCGCGCGGCGCAGGGGCCGCCGCCCTCAATTGCGGAAATAGACGCGCCCGCTGTGCGAGGCCGTTCACGCCATAGACCGGGATGTCCAGGGCCAGGGCAAGGCCGCGCGCCGCCGAGACCGCAATCCGGATGCCTGTGAAGTTTCCGGGACCGATACCAACGGCAAGGGCGTCAAGATCGGACCAGGTCAAATCCGCGTCCTCAACGCAGTCTTGCAGCAAACCCATCAACCGTTCGGCCTGCCCCTTGCGCATCTCCTCGGCACGCAGGGCCCGAACCTCCCCGTCTTGCAAGATCGCGGCAGCGCAATGGGCGTGCGTCGTATCGAATGCGAGAATGCAGGGCATGGGATCAGGAATTGACCTTGGCCGTCAGGCTGTTGCGCGCGCTGCCGGGGTTCCGTTCAACGCCATCCGCGATGTGGAGCCACGGCAAGGCCGAGCCTGTATGGCTGTGCATGTCTGGCGGCAGATCAGCAGCCTGATCAATCAGCCCCAAACCGACATACAGCTGGCCCGGAAGATAGTCGTAAGTGGCTGCGATAGGTGATCCGCAGCCGTTGCAAAACCATCGTTTGACACCGGGCGAGACAGATACTGGGCTTCCTAAGGTGGGTTGGAACGTGATCGCATCCTCTTTGAAAGCCGCAAACGCAGCGACAGGCGCGCCCGTCACACGACGGCAGTCGACGCAATGGCAATATGCCACCGCTTGTGGAGAGGTGATCGCGACGAACTGAGTTTTGCCGCAATAGCAGCGGCCGCTGATCGGTGGATCAGACGGCAACCGGGCGGACCTCGGTCACTTCGGGGATATAGTGGCGCAGCAGGTTCTCGATGCCCATTTTCAGGGTCAGCGTTGATGAGGGGCAGCCCGCGCACGCGCCCTGCATATGCAGGTAAACCACGCCGCGCTCAAAGCCGTGGAACGTGATGTCACCGCCATCCTGAGCGACCGCCGGACGAACACGGCTGTCGAGCAGTTCCTTGATCTGATCGACGATCTGCGAGTCAGCGCCGGTATGTTCTGCATGACCGGATGCCGGGGCGTGATCGCCCTCCATCACCGGCTGGCCGGACTGGTAATGTTCCATGATCGCGCCAAGGATCGCGGGCTTGATATGGTCCCAATCCGTGGCGTCGGCCTTGGTCACAGTCACGAAATCGTTGCCAAAGAACACGCCGGTGACGCCCTCGACCGCGAACACGCGAGCCGCGAGGGGGGATTTCGCTGCCGCCTCCGCGCTTGGGAAGTCGGCGGTGCCCATCTCAAGCACCGTCTGGCCCGGAAGAAACTTCAGCGTGGCCGGGTTGGGTGTGGATTCGGTCTGAATGAACATGGCGCGCCTCCTGCGGTTCCTCCACATATGCGCCTGCGCAGGATTGGCGTCAAGGTTTGGAACGGTTCTAAACTAACCGCGGCCGATATAGGGCATCTTGGTCGCCATGATCGTCATGAACTGCACGTTCGCATTCAGCGGCAAGGTCGCCATGTTCATCACCGCATCGGCCACATGGCTGACATCCATCGTTGGCATGTCGGGTTGTTTTGCCTTGAGGGCGGCCACCATCTCGCTTTCCGCATTGCCGATGTCGATCTGACCGCAGGCTATATCGAACGCTCGACCGTCCAGCGACAGGCTGCGCGTCAGACCCGTGATGGCGTGTTTGGTCGTAGTATAGCAGACCGAATTGGGGCGAGGGACATAAGCGGAGATAGAACCGTTGTTGATGATCCGCCCCCCGCCCTGCTTGCGCATCTGTGCAAAGGCCAGCCTTGCGGCAAGGAACATACCCATCACGTTGACGTTCAGAACCTTGGCAAAATCATCTGACGCAATCTCATCTATCGTGGCCGCGGGTCCGAACATTCCGGCGTTGTTGAACAGCACATCGATACGCCCGGCCTTTGAAACGAACTGATCAAAGGCGTTCTGCAAAGCGCCTTCGTCCGTCACATCCGCAGGCAAGGGGATCGCATTGGCGTGGTTGATTTCGGCCAGTTTTTCCGCGCGCCGCGCGATCAGACCGACGGTCCAGCCGGCATCCAGAAAGGCTTCTGCCGTGGCGCGCCCAATACCAGAACTCGCACCTGTGACGATGATGGTCTTCATATCCCCAGCTCCCCCTCTTCCAGCGTCAGTTTCGGCGCCACCGCTTTAAGGTCATCCACAGGCAGCGGCCCGGATGGTTTCGACAGGCGATTGCGCACCACCCAGAACAGGCGCTGCTGCGCCCGGGTAATCGCAACGTACGCCAGCCGTTTCCAAAGCGGCTGCCCCGCCTCGGTCCGTCCCATGCGGGCCGCGACAAACAGATCCGGCGCAAAGACCTGTACGTTTTCCCATTGGCTGCCCTGGGCTTTGTGGATCGTGACGGCCGCCCCATGCAGAAAGGTGGCGCCCATGCGGGCGGCATAGGGAATGAACGGCTCCTCCTCGTCGGGCTTTTCGATCTTCACGATCGAGGCCGCGGAGACCTGCGGATCCTCTGCCCCCATCACATGCAGCTTGGAAAAACCCGGCTTGCGCCCTTCGCCGAGATAGACGATCTGCGCCCCTTTGATCAGCCCCCGCGCCTCGAGGTCGATGCGTTTCTTGCGATGCTTGAGCGGCAGCTCGATCCCGTCGCAGATCAGGGGTTCGCCCGCCAGCAATGCATCGTCAGGCGCGCCATAGACCGAGCGGAACGCATTAATCAGCCGGATCCGCGTTGCGTTGCGCCAGACCAAGACGGGCGAGCGCGCCATCAGATCAACCTCGACCCGCTGGCCCCACACGACGCGATCGTCGCTTCGGGCGGTCTCTTCGACAAGGTTCTCGAAATCCTGAAAATCGAGCTGCGGGTCGCCTAGAGCATGAGCGAGGTCGAGGATCGGGTTGTCGGCATCCTGGCGGTGGATCCGCGCGAGGTTCAGAACATCGGCCTTTGGCAGCCGGTCGAACACCATCGCGCCCGATTGGTTGACCGGAGCCAACTGTGCCGGATCGCCGAAAAGCAGCAAGGTCGGAAAGATCTCCTTAAGATCCTCGAATTGCTTGTCATCCAGCATCGAGGCTTCGTCGATAAAGCCGATATCCAGCGGTTCTTCGCGCCGTTTCCATCCAGTAATAAAGTCTGACCCACGCAAACCCGCCGCGGCAAGCGCCCCCGGCATCGACTTGTTGGTCTGATAAAATGCGTGGGCGCGATCAAGCGCCTCTTCGGTCAGGCCCTCAACCTCGGGGCGTTCCCCATTGCCCGCCAGCCATTCGGCGATTTGTTCGTATTTGGGATCATAGACGGGGGTATAGAGAATCCGGTGGATCGTGGTGGCAGGTACCCCGCGAAACCGCAGGACCGAAGCCGCCTTGTTCGTCGGCGCGAGGATGGCAAGGGTTCGGCGATCGCGTTTCTTGCGGGCTTCGTAATCGCCCGAAACGACCTCGACCCCAGCAGCATCCAACGCCTTGTAAAGCTCTGATAGAAGGAGCGTTTTCCCGGATCCAGCCTTGCCCGTGATGGCCGCAATCCTCGAAGAGTTCGCTTTGGGTGGCGTCAGCAACCCGTCGTCTAGATCGACCCCGGCGCCGCGCAGCAGGCTCGTGACGGTATCAAACGCCTGCGCCTGATCATCAGAAAGGGAGAGTGAGGCCATGGCGCGACCCTAGTGTGCGATCCCATCAGGGGAAACCGGTTTTCAGCACCCGCGCCATCGTCGGGACAGGCAGGCCGAAAACTGCGGGAGGCAACCGCCTCAAATCGCATCGGACAAGGCACCAGGGTCGCGCCAGCGGCGGCCTCAGGCGATCCGCGCCAGAGGCTCGGCCGTTCCAACGCGCCCGAGGGAGCGTTCGAACCACAACCGCGATAATTCGAGTGAAATCCCGGCCCGGGCGGCAACCTTGGCCTGCGCCTCGGGCGCAAAATGCCAAAGGCCGACGCTGATCTGTTCGCGTCCTTCGCCAGCGCTGCCCAAAACTTCGGGGGATGAGCCGATCATCCGGTAGATCCGGACCATGCGCGCATCGAATACACCGACAAAGTGGTTGACGTCGAATTGCTGCATGATCTCGCCACCGCCAAGCATGAGGGCCGCAGCCACGCGGCTCTCTGCGCCGCGTGCGAGGCAGAAACGGGTGCATTCCCAGATGGTTGGCGACTTGATCGGGCCGCTCATCAGGTGGCCGAAATGTTCGTTTACCATCGTTCGTCCGACAGTCGGCAGAAACCGCATGGAACCACCATGGGAGCCGTCGGCGTTTTCCCAGATCACATAAAGGGGGTTCAGCGCGTCGTATTGATCTCTTTCGAAACCGCTGTCATCGACGTCGACTTCCCACCCAAGGCGGGTTTTGAACTGATCCGCCCTGTCCCTGAACATGGACGCGGCGAGTGTCGGAAACTTGTGAAGGTCGTTGGCATAAATATAGCGCAGCATGTAATGGCTCCTTGTCCGATCGCGCTTGGTGCGATGGACAAAGGGCTACCCGAGGGATCGTTAAGGACGACTGAGCGGTGCGTGCGTCAAATCGACAACGCACGCAACGGTTGTGTCCAGCTGTGCGGGGTCGTCAGACGACGATCAACCCCCGGCTCATGGCCCGCGCGACCGCATGGGTCGTATTCATCGCCCCCAGTTTGAACCGCGCGCTTTCGATATAGACCCGCAACGTATGCTCGGAAATCGACAGGGTCTCGGCCGTCTGCGCACGGCTGTACCCCATGGCAAGCATCGTCATCGCGTCAATTTCCCGGGGCGATAGGTTCTGCGGCTGTTCAGGTATCCGATCTGGTTCGAATTCAAGCGCCTTTTCGTTGAAGTAATGGGCGATGAGAATGAGGTCACGGCGATTGGTATCAGTGAATTCTGTCCAGGCATCGTCAGCGCAGGTCGTGCTGACGGTGAAAAGGGCGAATTGGCCTTGCGGGCCGCGAATTGGAACAGAAAAGCCTTGGTTTCCGACACCATGTTCAATGGCATCCAGTTGAAAGGCGCGCGCGGCCTTGCTGGACCAATCGAGGCGCTTCCAGTCAACCGGGTGAAAGCGTTGATAACAGCCGACAATAACGGGATCGACGCGCACGTAGTTTTCAGCGAGGTATTTGACTCTCCACTCATCCGAGTACGTTCCGCATCCATATTGATCCCCGGCTGAATCGACCCAATGGTAAACGATGTGATCGACTTCGAAATAGTCCCGCAAAGCTTCGGTCGCAGCTTGCAGGTCGGCAAGCGCATCAGCGCGCTCCAACTCCTCCAAGATACGTTCTAACGACGCTGTCCTCGTCGCCGCCTTGAGCATGCTGCCGTTCCTTCATCGAGGAGATCTCAGCCATGGCCACGATTGCGGTGTCATCAAGTTGCTCTGCCAGAATCGGCATCTCGTTGGCGCGCGCAAAGGTTTTCAGATCGGTGAGAACGTCCAGTATCCAGTCACTTTTCATCGCGTTGATACACCCTTTGATGGTTAATGAGAAGTTGTGACAACCCTAACATGTGTTAATCCCCTGATGAAATTCGCACATTTCTACTCCCCAGAAATAGCGAGGGGCCAATTTCCAAGGCCTTGAAATCATTTGATCTGGAATCGGGGTTAATAAAAACCCCGCGAACCGGCCTACGATTCGCGGGGCTATGATCAACCTTAAGTAGATTCGGTAAATGTCTACTTACGGGCCTCCAGCGCGTCTTCGAGCGTGCGAAGACCAGTCTTGGGCGCCTGTACCAGAACGGACATGTTTCCGGGCTTATGCTCGTTCCGCATCATCTTCATATGCGCCTCGGGCAGATCGTCCCACGCGAATACTTCCGACATGCAGGGGTCCAAGCGACGCTCCACCATCAGGTTGTTGGCGGCCGATGCCTGCTTGAGGTGGGCAAAGTGGCTGCCCTGCAGACGCTTCTGGTGCATCCACATGTACCGCACGTCGAATGTCAGGTTGTATCCCGTCGTACCCGCACAGATGACGACCATGCCGCCCTTTTTGCAGACAAAGGTAGAAACCGGGAACGTGCTTTCACCCGGATGTTCAAACACCATGTCGACGTTCACACCCTTGCCGGTGATATCCCAGATCGCCTTGCCGAATTTGCGAGCTTCCTTGAACCACTCCGCATATTCAGGCGTGTTGACCGTGGGAAGCTGCCCCCAGCAATTGAAGTCCTTCCGGTTGATGACGCCCTTGGCGCCCAGATCCATCACAAAATCGCGCTTGGATTCGTCGCTGATAACGCCGATCGCATTGGCACCGGCGGTGTTGATCAGCTGGATCGCATAGGAACCCAGACCGCCCGACGCACCCCAGACCAGAACGTTCTGACCCGGCTTCAGATCATGCGGCTCATGCCCGAAAAGCATCCGATAGGCCGTCGCCAACGTCAGCGTATAGCAGGCGCTTTCTTCCCATGTCAGATGCTTGGGGCGCGGCATCAATTGCTGCGCTTGCACATTCGTGAACTGGGCAAATGACCCGTCAGGCGTTTCGTAGCCCCAGATCCGCTGGCTGTCGGAATACATCGGGTCACCGCCGTTGCAGTGCTCATCGTCGCCATCGTCCTGATTGCAGTGGATCACCACCTCATCGCCAACTTTCCAGCGCTTAACCTTGTCGCCGACCGCCCAAACAATGCCTGAGGCATCCGATCCGGCGATGTGAAAAGGCTGGCCGTGGCCATCGAAGGGCGAGATGGGCTTGCCCAGCGAGGCCCAGACGCCGTTGTAGTTGATGCCCGCTGCCATAACGAGGACAAGCACATCGTGGCTGTCCAGCTGAGGCACATCGACGACCTCCAGCTGCATCGCCGTGTCCGGCTCACCATGACGCTCACGGCGGATCGCCCATGCGTACATTTTCTTGGGTACGTAACCCATCGGCGGCAGTTCACCCATCTCATAGAGGTCTTTTTCGGGTGCCTCGTAAGGTGCGATACCGGTGTCGAGTGCCATTTCAGCCTCCTTCCAAAGTCGTTAACATTGCCGCACTGCAGAATCGCGGCTTGTCCTGCTGAATATGGGGCGTCACGAAATAATGCAACTAAATTATGACTGATTTTGAAACTTTATGTCGCGCCGATTTCAAGGGAAGGCGAGCCCTTAAAACCTGCCCTCCACAACTGTCCTGACCCAATCAGACGCGCTTGCGCCGGATCACAGCAAAACCGGCAAGACCGACGACCAGCAACGGCAGGCTCGCTGGCACGGGGATCGGCTCCACGGTAACGTCCACCCATACCAACCGGTGATCCGACGTCGGGAATTCTGCCAGTGGAAACGGGTCTTCGCCCGGCTCCTGCCAGAACACGCCTGCAGTCTCAAGGTTCAGCCCCTTCACAGAAGGCAGCACATAATCGACCCGCAGATTTCCCGGTTCGGCATCGGGATTCGGCACACCATTGTCAAATCCGGCAAAGCCGAAATCCGCCGTGTCGAAAGCCGGGTTGCCAGAATGCGCGTCATTTGCACCAGCCTGGTTTTGCGCAGCAGTCACGCCGCCCTGCGACGATGGGGTGATCGACGTGTCAATCAACGGATCGTCCAAAAGCTGCTGCGCGGCTCCAGGGAGCGAGTCCCCGTCGAATGGATCGGAATTCATGTCACCCGCGATGACAAAGCGGGAGTTCGGTGCAAGCCCGCCAACGTTCCCGTCATCGTCGTAGATGTAGCCTGCCCCGTTGACATAGTCGGCGATGAACCGGATCTCGTCGGCATTGCGTGTCCCGTTCCGATCTTCCGGGCCGTCGAATACCGGCGGCGTGGGGTGCGCGACGATGAAATGCACCGTTTCACCGTCGATCTTTATGGGAATGTCCCAGTGGCTCTTGGATGACAGACGCAAGACATCCAATTCGTCCGCCGTATACCAGCTGGTGGTGTCGCCATTTCCATCCGCATCAAGCGGATCTTCGGGAAGCCGGGCACCTGGCATGTCTTCCCAAAGGAAATTTTGGAAGGTGCGGGCAGCGCCCTTATCGATCTCGTATTTCGATACCACCGTCATGCCGAACTGACCTTCGAAAAAGCCAAAGCCCTGCGCGTCTCCGGCGGCAAAGTCCCCCGCTGCGCCTGAATTGTCCAAGTCGAAACCGCTCGCCACACCCGTATTGGAGGGCGCGGTAAAGCTGTACTGATAGTCGACCGGCGCGACCGCCGGGTTTTGCTGCTG
>CAWUIQ010000103.1:0-10268 GCA_963922565.1 uncultured Rhodobacterales bacterium
CCAGCTCGTCCAGCCGTTGACCGACCCGATGCCTTCTGCGCATCGTCCACGGCCTTTTCAACCGCGTATTGCCGCGCCATGGGATCGTCGGCGATGGCCAGATCCACCGTTTCCAGCCGCTTGATTTCATCCCGCAGCCGTGCTGCCTCTTCGAATTCGAGGTTCTCGGCCGCTTTGCGCATGTCGTCGCGCATTCCGTCCAGCACCGCCTGCAGGTTCGATCCCTGTTGGCCCTGTTCGATCTGTGCCGTCACCCGCGCCATGTCGGTGTCGCCCTGATAGAGCCCCGCCAGCACGTCCTCGACATTCTTCTTCACGGTTTCGGGCGTGATCCCATGCGCCTCGTTATAGGCAAGCTGCTTGGCCCGCCGCCGGTTGGTTTCGTTGATCGCCCGCTCCATCGAGCCGGTGACGCTGTCGGCGTACATGATCACGCGGCCATCGGCGTTCCGGGCGGCGCGGCCAATGGTCTGGACCAGCGATGTCTCGGATCGCAGAAACCCTTCCTTGTCCGCGTCGAGAATGGCCACCAATCCGCATTCGGGGATGTCGAGCCCTTCGCGCAGCAGGTTGATACCCACCAGCACGTCGAAGGCCCCCAGGCGCAGGTCGCGCAGGATTTCAATCCGTTCCAGCGTGTCGATGTCGGAATGCATGTAGCGGACGCGGATGCCCTGTTCGTGCATGTATTCGGTCAGATCCTCGGCCATCCGTTTGGTCAGTGTGGTGGCAAGGGTGCGATAGCCCGCCTCGGCCACCTTACGCACCTCATCCAGCAGGTCATCGACCTGCATCGACACGGGGCGGATTTCGACCTCAGGATCCAGAAGGCCGGTGGGCCGGATCACCTGTTCGGTGAAGACGCCGCCCGATTGGTCAAGCTCCCACGCTGCGGGGGTGGCCGAAACAAAGACCGATTGGGGCCGCATCGCGTCCCACTCCTCGAACTTGAGGGGGCGGTTGTCCATGCACGACGGCAAGCGAAAGCCGTGTTCGGCCAGCGTGAATTTGCGCCGGTAGTCACCTTTGTACATCCCGCCAATCTGAGGGACCGAGACGTGGGATTCATCGGCGAAGACGATGGCGTGGTCGGGGATGAACTCGAAGAGGGTGGGGGGCGGTTCGCCCGGGGCGCGGCCGGTCAGATACCGCGAATAGTTCTCGATCCCGTTGCAGACGCCCGTTGCCTCGAGCATCTCAAGGTCGAAGTTGGTGCGCTGTTCCAGCCGCTGCGCCTCCAGCAGCTTGCCTTCGCCCACGAGCTGGTCCAGCCGGATCCGCAGCTCCTTTTTGATCCCGACGATGGCCTGGTTCATTGTGGGTTTCGGGGTCACGTAGTGCGAATTGGCGTAGACCCGGATGTGTTCCATCGTGCCGCACTTTTCGCCCGTCAGCGGGTCGAATTCGGTGATGCTTTCCAGCTCTTCGCCGAAGAATGACAGCTTCCATGCCCGGTCTTCGAGGTGGGCGGGGAAGATTTCGAGGCTGTCGCCCCGAACGCGGAAGCTGCCCCGCTGAAACGCCTGATCGTTGCGCCGGTATTGCTGGGCGACCAGATCGGCCATCACCTGCCGCTGGTCGTACATCTTACCGACCTTGAGATCCTGGGTCATGGCTCCGTAGGTTTCGACGCTGCCGATACCGTAGATGCAGGAAACCGAGGCGACGATGATCACGTCGTCACGTTCAAGCAGCGCCCGCGTGGCCGAGTGGCGCATACGGTCGATCTGTTCGTTGATCTGGCTTTCTTTCTCAATGTAGGTGTCGGACCGCGGCACATAGGCCTCGGGCTGGTAGTAGTCGTAGTAGCTAACGAAATACTCGACCGCGTTTTCGGGAAAGAATCCTTTGAATTCGCCATAGAGCTGGGCCGCGAGTGTCTTGTTCGGGGCAAGGATGATCGCTGGCCGCTGGGTTTCTTCAATCACCTTGGCCATGGTGTATGTCTTGCCCGTACCCGTCGCACCCAGCAGCACCTGATCGCGTTCGCCGCCACGCACACCCTCTGACAGTTCCTCGATCGCCACCGGCTGGTCGCCTGCGGGCTGAAATTCCGTGTGCATCACGAACTGCTTGCCGCCTTCGAGCTTGAGGCGGGTCCGCACGTCTTCGGCGGGGTTGGCCAGTGCGGATTCGGATTTGTCGGAATGGGCGTAGGGCATGGCAGACTCGCTTTCCTGACAAGAGTTGAGGGGATGCGCGCGGGGTTCAAGGGGTGAGAACGAATTACTGACAATAATTGGCAGTAATTCTGTTGTTTCTCGAGGCAGCAACGCTGCTTTGCCTCGCGCATCAAACGTTGTGAATCCGCTTCAACAGACCGCGCAGTGTTTCCTTTTCCGTGGTCGATAACGGCGCGAGGATGACCGCCAGGGCGTCCGATACGGCCGCCTCCATTGCGCCGACCGCTTCGCGACCTTCTTCCGTAAGCTTGAGGACGCTGACCCGCGCATCGTGCGGATCATCCTGTCGCTGTATAAGGCCCTTCGCCTCTAACGCCTTGATAGCTCGTGTCATTTGGGATTTGTCACGAGCCATGCGGCCGACGAGTTGGTGGACCTTCGCCGGTTCGATTTCCGCAAGGGTTAGGAGGATAATCCCACCACCCGGACCAAGGCGGTGTGTGTCGAATTCGGCGGCCTTGGCGTTCAAGGCAGCATGGATGCGTCGCATCAGGCGGTCCGTCAGCCGGGCGATTTCGTTATCAGGCATGGCTCGTTTTTGTTGACAAAATCCACAAAATAGTTAGTGGATCAAGTCAACATAATGAGTTCGTCTGCGCGGAGCAATTCTCGGAATGGCGGACGCAAAACCATGACCGATGCAGGAGGTTGATATGACGAACCCACGTGCCCTTGCACTTAACCTGGCAGCCGTTCTTTGGGTGATTTGGGGCCTTGTGCATGCCCTTGCCGGGGTGATCGTTTTGTCGTCGGACGCATCCGGTGGCTTCGCCGCGATTGCCGACGCGGTCGAAGCCGAGCTTTTGGTTGCGGACTATCATGCCGCTGTGGGCGGTATCCTGAACCAGCACGGGTGGAACTTGCTGTGGTTCGGTGTGGCGACCGTGATCGGTGCGGTCCTGATCTGGCGGGGCAGCATCACGTGGATATGGGTCACTGCCATCATTGGCGGCTTTGCCGACCTGGGATATCTCTTTTTCGTCGACTTTCCGGGATATGTCCGCTTTTTCCCGGGGACAGTCATGACCTTTGTATCGGGATCTGCGATCATCCTCAGCTTCTGGGCCTGGCTAACGGCGGAGGAGCCCGAGGGCGCTACATGAGGTTCAGATCCCACCAGATGCGACGGCGCGGGTCGGGATCCTGCGACCATATTAGCAAAAAGTGAGGCAAAACGCGGCTTGCCCGCGGGCTTTGGATTGTCGATATAGTCAGCGTCGTTCAACGGAGCCAACGTTATGCGCGCACGCATCTACCAACCCGCCCGGACAGCAATGTCATCGGGCACCGCAAAGACCAAGCACTGGGTATTGGAATACGCGCCCGCATCGGCCCGCGCGGTCGATCCCCTGATGGGTTGGACATCGTCGAGCGATACGCAAAGCCAGGTTCGGCTGAACTTTGATACCAAGGAAGAAGCGATCGATTACGCCCGCGAGAACGGCATCGATGCCATCGTCAAGGAACCGCACAAGCGCAAACCCAACATTCGCGCGGGTGGATATGGCGAGAACTTTGCGACCAATCGGCGGGGCGCATGGACCCACTGAATTGAGCTGATGCCTTCTTTGTGGGCATCAATCCAGTTCGGGTGCAAATAGGTCTGAACTTTCTTCTCCACGTTACAAAACCTGAATAGCCTCTCCTCAATTTTGAGGAGTCGATTCATGCGTTTCATTCTCGCGCCGCTACTGGCCACAGCGGCATCTTTTTCAATCGCCCAAGCGGCGACAATCGAAATCCTGCCAGGCGGTCCGCTGCCCCTGCCGGAACAGCAGGCTGAGGTATCGGTATTTACACGAACTTCTGTTCAAGTTCCTTCGGGGCAAAGGCGGACGGTTAACCTACCGGATCGTCGAACGGTAAATGCCGGAACTTCAGAGGGCTTTACGTCAATATCCGGATCGGTCGGCGGTCAGCAATTGCAGGCTGGTCAACCAGACAGCACGGGTTTTGACACCACGGTCGGCTCAGACCGCTTTTTCTACTCCGCCAATGCGGACTCGGATGTTCTGATCACCGTCCCCAACCTTTTTGTGTCGCCCGAAATCCAGACCCAAGCCGAAGTCAGTATCGAGCGTGCACAGGACACGCGCAACACACGTCGGGCCGATGCAGCAGCCAGCGGTGCAATGGCCTATCAGGCCAAGCTCAATCGTATCGACGGGTCGGCCTTGGGTCTGACGATCGATTTTGCTCCAATCTCTGTCACGATCCTTGCCGATATGCAGGCATCGGTAACGGCCGGCGACTTCTCCGATATCGCTCTCCTCGCGCGCGGCTCCGCTTCGGTGCTGGCTTCGGCCGCACCCATCAGTGTCAACGATGCGGGTGGCTTGAATTTTGACGCAAGCCTGACGGATGTCCTGTTTTCGGAGAGCGTGAATGCCCGCAGTGACGGCACGACCTTCCAGGATCTTGAGGATAAGCTGAAAACCACGACCTTTGGCGCCGACATTCAGGTGGGGCAGGATCTCTACATCGGCAAAACCGCAACCTCGAACGTGGATGCATTGGTGAAGTTGCCGCAGAACATCTCGGTCACGGCTTCGGCGCAGGCCGTGGTCGACCCTGTTTTCAGCTTCGATCAGGTTCGCTTTGACCAGCTTTACGGCGAACAGTGTCTGCAGGTTCTGGGGACGGTCTGCCCGGAGATGGACACACTGTTTTCGCTGTCATTGTCGCCCTTTGTCGGGAACGGCTTTGGACCCTCGGATTCGGAACCCGGACCGGCGCCGGTGCCTTTGCCGCTGAGTGCGGTGTTCCTGCTGACGGCTGTTGCCGGAATGGGTCTGACGAAACGACGGGCGCAAGCCGCCGGTTGATCTTGCTTTCCGCATGGCGCATGAAAGCGCCGTGCGGTCCCTTAGCTCAACTGGATAGAGCAGCTGACTTCTAATCAGCAGGTTGAGGGTTCGAGTCCTTCAGGGATCGCCAAAACCCAATATAGACTACGGATTTATGAGGTCGATTGCCTCGTCGCAGGCTTTGACCAGAACCATGATCATTGCCTTGGTGTCGGGATCATTTTCTTTGCGGCAGATACCCAACAGCGCGGATTTGAGGGCAATCAGTGTGCCTTCGGATGTTTGTATCTGCGTGCTGTCGTTGCGAACCAGTTGATCAATCATTTCACTCGTACCCCTATTTGCAGCACTTTAGCGTCAAATTACACGTTTAGCGATACTTGACCATGGGTTAGGTTTGGAAGTGAGACCGGGAAAATAAGAAGATGGTTAACGGCTCGGCAGAAGCTGGCGCGTGGGGAACGCATGGGTGAAAACCGGTGTGCGGAAGCTTCTAGTTGTGGATAGCCCTGCGAGCGCTTGAATTCACAACTCTTACATCCTCTGTAGCGTGTTTTCCGGATCGTATGGGCTGAATGGTATGATCCGAGCTGGGATCCTCTCGCCAATAACCTCGACATCAAGGCGACGTCCGATTTGATCGCAGTTCGGCATCACGAAACCCATGGCAAGATTGAGCCCCGTTCGATGTCCCCAACCGCCTGAGGTGACGGTTCCGACGACTTCATCATCATTCATGATCGCCGTTCCGGGTTGGGCCGGCGCATGGTCGCAATCAAGCGCAAGTGTCACGAAGGCCCGCGACGGCGTATGACCGCACAATGCACCATTGCCGACAAAGTCTTTTTCCATGGTCACGAACCGCCCGAGCCGGCTTTCAAAGGGGGTAAACTCGGTTATCAGGTCGGCCTTCCAGTGTCGGTACCCTTTTTCGAGCCGCATGGATTCCACCGCTTCGCTCCCAAAGAGGCGCAGGCCGTGCTCTTCGCCAGCGGCGCGGAGGGCAAGATACGCGGCGTAGAGATGCGCGTTCTGCACGTGGATCTCATATGCGAGTTCGCCAGAAAAACTGACCGACATGACGATGGCTGGCGCGATGCCAACATAGGCCTCGCGTACCGAAAGCCATGGGAACGCGCCGGCTGACCAGTCGCCTCGCGATGCGGCCGACAAGACATCCCGCGCCTTTGGCCCGGCAAGCACCAGTATGGTCCAATCATTCGTCAGCGAGCGCATTGTGACGCTGCCATCTTCGGGAAGATGGGCAGCGAGCCAGTCCCAATCATGAAACTCCGATGCAGCGGCTGAGCCATACCAAACCCGACCATCTGGCAGGTTGGCGACAGTTGCTTCGCATTTCACTTTGCCATGACGGTTCAGCAGATAGCCAAGCCCGACCCGCCCGGATCGGCGCGGCACCCGACCGCAGATCAACCGGTCGAGGAAGTCGTGGACACCCGATCCGGTCAGTTCGATCCGGTTGAAGCCATTCACTTCGGCGAGGCCAACGCCGCCCTGAACCGCCTGAACCTCGCGCGCAACGACATCGAATGTCTCATTGAATCGGTAGCCGAGCGTTTCGGTGAAATCGGGTGTTGGTTTAAGATATGCGACGCGCTCCCAACCATTGACGACGCCAAACTCCGCGCCTTCTGCCGCAAGGACTGGCGTCAGGGGCGTCGTTTTGGCGGGCCGACCGGCTGGGCGATGCTCATTCGGGAAACGAAAGCGGAATTCGTTCTGGTAGTCTTCAATAGCCTTCAGCGCCGTCAGTTCAACGTTGGCATGGCCGGTGAAACGCCGGGGGTCAATGACCCAGGTGTCATAGCACGCTTCGCCATGTATGATCTGTTGCGCCAACAGCCAGCCATGTCCGCCGCCTTCGCCGAGACCGGCGCGTAGCCCGATGATGCAAAAGGCGTTGCGCTTGCCCGGTATCGGTCCCACCAGTGGGGCGCCGTCAATGGTATAGGTAATCGGGCCGTTCACGACCGTATGCACCCCGGCATCCATTAGTGCTGGCATACGGGCGAAGGCACCTTCGAGCACATCGGTCACGCGGTCGAGATCGTTAGGACAAAGCGCATTCGTGAAATTGGGGTCGATCCCGTCCATGCCCCATGTCTTGCAATCCTGTTCATAGAACCCCAGCAGCAGTCCGTTTTTCTCTTGCCGGGAGTAGAAGTCAGAGATGGGACAGCGGATCAGCGGCATCCGGTGACCGGCATCGATGATCTGCTGGATTGGTTCAGTCAGGAAGTACTGGTGTTCCATCGACATGACGGGATGCTGAACGCCCATCATCGCGCCGACCTCGTTCACCCGATAGCCGCATGCGTTGACCACAATCTCGCAATCTATGTCGCCTTTGGATGTGTAGACCGTCCAGCTGTGATCAGGGTGCTGCGTCAGCCCCGTAACGGGGGTGTGCCGATAGACTTCGGCCCCCGCCTTCCTTGCCCGCCGTGCAAGCGCCTGGCAAAGCTGGGCGGGGTCAATATCACCGTCGAGCGGGTCCCAAAGCCCCCCGATCAGATTATCGGTAGAGATCAACGGATGCCGCCGCGCGCATTCCTGTGCGTCGATCACCTCGAATTCGACGCCCATACATTTGGCCATGCTCGCGAAATGCCTGTAGCCATCCATCTGGGCCTCGGTGTTGGCAAGACGGATACCACCGTCGCCATGGTGGTAATTGATCGGGTAATCGGGATCGTCAGCGAGTTCGGTATACAGCTGGATCGAATGGCTTTTCAGCCCGATCATCGTTTGGGTCATGCCGAAATTGGTGACCTGTGCTGCGGAATGCCATGTGGTGCCCGACGTCAACTCGTCCCGCTCGACCAGTACGACATCAGTCCAGCCTTCTTGCGTCAGATGGTAGAGCGTTGAGCAGCCGGCGATTCCGCCGCCGATGACGACGACGCGCGTGCTTGATTTCATAGTGGCTGCTCCCCCGTGATTTGCATCCGACTGCGGCGCAGGACAAGCCCGATGTCAAGGGAGGGAGTGGTGGTTCAGACGCGCTCGGCTTTAAGCCATACCCCACCATCCGGGCGCAGGGTGAGGATCATCACCGGGTCGGGCTGAAGCCCTTCGATGGCGGTAAATCGGAACCGAGCGACAAGCGAGGCAAGTATGATCACCGCCTCTTGCAGCGCGAAGGATGATCCGATGCAGATGCGGGGCCCGTCGCCGAATGGCAGATAGGCATAGCGGTCGACGGGGCGACCATCTTCCCACCGATCCGGTATGAAGGCGTCCGGTTCATCCCAGAGCCTGTAGTTCCTGTGCAGTGCATAGATCGGGATCATGACGGTGTCGCCGGGTCTGATTTCGCGACCGCCCAGCGTGTCGGCCTTTTGAGCCGTGCGCGACACGATCCCGGCGGGCGGATAGAGCCGCAGCGCCTCATCGACGATCTGGCGGATGAATTTGAGCTTTTCAACATCGGCGCCGGTCGCTGCCCTGTCGCCCAGAACCTCCTTCGCCTCGGCCCGCGCCCGGTCCTGCACCTCCTGGTCAAAGGCGAGCAGATAGAGAGACCAGGCGAGCGTCAGGGCGGTTGTCTCGTGCCCGGCGACGATAAAGGTCAGCAGGTTGTCGCGCAGCTCTGCCGTGTTCATCTTGCGTTTGGTTTCCGGGTCTTCACCGGCGAGCAAGAGATCAAGCAGATCCGGTACACCTTCGGTACCTCGGGTGACACGGGCTTCGATCGCCCTGTCCGCCATCTGTTTTGTTTCACGCATCGCCCGACCTGTGATCAGTCGCGCAGGGCGCGGGATCCAGTCCGGCGCACCGAGGATGTCGAGGAACGAGATCCTGCCGGCGTCACGCAGATAGTCCTCGATCGCGTTGTGCACGCCGGCCCGGTCAAAGCTGTCGCCGCCAGAGAATGTGACGTCTGCGATCACGTCAAAGGTCGTCGCGGTCATTTCCTCCAGCATGTTGATCGCGCGGGGGCCCGCCGCCTCGATCCGCTCGACGCATCTTTCGGCGGCTCCCGTCATGATGGGCGCGAGGTTCATCACGTTGCGGAACGAAAAGACAGGCGCGGCGGCCCGTCTCTGCCAGCGCCAATGCGCCCCTTCGGCGATGAAAAGAGATTCTCCCACGGCGGGGCGCAGCAGGTTCTTGGTCACCAGCGATTTGGGGTAATCGTCAAGCCGGTCCAGAAGCATCATCCGGATCGCCTCGGGATCCATTACCATATGCCAGCGGGTGCCGGTCTTGCCCGAGACCATCGGTTGTGTCGTCGCGATCTCGGGGATGATGCGCAAGACGTTCTTTCGGGCCATCTGGAGGCTCTTCATGATGCCCCAAGCCTCATTCACGAGAGGCACCTTCACGGGCGTCGGTCGTAGCTGGACAGTATCAGGCATCGGCGAATTCTCCCCTCCCCCAGTGATATAAGCGGTGCAAGGGGTCAGGCAATTGCGCCTGATGACGCGCTGCGCTAGGACTTTGAGCGTCAAAAAAACATGGGGCAGGGCATGGTGCGGTTCTTACTGGTCTTTCTGGTGCTCTTTGGGCTGAGCGCCTGCAACGCGACGCGCGATCTTGATGAAGCGCCGGTTGCCTTGGGCGATTTCAAGTTGGGGCATAACGTCGTTGTCGCTTCGAAGGCGCAGATGGGTCCGCTCAGCCGCCGAGCGTCGGAGGATGAGATCAAGGCCGCCATGACCGGTGCACTTGCCGATCGGTTCGGACGATACGCCGGCGACGGGCTCTATCATTTCGGTGTTTCGGTCGAAGGCTATGTGCTGGCAGCCCCTGGCGTGCCGCTGGTCGTGTCGCCGAAGTCGGTGATGATCATCAATCTCACCGTATGGAGCGACGAGTTGAACAAAAAACTCAACGAAAAGCCCGAACAGATCGCGGTCATTGAAAGCTTTGGGTCGGGGGCGTTCATCGGGTCAGGTTATACCTTGTCTGCTGACGAGCAGCTGACGCAACTGTCTGAAAATGCAGCCAAGGCGATCGAACGATATCTGGTCGAAAACCATAAGAATGCGGACTGGTTCGTGCCCGGTGCGGCACCCCAGCCCCCCTATGAGGCGCCCGACGAAGAGAGCTGATTGGCTCTGCGGTGCCTTGGCAAGCATCGAAGCTATGACATCCGCCAGAACGCCGCTTGATTTTCCCTTTCTTTCGCAATAGATGCCGCGCGGAGAAAATTCCGGATGATCCGGTTCATCAACCTTAAAAAAGGGCGCCTGACGAATGGCAAAGGAAAAGTTTGAACGCACGAAGCCGCATGTGAACATTGGTACGATTG
>CAWUIQ010000104.1:0-9856 GCA_963922565.1 uncultured Rhodobacterales bacterium
CCGCTCGGCAAGGGCCGCAGCCTCATGCGGATCAGCAGTGGCCAGCAGCCTCGCGCCCAGATCCGCCGCCCCGATCCGACCGCCTGCATTGATCCGCGGGCCAAGAACATAGCCCAGATGATAGGCCGACGGGGCGGTGTCTATCCGCGCCGTGTCAGCCAGTGCCGCAAGACCGATGCGCCCGCGCTGCGCCATGACCCGCAAGCCCTGCCGCACGAATGCCCGGTTGGCCCCGACAAGGGGCGCGACATCGGCCACCGTGGCCAGCCCCACAAGATCCAGAAAACCCATCAGGTCGGGCCCGGTCTTTCCCGCGCTCCGCAGCCGCCGCCCCGCTTCGACAAGCATCAGAAAGACCACGGCTGCGGCACAGAGATGCGCGAGTGCGCCATTTTCATCCTGGCGGTTGGGGTTCACGATCGCATAGGCGTCGGGGAGCGTCTCAAGACCAAGGTGATGATCCAGAATGATCACATCCGCCGACTTGGCCGCATCGATCGGACCGTGAGAAAGCGTTCCGCAATCAACACAGACGATCAGATCATGCGACGCGGCAAGGTCCGCCATCGCCGTCTCGTTTGGCCCGTATCCTTCGTCGATGCGGTCGGGGACATAGAGCGTGGCCGTCTGCCCCATATCCCGCAGCCATGACAGCAGCAACGCAGCCGATGCACCGCCATCAACGTCATAATCGGCAAAGATCGCGATCCGCTCGCGCCGGTCGACAGCCGCCAAAAACCGGGTCGCCGCCTTTTCCATGTCGATCAGGCTGCGCGGATCGGGCAAGAGGTCCCGCATGGTGGGGGCCAGAAACGTCTCGGCCTCGGCAGGGTCAACATCGCGGCGGGCCAGCACCCGACACACTGCGTCAGGCAACCCGGTGCGCTGCATCATCGCCTCGGCGGCGCGCGCGATCTCGATCGAGGGACCGACCCATTGCCGCCCCGTCAATGACCGCTCCACCCCCAAAAAGGCCAACTGCTCGCTCCGTTCCTGCCTCGCGAATATGTACCAGCCGCCCGGTAACAACCGCAATAGGTGCTCTACTGGCGCACCGCACCTTCGACAGCGGACACGACGTGATCGACCGCCGCTGTCAGCGCCGCCTCGTCTTCGCATTCGGCCATCACTCGGATCAGCGGCTCGGTTCCCGATTTCCGGATCAAAAGCCGCCCCTGCCCTTCAAGCTGCGCCTCGGCTGCGGCGATGGCACCCTTGACGTTGGCCGCATCGAGTGGCGTTTGACCTGCCGTGTAACGCACATTCTTCAAAAGCTGCGGTACGGGGTCGAACACGTGCAAGACCTCGCTGGCCGGTTTGCCGCTGCGCACCAGTTCGGCCAGAAACTGCAGCCCGGCCATCAGACCATCGCCCGTGGTCGCATAATCGGTCATCACGATGTGACCCGATTGCTCGCCGCCTAGGTTAAAGCCCCCGTCTCGCATTCGCTCGACGACATAGCGGTCACCGACGGGTGTCCGTTCGAGGTTGAGGCCATGACCTTGCAGATACCGCTCCAACCCCAGGTTCGACATGACGGTCGCGACCAACGCCCCGCCTCTGAGCAAACCGTCGGCTGCCCATCGGCTCGCCATCAGCCCCATGAACTGGTCGCCATCGCCCACACGCCCGTTTTCATCAAGCAGGATGACCCGGTCCGCGTCGCCGTCGAGGCAAATGCCCACATCGGCACCATGGGCCACAACCGCTTCGGCCGCGGTCTGGGGATGGGTCGAGCCACAACCGTCGTTGATGTTGTAGCCGTTCGGCGAGGTCCCGACGGGGATCACGGTCGCCCCAAGCTCCCAAAGCGCCTCGGGTGCGGTGCGGTAGGCGGCGCCATTGGCGCAGTCGATGACGACCTTGAGACCGTCGAGGCGCATTTGACGGGGAAAGGAGGATTTCACCCGCTCGATGTAGCGGAACCGACCATCGTCGATACGCTTTGCGCGGCCGATCTGCGGCGCCTCAACCGGCGTGACCCCTTCGCTGACAAGGCGCTCGATCTCTCGTTCGACCGCGTCGCTCAGTTTGAAACCGTCCGGTCCGAAAAACTTGATGCCGTTGTCGTCCGCCGGGTTGTGACTGGCCGAGATCATGACGCCCAGATCGGCTCGCATCGACCGGGTCAGCAGCCCAACCGCCGGTGTAGGAACCGGTCCAAGCAACAGGACGTTCATACCGGTGCTGGTCAGGCCAGCCGTCAGGGCATTTTCAAACATGTAGCCCGACAGCCGCGTGTCCTTGCCGATCACAACCCGGTGCACGCCATGGCTGTCCGGTTTGAAGTACCGGCCCACGGCGGCGCCGATGCGCAGCGCCATCTCGGCTGTCATGGGGTGCTGGTTGGCTTTGCCGCGAACGCCGTCCGTACCAAAGAGCTTTGTCATGGTGATCCTATTGCCATGCTGGCCCGCCAAAGAGCAATGGCCTGCCGTGTTTCGGCGACGTCGTGTACCCGAATGATCTGCGCCCCATGGGCAAGGGCTGACAGCGCAACGCTGACTGACCCCGGCATACGGGCCGCCTTGTCTGGCGCCCCACCAATCCTGCCGATGAACCCCTTGCGGGATGCGCCAAGCAGGATCGGCACGCCAAGCCCGTGAAACAGGCTGAGACGGCTCAGCAGCGCCAGATTGTGAGCCTCGGTCTTGCCGAACCCGATCCCCGGATCGGCAATGATCTGATCGTGCGGAATTCCGGTTTCGACCAGGTGAGAAATACGGCTTTCGAGAAAGTCGTACACATCCAGAAGAACATCGTCGTAGCTCGGATTGTCCTGCATCGTTTCGGGTGCGCCCTGCGCGTGCATCACGCAAACCGGCTTGCCTTGGCGGGCGCATAACGGGGCAAGATCGGGATCATACGTAAAACCGGACACATCGTTCACGATGTCCGCACCAGCGGCAATTGCAGCCTCGGCCACGGCGGCCTTCCGGGTATCGATCGAGATTGGCTGTTCAAGCTTGGCGGCGCGCATTGCTGCGATGACCGTTTGGGTGCGCCGTATCTCTTCGTCGGCTGGGATCGTCTGTGCGCCGGGCCGTGTCGATTCCCCGCCCACATCGATCAGGTGCGCACCGTCCTGCGCCATGCCAAGCGCATGGCGGACCGCATCATCGGTGGCAACATATGCCCCGCCATCCGAAAAGCTGTCTGGCGTGGCGTTCAGGATCCCCATTAGGACCGGCGCGGAGAAATCGAGGCTTGAGATCGCGGATCTGGGTTTGACGAGGGCATCCAGCCCCGCGGGATCCACAGATTGGACATCGACGATTGTAGTCGGGGCATCGCGTTGCAACACCTCGACATGCGTGAACCAAACCCACCCCCCCGCGAGTGACAGCGCCCCGTCAGGCCGGGCTGGGCCGACTTGCGGAATGGGCCTCAGATACGTCTTCATTTGAGCGGGATGCGCGCCTGCCCCACATCCATGATGCGCAACGGAACAGACGCATCCGCTGGTGGCTCAGCCCCAATGACCAGCATTTCCTGCGCATCGAACGTGGCCGCAAACCATGCGGCTAGTGCCACGGCATCGCGCGGCTCGGCCGAGGGCCCGTCAACCGCATCCAGCACGATCTTCGACGGGGCCCAGACACTGATCTGTCCGTTCTTCATCGCCCAATCGAGTTCGGTCCGGGTGCCAACAACCATGCAGCGCTGATCCCGCGCGGCGAGCACCCAGGCATTCTGTTCGATGGCAAGCAGATCGATCCTGCGCTGCGCCATCGGGTGCGCCGATCGGGGCGCGGCGACATCGGCAGCACCCACGCAGAAGATGAGCGGCCGTCCCGATTGCTCCAACTGGTCGATCCAATCCGACAAGAGCGGCGACGCAATCGCGTCGTTCGACAGATAGACGAGCTCGGGGTGCGGCACATCGGGCGATGGCACCGGGACAACCGCGGCGCGGCTGCGAACGATCTCGACGCCCAAGGCGCCCGGACCCCGATCAAGCTTTTCGACACGTACAAAGGCCCGCATCGCCTGTGGTTCAAGAAGGATCAGTTCAGCCACCCGCTCGGCCAGCGTTTCGAGCAGGTTCAACCGCTCTTCGGTCAACGCCAGCTCGATCGCCTCGGTCACACGGTCATAGCTGAGTATCCGATCCACATCGTCATCGACGGGCGCCGTGACCGGACGCACCTCGACCACGATATTGAACCGGATCCGCTGGGTGATCCCACGTTCAGCCTGAAACGCGCCGATCTCGACACTGACGACATGATCGCGCACCGAAATCCGATCGACGGGCGCGTCGGCCGTGGCCTCCGCCCGCTCGGACGGATGGGAAAACGCAAGACGGATCTCAGAGGCCATGGCTCAATCACCCAAGGTTTTGGTGCGAGCCTTCTAGCGCCGCATCATGGAAAGCGACAGGGGGAAGACGGCATCTGCGGCGTCAGAAACGGCAGAACGCCGCAACTACTTCGAAGCAGTCCGGTAGGTGTGGCGATAAAAGATGTGCTTACCGATCCGCGCGGTGCGGGTGTAGATCCTGCTCCAGCGCGGGCGCACGGCCGTCGTGTGGTAGTGGGTCGCGCCGTCTGTCAGCTCTGGCGCCCTGTCATCGAGCACGGCGCGCGCAACCTTGGCCACGCGATCAAAGGCACGGGGTTCATGGATCCGCTCGGCCAGCCCGTCGCACGTATAGGTGAATTGGCACTGATAGCGCTGCCCGGTTCCCTGATTGACGACACCGCAAACCGTCTTGGGAAAGCGTGCGCTTTCGACCCGGTTCATGATGACTTCGGCCACGGCAAATTGGCCGCGAACGGTTTCGCCCCGCGCTTCGAAATACAGCGCTTCGGCCAGACATTCCCATTGCGGGCCGCCCTCTGCGACCGGCTGATTGTCGAGCCAGGCGAGCGTCGGATTGAAGCTTGTACCGATATCGGGCGCGCGCAACATGGCGCGCAGGCGCGATGGTGACAGCGCGCTCAGGCCGCGAGCCTCGGTTTCTCTCAGTTGATCAGCGAGGGCCTTGTGATCGTCAGAAGCGGACACAGGACCAGATGCCGCAAAAATTGCGGCCAAGATAGCAGCAAGAATAACTCGCATGGAGCGCCCCAAGTATTACCCAATTCGTTGGCGTTTAGATAATTTTGAGGTTTTGGTCCAGTTCCAGAGCGCGCAGATGACCAAGCGTCGCAGAATGATGCTGCTGAAAAATCAGGCAATGCTTTAATATCAGGGGCCTAGCTGGCAGCCTCGGGCGCGATCTGATTTTCGATCGCAAGACGAGCGGCAGCCAGTCTTGCTACTGGAACACGAAATGATGAGCAGCTGACATAGTCAAAACCCGCATCTCGGCAGAATGCGATTGATTCGGGGTTGCCACCGTGCTCGCCGCAGATCGACAGCGTCAAGTCAGGTCTTGTCTGCCTTCCGCGTTCCGACCCCAGCCGCAAAAGCTCTCCGACGCCCTCGATGTCGAGGGTGTGAAACGGATCTTCCGCGAACACATGCTGCCGCACATAATCGGACATGAACCGCCCTGCGTCGTCACGGCTGAGCCCATAGGTCATCTGCGTCAGGTCGTTGGTACCGAAACTCAGGAAACTGCAATGCTGTGCGATCTCACCAGCGCGCAGCGCCGCCCGCGGGGTCTCGACCATCACACCCAGCCGGTATTCGAACAGGGTACGCCGCTCCGTTCGCACGGCAGCCGCGACCGCATCAATGCGGGTTTGTACCAGTTCGACCTCGCGCTTTGCACTGACCAGCGGGATCATGATCTCGGGTACGACCGGATCGCCCTCGCGGCTGGCCTCGATCGTGGCCTCGAATATCGCACGGGCCTGCATCTCGTAGATTTCGGGGATCGTCACGCCCAGCCGGACACCGCGCAGGCCCAGCATCGGGTTGTATTCCATCATCGCCTCGATCCGGCGGGTCACGTCCGACAGCGGCAGGCCAAGCGCCTCTGCCAGTTCACGTTGACCGGCACGGTCCGCCGGCAGGAATTCGTGGAGCGGTGGATCGAACAGGCGGATGCAGACAGGTTTCCCCTCCATGATCCGGAAAAGCTGGGTGAAATCCTCGCGCTGGAGCGGCAGCAGCCGGTCGAGAACGGTGCGCCGGTCCTCTTCGCATTCGGCAAAGATCATTTCGCGCATCAGGGTGAGGCGGCCATCCTCAAAGAACATGTGCTCGGTCCGGCACAGACCGATCCCCTGCGCATCGAAGTTTCGTGCGGTCTGGGCATCGGCGGGCGTATCGGCATTCGCTCGGATATCGATGTCGCGCACCGCATCCGCCCATTCCATCAAGGCCTGAAAGGCGTCGTCCTGCGCGGCCTCCAGCATGTCCGGGGCACCCAATAAGACCATGCCATTGGTGCCATCAACGGTAATCGTATCGCCTTCGGAGATTACACGCCCGTCCTTTGCGATGATCTGCTTTGCCGAGGTGCGGAACGTCATGTCGCTGACCCCTACCACGCAGGGCAGGCCCATGCCGCGACCGATCACGGCGGCGTGGCTGGTGATACCACCCCGTTCGGTGAGAACGGCCTTGGCGGCGTGCATGCCCCGAATGTCCTCGGGCGCGGTTTCGCGGCGGACCAGAATGCAGGGTTCGTTACGGGCCGCACTCGCCTGTGCCTCGGTCGCCGAAAAGACGACCTTGCCGGTGGCAGCGCCCGGGCTGGCCGCGATACCGCTGCCGATGACGTCACGCTGGGCACCCGGAGCGACCTGCGGGTGCAGCAATTCGTTCAGCGCACGCGGCTCGATCCGCATCAGCGCCTCTTCCTTTGGAATGATCCCGTCGCGGGCCAACTCGACCGCGATGCGCACGGCCGCGCGCGACGACCGGCTGACGCGAACGCCATCGAGGATATGCAGCACCCCGTTTTCCACGGTGAATTCAACCTGCATCTCTTCGCGCAGTTTCTCTCGCATCAGGCGCGCGTGTTGCTGCAGGGCACAAAAGATCTCCGGCACCAGCTCTTCGAGCGACGGGCCGCGGGGATCGCGCGTCAGGTACAGGCTGTCGGAATCGCCCTGCAGTGCGTCACGGCCCTGGCTTTGGCTCAGATACCGGCCCGTGATTTGTGGAAGCCCGGTATCGGAATTGACGAGCTGCAAGACACCCGATCCGCTTTCGCCATGTCCCATGCCAAAGGCCATCTGCTGCACGACGAGACCAAGGCCCGCATCGACCGGCGCCCCCTTGGCTTGCCGCAAAAGACGGGCCGATGTCCCCTCCCATGCGCGGGCCATCGATTTCAGAACGGCCGAGAGTTGTTCGGCCCGGTTATCCGGGAACACCTCATCGGTTTCATCCTCGTATGCGCGCAGGGTGTGGCTGAGCGCCTCGGCTCCCTCGCCTTCGACCGCGTCGAACATATCGGGATCCAGCCGCGCGATATGCACGGCGTAAGACTGAACAAACCGGGTATAGAGGGTCGAGGCCGCGTCGACACCAAGCGCACCGCAAAGCGCCTCGTATCGCATATCGTTCATGCCGATGTTCAGGACGGCACCGGGACCGCCCCAGTCGGGATCTTCCGATGACGGGCGCACGCACAACAGGGCATCATCCGGGAACTGTTCGAGAATGGCATCAATATCCGGCAACTGCCCCTGCGCAATCCGATGCACCGCGTCAAAGGACAGTGCGACCGTTGTCGGCACCGGCAATTCGAGACGGGTGAGGCGCTGAAGGCACTTGGCCCGCCCGCCATGGGTGTTCGCCGCGATCGGCGCCTTCGGCGTAACAAGCGTGGTATGCGGATTATTCTGCACTGCGGCACCTTTCAAGTTGTCGGCAGAATAGGCGGTAAACGAAATGTGACAAGGGGATGCAATCGCCTTTGATGGCCGCAGGCTCGACACATCCCGCCGCCTGCGAACAGCGAAATGGGCCCTGCCCCGGTGTTCCGGATACAGCCGATCAGAGGAAGGGGTTAGCCTTCGATCCGTGTCAGGTCGGCAACCCCAAGACAGATCGAGCGGATGCGTCTGAGCAGGTTCAGACGGTTCCGGCGGATGGTCTGGTTATCGTCGTTGATCTTGACCGCCTCGAAAAACGCGTCGATCGGGCCGCGCAGGCCCGCCATTGCATGCATCGCTGTCGCAAAGTCCTGGTCCTGCATCGCCGGGTTGATCCGTGCCTCGGCGGCGTCGAGCGCCGCAAAAAGGGCGCGTTCTTCATCCGTCTCGGCAAATTTCGGATCCGCACCAAAGGAATACTCGACCCCATCCGCCTCTTCCGCCTGGGTCAGAATGTTGTTGGCCCGCTTGAAACCCTGGATCAGGTTCTCACCGTCATCGGTGCCAATCGTGGCCTGCAGCGCCTCGGCCCTCTTGGCCAGAAGCGCAATGTCGTCATTCCCCGGCATCGCGATGCACGCGTCGATGATGTCGTGCCGGATGCCCTGATCGCGCAAATAGACCTTGAGCCGATCATGGAGAAAGCTCAGCAGGTCCTCGGTCAGGTTCATGGTCTTGGCCAGAAACGCCTCTTCCGCCATGCTGCCGATTTCGTCCAGAACACCTTTCATCCAGGCCGCATTGCGGGCGGATTGATCAAGGCCACCGTCCAGCGTGCCAGCCGCCTTGGACGAAACCTCGCGGAACCGGGCCGCATAGAAACGGTCTGATGATCGCTGGCCAAAGGCCGCTTCCAGCTCGCCAAGTTCCTTTTCGGTCTCGATCAGGTTCTCAAGGTCACCCCGGGCCTGTGACACGGCGGCCTCGACCTCGCCCTCGGTGCGGATGCGGGCGGCGAGTGGACGGATCTTTTCGAACTCGAACGCTTCGGGTTTGGGATGATCCCCCAGAAGGATGCGGATCACACCCAAGGCCGCCCGGCGCAGCGCGAAGGGATCCTTCGAACCGGTCGGCTTTTCATCGATCGACCAGAAGCCCATCAAAAGATCGATCTTGTCGGCCAGGGCCACAGCAATGCTGACCGGCTCGACTGGCACGTCATCCGACGGGCCAAGGGGCGAATAATGCGCGGCACAGGCCTCGGGCACGCCATCGTCGTGGCCGGCAGCCTCGGCATAATACTTGCCCATGATCCCCTGCAATTCGGGGAACTCATAAACCATCTCGCTAGCCAGATCAGCCTTGCAGACCCGCGCAGCTTCGGCGGCGAGATCGGGTTTGGCCCCAACCATCGGCGCCAGCGTGCGGGCCAGCGCCTCGATCCGCTTGATGCGATCCGCCTGGCTGCCAAGCTGATTGTGGAACGTGACGTTCGCGAGAGGTGCGGCCATGCCTTCAAGGCCGACATTCGCGATTGTCCGCAGATCGTTTTCCCAAAAGAACTTGGCGTCGGCCAGCCGTGCACCCAGAACCTTTTCGTTACCCGCGAGGATCGTCGCGCCGTTGTCGGCGGTTTCCCGGTTCGCCACCGTAATGAACTTGACGATCCGCCCCGACTTGTCCCGAACGGAAAAGAATTTCTGGTGCTCTTTCATCGAGGTTTGCAGCACTTCGGGCGGCAGTTCGAGGTAGTCGGGCCCGATATCGCCCATCAGCACCACCGGCCATTCCACCAGACCCGCGACTTCGTGCAGCAGCCCGGCATCCTCGACGACTTCGAGCCCCTGGGCAAACGCCAGATTGGTCGCGTCATGCCAGATCGCATCGGCCCTTTCTGCGGGGTCGAGAACTACATGCGCCTTTTTAAGCTTCGCCACATAGTCATCGAAGGATCCCACGACAAAGCGCCCGGGCGCCATGAAACGGTGCCCTTCGGTCGTGTCGCTGGCGGCCATCCCATCGATGTCGAGCGCCACGGTCTCGGCCCCCGTCTCATCGGTCAGAATACAAAGGATCGATTGCAGCGGACGGACCCACCGCAGCGGGCCACTGCCCCAACGCATCGACTTGGGCCA
>CAWUIQ010000105.1:0-9650 GCA_963922565.1 uncultured Rhodobacterales bacterium
CCGATCACATAGGCGTTCGGGATCAGCTTGGTCGCCACGCTCAACTCGTTCATCAGCGCGTCATCAGCGATCATATGGACCAGAACGCGAGCCATCCGGCCTTCCTTCATGGTTCCGTCATCGAGCATCCGTTGTACGAAATCGATCGCGCGCAATTCCCGCAACAGCGATGAGTTAAAGCTGATCTCATTGATGCGGTTCTGGATCTGCTGGGCCGTCTTCGGCAGCTCATCCCGTTCCAGCGGATTGATGTTGATGACAACGATGTCCTTGGGCAAACCGTGGTCAAAAAGCGGAAAGAGTGCCGGGTTTCCGGTGTAACCACCGTCCCAGAACGCGTCCGTCCGCTTGGTTTGCGTATCGTAGACCTCGACCGCCTGAAAGATCGTCGGCAGGCAGGCCGATGCGAGGATCACCTCGGTTGTGACCTCGGCCGCCCTGAACACCCGCAGCTTTCCCGTCCGCACGCGGGTCGCACTGACATAGAATTCTGGCCCCGCCTCTTCGCACACCCGGTCATAGTCAAATTCCTCAACGATGTCGGTCAGCGGATTGCGGTAGAAGGGGCCGTAGGTGTAGGGCGAGATCATCCGTGTCCACGCCTCGCCCATGGCGTAGGGCAGCGAATATTCGAGCGTGCGGGAAACGGCCGCCGGGCCAAAGGGCGCCATCCACGTGGCAAGCCGCATGTCCTGAATGCCAGCGACCTTGTCCCAAAGCCACGCGAGATTGTCGATCGCCCCCTGCCGCCCGTTCACGGCCATCCCGGCCTTGAGCGCGGCACCGTTCAGCGCCCCGGCGGATGTCCCCGAAATTGCGGCGATCTCGACCCGTTCGTCCTCGAGCAGGCAATCCAGAGCGCCCCACGTAAAAGCACCATGCGCTCCGCCACCCTGCAGAGCCAGATTGATCCGTTTCTTAACCATTCCAGCCACCTCTGCCGATGATACCAGGCTCCGCCTCATGTCTAGGCCAATGCTGCACCTGCAGCAACGCGTAAAGGATGAATTTGCGCTACTCTTAGTTGACAAACGGCCTACACCTTTGTTCCGTGGGTTGACGGGGATGTCGTCGGAGAAACAAATGGTTAATGAAGAACGTCCGCTGGACGTGTGCATCGTTGGTGCGGGTCCAGCCGGGCTGCAGGCTGCGTATCTGCTCAAAAAGAAGGGCCTGCGCATTGCCCTTTTTGAACGTGGTGAAGGGGTCAGCGGTTTTTTCCGTAAGTTCCCGCGTCATCGTAACTTTATCTCGATCAACAAGGTTCATACCGGGCTGGAAAGCGCGGATGCACGGTTGCGGTATGACTGGAACTCGCTTCTCAATGACGAGGGGCTGCTGGTGGGTGATTTCACCACAAGGTACTTTCCCAAGGCGGATACGTATGTCGAGTATCTCGAGGCCTTTGCGGAACATATCGAGGACGAGATCGCCTTAAACGCAGAAGTTGTGCGCATTTCCAAGGCAGATGACGTTTTTACCGTCACATGCGCCGATGGGCGGCGCTTTCACGCGGCCCATGTCATCGTGTCCGCAGGCGTCACCAAGCCGTGGCTGCCCGAGATCGAAGGCATCGACCTGATCGAGAACTACATGACCTTCGACGCGACGCCCGAGCGCTTCGACAACAAACGTGTCCTGATCCTGGGCAAGGGCAATGCCGCGTTCGAGACCGCGCAGCGGATGATCGAACATGCGGCCAGCATCCATGTGATGAGCCCGAACCCGCTCAAATTCGCGTGGAACACCCACTTCGTCGGCCATGTTCGCGCGGTGAACACGCAGTTTATCGATACCTATCAGCTCAAATCGCAGAACGCGGTCGTCGACGCGGCCCCGTTCCGGATCGAAAAGGACGGCGATACCTATCTGGTTCACGCAAGGATGACCGCCGCCCAGGATCACGAGATCGTACTACGCTATGATCACGTCATCGGCTGCACGGGCTTCCGTTTCGATGCCACGATCATCGACGAAGAGATTCGGCCAGAGCTGCTGCATTTCGGAAAATTCCCGGAAATGACGCCTCAATGGGAGGCCAAGAGCACGTCAAACCTTTGGTTTGCCGGCACGATAATGCAAAGCCGGGACTTCAAGAAAACCATGTCGGGCTTTGTCCATGGCTTCCGCCACAACATCGCGGCGCTGACGGAATTCATCGGTGGCCGGGTTCAGGGCACCGATTTTCCGACCATCACCGCGCCGATAGAGGGCGAGGCGCTTGTCGACATGATCATCGACCGCATCAGCCTCTCTTCAGGCATGTTCCTGCAGCCCGGCTTCCTTGGCGACGTGATCCATCTGGGCGGTCCGTCCGCAGGCACTCATTATCGCGACGTGCCGGTGCATTGGGTCGCCGAGGCGCCAGAGGTCATGGGCAGCGACAGCCTTGTCGTGACACTGGAATTCGGGAATTTCGGGTCGACACCGACCCATGTCAAACGCGCCCACACGGCCTTTGGCGGCGATCCCGACCCCTTCATTCACCCGGTCCTGCGGCACTACCGCGACGGTGTTCTGATGGGTACCACCCACCTGTCCGATCACCTCGACGCCGATTGGCGGCGACCCGAGGACAAGGAAGATGGCGCAGGAACGGTCACGGCCATGACCTTTGCCGATCTGGGTGAGACTCTGCCGATCGCCGAGGTTGCGCGCGACCAGATCCGCACGTTCCTGTCCGAACAGGGCTTTCAGCAGCCTCTCGCGGCTGAATAAGATCCGTGTCGGGGGTGTGATGGCTGGCCTCGCATCCCCGAAACGCAATGACCCCGCGCCTTTCTGATCAAAGGGCGGTCCAGCCTCCATCGACACTGATCGTCGTGCCGGTGATCTGCGCTGCGGCATCCGAACAGAGGAAGACGGCCGTCCCGCCCATCTGTTCGACCGTCGCGAATTCCTTCGACGGCTGCCGTTCGAGCATGACGTTCTGGATCACCTCTTCGCGGGTCATGTTGTATTCCTTCATCGTGTCGGGGATCTGCTTTTCCACGATGGGGGTCAGGACGTAGCCCGGGCAGATCGCGTTGCACGTGATGGGCTCTTTCGCCGTCTCAAGCGCCGTGACCTTTGTCAGACCAACGATCCCATGTTTGGCGGCGACATAGGCGGCCTTGTATGGCGATGCGGTCAGTCCATGGGCCGAGGAGACGTTGATCACCCTGCCCCAGCCCGCCGCGCGCATCATTGGCAGCGCAATGGCCGAAGTGTGAAAGGCCGAGCTGAGGTTGATCGCCATGATCGCATCCCACTTTTCAGTCGGAAATTCGGGGATGGGTGCGACGTGCTGGATGCCCGCATTGTTGATCAGGATGTCGCATCGTTCCGCCTGTTCGATCAGGGCGCGGCACTCATCGGCCTTCGACATATCGGCCTTGATGTAGCGGGCGTTCGTTTCGGTTTCTTCGCTGATCTTGGTCGCAAGGGCGTGGTCCTCGGGGTTGTTGGTAAAGGAATTCAGGACGACATCCGCCCCGGCCCGCGCCAGTTCCCAAGCCATGCCCAGCCCGATCCCCGAATTCGACCCGGTCACTACGGCTGTCTTTCCCTTGAGCGAAACCTCGAACGCCATTGCTGCACCCTCCTGCGCGAATTGCTGCAGGTGCATCATCGGGCGCGCGGCGTCTTATGGCAATCGCGAAATACCTGCCTAGATCATCGATATGGGAGAAGTTCGCGCCGACACGTCAGCACTTGATGCCGGGGGTGGCATCCGTGCCCTGGATCTCCACGCTATGGGCGTTGTTCTCGACGATCAGCCCGGCTCTATCACCTCGGAAATACGTGCCTCCGAACCCATGCTTTTGCATCTTGCGCCGGCGGCGGGTGACCTTGAGGCTGCCGGCAAGCCTTGTCGCGAGACCACGCAACCGACGCTTCAGACACGATGCCGGCCCGCTTCGGCAGCCAATCCGGTTCGCCAAGCTGACCAGCGACCAGAACAGACCCCAAGTCCCGTGTGTTGGGGCACATTTGAACGAGGACGCAATGAAAAACCGGTTCCGCATCGCCTTGATCCTTTTCCTCGGTGCCAGCCCGATCGCAGCCGTCGCCGACGATGCTGCGGAAATTGAACGCATCCTGCTTGGCATCGCCACGGCAGCGGATGAAGGCAACTGGACGCTGCTGGAGCAGAAGTTCGCCGATAATGTCATTCTGAATCAGCTGTCTCTGTTCGACGAAACGGGCGACCGTGTAACCGAGGCTGACGTCATCGGGGGCTGGGCCGATCTACTGCCCCGCTTCGACAAAACCGAACACCGCATCACGGATGTCGAGATCGCCGCCATCTCACGCATCACGGCCCGCGCCTCCTCCCGGTTTCACGCCATTTACCACCGCAAAGGCAAGGTGTGGGAGCAGACGGGCCGCCTTGATTATCTTCTGAAACGCGAGGGCGACGCCTGGGTTGTCACTGCGCTGGATACAACGCCGGAGTGGCAAAGCGGGCCGCTGGCGGAACTGCTTGCCGACTAGAAAGGATCTGACCACCAAATCGCGCATCCCACAGCATTGACGGCTCCGACAATTCAGCCTCCTACGCCAGATTGCCGTGTGTCCCGGCCTAATCTTCCGTTTGGAGCACGACAGTCTTGATCAACGGGGCCCCTTCCGGTCATGGTGACGGGGACAGGCAAAAGCCCAACCATAAAGAGGCAAGCCCGAATTGGCACGAGCAGGCCAACCGCATCTGCGCCCCTTGGGGCCTGACGACCGCGAGGGTTGGGGATCGCTTTGGCGCGATTATCTGGCTTTTTACGGCACGGAACGGCCACCACAGCTTTACGATCTTTACTTCGAACGACTGCTCAGCACCGATCCGCATGAATTTCACGCAATCGTGGCCGAGGTTGAGGGGCGCCTTGTCGGCCTTACGCACTATCTGTTCCACCGGCACGGCTGGCGCGAGGAGAACGTGTGTTACCTGCAGGATCTTTACGCGGTGCCCGCCATGCGGGGTAAGGGGCTGGGACGTGCCTTGATCGAGGCGGTCTATGACGCTGCCGACCGGGCCGGCGCGCGCGCCGTCTATTGGTTGACCCAGACCGGCAATACAGAGGCGCGAAAGCTCTATGACCGGATCGGGCGCGCCTCGGATTTCATCAAGTATGACAGGGTCTTGGGCTGATGCGGCGCGGCTGGTTCTTTTCAGTATGCCTCGCGCTCAACGCCTGCGTGCCGATCGAGGCGACGGACAACACACCAGTGATCGCCGAAGAAACCGCCAGCCTGCCTGCGATGCGGACCTTTGCGGCGGCATCCGTCCCCGGGCCCTACGTTTCGAACGCCGATCTGGCCCGCGATTTCCTCGATCTCAGCTTTGCATTGGAGAACGGCCAGAGGCTTGATGTCTTTACCCGCTTCGAAGGGCCGATCAGCGTTGCTGTGACCGGGGATGCGCCCGCATCGCTGCTTACTGATCTCGACGGTCTCATCGGGCGACTGCAACGCGAGGCGCGGATCAACATCCAGCAGGTCTCAGGCCCTGCCAACATCACGATCGAGGCGGTAGAGCGGCGCGAGATCCAGCGCATCCTGCCCTCGGCGGCGTGTTTCGTCGTCCCGAATGTGAGTTCACTGCGCGAATACCGGGGCGCGCGACGCTCCAGCCGAACGGACTGGACGCAACTGACCGAACGCAAGCGCATCGCCGTCTTTGTGCCCAGCGACGCCAGCCCGCAAGAGATCCGCGATTGCCTGCACGAGGAACTGGCGCAGGCCATCGGCCCGCTCAATGATCTCTACCGACTGACCGGCAGCGTCTTTAACGACGACGACGTGCACACCGTGCTGACGGGCTATGACATGCTGATCCTGCGGGCCTATTACGCGCCAGAACTGCGCAACGGCATGAGCCGAAACGCAGTGGCGGCCCGCTTGCCAGCGATCCTGTTCCGCCTCAACCCGGGCGGCGGCTCTGCCCCGACCCGTTTGGCATCGGACACGCCCAACGAATGGCGCGATGCGGTGCAGACAGCCCTCGGGCCAGGAACCGGAGCCGCGGGGCGAAAAAGTGCGGCCCGCAAGGCGCTGAGCATCGCGACCGAAGAAGGGTGGCAGGACAACCGCCGGGCCTTTTCCCATTTTGCCAATGGCCGCATCCTCAGCCGCACCGATCCCGACCTGGCCCGCGCGCATTTCGAGGCGGCCTATGAATTTTATGCCCGGTTGCCCGGCACCGAACTGCACCGCGCCTTTGTGGCGACGCAGCTTGCGGCGCAGGCCATCACCGAAGAGAACGGCGCGCGCGCCCTTACCCTGATCGAACCCCATATCGGCACGGCCCAGAACAGCCAGAACGCCGCCCTCCTCTCCACCCTATTGCTGCTACAGGCCGAGGCGCTTGACCTGACGGGCAAGAGCGAAGAGGCCGAAGCGGTCAGGCTGGACAGCCTTGGTTGGGCGCGATACGGGTTTGGCCCGGATTGGGCAGTACGGGCCAAAGTGTCGGAAATCGGCGCGCTGAACCCGCAAAAAGGATAAGGGATCACAATGATCGTTCTGGGCGCGGCACTCTTGGGGGCGCTGATCGGTGGGCTGACGGCCTATCGGCGGAAAGGCAACCGGCTGGATATCCTGCAATACGCGGCGGGCTATGGCCTTGCCTTCACCATCGTGGGTATGATCCTCACCGTCGTCATCCATCGCATGTTGGTTTAGCTCTATGTTCATTCCCTTCTTCGAAACGCTGCGCAAATCCGGTGTCCCGGTATCATTGCGCGAGTTTCTAACCTTTCTCGAAGGGATGAAGACCGGGCTCGCCACCTATGATGTCGAGGCGTTCTATTATCTCGCCCGCGCAGCAATGGTGAAAGACGAACGCAACATCGACAAGTTCGACCGCGCCTTTGCAACCGCGTTCGAGGGGCTGGAACAGATCAGCATCGATCAGGTCCTGCAATCGGTGGAAATCCCGGGCGACTGGCTGGAAAAACTCGCCGAAAAGCACCTGAGCGAGGAAGAGCGCAAGGAAATCGAAGCTTTAGGAGGCTTCGATAAACTCATGGAAACACTCAAAAAACGCCTCGAAGAGCAGAAAGGCCGTCACCAGGGCGGCAACAAATGGGTCGGCACGGCGGGCACCTCGCCCTTCGGCGCCTATGGCTACAATCCCGAAGGGGTGCGCATCGGCCAGAAGGAAAGCCGCCACAAACGCGCGGTCAAGGTCTGGGACAAACGCGAATTCCGGAACCTCGACGACACCGTCGAGCTGGGTACCCGTAACATCAAGGTCGCGCTCAAGCGTCTGCGCCGCTGGGTCCGCGAAGGGGCCAACGAAGAGCTGGACCTCAACGGCACCATCCGGGCCACGGCGGAACACGGCTATCTCGACGTCAAAACCCGTCCCGAGCGGCACAACGCGGTCAAGGTTCTGCTGTTCCTCGATGTCGGCGGCTCGATGGACCCGCATATCAAGGTGGTGGAGGAGCTGTTCAGCGCGGCGCGATCCGAATTCAAGCATCTGGAATACTATTATTTTCACAACTGCCTTTACGAAGGCGTTTGGCGCGACAACCGCCGCCGCTGGGACGAACAGATGCCCACCGATGAAGTGCTGCGAACCTACGGGCCCGACTACAAATGCATCTTTGTGGGCGATGCCAGCATGTCGCCCTACGAAATCGCCTATCCCGGCGGGGCCAACGAACACTGGAACGCCGAAAGCGGGCAGGTCTGGCTGGAACGGGCCCGGGATCAGTGGAGCAGCAACCTCTGGATCAATCCGGTACCGGAAAAATACTGGGGCTATACCCATTCGATCCAGATGATCCAGGACATCTTCGGCCCGGACCGCATGGTGCCGATGACTCTCGACGGTTTGGGCCGCGGCATGCGGGAACTGACCCGATAATTATCGCTTAAGCAAAATTTTAACCGAATTCCCGACAGAATCCTGCCGCAATCGATCGGTATTCGCGGAGGAACGGGAATGGTTCTACTGAGTGTAAAGCGGTTAACGATGAAAAAGATAATTGTACTGGCGGCCATGGCCGCGATTTCGGCCGGCGCAGCGGCCGCTTCGACGATCAAGGCAGAATTCTGGGATGCCAATCGGTCTTTCAGCACTGTCGATCAGGCAATTGCCTATGCTGACGCCAACGCGGCCACGGCAACGTTCGAGTCTACGATTCTGAACTATCCAAACCAGGGTAACAATGTCAGCAGCCGCAACACGACGCTCGCTGAATTCCTGGGCCCCGACGCAGCCAGCCTCAGTGGTGCGGGCAGCACCAACCTCACGACCTCGGTCTTTCGCTTTGAGGCAACGCTCGATCTTGCACCCGGCGCGTACAAGATCACGGTGGGATCGGATGACGGCTATCGTCTCTTTTTCGACGGCGCGTTGGTATCGGAACGGGTTCGCCCGCGTGGGTTCCGCGACACCGTCCGGCTTGACGTCAATGTCGACGGGCCGACGGATTTCGAGCTCTACTACTACGAAAACTTCGGCCGCACAGGCGTGACCTTCAGCATCAACGACGTGGTCGTCGACAGCAACATCATCGCGCCTATCCCGGTCCCGGCCAGCCTGCCGCTGCTTCTGGCGGGTATCGGTGCCATCGGGATCGCACGGCGCCGCGCCAAAGCTTAACCAAAGGCGCTTGCCCCTTTGCATACCCCGCCCCATATGCGGGGTATGATCAAATTTACGCCCATCCTGCTGGCCCTGCTCTACGGCCTGATCATGTACCGGTTTTCGGCATGGCGGACCGGCAAGGAGCTTGACGAGCGGTCGACCGAACTGGCCGACCCGCTGCTCAAGGTGCTGACCGACCGGATGGCCGCCGCGCTCGAGGTTGAGCGGATCCCTGTCCACATCTACGAAATCGACCCGATCAACGGACTGGCAGCGCCCGATGGCCGGATCTTCATCACCCGTGGTTTTTACAACAAGTTCCGCGCGGGCGAGGTCACGGCGGATGAGCTGGCCAGTGTCTTTGCCCACGAATTGGGTCACGTCGCACTCGGCCATACCAAGCGGCGGATGATCGACTTTTCGGGCCAGAACGCGGTGCGGACGGCGCTCGCCCTTGTCCTCAACCGCTTTCTGCCGGGGATCGGTGTCTGGATTGCGAACGCCCTGACGACCCTTGTTGCCGCGCGCATGTCGCGGTCGGACGAATACGAGGCTGATGCCTATGCAGCTGCCCTGCTGACCAAGGCGGGGATCGGAACGGCCCCTCAGATCTCGCTTTTCCGCAAGCTGGATGCGCTGACGCAGTCGAATATGGGGGCGATGCCTGCATGGTTCCTGAGCCATCCAAAGGCCGAAGAACGGATTGCCGCCATCGAGAAACTGCAGGCCCGCTGGATCACCAGCAGCTAGCCAAGCGCCCGACCAAGACGCGGCAGGCGGGCCTTTTTCAGCAATGGCCGCATCTGCCAGTCCTCGCCGGACAATCTGCGTGCTTCGGACAGGACCTCGCCCGCGACGCCCGCGACCACCTCGGGCTGGGATTGCCAGCACTGGAAAAGATAACCGTCCGGATCCACCCGGGCGACGCCCTCTTCGGCCAGGATATGACGCGGGAAATCCTTGGCGTTGACGGTCATGATCGCCTCTGCCGATCCGGCGATGGCGGCGGCAAGCACGTGAATGTCATGCGGGTCCGGCAGCCACAGCCGCGCCTCAAGCCCGGCGTCCGGCC
>CAWUIQ010000106.1:0-9362 GCA_963922565.1 uncultured Rhodobacterales bacterium
CGCCCCCGATCAAAGGACGGCCTGCTTCTTCTCGTCGATCAATACGCCGGGGGAGTCCCGAAGGGACGGGGGCAGAGCCCCCACATTCCTTAGAACGGAATTTCGTCGTCGAGGTCACGCGACTGTGCGGGCGCGGTGTTTCCGTAGTCGCCGCCGCGGTCGTCATAGCCCATCGAACCGCCGCCGCTGTCGCCGCCAAAGCTGCCACCGCCGCCGCCATCGCGACCGTCCAGCATCGTCAACTCGGATTTGTAGGGGCGCAGGACAACCTCGGTCGAATAGCGGTCCTGCCCGGACTGATCCTGCCATTTGCGGGTTTCAAGCTGGCCTTCGATATAGACCTTGGATCCCTTGCGCAGATACTGCTCGGCCACGCGGGCCAGCGGTTCGGAAAAGATCGCGACCGAATGCCATTCGGTCTTTTCCTTGCGCTCGCCGGTGTTGCGGTCTTTCCAGGTCTCAGATGTCGCGATGCGCAGGTTGCACACCTTGCCGCCGTTCTGGAACGTGCGCACTTCGGGGTCGCGCCCCAGATTGCCGATAAGAATGACCTTGTTGACCGAACCTGCCATGAGTGTCCCCTGATTTGTTGGTTTTGCTTCGCGAATCCGTCAGCGCCGATGTGGCACGATATACGCACCACGGTCATCTTTAAACATGGTTAACGCCTGCAAAGACTGGTCTGGCGAGGAAAATTGCTTATAGTCCTGCGCGATAAAGAACGGCAAGGATACGGGACAGCGAGACATGGGCAGGTTGATCGTGGCCTTGGTGATCTTTGCGCTGTCCGCGCCGCTGGCGCTCGCCGATGTCTTCTCGAGCCGCAACCGCGCCAACCTGTTTCGATCTCAAACCAACATCCTGGACAACCGTGCTGCCTCGCAATACCGCAACTCGGTGCGCCTGGCGCCGGCGCCTGTTCGAACGCCTACCAAATGGGATAACGGCCTGGCCTATGACGGCCGCTACAAGGGTCAATACCTTGGCATGGCGCGTGAGGCGGCCCGGCGGCATGGCGTCCCCGAAGAGCTGTTTCTGCGTCTGGTTCAGCAGGAATCAAACTGGAACCCCAAGGCCCGCTCACACAAGGGCGCCATCGGGCTGGCCCAGCTGATGCCCGCAACTGCGCGCGTTCTGCGTGTCGATCCCCATGATCCTTACCAGAACCTTGACGGCGGGGCGCGCTACCTGCGCGAACAGCACCGTGAATTCGGATCGTGGCGGCTTGCCCTTGCGGCCTACAACGCCGGTCCGGGCGCGGTTAAAAAGCACGGTGGCGTGCCGCCGTACCGCGAGACCCGCAACTACGTCAGAAAGATCTGGGGGCGCTAGCACCTTCGCCCACACTGATGTAGCGGCCTCGCCCGGTCTTCCCCGCACGGCCTGATCGCACCAGATCCGAAAGCGCCCTGTAGGTCGCCTCCCGCGTCAATCCGATCCTCTCGGCAAACCGTGTTATCGATCCGTCAAGCCAGCCATCGGCAAGCGCCGCCTCGACCCGGTCCTTTGCGCTGCGGATCGCCATGATCTCGATCTGGCGGCGGTGCTTCTGTACCTGACCCGCCAGCCTTGCCATGAGGGCCTGACCGAAATCGGGATCCTCGGCCATCCGGCCCAAAATGGCCGCCCGGCTGAGCCAAACCGCCTCGGTTCTTTCCAGCGCGATGCAGTCGCAGTGATACCGGTCGGAGAAAAGCGATGCCTCGGCGATCGTCCCGCCCGCCCGGGCCGTATGCAGCGGGACAGCTATTCCCGATGTTGTGTGCCGGACCAGCCGCACGCTGCCCGAGCGCACCCAGAAGATCCCGGTGCTGGTGTCATCCTGCCGGAACAAGGCCGCATCCGCAGCCAGCGTGATGGCACGCTGGGCGGGGCCGGGCAGGCTGTCGAAGGGCGTCGGCAAGACAAACATATGATCCTGATCATAAGTTGCTGTGCAGCCCCGTGCTAGACGGTTCGGCAACTGGAGGTATCAGATGAAGTCCATTTTTCCCGCCATCCTCGCCGCAACGTGCGCAGTGGTTCCGTCCACCATGACCGCGCAGCACTCCAACCATGCCGGCCACGGCCACGCCGCCACCCTTCCGACCGAGCCCGGGCAGGACACATTCGCTGCCCTGACCGAAATCGTGACCATGTTGCGGGCCGATCCCTCGACGGATTGGAGCAAGGTCGATATCGCAGCACTGCACCGCCACCTCGTTGACATGGATGACCTGATGCAACTGACCGATGTCGAGGAAACGGCGATCGATGGCGGCTTGCGAGTCTCGGTACCCGCCGAAGGTGCTGCGCTTCGGATGGTGCCGGCGCATGCGCCTGTGCTCGAGGCCGAGACGGGCTGGACCTCGATCGCAGAGCAGCGCGATGATCGTTTGGTCTGGCGCATCACCGGTGACGCGGCACAGATTCGGGCGCTCGGATTCTATGGCCTGATGGCGACGGGCGACCATCACCGCCCGCACCATCTGGGTATTGCGCGGGGAATGTCCGTTCACTGAATTTCGGCCTCTTGACATTCCAGTGGCTGGAACCCCCATCTGATGGGCACACCCGCCACAGGAGGCCCTTGGATGCAACCCGACACGACGCTGACCCTCAGTATCGAAGGGATGAGCTGTGCCTCTTGTCTTGGCAGGGTCGAGGCCGCGTTGAGTGCCGTACCCGGTGTCAGAGATGCGGCCGTGAACCTGGCTGCCGAGACGGCCCAAGTCACCGTTTCAAATGAGGGCGTGCTGGTAGCGGCCGACGCCGCCTTGCAGGCGGCTGGCTATCCGGCGCGGCACGAAACGCTGCGGCTGGCGATCGACAACATGACCTGCGCCTCCTGTGTCGGGCGGGTCGAGCGGGCGTTGGCATCTGTTCCGGGTGTCTTGGACGTGGCCGTCAACCTTGCCAAGGAAGAGGCGGTCGTCACGATCCTCGAAGGTGCGGTGCCGGTGACGTCTTTGACCGCAGCCACTTCGGCTGCCGGATATCCGTCCCGTCCCATTTCAGATGCCGTCGACACCAAGGCCGAGGATCGCAAGGAGGCTGAACGGCAGCATCTGCGACGCATGACGCTGCTGGCTGCGGCCCTGACCATCCCGGTTTTTGTTCTGGAAATGGGTGGGCACCTCGTGCCGACCTTTCATCACTGGCTGAACCGGACAATCGGGATCGAGACCAGCTGGACGATCCAGTTCGTCCTGACGACCGCCGTCCTGGCATGGCCCGGCCGTCAGTTCTTTACCAAGGGCTTTCCGGCCCTCTTTCGTGGCGCGCCAGACATGAATGCGCTGGTCGCGCTCGGAACCAGCGCGGCCTGGGCCTTTTCGGTCATTGCACTCGTTGCCCCCTCGCTGCTGCCCGAGGGCAGCCGCGCGGTTTATTTCGAGGCGGCGGCGGTCATCGTGACGCTGATCTTGCTGGGTCGGTTCCTTGAGGCCCGGGCCAAGGGCCGGACGGGCGCCGCGATCCGCGCGCTCATCGGTCTCAGGCCCAAGACGGCGCGGGTAGAGCGCGATGGTAAGGACATTGACGTCCCGGTCGAGACGATCGTGCTGGGCGATGTTATCCACGTGCGCCCGGGGGAAAAGATCGCGGTCGACGGGACCGTTTCACAGGGTCAATCCTATGTCGATGAAAGCATGATCACTGGTGAACCTGTTCCGGTTCTCAAGGCCATCGGCGACGAGGTGGTTGCGGGTACGGTGAACGGAACCGGGGCGTTCCGCTTTACGGCCACCAAGATCGGCGAGGACACGATGCTGGCCCAGATCATTTGCATGGTCGAGGCCGCGCAAGGGGCGAAGCTGCCCATTCAGGATCTGGTCAACCGCATCACGCTTTGGTTCGTGCCCGCCGTCATTGCCATCGCCGTTCTGACCGTCGCGGCATGGCTGACCTTTGGCCCCGATCCTGCGCTCAGCCACGCGCTGGTGGCAGGTGTCGCCGTGCTGATCATCGCGTGCCCCTGTGCCATGGGTCTCGCCACGCCGACCTCCATCATGGTCGGGACGGGCAGGGCGGCCGAGCTGGGCGTGCTCTTTCGCCAAGGGGATGCGCTGCAATCCCTGCATGAGGTGGACGTGATCGCCTTCGACAAGACCGGCACGCTGACGGAAGGACGTCCGGCGCTGACCGATCTGACACTTGCTCCCGGTTTCAACGAGGCCGAGGTGCTGCGCCTTGTGGCGTCGGTCGAGGCGCAGTCGGAGCATCCCATTGCGCAGGCCATCGTGGCCCATGCCAAGGGCAGGGATCTGGAACTGGCATCGGTTGATGCCTTTGCGGCAGATCCCGGCTTTGGCGTTAGCGCGCAGGTCGAAGGGCGGCATGTCACCGTTGGTGCTGACCGGATGATGACGCGAGACGGGCTTTCGCTTGGTGATCTCGAAACGACGGCGCGTGATATCGGCGCTGCGGGCAAGACGCCGCTTTACGCTGCCATCGATGGGCAGGTCGCCGCGGTGATCGGCGTGGCCGATCCGATCAAGCAAGGGTCGCGGGATGCGATCGTTGCCTTGCATGACCTGGGTCTGCAGGTCGCCATGATCACCGGTGACAACCAGAAGACGGCTGATGCCATCGCGGCGGAGCTGGGCATCGACACGGTAGTCGCCGAGGTCCTGCCCGAGGGCAAGGTCGCCGCGATCGACCGGCTGCGGCAATCGGGCAGGCTGGCCTTTGTCGGGGATGGGATCAACGACGCTCCCGCGCTGGCCCGGGCCAATATTGGCATCGCCATCGGAACCGGAACCGACGTGGCCATCGAGGCGGCAGATGTCGTGCTGATATCCGGCGACATCGGCGGCGTGGTGAACGCCATCTCGGTCAGCCACGAAACGATGCGGAATATCCGCCAGAACCTCTTTTGGGCCTTTGGCTACAACACGCTGCTGATCCCCGTCGCCGCCGGGGTGTTCTATCCGCTCTTCGGGTTGCTGCTGTCACCGGTGCTGGCCGCAGGCGCGATGGCGCTGTCGAGCGTGTTTGTCCTGTCGAATGCCCTGCGGCTACGCTGGATCGCGCCGGCCACCCGACACGGGTCCGAAACACGCGGGCGTACCCCGAAACTGCAGACCGCTCCGGCGGAATAGGAGAATGTCATGAACATCGGAGAGGTTGCCGAACGCGCGGGTCTGCCGCCCAAAACGATCCGGTACTACGAGGATATTGGCCTTGTGAAGCCGCTGCGCGACACCAACGGCTATCGGGCATTTCGCGAATCGGACATGCACAAGCTCGCCTTTCTGGGCCGGGCGCGGGCCCTGGGTTTTTCCATCGAGGATTGCCGCAACCTGCTGGCACTTTGGGAGGACCAGCACAGGGCCAGTGCCGATGTGCGTTCCATCGCCAAGGATCATCTGGCGCAGATCGAGACCAAGATCGCCGATCTGCAGGCGATGCGCGACACGCTGTCCGATCTGGTGCAGGCCTGCGCGGGTGACGACCGCCCCGACTGCCCGATCCTGAAGACGCTGGAAAGCTCGGCCTGACGGCTCAGAACCGCCGCGTCATAAGGTGATAGTTTTCGCGCATCTGGAACCCGCTACGGCCATAGAGCCGCTGTGCCGGTTCGTTGGTGGTCGCGACCTCAAGATGCAGGGCCTTCAGACCGGCGCCGGCGAGGGCCCGGGGCAGGGCCTGCAGCACCTCGGTTGCGATGCCGCGTCCGCGCACGCCGGGCCGGATGAACAATTCGTCAACAAAGCCGTCCATGCCGCCGAATTCGATCGACCAACCGAAGCTGAGCACGACATAACCGATCGGGGCCTTGGCCGGACCAACCAGATAAATCGCACCATGGGGTGAACCCTGCAGCAGCGGCATCACCGCGGCCTTGCGCGCCTCAGGGCTGATCGAAAGCCCTTCTTCCTCGTGATAGGCGGTGATCAGCGCCAGGAGACGTTCGGCATGATCACCCGTCGCAAGGGTCAGCGCGGCGCTCATAACCGGCCCAGCCGTTCGGTCAGAAGGTCGAAAAAGCCGTCGGCATCGACATCGCCCATGAACATCGCATTGGCCTCGCGTCCTGATACCCGCCACCAGTCGGCGACGGTCATTCCCATGGTGAGATCCGATTGGGTTTCGATCTCGACGTTGATGTGGCGGCCCTGAAAAAGGTCGGGCCGGATCAGATAGGCGATGACGCAGGGGTCATGCAGGGGCGCGCCTGCGCTGCCGTACTTTTCCTTGTCGAACCGTTCGAAAAAGTCGGTCCACGACGCCACGACTTCACCCACGGAGCCGAGGGCCCGAAAGGCATCGTTGCGCGGCTTGGTCACCAGTGCCTTGTGCGTGACATCGAGCGGCATGACGACGATATTAACCCCGCTTTTCATCACGATATCAGCGGCTTGAGGATCGACATAGATGTTGAATTCGGCTGTCGGGGTTATGTTGCCCACTTCAAAGTACGCACCGCCCATTAACACGATCTGCTGGATACGCTCGGCGATATCGGGCGCTTTTTGCAATGCGGTCGCGATGTTGGTCAGCGGCCCCAGGGGGCAGAGCGTCACCGTCCCTGGCGCTTCGGCCCGCAGGGTGTCGATGATGAAGTCGACGGCATGCTGATCCTGCAACGGCATCTTGGGGTCCGGCAGCACGACTCCGTCAAGGCCGGTTTTCCCATGAACATGTTCGGCAGTCACGAGATCGCGCGCCATGGGGCGGTCGCACCCCGCAAAGACCTTAACCTCGTCTTTACCCGCCACCTCGCACACGATGCGGGCGTTGCGTTGTGTCAGATCCAAAGGAACGTTTCCCGCAACAGCGGTGATGCCGAGCACCTCGATCTCGTCAGGGCTGGCCAGCGCGAGCAGGATCGCAACCGCATCGTCCTGGCCGGGGTCTGTGTCGATGATAATCTTGCGGGGAGCCATGGTGCCTCTCGTTTGGGCGCACCGTTGCAAGCCGTGTTCACTTTGTCCAGAAGTTGCCGACGGGCCGGGCGTAACCTTGCGCGGCGCGGCGCCAAGGCATAGGCGAGAGCCGTGACTGATCAGCCGTTATACCTGCACGCCGGCGCGCACCGGACCGGGACATCGTCGTTCCAGCTTTGCCTCGATCGCAATCGGGACTGGCTCGAAAAGCAGGGATATGCTGTTGGCTATACCAGCCGCGATGGCCTTTCGCGCGGTGATCTGGCCCTGCGCCTGCCTGCCCCCCGTCATGGTGGCAGACCGCTGCAGCCATGGATCGAGGGCGCGCGGGTGATGCTGGACGACATCGCGGGCGACAGGCCCCTGATCGTGTCAGAGGAAAACGTGATTGGCCCGATGCGCCCTTTCATGGACGGGCGGTTCTATCCGCGGGCCGAGCGCCGGATCAAGGTGTTGCACAGGGCTTGGTCCGGCCCCTTCGCCCATGTTCTCTTCGTGATCCGGCCCTACGGCTCGCTTTACATGTCGCAATACCGCAAACGGGCCGAGGACAATTACGTCGATCCTTTCGACGAGGTGCGTTCGCATTATCTGTCGATGAACCGCGGCTGGCCCGAGATCATCGCAGCCTTCCGCGACATCTTGCGGCCCGAAGCGCTGACCGTGCTGCAGTATGACAAGCGCGGGTCGAGCATTGAACTCCTAAGCCGCCTCGTTCCCGACCTCCCTGCGGGTTTGGTCGAACCGGAGGACCGTGTGAACCAAAGTGCGACCGATGCGGCACTGCTGCACCTGCAAGAGCGGTATGCGAAGGGCGAGAAACTGGACCGGGCAGCCTGGCAAGCCGTCATTGCGGAGCATGCAGAGGATACCACACCCCGCGGATACGCGCGTTTCGACGAGGCAGAAACCGCGCAGCTCGATGCGCGTTATGCCAGGGATGTCGAGCGGATCGCCGAGATGGACGACGTCACGCTGATCTAGCTTTTTCCTCGGCCTTTGCCGCATCCCAAAGCGCGTCCATCTCGGCCAGATCGCTGTCTTCGGGCCGTTTCCCGTTACGGGCAAGGGCGGTTTCGATAGCTTTGAACCGGCGGGTGAACTTGGCGTTGGTCTTGCGCAGTGCCTCTTCGGGGTCGACGCCGAAATGGCGGGCGAGATTGGCCATCACGAACAGAAGATCACCGAATTCGTCGACCACCTCGTCCTGGGTCATCTGATCCCGCGCCTCGACCAGCTCGGCGGCTTCTTCCTGCAGTTTGGCCAGCACCTTGTCGGTGGTGGGCCAGTCAAAGCCCACACGCGCCGCCCGTTTCTGCAGCTTTACCGCGCGCAAGAGCGCAGGCAGGTTCCCGGCGACCCCATCGAGCGTGCCCTGCTGCGCCTTTCCTGCGCGTTCGGCGGCCTTGATCGTTTCCCAGTCGCGGGTCTGCTGATCGGCTGACTTGTCGCGGCTTTCATCGCCAAAGACGTGTGGATGCCGCGATACCATCTTGTCCGACATGGTCCGCACCACGTCCTGAAAGCTGAAATGCCCGGCCTCTTCCGCCATCTGCGCGTGAAAGACCGATTGAAACAAAAGATCGCCCAGCTCGCCCTTCAGTTCGGCCCAGTCCTGCCGTTCGATCGCGTCTGCGACCTCATAGGCCTCTTCGATCGTGTAGGGGGCGATGGTGCCGAATGTCTGTTCGATGTCCCACGGGCAGCCGCTTTCGCGGTCGCGCAGCCGCCGCATGATTTCAAGCAGACGTTCAATACCCGCCGATTGGTCATGGATCAGATCGTCGCCCATTGCAGCCTCGCTGGATTTCGGATTTGCTGGCATGTGACCCATCACGCGCGCAGGAGTCCAGCCATGGCAATCATCAACCGTATCGGAGAGTTCGGAGCCGACATGACCGCCTGGCGACGAGCGCTGCACCAGATCCCGGAGTTGAAGTTCGATTGCCCCAAGACCGCCGCCTTTATCGCCGAACGCCTGCGCGAAATCGGTGTTGATGAGATCGAGGAAGGCATCGCAGAAACCGGCATGGTCGCGATCATCAACGGACAGGGCGAGGGCCCCACAATTGGTTTGCGGGCGGATTTCGACGCTTTGCCCATCGAAGAGGCATCTGGCGTCGCCTATGCGAGCGATCATGCGGGCAAGATGCATGCCTGCGGTCATGACGGGCATACATCCATGCTGCTGGGTGCTGCGAAGTACCTGGCCGAGACACGGAACTTCAAGGGTCGGGTCGCCCTGATCTTCCAACCCGCCGAGGAAGACGGGGGCGGGGCCGGCGTGATGGTCGATGAAGGGGTTATGGACCGCTACGACATCGCGCAGGTCTATGCCATTCACAACGTGCCGGGCCTCGAATTCGGCTCGATCTACACCACAGCGGGGCCGATCATGGCGGCGGTCGACACCTTTACGATCAATGTGAAGGGCCGTGGCGGCCACGGTGCGATGCCGCAGGATACCGTCGATCCGGTCGTCGCGGCCTGCTC
>CAWUIQ010000107.1:0-9277 GCA_963922565.1 uncultured Rhodobacterales bacterium
GGCCACGGGTGCTTCGGCGGCGGGTGCGCTGACTGCCACGTCATCGGCGCTCTCACCCTCTTCGACGAGGATCGCGATCGGGGTGTTCACCTTCACACCTTCGGAGCCTTCGGCGACGAGGATCTTGCCGACGATCCCTTCGTCCACGGCCTCGAACTCCATGGTGGCCTTGTCGGTTTCGATCTCGGCCATGATGTCACCGGACGATACGGTGTCGCCCTCTTTCACCAGCCATTTCGCGAGCGTGCCTTCCTCCATCGTGGGGGACAGGGCGGGCATGAGAATTTCGGTTGCCATGTGGTGTGTCCCCTTCAGGCGTAGATGTCGGTCCAAAGTTCTTCGACCGCCGGTTCGGGGCTGGTCTTGGCGAATTCGGCGCTGGCGTTGACGATGTCCTTGATTTCCTTGTCGATCGCCTTGAGGTCATCCTCGCTCGCATGCTTGCCGGTCATCAGCATGGTGCGCACGGCTTCGATCGGGTCGCGTTCATCGCGCATCTTCTGGACCTCTTCGCGGGTCCGGTACTTGGCCGGGTCCGACATCGAGTGGCCGCGATAGCGGTAGGTTTTCACTTCGAGGATGTAGGGGCCCTGGCCCGAGCGGCAGTGCGCGACGGCCTTGTCTCCAGCCTCTTTTACTGCCAGCACGTCCATGCCGTCGACCTCTTCGCCCGGGATGCCATAGGCAGCACCGCGTTCCCAGAGCGACGGTGACTTGGTCGAGCGTTTGACACTGGTGCCCATGGCATACTGGTTGTTTTCGATCACGAAAACGGCGGGCAGGTCCCAAAGCTCGGCCATGTTGTAGGTTTCATAGACCTGGCCCTGGTTCGCGGCGCCGTCGCCGAAATAGACGAATGAAACCCGATCATTGCCCAGATATTTGTCCGCGAATGCGAGGCCTGCGCCAAGCGGCACCTGCGCACCCACGATGCCATGACCGCCATAGAAATGCTTCTCTTTCGAGAACATGTGCATCGAGCCGCCCTTGCCCTTGGAATAGCCGCCTTCGCGCCCGGTCAGCTCGGCCATCACACCGTTGGGATCCATGCCGCAGGCCAGCATGTGGCCATGGTCGCGATAGGAGGTGATGCGCTTGTCGCCCTCTTCGGCAGCCGCTTCGAGCCCGACAACAACGGCCTCCTGCCCGATATAGAGGTGACAGAACCCGCCGATCAGGCCCATGCCATAAAGCTGGCCGGCCTTTTCCTCGAACCGACGTATCAGCAGCATGTCCCTGTAATACGCTTTCAACTCATCCGCCGACACATTCGGCTTTTTGGTGGTCTTTCGCGCGGCCATGCGGCGTTCCTCCCCGGGCAGGTAGTTTAGCGTTAAACTAATTTATCCTCTCCCATAGCGGATTCGCACCCGTAGGGCGAGAGCCAATGTGACGCGACGGCGAATTGGGGTCAGCGGATGACGATTTCGTCCGAGCGGATCCGGCCCAGGACTGACCGGGCCTGTTCGTCCAGCAAGTCGAGATCGAGATAATCGTCAGACAGGCGCCGCGTCAGGTTTTCCATCCGCGCCACTTCGGCCTGCACTTCGATCAACTGTGTTGCCAGGGCCTTGCCCTCGGCTTCGATCTCGGCCCGGCGAAACAGCCCGAAATCACCCTGAACGGCGGCAAAGGTAAAATAGACGCCAACCACGAAGGCGATCACGAAAAACATGAATGTACCCAAAGCGGGCCGTGGTCGGGTGGTCAATGCTCTGCCTCTATGCGCCGCTGATCGGGCGCTTCGGGCACTATGGCACAGGTGATTCGCGCTGTGAATCCCGTAAATCCGGCGGTCGGTAAAAAGTTGCGTGATCGCTAGGGCGCGCGTTTCAGCCGCTGTTCCATCGCGCGCAGGGCCAGTGACAGGCCGATCGTCATGGTAAGGTAGATGAGCGCGACCATATTGTAGGTTTCGAAATAGCGAAAATTGCCCGCCGCCGTGACCTTGCCCAGCTGCGCGATGTCCAGAACGCCGACGACCGAGACCAGCGAGGAATCCTTGACCATCGCCACGAAATCGTTGCCGAGGGGCGGCAGTATGATGCGGATGGCCTGCGGCAGCACGATGAAACGAAAGCGTTGCCATGGCGAAAGGCCAAGCGCCTCGGCCGCTTCGATCTGCCCCTCATCGACCGATTGCAGCCCGGCGCGGAACACCTCGGCCAGAAAGCTGGCATAGGCCAGCACCAGCGCCAGAACCGCCCGCCAGAGCAGGGGAAAATCGCGGGTGCGCAGCCCGCCGCCGCCAAAGGGTTCGGTCGCCCAGTTCCACAGCCAGACAAGCCCGGGCGCAAAGACAAACGCCACATAGAGCAGCAGAACGAGGATGGGGATGCCCCGCATCACCTCGACATAGAACCGGGCGATCTGCCGAAGGATGATGGAGCCTGACAGCTGCATAAGCGCCAGCGCCAGCCCAAGCAGGCAGGCAAAACCGTATCCCACCACGCTGACAAGGATCGTGATCCCGATCCCCTGCCGCAGCTTGCCCAGTACGTCGCTATAGATGTCGTTGGTCAGGGCCTGCCAGAACGCCCAGGTCAGCAGGCCCGCGACGGCAACCAGCCAATAGGGAAAGTCGCCGTCGGTCTTCTTCTTTCGCAAATGTCAGCCGCCGACCTTGAAATCGAGGAACCATTTCTTGTTCAGCGCCTCGATTGTGCCGTCCGCCTCCATATCCGCGATGGCTGCGTTGATCGGCTCAACAAGGTCAGATCCCTTTGGAAAGATGAACCCGAAATCCTCGGTCCCGAGTTTCTCGCCCACGATCTTGAGCCCGCCATCGGACGCATCGACATAGCCTTCGCCGGCTGTCCCATCGGTCAGCACCAGATCGACATCACCGGCCCGCAGCGCCTGTACGCCCGCGCCGAAGGTTTCGAAAAGTTTGATGCGCGGGTTCGATTCATTGCCGTCGAGCACATCGTAGACACCGACATAAAAAGGCGTCGTGCCGGGTTGCGCTGCCATCAGCAGGTCGTCATCGGCGGCGAATTCCTTGGCGTTGGAAAAGCGCGCCTCATCCCCCCGCACCATCATGACCATTTCCGAGGTCATGTACTTGTCGGAAAAGTCGACCTTCTCCATCCGATCCTCGCGGATCGTGATGCCGGTCATCCCCATATCGAACTGGCCTTCGCTGACGGCGGCGATCATCGCGTCCCAGCTGATGTTTTCGTAGACGATCGTGACGTTGATCCGTTCGGCGATTTCGACCATTGCGTCGTATTCCCAGCCGACAGCATTGCCTGTTTCGGGGTCGAGGAATTGCAGCGGCGGGTACGCGTTTTCAGTCACGACAACAACTTCGAGGCCCTCTAGGTCGGGCAAGTGTCCGTCCGCCGGGGCGATGGTGGCAAGCGTTGCAAAGCCCAAGGCGGCGACGACGGTTCTAAGCATGTGATCTCTCCCGTAAATCTGTGGGGCGAGTATGGGCGCTTGGCCCGCCAAGACAAGTTGCCGTGCGCGTCAATGCCCCCGTTCGGCCGGGAATGATCAGACTTTACTCATCACCCGTTTGGCGATGCGGGTCACGATGGGGCGCGGGGCGAGCCGGGGCAGGTTGGCCAGGATGATGTTCATCGCACCAGGGATCACGATGCGTTTGCCGATCCGGGCCTGCAGCCAGCCCAGTTCGGCCACGTCGCTGGCCTTCGCCGGTTTGCCGCGCTTGATCAGGGCCACATCATGCATATCGGCCTCGTTGAAGAAATTGGTCACCGTCGGTCCCGGGCAAAGGGCAGTTACGGTGACATTGCTGCCTCGCAGCTCTTCCGCCACCGCTTCGGACAGCGATATCACATAAGCCTTTGTCGCGTGATAAACCGCCATGTTCGGGCCCGGCATGAAACCCGCAACCGAGGCGACGTTGAGTATCCGGCCTTTGCCATGCGCCTCCATATGCGGGATGGCCAGTTTCATCAGTTGGGTCAGCGCGACCATGTTGACGTTCATCGAGCTGAGTTCGCGCTGCCAGTCCTGCCCGTCGTGAAACGATCCGTTCCGGCCCAGACCGGCATTGTTAACAAGGACGTCAACCACCCGACCGTCGGTCGCTTCGGACCAGAGCCTGTCGGTTTCTTGGACGCTGTTCAGGTCCGCCGGGATTACCACCACCTCGACGCTGTCCGATCGCAGATCGTTCGCGACGGCGTTCAGCTTGTCCAGCGACCGCGCGGCCAGGATCATGTTGCGGCCTTCCTTGGCAGCAAGACGGGCGAACTCGACCCCAAGCCCTTCGGACGCGCCGGTGATCAGGGTGTATGACTTCATGGCGGTCTCCTATTGCGCGTTGGCCTTCAGGACGTTGGGAATATCGGCTTCAATCCACCCTTCGAGCACAAGCGCCTCGATGTCGGTTGTGGTTTCGGCCCATGGCGCGCTGAGGCCGCGCAGGCGCATCCGCTCATCAAGCTCGTCCCGCAGCCGCGCTGCAGCGGTATCGCCACCCGCCGCGGCCATCGAGGCCCAGAAATAGGCGAGTTCATAGTTGCGGATGGCGTCGAGCCCCGTGAGGTGCGCAAGGGCTGCGCGCCGCATTTCGGCAAGAGTGGCAAAGCGGTCAGGCGCTGCAAGGCCGATATCGACCGCTTCGTTCTGCAGGGCCATCAGGGCTGGAAACCGCAGCTTGTCCTCGGCCCGGTCCAGTACCGCCAGCGCCGCCGCCTCACCCCCGGCTGCGGCTTGTGAAGCCAGAATATAGGACGCCTCGATATCCCGATCGAACAGCGCTTCGGCCATCAAAAGGGCGGCGCCCGCATCGCCGTCTTCGGCCAGAGGCGTCAGAAGGGCGAGGCCCAGTTCGATGTTACGTGGTGCGCCGACACCGCTGAGCAAAGCCTCACCAATACGCCGCTGGTCGGCTGCGGGCAGGCTGGCGTCCTGTGCGGCGATCAGATCGGCACGGGTGATCGTCTGGCTGATGGCCTTGGTCGCCGGGGCGACACGCGGGGCGAGCAGCGCGAAAAACGCGGCGGGGTCGTCGGCCACGTCCTCGTTGATGCGGGCAGGTTGCGCCTCAATGTCGGTTTCGACCACGATCTTGCCCGCTCCATCAGCGACAAGTCTCGCCATCTCTTGCGCTTCGGCGATGAACCGTTCCTGTTCAGCATTCAGCGGCGTCTCACCATTGGCATCCCGCAGTGCGTTTATCAGTTCAGTCCGCAATTGATCCGACAGGGTATCAGGATCGCGCATCTGCGGCGGCAAAACCTGTTCGAGCCGGGCCGAGAGGCCCTGATCCTCGATTTGCAGACGGACGGCGTTTAGATCGAACGACGGATCCACATCCTCGACCTCGAAATCGTAGCGGTAGCTGACATAGTCGACATCCGCATCCAGTAAGACGGTGACCAGTCCTTCGACCCCGGCCTGCAGCTGCACCTGCGCGCCACCCGAGGGCACGTCGTAATCAACGCCGATATCGGCCCGGTCGATATTGAGATCGCTCAGCCCCAGAAACCCCAGCACCGGCCGCGCCTCCCGCGGAAAGCAGTCGAACCCCGCAACCACATCGTCCAGTGCGATACGGAGCCGCGCATTGTCGATCTGGTCGAATGGCGAGAAATCCAGCGTGGTGCGGGTGGCCGTGATCGTGCATGCATCCGGGTCGATCCCCGGGATCTTTGGCGAAACCTCCAGCCCGGTGACGCGGATGAGCCCCGCCACCGGATCAACCTGAACGGCGTCAAAGCGCACATCGGCTCCGGCCCGGGCATAGGTGATCAGTTGGTTAAAGAATGCCGTTGCGAACCGCTCGACCGTAAAGAAATCCCACAGGGTCGGGCGGCTGTCAGAGGTCTGCGCCACCGCCGTCGTTGCCGAAATGCAGAATGCGGTGATGCTCAAGAAACGCTTCATAAAATCCCCATTGTTTTGAAATGACTTGGATTACGCGCCATTCAGTGCGGCGACGCCGGGCAGGGTTTTTCCCTCCATCCATTCCAGAAAGGCGCCACCGGCTGTCGACATATAGGTAAAGTCCTGAGCCGCCCCTGCCTTGTTGAGCGCGGCCACCGTGTCACCGCCACCCGCGACAGAGATCAGGCTGCCCGCCCGCGTCAGCTCCGCCGCTTTTTGGGCGGCCGCATTTGTAGCGGCATCAAAAGGTTCGATCTCGAACGCGCCAAGTGGACCGTTCCAGATAAGTGTCCGCGCCGTCTCCATCGCTGCGGCGATCCGTTCGACCGATTGGGGCCCGGCATCGAGGATCATCGCGTCAGAGGGGCATTGATCAGCGGCAAGCGTTTCGTTCGCGGCTCCGGCGGCGAATTCGCGCGCCACCACGATGTCGGTGGGCAAGATGATCTCGCAACCTGCCGCGTTGGCCTTGTCAACGATCTCACGAGCTGTGTCGGTCATCTCGTGCTCTGCCAGTGATTTGCCGATATCGGTGCCGCCCGCAGCGAGGAATGTGTTGGCCATGCCACCGCCGATGACCAGCATGTCGACCTTTTCGACGAGATTACCCAAAAGGTCGAGCTTGGTCGAAACCTTGGCCCCACCAACGACGGCCATGACGGGGCGTTCGGGTTTGCCAAGGGCGGCCTCCAGTGCCTCAAGCTCGGCCTGCATCAGGCGACCCGCGCATGCAGGCAGCAGATGGGCAATCGCCTCGGTCGAGGCGTGGGCCCGGTGGGCGGCTGAAAAGGCGTCGTTGCAATAAACATCGCCCAGCTTGGCCAGTTGCGTGGCAAGGGCCGGGTCGTTGCGCTCTTCGCCGGGGTTGAAGCGAATGTTTTCGAGCAAGATCACCTCACCCTCGTGATTCTCGTATTCTTCCGAGAACTGAACGTTCCGGCCAAGGGCCGCGCTGACGGCGGGCACGGCAAAGCGCAGGCTCATCTCTGGCACCACCTTGCCCTTGGGCCGACCGAAATGGCTGATGAGAACGGGTTTGCCGCCCTTTGCCAGGATATCGCTGACCGTTGGCACCATACGGTCGATACGGGTTGTGTCGGTGATCTGGCCGTTTTCCACCGGAACGTTCAGGTCCACGCGGACCAACACGCGTTTGCCTTCGAGATCCATGTCGTCAAGAGTTTTCCAGCTCATCATCGCGCTCCGTTCTGGTTGTCGGCCCGTTCTTTCGAAGCATACCGCGCGACGGTCAATGCGTCACTTGTCCCCGCGGGGACATGCGTCTATCTCGTGACAAACACATGACAAGCGAGGCACCGCATGGCTGAGATTACCGATCCAGAAAATACAATCCTGATCGAGTTGAAGGATGGCACAGTCGTGATCGAGCTGTTGCACGAGATTGCCCCGAAACATGCCGAGCGGATGAAAGAGCTCGCCCGTGGCGGTCACTATGACAATGTCTGCTTTCACCGCGTGATCGATGGCTTCATGGCGCAGACCGGCGACGTGGAGCATGGCGACATGGAAGACGGCTTTAACCCGCGCATGGCCGGAACGGGTGGTTCGGATCTGCCGGATCTGCCCGCAGAGTTTTCGAAGCTGCCGCATGATCGCGGAACCTTGGGCGCCGCTCGGGCCGCGAACCCCAACAGCGCCAACAGCCAGTTCTTCATCAATTTCAGCGACAACCATTTCCTCAACGGCCAATACACCGTCTATGGCCGGGTCATCGAGGGCATGGAACATGTTGACGAAATCGTTCGGGGCGAGCCGCCCTCCAACCCCGACCGGATGATCAGCGTTAAGGTGGCCTCCGATGCGTAACGCCCTGATAGCTCTGGCCCTGATGGTCAGTCCAGCCGCCGCGACCGGGATCGAAATCGACGTGACGGGCGAGGCGAACGGTACGATCAAGATCGACCTTCTCGAAGATGTGGCCCCCCAGCACGTGGAGCGCATCACGGCCCTCGCCGAAGACGGAAAGTATGACGGCGTCGTCTTTCACCGCGTCATCGACGGGTTCATGGCCCAAACGGGCGACGTGCAGTTCGGCCGTAACGATGGCGACCGCAGCCGGGCAGGGATGGGTGGATCGGATCTCCCCGATTTGCCGGCCGAGTTCTCGGACCTTCCCTATGACCGTGGCGTCGTCGGCATGGCCCGGGCGCAAAGCCCTGACAGCGCCAACAGCCAGTTCTTCATCATGTTCACCGAAGGGTACTTCCTGAACGGCCAGTACACCGTGATCGGCCGCGTGACCGAGGGCCTCGATGTGCTTGACGCGATCAAGCGGGGCGATCCCCGGTCCGGCGCGATCAAGGGTCAGCCAGATGTGATGTCGGCGGTCCGGGTGACCGAGTAACGCCATAAAGCGTATCAACACTCGTCACACCTTCGTGCGGCCCCTAGGCATCGGGGCCGCATCTGCGTCATGATCTGCGGGGGAGGAACCCGCCATGCGCGCTATTTTCTTTATCCTGCTGTTTCTGGCCGGCCCTCTTGCCGCGTCTCCCGAGTTCTGGGCGCGGGAATGGCCAAAGACAGATTTCGAGACCACGACCGTTGAAAGCTGGGTCGAGATCATGTCTGGCGGACCGCCTAAGGACGGGATCCCCGCGATCGACGGGCCGAGCATGGTCAAGGCGGCCTCCGAACGGCGCATCGCGCCGCGCGAGCCCGTCATCACGCTTGAAATAGAAGGTCAGCTGCCCCGGGCTTATCCGATCCGCTATCTGATGTGGCATGAGATCGTGAACGACACGGTCGGCGGCGTGCCGGTCGCCGTCACCTTCTGCCCCCTCTGCAATTCCGGCATTACCTTTGACCGACGCGTGGATGGCCGCACCCTCAGCTTTGGTGTCACCGGCAAGCTGCGCAATTCGGATATGGTGATGTATGACCGCGAGACCGAAAGCTGGTGGCAGCAGGCCACGGGCGAAGGGATCGTGGGCGCGATGACCGGACGGGATCTGACGCCGCTGCCAAGCTGGATGGAAAGCTGGGCGGAGTTCACGGCGCGTAATCCCGACGGTCTGGTGATGGCCGAACCGGCCTATCCCCGCGACTATGGCCGCAACCCCTATAGCGGCTATGACGGGTCGGCCCGGCCGTTTCTCTATTCCGGTGAAAACCCGCCGCATGGCATTCCGCCCCTGGCCCGGGTCGTACGGGTGGGCGAGCGGGCCTGGCCGATGACGCGGCTGGCGAAAGAGGGCGAAGTGCGCGAGGCGGGCGTCGTGATCACCTGGCGCGAGGGGCAGGCCTCGGCCCTCGACAGCGCGAGCATCGGAAAGGGGCGCGAGGTCGGCACGATCCGCGTGCGCGACGGCAGCGGGCGGGACCTGCCGCACGACGTGATGTTCGCCTTCGCCTATCACGCCTTCTGGCCGGAAGGCGCGTGGATGCTGGGGCG
>CAWUIQ010000108.1:0-9115 GCA_963922565.1 uncultured Rhodobacterales bacterium
CCACGGTCCTGCCGGGTCTTGAGAGCTTTCTGGCAGAGGAAATCAGGGAACTCGGGTTTGTCGTCACAACTGTCATCCCGGGCGGCGTTACCTTCGCTGCCGAATGGCCAGATATCTGGCGGGCCAATTTGTGGCTTAGGGGCGCCACCCGGGTTCTGGCGCGCATCGGTTCCTTCCGCGCGATGCATCTGGCCCAGTTGGACAAGCGAGCGTCGAAGTTTCTCTGGGGGGACTTTCTGCGCCCAGACATTCCGGTGCGGGTGGAGGCGACTTGCCGGAAATCGCGTATCTATCATGCCGGAGCCGCCAAGCAGCGGGTCGAAAACGCGATCGCCAAATCGGTCGGGGTCGCGATCGAAGACAATGCCAGCCTTTGCGTGAAGGTCCGCATCGAAGACGATCTTTGCAGCTTCAGCCTCGATACGTCCGGCGATCCACTGCACAAACGTGGCCATAAGCAAGCCGTCGGCAAGGCGCCCCTGCGCGAGACGATGGCGGCGCTGTTTCTGAGGGCGTGCGGATTTGATGGGCAAGAGCCAGTTGTCGATCCGATGTGCGGTTCGGGCACGTTTGTCATCGAGGCGGCAGAGATCGCTACCGGTCTCGCCCCGGGTCGCGCCAGGCGATTTGCCTTCGAAGACCTGTCAAACTTTGATCCGGAGATTTGGCAGGCGCTGAAAGCCGAAAAACGGGCGCTAACCCAGGGTTATCAAGCCTATGGTTTTGACCGGGACGATGGCGCAATCCGAAACGCTACAGCCAATGCTGAGCGGGCAGGATTGGCAGGATCAACAACTTTTGCCCGTCAAGCGGTCAGCGAACTCATACCGCCGGATGGGCCAAAGGGTTTGGTGATGGTCAATCCACCTTACGGCGGGCGGATCGGCAATAAGAAACTGTTGTTCGGTGTGTATGGGGCATTTGGCAAAACGATGAAGGAACGGTTTCCGGGTTGGCGTGTTGGGTTGGTGACGAACGAAGAGCCGCTGGCCCGGGCGACAAGCCTGGCCTTTGCCAAAAAGAGCGATGTAATCCCGCACGGTGGTCTCAAGGTGCGCTTGTACCAGACGGAACCTCTGCGTTGAGGGCCAGACTTGCTACGGTCAAACCTCTGGTTGCCCTGACTTGGTGTCCGTGCCTATAGCGTGAGCATGGCCAAGGGTAAGAAACAAAAACCATCGAGGCAGCCACTTCGCCAAATCATCCGCTGGGCGAGACGCGGCCTGCTTGTCGTCATCGTCCTTGTTGTGGGGATGGTGGCGCTGTGGAGTATCTTGAACCCGCCTACGACCATTTACATGACGCAGGAACGTTGGCGCCTCGGCGCGGTCGATCATGAATGGGTCGCTCTGGATGACATTGCCCCGATCATGGCGCCGTCATTGGTTGCTGCTGAAGACGCTAATTTCTGTCTGCATTGGGGTTTCGACGTTGCGGCCATCCGCAGTGCAATCGAAGCAGGTGCAAACCGAGGCGCCTCCACCATCACGCAGCAGGTCGTAAAGAACGTTTATCTCTGGCACGGGCGCAATTGGACACGCAAGGCGATCGAAGCCGGTCTGACACCTCTGGTCGAAGCATTCTGGTCAAAGAAACGGATCGTTGAGGTATATCTTAACGTTGCCGAGTTCGACGAGGGGGTCTTCGGTATCGAGGCCGCGTCGAGCCATTACTTTAATGTGCCGGCAAACGAGTTGAGCGCGCTTCAGGCAGCCCGCCTTGCAGCGATCTTACCAGCGCCAAAGGTCCGCTCAGCGAGCAGACCTTCGGATTTCGTACGTAACAGAACGCGTCAGATCATGGATGGCGCGGCCACGATCCTCAAGGACGGCCGCGCATCATGTCTATCCGACTAGCCGCGTGACTTGCGGCGGCGCAGAGCGCCAAAGCCAAGCAGACCAGCACCCAGCAGCAGCGAGCTTGCCGGCAGGGGAACCTCCGCGCCGGTGAAGTTCGCAATCAGTTCCGCCTGGCGTGAGCTGATACCACCCAAAGCAAAGGGGCTGTCGCGCAAATCGCTTGAAATCAGTTCGGCAAGGGCAACTTCGCCCGTCCGGATACCTGACTCGAGCACCAGTGTTGCGAATTGCAGGATCGACGTGCTCTCACCGGCGGCCAGATCAAAGGTCGCTGTCAGGTTGAACGCATTGCTGCTGACATCGCCCGACAGGTTGTTCCGCGAAAACGCGTTGTTGCCATAGGTGAATGCGATAACCGGGTCCGGCAGAGTGCTGGACGGTGGGTTTTCATACGTGATGGATGTATCACGACCCTCGCGCACGATTTCTTCGTTCCCGTCAGAGCCCAGGTTGGTGAAATACGTGATGTTGACAGAAACATCGCTGGACGAGTTGTTCGTGAATGTATCCAGCACACGGTAGGTGCGGATATCTTCAAGCGTTTGTACGTCCCGGGTCACCGACACGCTCGATGGCAGGCCGGTTATGAGGCCGTAACCGTCAAAGGCGTCGTTCAGACCATCAAAGACCACATAGCCGGTCGAGCTGGTCGTGAAATTCCGGATTTCGTCGAGTGCAAGTGTCGCTGCCGATGCTGCGCCGCTCATCACCATCAAAGCCGTGATACCGGCTACGGTTGCTCGAAACTGTTTCACTGGTCACAATCCTACAATAACACCCGCACGGCAGGCTTCTTCAAGAGTCGTGGTTAACGAGCCGTTATGGCGAAAATTCTCTGAGAATGTGACCAAAATGCGTTTTTTGGGACCTGTTCGGCTGCGTAGCTGGCCCAGCAGTTGAAAACACGGCGCTGTAAGTGCATGGAATCTGAACACGTTTGCAAAAGCAGGAAGCGCCGTGGCCCGCTTGTTTCACGTCCCTTTATCGCCGTTCTGCCGGAAGGTTCGCCTTGTCCTTTCGGAAAAGAAGATGGAAGTGGAACTGGTCGAGGAGCGGTACTGGGAGCAGGATGCTGATTTTTTGCGTCGTAACCCGGCGTCGAAGGTTCCTGTCCTGAAGCTCGATGGCATCACGATGGCTGAAAGCAGTGCGATTTGCGAATACATCGAAGAGACAAGACCCGAACCGCCTTTGTTACCCAAGGATGCTGCCGGGCGGCTCGAGGTGCGGCGTCTGGTTGGATGGTTCGACGACAAGTTTCACGCCGAGGTCACATCAAAACTGCTATACGAACGCGTGAATAAAAAGATGATGGGCCAGGGCTTTCCCGACAGCCGCAATGTCAAAGATGGCGCCAAGGCCATCAAGTATCACCTCGACTATATGACGTGGTTGCTGGATCATCGCAGGTGGCTCGCGGGTGATTTGATGACCCTGGCCGATTTTGCAGCCGCTTCGCATTTGTCCGCGCTCGACTATATCAGCGATGTGGACTGGAACCGCAGCGAGGTGGTTAAGGATTGGTATGCCAAGATCAAGTCGCGCCCTGCATTCCGCGGGATCCTCGCCGATCAGGTGCCCGGGTTTCCGCCGCCACGCCATTACAACGACCTCGATTTCTGATCGAGCGGACTGGGCTCTTGGCTGCTCGCTTGCACTGAGATGTCGATAAAGAAGGCGCTCATCAAAGAGGCCATCTATTGCGGCTTTGTCTCGGCACGCGTGTGCAAACCCGATGCCGTGCCTGAAGTTGCTGATCGTCTGAACGCCTTTGTTGCCAAGGGGTATCACGGCCAGATGTCATGGATGGCTGAGCGTATGCACTGGCGCGGCGATCCATCCGCTCTCTGGCCCGACGCCCGGTCAGTTTTGATGCTGGCCGAAAGCTATTCGCCCACCCATGACCCATTGGCCGTGCTGGCTGACCCCGAGCGGGCTGCGATTTCGGTCTATGCGCAGGGTCGCGATTACCACGACGTCGTCAAGAAGCGGCTCAAGCGATTGGGTCGATGGCTCGTCACCGAAACGGGGTGCGAGATCAAAGTCTTTGTGGATACCGCGCCCGTCCCCGAAAAGGCCTTAGCTCAGGCCGCTGGCCTGGGGTGGCAGGGCAAGCATACCAACCTCGTCAGCCGGGACTGGGGCAACTGGGCGTTTCTGGGGGCGATATTCACCACACTGGAACTCGAGCCCGATGAACCAGAAGTTGATCATTGCGGTTCCTGCCGGGCGTGTCTCGATATCTGCCCTACTAACGCGTTCCCGGCCCCTTACCAGCTCGATGCGCGTCGCTGCATCTCTTACCTGACGATCGAGCACCAAGGTCCCGTGGCGCCCTACCTGCGGGCAAAGATGGGAAACCGGATCTATGGCTGCGATGACTGTCTGGCGGTCTGTCCCTGGAACAAGTTTGCGGTCGCTGCCCGGGATAATCGCCTGATCGCTGAGGATTGGACGGCGCCGGACCTGGCAACCCTCGCGAGGCTTGATGATACCGCGTTTCGCACCCGGTTTTCCGGCTCTCCAATCAAGCGGATTGGCCGGAACCGGTTCGTGCGAAATGTCCTCTACGCCATTGGCAATTCCAAGATGCCAGCCCTGCGCGCTGTGGCGCAGGACCTCATTGACGATGCCGATCCGACCGTCGCTGATGCTGCCCGCTGGGCGGCCGAACGGCTTTGAACCGAGTGTCTTTTTACTCTGCAGCGCGTTTCGGCAGCACCCAACCCGCGCGCGGAAAGTGGCAGGTGTATCCGTTAGGGAACCGCTCGAGATAATCCTGATGCTCAGGCTCGGCTTCCCAAAAGTCGCCGACGGGTTCGATCTCGGTCACCACTTTGCCGGGCCAGATCCCCGAGGCGTTAACATCGGCAATCGTGTCTTCGGCCACCTGTTTCTGTAGGTCGTCGACATAGTAAATCGCAGAGCGATAGCTGAGACCCACATCATTGCCTTGGCGGTTCAGGGTCGTCGGGTCGTGGATCTGGAAAAAGAACTCCAGCAAATCCCGATAACTGATGATCGCCGGATCATAGAAAATCTCGATCCCCTCGGCATGGGTCCCATGGTTGCGATAGGTCGCATTCGGCACGTCCCCCCCGGTATAGCCGACACGGGTGCGCAAGACGCCGGGTCGCTTCCGGATCAGATCCTGCATGCCCCAGAAACATCCTCCCGCAAGAATGGCGCGTTCTTCGCTCATGTCACATCCTCCACTTGGTTCAGATATTCGCCGTAACCTTCGGCCTCCATATCATCACGGTGCACAAAACGAAGCGAGGCCGAGTTGATGCAATACCGCAGACCGCCTCGATCGACCGGACCATCGGGAAAGACATGGCCGAGGTGACTGTCGCCATGCTTGCTGCGGACCTCCGTGCGGATCATCCCGTGAGATGCGTCGTGATGCTCGGTCACGTTTGCGATCGGCTTGGTAAAGCTGGGCCAGCCGCAGCCGCTTTCGTATTTGTCGGCTGACGCGAACAGCGGCTCGCCCGACACGATATCAACATAGATCCCGGGCTCTTTGTTATTCAGCAGCTTGCCGGTGCCCGGCCGCTCTGTGCCGCTTTGCTGCGTAACATAGAATTCTTCCGGTGAGAGCGCTGCGACAGCATCCGGATCCTTGAAGTACTTGTCCATGGTGCCTCCGACTTCGTGTCTTTGGTTTCATATTTGGCGTTGTGCGGATGGAATGAAAGGGCGTGACTAATCACGGATCGCCCCTATTTCGCTCGATAAGAGGAGAATCCGGAGGTTAGATATGAAATCGGTTGTTTCAGCGATCGCATTGGTCGCGGCCACGACTTGTGCCTATGCCGAGATCGGTAACCACGTCTTTTCATCAATCGACGGCGGTTCGATTCCTTTGGAAGACTGGGCCGGGCAGCCGATCCTGGTTGTGAACACGGCGTCCCAATGCGCCTTCACTGGCCAGTACGATGCACTACAGACCCTCTACGAACGCTACGAAGACGCTGGACTGGTTGTCTTGGCGGTCCCATCCGACGACTTTAATCAGGAACTGGAGACAGCTGCCGAGGTCAAGGAATTCTGCGAGCTGAATTTTTTCCTCGACCTTCCGATGGCTGACATTACCAGCGTCCGTGGTGAGGCAGCGCATCCGTTCTATCAGGAAGTGAAGGCGCAAACCGGGTTTGAGCCGCGTTGGAACTTCAACAAGGTTCTGATCGGAAAGGATGGTGAAGTGTTGGCGACGTGGGGATCAAGCGTTAAGCCGCTATCGCGTCAGGTCACCAAAAAAATAGAAGCGGCGCTTAACGCCGCTTCCTAATCCAATCAAAGTGATTGGTTCTATTATTCGCCAGTAACGGTTGTCGACGATTCGTCGTCGTCCGAGGCTGCTGCCACGACCGCTACAACTGCAATCGCACCAACCAAAGCTGTGCCGGTGACCAGGCCACCAGCCGCCAGCGCCTGACCGCTTGCTTGCTCTTGACCTTCACCGCCGGTGACAGTGTTGAGCGGGACGTCGTTTGCTGCTGCCGGAAGTGCCAAAGCGGCGGCCATTGCAGTAGCGGAAACGAGTGAGAGTACTTTGTTCATAGTCGAAACCCTTCATCGCTGATACTTGTCGGTTATCGTAAAAGGTGAACCAAAACAACGTGCATTGCGATCAGTTCGTTAATTTGATCGGCTTTTCGCTCGTCAATGACATTTTGGTCACTTCTTCAGCACCCTCAGGTTCAAAAACCCGATCCGCGGCCCAATCCACTGACGTGACTGAAGAACTGTCTTGTCGCTGCTGTCGATCCAGTACTCATTCGTGATCTGGTCTGAACCCACCAAACAGACTTCCCGCATCCGCGTGGTCGAAAAACTGCGCTCCACGATCTCGATCTTGGCGGGGCCCATTGAACTTACTTCGCATCGTGCGTTGACCGTCGCTTGGGTGTTGTCATCTTCGCGGACGTAATAGACGCGCCGAGCGGGACCAGTGCCTGATGTTCTGAGCAGGTGCAGGCTTTGGTTGACGTCCGCGGATGCAAGGTCGTTCCCCAAGGCCCGTGTCCCCATAATCAGGCCATCCCTTAATACGATCTGCGCGCCATCCGGGCTGCGCCATACGACAATCTGGCCAGGCAAGGCGTCGGTCCGGGTGGAGTATGGCGACAGGTAAGCACTCCGCCCACCCTTCTCGATCACAACTTCAAGGGCGCCGACCGTCAGCTGATCCAGCTGCGCGCGGGTGACGGGTGGCAAGGTCCGGTCGCGGTTCTGACGATTGATCTGGACGCTCTGCCGAACTTCTGAAAGCACGCTCGACTGGCTTTCGATCCGGTCTTCGTTGTCGCCCGTGCCGCCGGAACACGCGGCGAGCAATAGGGCGAGAGATGCGACCGCGTAACGCTTCATTCCCAAACCCTCGACCAATCGCTCACCAACTCCGCTTCGTGTCCGGGCCGGACAACTTCGTAAAGACGTCCCGGAACACTCAGCCTCGCACCGCCGTCACGCTGAATCGGTCGGATCGTCGTGCTGACGGTCTGCCGGGTCGGTTTTCCAAGGAACCAGTTGAGTGGGATGGTCAGGTTGATCCCCTTGTCAAAGGACCCTTCGCCAAACTCTTCGGCGCTCACATCGGTGAGGGTGAAAAAGCCGCCCACCTTCCAGCCGTTCTTGAATTCCCGGCTGATCGTGAACGTCGCACCGGCGTCGCCTGCCAGGTAGCGCCCCACGTCGACCTGCCCGATATACCCGCCTCCGATCTCGTAGTAAGCGGATACGTGCCCGGTCGCGACGTCGTAGTCCTGAAAGCCGAACATCTGGTCGAAATCACGTTGGCGGACAAAGTTTGCCTCCGCACCAAAGGCGAGCCGGCTTGTCGCCGGTTTCCAGAGGATCTCACCAGATACGCCCCCGAACATCGACTCCAGATAGCCGGCCGTCACACGGGCATAGATATCGCGCGATGGCTTCCAGTAGTTCGCGACATAAAGCTTGTCGATCGCGGTCTCGCCCTCTTCCGCATACCGGCGGGCGTCTGTCCGGACGCGGGGCAATTCTGATTCTGTATCTGCCGTATCTTCGACATTCCCCGCAAAACGTTGCCGAAGATCGCCGGCGACAAGTAGTCCGGGCCGCAGACGATACCGGAACTGCGCGCTCAGACCGACATCGGCCCGCACCGGCTGTTCGGTGTCGAAGTAGCTGGGTGAGACGAATGGCCCAAGCGACCAGTTGAAGCGCGGATAGGTGTCCAGGGCATTCGCTGCACCACCCGGTTGTAGATCAGGCGCTGCATCGTCAATATCGGTGCGGGCCAAAAGGGCGGTGTTTCCGTTTGGCACAAACTCTAGCGACTCGAGGTCTGCACGCTGGATTGAAACGGTTGACAGCGGCAGCCCCTCGGCCTCGAGCGTGATGCGGAACGTGTCGACAGAAGCGGGCATGACGCGCGCCATGGCCCGGGCGGCCCGTCCGACTGCAAGCGAATTGGAGCCATAGCGCAGATTGGTGATCCGCAGTTCCGCCGACGTCGCAGTGACCGAAATGGCCTCGAGCCGCAGACCATCTTCGGACAGTTCTTCGCGCAACGCGTCACGGATCACGACAGGCGCACTCTCCGAGCTGCTCCAGGCCGTATCCCAGGCATCCGGGGCGGCCTGTCGGCTGGGCCTTTTGATGATGGGCCGGGGGCCGGCGACAGAGACCGGTGTGACCGCGCGCTTCGGATTGAACTGAAGCTGGGCGCTCACCCCGAGTTCCGAGCCGTAAAGATAGTACGCCCCAAGCCGCAGGTTCTCGGCCGCCTGATATTCGATACCGAAATTGACCCGCGATTCGATTTCAAAAACGTCCCGTGACGTTTCCGGCTCGTATGCATCCGGAGAGTATTCGAGTTTGACGCCGAGCCGGTCATTCACCTGCCACTCGATGCCACCAAAGGGTGCGTACGGGCCGCGGAACCATTGATCTGTGGATGGTTCGCCGCCCTCGTCGTTCGGATCAAACGCAGGCCGGTCGCCCGACGAGCCGATGTCGCCCGAGCTGCCCAGACGCCCCCAGCCAAGACCCGCCGTCACGTTGAAGCGCCCCGGCAACCCGAGAGGTTGCTCAAACGATTTACTGGCGACAACGTATTCGCTGGCATAGATCCCCGTGCCCGCGAAATCCCTGAGGCCGACGGAAAGCGCGGGCCAGTGTTTGCGTTCCTTGCTCAGGAGCAAGGCGATATCAAAGTTTCGATCCCGGTATGTATCGAAGCCGTCGGAATTCCAGTCCTGTATGCCGAT
>CAWUIQ010000109.1:0-9091 GCA_963922565.1 uncultured Rhodobacterales bacterium
CGAAGTCTGGCGCTGGATCTTTGCGATCAACCTGCCCCTTGGCGGGCTGGCGATCTGGCTGCTGCTCAGCCGGGTGGGTGTCGACGAGGCAGAGCCGGGCGCACCGCTCGATCTGCCGGGGGCCGCCTTGGCCACGTCCGCCTTGATGGCGCTGGCCTGGGGACTGACCAGTCTGGATCACGGGTCTGGCGCAGGCGGCTGGCTGATCGCGGGTGCCGTGCTGCTGGTCGCGTTCATCGTCTTTGAGTGGCGCGCGGATCATCCGATGATGCCACTGTCGCTGTTCCGGTCTATCCCCTTTTCGGCGGCCAACACGCTGACCTTCACGCTGTACGCCGCCCTGTCGGTCATGTTCTTTTTCATGCCGATGACCTTCATCGCCGGTTGGGGCAAGACCGAGATCGCGGCAAGTGCCGCCTTTGCGCCGATGTCGGTCTTTATCGCATTGCTGTCGCCCCGCGCGGGCAAGCTTGCCGACCGGATCGGCCCTGCGCCGCTGCTGATCACCGGCAGCCTGATCGTGGCGGCGGGCTATGGCGCCATGGGGTTCCTTGCCCCTGCACAGAATTTCTGGGGTCATGTCCTGCCCGCCATGTGTCTTGTGGGGTTCGGGATGTCGTTGGTTGTTGCACCGCTTTCCACGACGGTGATGGGCGCGGTCGAGGATCGGCAGGCCGGCATCGCGTCCGCCATCAACAACGCGATCACACGGATGGCCGGGCTGATTTCCGTAGCCGCTGTCGGCGGCATCGTCGCGGGCAGCTATGCTGCTGCGGGGGGAACTGCCACCTTCGGGGTGTTAAGCGACACACCGGGACACGGTGCGGCAATGACGGTTGCCTTTCAGGTGCTGGCGTATCTGTCGGCAGGCCTTGCCGCGGCAAGCGCCGTGATCACCGCGCTCGCCCTCAGACGAAAGACTCAGGCGGCCTGAAGCCGCCGCGCCTCGACCCGGGCGAGATCCAGCAGCTTTTGCATATAGGGTTTGTCACGCTCTTCGCTGCGGACCGCCGCATAAAGCCGCCGGGTGATGCCGTCCTTGGTCAGGGGGCGGGTGACATAGTCGGACGAATACTTCACCTCGCGCACCACCCAATCGGGCAACACCGACACCCCGCGATTGGACGCCACCAAAAGCAGGATGACCGCCGTCAACTCGGCCTGCCGCACCGCTGCCGGTTCGACCTTGGCCGGGATCAAAAGCTGGCTGAAGACGTCGAGGCGGGTACGCTCAACCGGATAGGTGATCAGGGTTTCGCCCCGAAAATCGGCGGCCTCGATATACGGCTTCTGGGCAAGGGGGTGGGCGGAGGCCGCGACGAAGACGGGCGCATAGTCAAAGAGTTCGACAAACTCGACGCCCGGCAGATCCTCGGGATCGGAGGACACGACCAGATCCACCTCTTCCTTCATCAGGGCTGGAAGGGCGTCAAAGGCAAGACCGGGGCGGATATCAACGTCGACATCCGGCCAGGCGCGGCGGAATTCCTCGAGCACCGGAAACAGCCACTCGAAACAGGCATGGCATTCGATCGCGATGTGCATGCGGCCTGACGATCCTTCGCGGAGGGACGAGAATTCGGCCTGCAGTTTTTCGACCTGCGGCAAGACCTGTTCGGCCAGACGCAACAAGCGCAAACCGGCAGCCGAAAGGCGCAGGGGCTTTGAGCGACGTACGAACAGCTCGACGCCAGCCTGCTCTTCCAGCCCCTTGATCTGGTGGCTGAGCGCGCTTTGGGTGATGTGCAACTGATCGGCGGCGCGGGCCAGTCCGCCCGCCTCGTGAATTGCCTTGATCGATCGAAGGTGGCGAAACTCGATATGCATACACGCCTCATGTTCATGTTGAGATATATGAATTTGCTTCAAGTTATCCCGTCAGGCATGCTGGGTGCAACCGCTTGCTGAGGAGCCTGACCGTGCCCGCCATTTCGTTCGAAGTCTTTCCGCCCCGCTCGCTCGACGCATCGTTTCACCTGTGGGATACCGTTCATGCCCTGGCCCCGCTGGCGCCGCGCTTTTTCTCGGTCACCTACGGCGCGGGTGGCAGCACGCAGAAGCTCACCCAAGAGGCCGCGCAGATCCTGCGCAAGCAATCCGGGCTGCCGGTTGCTGCGCACCTGACCTGCGTCGGGGCCAGCAAGGCCGACGTGATTGCAACGGCCGATGCCTATGCCAAGGCCGGGGTCAGCGACATCGTCGCGCTGCGGGGCGATCCGCCCAAGGGCGAATGCTTTGCCCCCCATCCCGACGGTTTTGCAGACAGTTGCGGACTGGTCGAGGCACTGGCCAAGGATGGCCGGTTCACGATCCGTGTTGGTGCCTATCCCGAAAGCCATCCTGATGCGGCCAGTACCGATCAGAATGTCGAATGGCTTCAGGCCAAGATCGATGCGGGCGCGGATGAGGCGATCACCCAGTTCTTTTTCGACCCCGAAACGTTTCTACGGTTCCGCGATGCCTGCGCCGCCAAGGGCCTCGCCGACAAGCTTACGCCCGGCATCCTGCCCGTCACTAACTGGGCCAGCACGAAGGGGTTTGCGGAACGCTGCGGCGCGAGCGTCGCACCCGATCTTGCCCAGGGATTCGAAAGGGCGGCACGGGAAGAGCGCGGCGATCTCTTTGCCCTGGCCCACGCGACCGAGCTTTGCGATACCCTGCTCTGCGAAGGGGTCGAGCGGCTTCATTTCTATACACTCAACAGGCCCGAACTGACGCGGCAGGTTTGCCGGGCCCTTGGCATTACCGCCGAAAGCGTGATCCGAAACGTGGCGTAAAACTGGACCGGCCCCGTCCCTCGACCTAGCCTCGTGGCAGAGACGGAGAGCCATCCCATGCAATACGCCGCCCAATCGCCCGCCGACCTGCCCGATATGCAAACGATCACCGGCATGTCGGGGCTGGAATTCATGCAAGGCATCCTTGATGGGCGCGTCCCGGGGCCACCCATTGCGTCGACGATGGGCTATAGACTGCACTCTGTCGAGGCCGGGCGGGTCGTGTTCCGGGGCACGCCGCAATTCGAGGTGACCAACCCGATGGGCAGTGTTCATGGTGGCTGGTACGGCACGTTGCTCGACAGTGCGATGGCCTGTGCCGTGATGACGACCGTGCCCCAAGGCAGCGTTTACACGACGCTCGAATACAAGATTAACATCACCCGGGCGATTCCGCTTGGCATGATGATCGACTGCGTCGGCGATACCGATCATGCCGGGCGGTCAACGGCTGTCGCCCACGGCGAAATTCGCGGGGTCGAGGACGGCAAGCTTTATGCGACCGGCTCGACGACATGCATCATCATGAACATGAGCGGCGCGAAAACCTGACACGCTCTGGGTGTCGGGTCCTTAATCCGGCGAAAGCTCTTCGAACCCCTGATAAAACCGGTTCCAGGTGGGCGAGATCAGGATCTCGTTCAGGCAGACATGCGGCGGCATTTCCGCGACAAAGCGGATGGTCGCGGCCAGATCGTCGGCCTGCAGCATCCGCGCGAGTTCCCGTTCGTGCGGCGGATTGGGGCGGGACTTCAGAATATCCGTCGCGACCTCGCCCGGCATGATGACCGTCGAGCGGATGCCGTTGCCGCCTTCTTCGTCGTTGATCGTTTCGTTGAGCGCGATCACCGCGCGTTTGGTCGCGTTATAGGCCGCACCCGTCAGTCGGGTGGCGTAACGCCCGGCCCAGCTTGAAACGAGGATCACGGTGCCGCCACCACTGGCCCGCATTCCAGGAAGCACGGCCCGGGCCGCGTAGAAGAGACCATCGAGGTTGACCGAGACGACCTTGTCCCAGCCTTCGGTCGTCATGTCGGCAAGGGACCGGTCCGGTATGTTGATGCCGGCGCTTGCCACGAGGATATCGACGGGGCCGATTTCATCTGCGGCGCGTGCGATCGCATCTGCATCGGCTGCGTCGAGGGGGATGGCATCCGCCTGCCCGCCCTCTGCCGCGATGGCTCTGACCACCGCATCAAGCGGTTCTGGCCTGCGCCCCGACACCGTCACATGGGCACCCGATGCCGCAAGCATGCGGGCCGCGGCCGCGCCGATGCCCGTTCCGCCGCCCGTGATCCAGACGCGTTTTCCCGAAAGCTGACCCATGATCCCTCCGCGCAGTTGCGCGCGAAGCCTAGCCACCTGCCCAAATCTCTTGCAAGAGATTTGCCAAGAGCGTTATCTAACGCTCTTTCACCGCCAGAAGTCAGGCCACGGGCCGACCGGCTCCGGACCAGTTGAACCAGCCGGGGTTTTCGAGGGCGGTTTTGGCCGTCGCATGAACATGTTCCGATTGGGTCGATCCGACCACCCTCGGCCGCCGGAGCCAGAACCATTTTCCGTTCCCGCGCCACAAACCAGCCGATGGCGCATTGGCATCGCAGGGAAACTGGTCCTGCCATCCCTGCGGCAACGGCAATCCACACGCCTCCGCCTGCTCCATCATCCAGACGAAGGGGATATTGGCGAGGGGTCTTGCCGCCTCAAACCCGCCGATCTGACCGCCGACATCGCCATGTGTCCCGCGAAACCAGACCTGTTCGACCCGCCCATGCCATCCCTCGACACTGTCCCAGAGGACCGGTTCATAGACCATCCGCGTCTCGTTCAAGGCCAGCGCCTGAAACCCGTTGCGGATGGCAGGGCCCAGATGATGGTTGTGAAACTCGTGCCGCGGGGCCGAGAATTTCCACAAAAGGGGCAACCGCAACCCGAGCGCCTTGACCGTGTCCCAGACCCCGATCATTTCAATCGTCACTTCCGGTTGGCACAATCGGTCCGCAAAGACCCGCGCGCCCTCGCTGTCGGGCGAGCATTCATAATGTCGATAGATGTCGCGAATGTTCCGCACGGTTGCATGTTCCGGGCGCAAGAGCCCCACCATGTCAATGATCCCGGCGAGGGATCGCACCGCGAATGCCCCCCGCGAATATCCCATGAGATAGATCCGATCACCAGGCCGGTAGCGTGAGGCGAGAAATCCATAGGCCCGCCGGATCTGGCGGTTGATGCCGCGACCCATCATCACATCGGATGCGGTTCGCCAGTCTTTCCATTGAATGCCCGGCTCGTAATAGACCGAGACGCCTTTGCCCTGTTCGAGGCAAAGCTTGTAGGCGAGGCCCGCATTGGTCTCTTGCCCCGGCTCGAGCGAGGACATCGTACCATCCAGGATGATGACGTGGCTGACCGGCCCCCGGCGGGGCTGCAGGGGCGGCGACGGCGGGCGGGTGAATTTCCCCCGGACCCAGTCGGCAATCCTTCTACTCAGCCGCGATCGGATCATCCTGCAACAATTCCCAAACCTTGAGCGGCGTGAAGGGCATATCCGCCTGGCGCACGCCGCACTCCCACAATGCATCCTGAACCGCGTTGGCCACTGCCGCCAGGGCACCGACCGTGCCCGCCTCGCCGCATCCTTTCATGCCCATGATATTGGCCGTAGACGGGACAGGTTCGGACGCAAACTCAATCATGGGAACGTCATCCGCACGGGGCAAGGCGTAATCCATGAACGTTGCTGTGAGCAATTGGCCCTCGTCATCGAAGACGACATGCTCTGTAATCGCCTGCCCGATGCCCTGAACCACACCGCCGTGGACCTGACCTTCGGCCAGTAGCGGGTTGATAAGGTTGCCGAAATCGTCCGTGACGGAATAGCGGTCAACCGTGGTCACGCCTGTGTCAGGATCAATCACGACCTCTGTAACATGACAGCCGTTCGGAAAGCTGCGCGCCTCAAGCTTCGCTGTCGTCTCGTGAACCAGAAGATCATCCCGGCCCGCATCGCGCGCCATCTCGGCCACTTCGAGCATGGTTGGCGTCAGATTCGAACCATCGGCCCGGAACCGTTCGTCATCAAAGCTGATCTGCCCCGCATCGACGCCCATTTCATCGGCCAGAAAGAGGGTGAAGGCCTCTGTCATGCCCGCCACCGTCGCGAGGGTCGCGTTGTTTTGCACCGTAACCGACCGGGAACCACCGGTGCCGCCGCCCATCCTGATGAGATCGCTGTCGCCCTGAACCACGTGGATCTTGTCAGCGGGAATGCCCGTCTGATCCGCGAGGAACTGGGCATAGACCGTCTCGTGCCCCTGCCCGTTCGATTGGGTGCCAACATAGATCGAAACGGTTCCATCCTCCTCGAACACGACCTTGGCCGTTTCCGAAGGGTCGCCCAAAATACTTTCGATATAGTAACACAGGCCGATCCCGCGCAGTTTGCCCTGCGCCGCATCCGCAGCCTTGCGCGCCGCGAAGCCCCCGACATCGGCCTCGGCCATTGCGCGATCCATCACCTTGTCAAAGTCACCCACATCGTAAGTCTCACCTGTGGCGGTTTTGTACGGGAACTGGTTCGGTTTGATGAAATTCTTACGGCGCAGATCCCACGGATCGACGCCCAGCTCGCGCGCCGCGCGGTCGATCACCCGTTCGAGCACATAAATCGCTTCGGGCCGACCGGCCCCGCGATAGGCATCGACCTGGGTGGTATTGGTGAAATAGCCATCGACCTGCAGCCACGTCGTCTGCACATCATAAGTCCCCATCAGAACGCGGCTGAAAAGCTGGGTCTGGATAGGTTGCGCGAATTGCGAATTATAGGCACCGAGGTTGCACTTGGTCCGGACCCTGTAGGCGGTGATCTTGTGGTCTGCGTCAAAGGCCAGTTCGGCAAGGCTGACAAGATCGCGACCGCCATTGTCTGAAAGCATCGCCTCGGTCCGCTCTGACATCCAGTGCACCGGCATTTTCAGATCGCGGGCCGCATGGGCCACCACGGCATATTCGGGATAGAACATGCCCTTCATCCCGAAACCGCCGCCGGTATCAGGATTGGTCACGCGGATCATCTCCGGGTCCATCTTGAGGTTACTGGCCAGCCGATCCTTGTTGCCCCAGACCCCCTGCCCGTTGATGGCAACATGCAACCGCTCGCCCTCAAGCTCGGCATAGCAGCCCCGCGGTTCCATCGAATTGACGATGATCCGATTGTCGCCAACCTCAAGGCTGACGGTATGGGCGGCGGCAGCAAAGGCCGCCTCGGTCGCCGCCTCGTCCCCCATCCCCCAATCAAAGGCCAAGTTGTCGGGCGTCTCTGCGTGAACCGTCTCGCCTCCGGGCGCGAGGTCAAGCTTGGCCGGCAGATCGTCGTAATCAACCTCGATCAACTCGGCCGCATCCATCGCCTGCGCCTTGGTCTCGGCCACGATCATCGCAATGGGTTCGCCCACGAAACGCAGCTTGCCCTTGGCCAGCAGCGGACGTTCGGGCGACGCGCCCCGCGTCCCGTCGCGATTCTCGACCGTCGTCGCGGGGATATCGAGGTTCAGCCCCGCCGCTTCGAGATCGGCCGCGGTATACACGGCGCGCACGCCCTCGACCGCCTTGGCCTCGGCCGTATCGACCGAATTCAGTACCGCGTGGGCCACGGACGAGCGCAGCACATAGGCAATCAGCGCATTCGCAGGCGCCAGATCGTCCACATAGCGCCCCTGCCCCGTCAGGAACCGCACATCTTCTACCCGTTTGACCGGCTGACTCTTCCCGAACTTGTCCATCTGAGACCCCTGCACTGCTTGCGTTTCGTGGCTGACACTAGCGGCAGCATTCCCCTTGTCCAGAGCGGCAATCCGACCCTTCCAATCCGCGCCCCTTCCCGCTATCTCACGGCTCGCGATACGCAAGGGATCAAAGGCCATGGCACTCGACAAAACATTCGACGCATCCACCGCCGAAACCCGCCTGTACGAGGCGTGGGAAAAGGCCGGTTGCTTCGTGGCCGGGGCCAATGCCAAGCCGGGGGCCTCGACCTATTGCATCATGATCCCGCCCCCGAACGTCACCGGTTCGCTGCATATGGGGCACGCGTTCAACAACACGCTGCAGGATATCCTGATCCGCTGGAAGCGGATGCAGGGCTTCGACACGCTCTGGCAGCCCGGCACCGACCACGCCGGCATCGCGACCCAGATGGTGACGGAACGGGAACTGGCCAAGGACAAATCCAACGCGACCCGGCAGGAAATGGGGCGTGAGGCCTTTGTCGCGAAGGTCTGGGAGCAAAAGCAGAAATCGCGCGGTAACATCATCGGACAGCTCAAGCGTCTGGGCGCATCATGCGACTGGACACGCGAAGCTTTTACCATGTCCGGCGCCCCGAACGCCCCCGAGGGCGAAGAGGGCAATTTCCACGACGCCGTCATCAAGGTCTTTGTCGAGCTTTACAACAAGGGCTTGATCTATCGCGGCAAGCGGCTGGTGAACTGGGACCCGAAATTCGAAACCGCGATCAGCGATCTCGAGGTGGAGAATATCGAGGTTGCGGGCCATATGTGGCACTTCAAATATCCGCTCGCGGATGGAGCCACCTATGACTATGTCGAAAAGGACGAGGACGGGAATATCACCCTGCGCGAAACGCGCGACTATATCTCGATCGCCACGACACGGCCCGAAACGATGCTGGGCGATGGCGCCGTCGCCGTACATCCCAGCGACGAACGCTATGCGCCGATCGTCGGCAAGCTCTGCGAAATCCCGGTCGGACCGAAAGAGCATCGTCGCCTGATCCCGATCATCACCGACGAATATCCTGACCCCGATTTCGGCTCGGGCGCGGTCAAGATCACCGGCGCGCATGACTTCAACGACTACGAGGTCGCCAAGCGCCGCGGCATTCCGATGTACCGGCTGATGGACACCAAGGGGGCGATGCGGGATGACGGCGCGCCCTATGCGGAGCAGGCCGATATCGCCATGGCCGTGGCCAAGGGCGAGCGGACGCTGGCAGAGGCCGAAGCGGATGCGATCAACCTCGTTCCTGACGATCTCCGGGGCCTGGACCGGTTCGAGGCGCGCAAAAAGGTCGTCGAACAGATCACCGGCGAAGGTCTGGCTGTCATGGTCAGCGCGGACGATCCCCGCCTCGGTAGGGTGCGTGGTTCCTCCTCGGATGAGGAGGGTTCACGCGCCGACCTTGCCCCGCTGGTCGAAGCCAAACCGATCATGCAGCCCTTCGGCGACCGCTCAAAGGTCGTGATCGAGCCGATGCTGACCGACCAGTGGTTCGTCGACACCGCCAAGATCGTCGG
>CAWUIQ010000110.1:0-8721 GCA_963922565.1 uncultured Rhodobacterales bacterium
CGCGAGCGGCTGGCGAATTCCGATACCGAGCTGACGGCGATGACCCTCGCGCTCGAAGAACAGCGGCGCAGGGCCGAAGAGACGCTGACGCTGCTGGCGGCCGCCCGTGCTGCCGAGGCCGATCTTGATCAGGCCCTTGCCGCCGCACTCCTGAAGCTCGATCAGAAGGACGCGGTCGAGGTCGCGGCCACCGAACGGGTCGCCGAGCTTGAAACCGAGTTGCGGCTGGCGCTGGCGCAGCTAGAGACCGAGCGGGAAAGGGCCGCTGCCGGTGCCGAACAGCAAGGTACCCTGGAAGAGCGGCTTGCGGATGCGCTGGCCACCGCGAAGTCAGCTGAAGACCAGGTCGCGGCCCAGACCACCGAAATCACTGATCTGAGGGAACAATTGGCAGCCGCCGTGTCGGCCCGTCTGGCCGCCGAGGCGCAGGTTCGCGAGAGCGGCGCAAGCTCCGAAGATATCCGCTCGCAACTCGCCGCGGCCCTCGCTCAGAAACTCGCCGCCGAACAGGCACTCGACGACGCCAATGTCATCGCCAACAACCGCAAGACGTTGCTTTCTGCCGCCCAGCAATCGCTGTCGCAGGAAAAAGAGATCAGTGCCGAGGCGCAGCGCCAGACCGAACTGCTGAACCAGCAGGTTGCGGCACTGCGTGAGCAGCTGGGTCAGTTGCAGGCCCTGCTTGACGATGCGCAGGCCCGCGACGCATCCCGAAATGTCCAGCTTCAGTCGCTGGGGACCGAGCTGAATTCGGCCCTTGCCCGTCTGGCCGCCGAGGAACGGCGTCGCCGCGAACTCGAAGAGGCTGAGCGCGCCCGGCTCGAAGCCGAACGTGATCGCCTTGCCGCAGAGCGCGAAACGCTGGTCGGCCAGTCCAAGGATCTTGAAAAGTTCCGGTCGGAATTCTTTGGGCGCCTGCGCGACGTGCTGGGCCGGCAGGAAGGTGTGCGGATCGTGGGCGACCGTTTTGTCTTTTCCTCCGAGGTGCTGTTCGCATCGGGCGAGGCCACATTGTCGTTCGACGGTCAGAACGAAATCGCCAAGGTCGCCGCGATCATTCAGGGCATCTCGGATGAAATCCCGCCTGAAATCGATTGGGTGATCCAGGTCGATGGCCATACCGACAACGTGCCGGTTTCGGGCTTTGGGCGGTTCGCGGATAACTGGGAGCTTAGCCAGGCGCGCGCCCTGTCGGTTGTGCGCTTCATGTCCGAGGTGCTGGGCATCCCGCCCGCCCGTCTTTCGGCCAACGGGTTCGGTGAATACCAGCCCGTCAATCCGCTCGACACAGCCGAGGCGCGGGCGCAGAACCGCCGGATCGAGCTGAAATTTACCGGAAAATAGACGTCACTCGGCGACCTGAAACGCCGTTTTCTGCTGCTCCATGCCTCTGCCGTCGCGAATAAAGGTGACGGTCCCGATATAGCGCCCGGTGGGCCATGCCGCGGTCGAGCGGCGCAGACCGGCTGCGCGAAAGAACTGCGCCTGTTTGCGGTCCACGGGCAGGGTCTGATCCGTCAGAACACCGCCCGGGCCAGAAATCTCGATCCGGATCTCGTCGCCCGGCCTACCACCAAAGGCAAAGCCGAAGACGACGATGGCGTCTGCGTCGGGCTGCAGGGTCGCTTGCGTTGCCGTGCCCGCGCGTACGTCATCGTATTCCGGAATGCTGGCCGCACTGCCCACATCGATCAGGCCGCCGGGCCGGTAGGGGGGCGTGGTCTGCCACAGCGTCCGCTTTGCCGCCCCGCCGCAGCTTTGCGCGTCGGAAGGCCGGAAAGGGTCAACTGCCTCGCCGTTCTTGCGCACGGTCAGATGCACGTGGGGGAACTCTGCCCGGCCCGAGATACCGACGGTGCCCAGGATCGATCCGCGCGCGACCGACTGGCCCGGCTCAACCCGGAGAGAGCCGCGTTTGAGATGGCAATACTGCGTTTCCCAGCCACCGCCATGATCAATGAGAACACCATTGCCGCAGGCCCGGTTGCCGCCGCGCCCACCGTTTTCGGGGCGGTAGACGCGGTCGCGCATGCCGTCGCGGATGTTGGTTACCGTTCCGGGGGCGGCGGCAATGACCGGTACGTCGCGGGCGATGTCGCGGCGGGTTGGCAGGGCAAAGTCGGTGCCGGAATGACCGTCATAGCTGAGGCCGTTGCAGGTGTAATCCCGCGCGCCGTCGCCCGGGTCACGATCCTTGTATTGCTGGATGAAACAGTCGCGCCCCAGGTCGCAATCAATGGGCAGGCTGAGCGCGATATCCTGCGCCGCCACGGCTGGTGCAGCGCAGGAAAGCGCCAGCGCAAAAAGCGCTGGCCGCATGTGTTACTCGGCAGTCAGAAGCGGTGGCTTGTCGCCCGAGATCTGGGGCTTTTCCGGCCCTTCGAGGGTCAACACCAGTTCGCCGTTCTTGACGCTGACCTTGACGACGCCGCCTTTGGTCAGCTTGCCAAAAAGCAGCTCTTCGGCCAGCGGCTTCTTGATGTGCTCCTGAATGACACGGCCCAGCGGGCGCGCACCCATCTTGTCATCATACCCCTTATCGCCCAGCCACGCGGCTGCGGCCGGTGTCAGTTCGATGGTCACGTTGCGGTCCATCAACTGGGCTTCAAGCTGCAGAACGAACTTTTCGACGACCTGCATGATGATGTCCTTCGACAGCGGCGCAAACGAGATCACCGCGTCAAGACGGTTGCGGAATTCAGGCGTGAACGTCCGCTCAATCGCGGCGGTGTCTTCGCCCTCGCGCCGGTCACGGCCAAAGCCGATGGCGGCCTTTGCCTGTTCCGCCGCACCCGCGTTCGACGTCATGATCAGGATCACATTGCGGAAATCCACCGTCCGGCCGTTATGGTCGGTCAGTTTGCCGTGGTCCATCACCTGCAGCAGGATGTTGTAGACATCCGGGTGTGCCTTTTCGATCTCATCGAGCAGCAGCACGCAATGCGGATGCTGGTCGACGCCATCTGTAAGCATCCCGCCCTGGTCGAACCCAACATAGCCCGGAGGCGCGCCAATCAGGCGGCTGACCGCGTGTTTCTCCATGTATTCGGACATGTCGAAGCGCAGCATCTCGACACCCAGCGTGTCGGCCAGTTGCTTGGCGACCTCGGTCTTGCCCACGCCCGTCGGGCCGGCAAAGAGATAGTTGCCGATGGGCTTCTCCGGTTCCCGCAGGCCGGCCCGCGCCAGCTTGATCGCCGACGACAGTGCCTCGATAGCCGTATCCTGACCAAAGACCACGCGCTTGAGCGATGCTTCGAGATCTTTGAGCGTTTCGGCGTCGTCTTTCGAGACGTTCTTTGGCGGAATGCGCGCGATCTTGGCCACGACATTCTCGATTTCCTTCACGCCGATCGTCTTGCGCCGCTTCGCAGCAGCGACCAGATGCTGGGCCGCGCCTGCTTCGTCGATGACGTCGATGGCGCTGTCCGGCAGCTTGCGATCGTTGATATAACGATGCGCCAGCTCGACCGAGGTCTTGATCGCGTCGGTGGTGTATTTGACCGCGTGGTGATCCTCGAAATAAGGCTTGAGGCCCTTGAGGATCTTGGTCGCATCCTCGACCGACGGCTCGTTTACATCGATCTTCTGGAACCGGCGGCTCAGCGCGCGGTCTTTTTCGAAATGCTGGCGGAATTCCTTGTAGGTGGTCGACCCCATTGTGCGCAGCTTGCCACCCTGCAGGGCAGGTTTCAGCAGGTTCGACGCGTCCATCGCGCCGCCCGATGTGGCACCGGCGCCGATAACCGTGTGAATCTCGTCGATGAAGAGCACCGCATCAGGGTGGTCTTCCAATTCCGACACCACGGCTTTCAAACGCTCTTCGAAATCACCCCGATAGCGGGTTCCGGCCAAAAGCGCGCCCATGTCGAGCGAATAGATGGTGGTCTTGGCCAGCACCTCGGGTGTTTCACCGGCGACGATCTTTCGCGCCAACCCTTCTGCGATGGCGGTCTTACCCACGCCCGGATCACCCACCAGCAGTGGGTTGTTCTTGCGGCGGCGGCACAGCACCTGGATACAGCGCTCGACCTCGGCCTCGCGTCCGATCAGCGGATCGATATCGCCATCGCGCGACTTGGCGTTCAAGTCCACGCAGTACTTGGCCAGCGCGCTTTCTTTCTTTTCGCCTTCGGTCACGCCTTGCGCTTCCTCTTCGACATCGGGAGCACCGGAAACCGGGCGGCTTTCGCCAAAAGCCGGATCCTTGGCCACACCATGTGCGATGAAGTTGACAGCATCGTAACGGGTCATCTCCTGCTCTTGCAGGAAATAGGCCGCGTTCGATTCCCGTTCGGCGAAGATAGCGACCAGGACGTTGGCGCCAGTCACTTCCGTCCGGCCCGAGCTTTGGACGTGAATCGCCGCGCGCTGGATCACCCGCTGGAAGGCAGCGGTCGGCACCGCTTCGGATCCTTCGATGTCGGTCACGAGGTTCGACAGATCCTCTTCGACGAATTCCTCAAGTGTTGCGCGCAGATCGTCAATATCCACGCTGCAGGCCTGCATCACACGCTTCGCATCCGGCTCGTCGACCAGCGACAAGAGCAGGTGTTCCAGCGTTGCAAATTCATGACGGCGCTCGTTTGCAAGCGCCAACGCATGATGGATGGCTTTTTCCAGTGTCGTCGAGAATGAAGGCACGACATGTGCTCCTTCTGATCTGGGTCGGTCTCTGGGGCCGCTCGTCCTGCCCTCTGCCAACCGTGGCCTCACAATGTTAAGTTTGGTTGAACCGCCGCGGGCTTCAAGGTTTTTCTTATGTTACCCGGTCACATTGTCTGTGAGTATAGGGTTAATGACCGGTAAACTGGCGCTTTGAACACAGCGTCAGAACGCATCTTTCCGCCGACGAATTTCGGCAAAGACATCTGCGTCCGCAGCTTCCCGCATACCGAGAATTTCTCTGATGGCAGGGTTGTGGGCGCGCAGAAACGGATTGGTTGCAAGCTCTTCGGCGAGTGTCGAAGGAACGGTGGGTGTCCCGGCCGCGCGTTTCGCCGCGACATCCCGTATCCGAGAGATAAGGTCGGGATTGTCCGGATCAATAGTTTTGGCGAATTTGCCATTCGACGTCGTGTATTCATGACCCGAGCAAACCAGCGTTTCAGGCGGCAGGGCCGCCAGCTTTTGCAGGCTTTCATGCATCTGGGGCATGGTCCCTTCAAAAACGCGCCCACATCCAAGCGCCATGAGGCTGTCGGCGGTAAAGACAACCTGCGCTTCGGGAAAGTAATAGGCGACATGACCGACCGTATGACCCGACACATCGATCACGGTGCCGTCGACCAGCCCGATGCGGACAGTCTCGCCCTCGCTCACGGCCTCATCCAGTGGGGGCAGGCGCTTGGCATCCGCAGCGTGGCCGATCACGGTGGCCTTATGCTCGGCCAGCACCGCGGCCAGCCCGTCCACGTGATCATAATGGTGATGCGTGATAAAGATCTTCGTCAGACGCCAGTTCCGCCGCTCAAGCTCGGCCAGAATCGGCGCGGCCTCGGGAATATCGAACAGGGCAGTGTCGCCGGTCCGGCTGTCATGGGCCAGATAGGCGTAATTGTCGGAAAGGCAGGGGACAGTCACGATCTCGAGGGGCATGGTCTTTTGCCTTTCGCTTGATAGGATGCCGCCGATGGTGACGCGCGCGACGTCGAAGAACAAGGGCTGACCATGCATCTGGACGTGCAGGATCTGCGGAATTTCTATTACCGCAGCGCGCTTGGCCGTGCCGCGCAGATGTCGATGCGGGCGCGGATGGCCGAAATCTGGCCCGAGGCGCAGGGCCAGACCATGGTGGGCTACGGTTTCGCGACACCCTTGCTGCGGCCTTATCTGGCCGATGCGCGTCGGGTCATTGCCCTGATGCCCGGACCGCAGGGGGTAATGCCCTGGCCATCAAACATGCCCAACGTTTCAGTCCTAGCCGAAGAGACGCTGTGGCCGATCGAAACGGGGCATGTCGATAAGCTGGTGATGCTGCACGGGCTCGAAACCTCCGAACGGGCCTTCGATCTGCTGGAAGAGGCGTGGCGGGTGCTGGGTCCGGGTGGCAAAGCCCTGTTTATCGTGCCGAACCGGGCCGGGATGTGGTCGCGCCGTGATCGGACGCCGTTCGGTTTTGGCCGCCCCTATTCCGTCAGCCAGCTCGAAACCCAGCTGCGCAAACACCAGTTCCTGCCGGAACGGCATCTGGGCGCGCTCTATCAGATCCCGTCATCGAAACGGATCTGGATGAAGTCTGCGGCCCTCTTTGAAAGTATCGGGCGGCGGATGCCGGGGATCATGGCGGGCGGCGCGTTCATGGTCGAAGCGTCCAAGCTGGTTTACCCGCCCAAGGGAACGGTGCAGCGTACACGAGAGCGGGCGAGTATTCTGGCTGGCCTGCCCGAGCCGATTACCAGCCGCGTTTAAGACTGCATTAAAGAGGCGTCGTATCAAGGCGCCAAAGAACCGACTGATTTGATCAAAGGGATTTTGTGAATGACTCATTTCAAATGGCTGTTGACCCTGATCCTGTTCCCCCTCGCGACACCCCTTGCCGCGCAAAGCCCCGAGGATCTGGTTCGCTGGGTTTACCTGTCATACTCAAATCCCGACACCAGCCAGCCCCGCGGCTTTTTTCATCTGACCGAGCCTGCGCAACGGCGGCAGTACCTGTCAGAGCGCTTCGCGGTCTTTTTCGACAAGAACGATACGCATGGAGACGATCTTTCGACCGCCTGTATCGATTTCGGTTTCGATATCCCCGGGCAGGATTACGATCAGGCCGAAATCGCGCGGACACTGAAGCTGACTAAGGATGCCGGGGATGCCCGGCAAACGGTGACGGCGACCTTCACCAGCTTTGGTACGCCAGCCGAGGTGTCATATGTTTTCATCCCGGTCGACGGGGTCTGGCGCATCGACGATGTGGTCGGCGAGTTCGGCCGCGCCTCCGAAATCCCGTGTGAGGCGAAGGCGGGCAACGCGTCAGCCTCAGGCGCCGAGACGGGATATTGCTACAAGACGGACAGCGACACGCTGCGCCTTTTCGTCGGAGCGGACGGGCAGGGGCGGTTCGATCTCGAAAGCTGGCAGGGGGGCGGGCATTCCTGTTCGGCCCGCGGCGCGGTGCAGCCGACCGAGGGGGGATGGCTGCATACGAGCGGGACCTGCGCCCTTCAGATCCTCGTCACGGATGCAGGCGGGCTGCGGATCGTGGACCCCGACTGGCGCTGCAAGGAAACCCAATGCGGGGCGCGGGCAGTGCTGGACGGGCTGACCTATGACACCGCCGCGCAGCGCGACTGCGCGACAATGCCCGCGCAATAGGGTCCGTTGGCGGTATCCACCGGTATCGCGACCGCAAAGTCGGAATTGCTGCCTTGAAAAGCGGCGCGGCGGCACGTTTTCGTAACAGATTCCCAACAAATCTCGGGGTGCAAACGGTCGCACCTGGGTTAACCCTATGAAATTGCTACATTCCTCGGTTTGAGCGTTATCGCAAACCCTTGTTGCGGGGGCGCAAACCCTCTGCTACATCCGCCCTGATTTTGATGGCCCCCACTCAGAGGGGTCACGGGGAACTGCCCTTGTCCATACGGTGCCGGGGCCAAATATCGAAAGGGTGGACGTGTCCGAACCAGCTTCGATCTCCACTGGCATCGCTGAACGCTATGCGACTGCCGTATACGAACTTGCCAAAGACGACGGTTCACTCACCGCTATCGAAAGCGACCTGACGGCCCTGACAGAGGCCATCGCCGAAAGCGCCGATTTCAACGCGCTCATTCACTCACCGATCTACAGCCGGGATGAACAGCAGGGCGCCATCAGCGCGCTCGCGGCCAAGATGGGCCTGTCGCCGATCATGTCGAACACGCTGTCCCTCATGGCCTCCAAGCGCCGTCTCTTCGTGACGCCGCAGCTTGTGCAGGCCCTGCGCGACCGGATCGCCGAAGACAAGAACGAAGTGACAGCCGAGGTGGTGACCGCCAAGGCCCTGACCAAGACCCAAAGCGACAAGCTGGCCAAGACGCTGCAGGATCGCATGGGCAAGGACGTCACCATCAGTGCCACCGTCGATGCAAGCCTGATCGGCGGAATGATCGTCAAGGTGGGCTCGAAGATGATCGACACGTCGATCCGCTCCAAGCTCGCCTCACTCCAGAATGCAATGAAAGAGGTCGGATAAATGGGTATCCAAGCAGCAGAGATTTCTGCGATCCTGAAGGACCAGATCAAGAATTTTGGTCAGGAAGCTGAAGTCGCCGAAGTGGGGCGCGTGCTGAGCGTCGGTGACGGGATCGCCCGCGTCTACGGTCTCGACAACGTGCAGGCCGGTGAAATGGTCGAGTTTCCGGGCGGCATCATGGGGATGGCCCTGAACCTCGAAAGCGACAATGTCGGTATCGTGATCTTCGGGTCGGACCGCGACATTAAAGAAGGTGACACGGTCAAGCGCACCAACTCGATCGTGGACGTGCCTGCCGGTGACGCCCTTCTGGGCCGCGTTGTCGACGCGCTTGGCAACCCGCTGGATGGCAAGGGTCCGATCGAGGCCGCCGAACGCCGCGTCGCCGACGTCAAGGCGCCGGGCATCATCCCGCGTAAATCCGTGCACGAGCCCATGGCGACCGGCCTTAAATCCGTTGACGCGATGATCCCGATTGGCCGTGGCCAGCGTGAGCTGATCATCGGCGACCGCCAGACCGGCAAGACCGCCGTGGCGCTCGACACGAT
>CAWUIQ010000111.1:0-8609 GCA_963922565.1 uncultured Rhodobacterales bacterium
CAACGGCGGCCGAGCTCAAGTGGTTCGCGACCGGCCTGGCGGATCAAAGCATCAGCGATGCGCAAGCGGGGGCATTCGCAATGGGTGTATGTCGTGGCGATCTGGGCCAGGCAGGTCGTGTGGCGCTGACCGAGGCGATGCGGGATTCCGGCCAAACGCTGAGCTGGGACGTCGACGGCCCGGTGCTCGACAAGCATTCGACCGGTGGCGTGGGAGATTGCGTCAGCCTGGTCCTTGCCCCCGCTCTTGCCGGATGCGGAGCGTTTGTGCCCATGATTTCCGGCAGGGGTTTGGGCCACACGGGCGGAACCCTTGACAAGCTCGAGGCAATCCCAGGCGTTTCGACCGGGCTGGACATCAAGCAAATGCAGATGGTGCTCGACAAGGCAGGCTGTGCAATCGTCGGGGCGACCGCCGATATCGCACCCGCCGACAAACGGCTCTATGCAATCCGGGACGTGACCGCGACGGTCGAAAGCCTCGACCTGATCACCGCATCCATCCTTTCGAAAAAGCTGGCCGCCGGGTTGGACGGTTTGGTGCTGGACGTAAAGGTCGGCTCGGGCGCGTTCATGAAAACTGCGGAAGAGGCACGAGCGCTGGCAACTGCCCTTGTGACCACCGCGAACGCCGCAGGCTGCAAATCGAGCGCGCTGATCACCGACATGAACCAACCGCTCGCTTCGTCCCTTGGCAACGCGCTGGAAGTGGCTGAGGTAATGCGCGTTTTGACCGGCGGATCCGATCATCCGTTGATCGAAATCTCGGCGGCTCTTGGGGGCGAGTTGCTTGCGAATGCGGGTTTGGCCAAGGACGCCGAAACTGGCGGTGCGCGGCTTCAAAAGGCAATAAATGACGGCAGCGCGGCCGAGATCTTTGGCCGGATGATCGCCGCCATGGGGGGGCCGGTTGAGTTCGTCGACAACTGGACCCGCTTCTTGCCCGAAGCGACCGTAATCCGTGAAGTGCTTGCGACCGAAAGCGGTGTGGTGGTCGAGATCGACGGCGAGGCGCTTGGGCTTGCGGTCGTCGGGCTGGGCGGAGGCCGCGTGGTCGAAACCGATGTCATTGACCCTAGCGTGGGTTTGTCGGACGTCGTCCGTTTGGGCGCAAGGGTCGCCAAGGGCCAGCCACTCGCGCGTATACACGCGACACGACCCGCCGACGCGGATAAGGCTGAAACGATCATCAAGAACGCGATCTCTTTGGGTGACGCCGTCAAAGACGAGACCCCCCTGATCCACGAAAGGATTGCCTGATGGCCCGCGCCTTTCTTGTAGTCATGGACTCGGTCGGCATTGGCGGGGCGCCGGATGCGGACCAGTATTTCAATGGCGAAACGCCGGATACCGGCGCAAACACGGCAGGGCATATCGCGCAGGCCTGTGCCGAGGGGAGAGCGGAGGAAGGCCGGACCGGGCAATTGAGGGTGCCCAATCTTGCGCGCCTTGGTCTTGGCCCGGCGATACACCTCGCAAGCGGGTTGGAGGCGCCGGGGCTGGCTGTTGAGACCGATGGCCTTTGGGGTGTCGCGACCGAGGTTTCGAAGGGCAAGGACACGCCATCGGGCCACTGGGAACTGGCAGGGCTGCCGGTGCCTTGGGACTGGCATTATTTCCCCAACACCGAGCCGTCCTTCCCGAAAGATCTGACCGATCTCGTTTGCGAGGCTGCCGGTTGCGATGACATCCTTGGCAATTGCCATGCGAGCGGGACCGCAATCATCGCCGCCTTGGGTGACGAGCATGTGCGGACGGGATGGCCCATCTGCTATACCAGCGCGGATTCCGTCTTTCAGATCGCTGCCCACGAAGAGGCGTTTGGTCTCGACCGTCTGCTGACGCTCTGCGCGACGCTCGCGCCTCACCTGCACGAGATGCGCGTCGGACGCGTTATCGCACGTCCCTTTATTGGCGAAAGCGGCGCGTATACCCGCACGACAAATCGCAAGGATTTCGCCATCGCTCCGCCCGAGCCGGTCTTGATGAACTGGGTTCAAGATGCTGGCAGAGCGGTGCATGCGGTAGGCAAGATCGGCGATATCTTTTCGATGTCGGGCATCGACGATGTGGTCAAAGGGTCGGACGCTAGGCTCTTCGATCATCTCGACCGCCTTGTATCAGAAGCCGAAGATGGCAGCCTGACCTTCGCGAATTTTGTCGAATTCGACAGCCTTTACGGTCACCGGCGGGATTTGTCGGGATATGCGCGTCACCTGGAGTGGTTCGACACCCGGCTGGGTCACCTGCTGCCCCAACTGCGCGAGGGCGATATGTTGGTTCTTACCGCTGACCACGGGAACGATCCGACATGGATCGGCACCGATCACACCCGCGAACGCGTTCCGGTCTTGATCGCGGGTGAGGGTCGTGGCGAGCTTGGACAGATCGGTTTTGTCGACGTGGCGCGACTTGTTGCCGAGCATTTGGGCGTCGCGGTGCCCGCCCGACCGAACAGCCATTGAGGCCGCACCGCTCCGGGTGCAAAAAGGATCGAACGAAGGAGCCACCAAATGTCCGACCATCTCACCATCGTCGATCACCCACTGGTGCAGCACAAACTCACCATTATGCGGGACAAGGAAACGCCGACCGCAGTCTTTCGGCAGCTCTTGCGGGAGATCAGCCAGCTTCTGGCCTACGAGGTAACGCGCAACCTGCCGATGACGACCAAGCGGATCGAAACACCGATGGCCCCGATGAACGCACCAACGCTGGCCGGTAAGAAAATGGCGCTTGTGTCGATCCTGCGGGCCGGGAACGGGCTGCTGGACGGGATCCTTGAATTGATCCCCTCCGCCCGCGTCGGTTTTGTCGGTCTCTACCGGGACGAAGAAACGCTGCAACCGGTGCAATACTATTTCAAGGTGCCTGAGAGCCTCGAAGACAGACTGGTCATCACCGTCGACCCGATGCTGGCCACCGGAAACTCGTCCGCAGCCGCCGTCGATCTGCTCAAGGAAGCGGGGGCGACGAACATCCGTTTCCTCTGCCTGCTCGCTGCCCCGGAAGGCGTGGCCCGAATGAAAGAAGCCCACCCTGATGTGCCCATTGTCACGGCAGCGGTCGACGAACAACTGAACGAAGTCGGCTATATCGTGCCCGGACTGGGTGATGCGGGTGACAGGATGTTCGGAACCAAGTAGCGGCGGCTAGACTCGGATCAGACCTTGGGGCATCTTGCACAAAACGCCCGAGGTTCGCCATGCGCTTGAAAAAACTGACAATTGCTGCCGTGGCATTCGTCGCGACCTTGGCATCGGCATCCTGGGCCAGGCCACCGGCCGAACTGCCGCCCGCTTCGTTCACCGGCATTCAATATGTGGACAGCCGTGGATGCGTTTACATTCGCGCCGGTTCGGGCAGCCGGACACTGTGGGTGCCGCGCGTAAACCGGCAGCGAGTACATATCTGCGGTCAGCAACCAACAGCAACTGCCACGCGTTCACAGCGGGTGATCCGGCCGGCGCCACAACCGGTCCAAGCCCCCGCAATCGATAAGCGTACGGCAGACATCCGTGGTTCGACCCGTGTCCTGCCCCGCCATGTCTGGGAAATAAGACAGGCATCAAAAAGCATCTCGATCCCGAAAGGATACCAACCCGTCTGGGAAGATGATCGTCTGAACCCAAGACGGGCCGAACAGTCGCTGAACGGCATCGCCCGCACCCGCCTGATCTGGACCCGGACAGTCCCCCGCCGCTTGATCGATCAATCGACGGGCCGCGATGTCACGGCGACGATACCACTGGTCTATCCCTATACCGACGTGGCAGTCCAAAGCGATGAATTGGGCACCGTCACAATCGTGCGTGCCGACGGCAAGGTCTACAAGCAGATCAGCCGCAAATAGGGCTCAACCGCCGCAGATGGCCTGCAGATGCAGCCATTGGGCATCTCTCAGCACCGGCTCTGGTGGTTGGCCTTTCATTGGGTCCGCTTCGATCAGCGCAAGGGTGCTTTCACCAGACACATCGACGGCATAGGCATAAGGCGTGGTCCGAAGGCGCGCCTCGGCAAAGGCGTTCAGCGTCTGCGCCGACGCGATTGGACCACGCTGGGCCGAAAGCGCGGTCTCGGCGAACTGATCAAGGGTTTCGTCAGGCACGCGGCCTGTCGTGAGCAGAGTGGCCGAGGCCCGAATACCGCCGATCTCAAGGATCTCGCGCAGAACATCGGTGCTTTGACCCCGCGTTTGTTCCACCAATGCAAATCCGGCCACAACGTCCGGTTCTTCGTAATCTTCGATCAGCGTCCGGTTCACAACAATGATACCGCCAGGAAGAGCGACGCTGGCAGGCACTCCACCGCGCAACACAACCAGCCGCTCGATGCCCAACCTTTTGGCCAGCAGATCAAGCGCGCGCCTGCCCTGCGGCGTCGAGCAGGGCGCGCCGGATACACGTTCGAAGCGGCGCAGCAGAGCCTCGCCGATCTCGGCCCGTTTGACGTCTGGAACGACGCGGACGGCATGGGTCAGCAGGGCATTGGGCAACCAGACGAAAAGAAGGGCAACGACCGCCAGCGCTGACACAACCGCACCAAGCCACCGCAGGCGGCCGGGTGAAGGACGCGCCCGCGACACAGCCCGGCGCAGCCGGTCGATGGCCGCGATCATGTCGTGTTCAGTCCCCGGCAGTTCCAGTGTTTCGGAGGCGTCGCCAACCGGATGATAAACAGCGGGAACATCCTGGCCGATCCGCTCGATCGCAGCCAAAGACCAATGCGTCAGCGCCTTTTCGTTCATGTCGGTGATGACAAGGGTCGCCTCGCCCAATGACACGATGACCTCGCGACGTTGCACATCGTCGGAAGGGCGCCAGAGGCCCGTCGCCTCTAGCCGGTCATAGTTGCTGAGTGCGGTCATCTAAACTGCTCGGACCTGCCATTTGCCGCAAGATACCACGCGATACAGGGTGCGAAAAGGCGGTCAGACCCACTTGGCCAGCGGTGGCAGGCTCATCAACACGGCGTTGGCATCGTGCCCGGTTTCAAGCCCGAACTTCGTGCCGCGGTCATAGACGAGGTTGTATTCGGCATAGAGCCCGCGATGGACCAGCTGCGCATCCTTGTCCGCATCCGTCCAGGGCATAGCCCGGCGCTTTTCGACCAGCGGCAGGTAGGCCGGCAGGAAGGCCCGCCCGATGTCCTGCGTCAGGGCAAAGTCCGCCTCCCAATCACCAGTGCAATGATCGTCCATGAAGATACCGCCGACACCGCGCGCCCTGCCTCGATGTGGCACAAAGAAGTATTCGTCAGCCCACTCTTTCAGCCGCGGATAGAGGTCGGCGCCGTGGGGGTCGAGATGCTGTTTTTGGGTCGCGTGAAAGTGGGCGGTATCCTCGCTATATTCGAGGCAAGGGTTCAGATCGGAACCGCCGCCGAACCACCACGCATGCGGGGTCCAGAACATCCGGGTATTCATGTGTACGGCGGGCACGTGCGGGTTCTGCATATGCGCAACCAGCGAGATACCAGAGGCCCAGAACCGCGGGTCATCTTTCATCCCCGGAATGCCCTTGCGGGCGGCCATGGCGGCCTGCGCCCGTTCACCAAGTGTGCCGTAGACGGTCGAGATATTGACGCCAACTTTTTCGAACACGCGGCCCCCGCGCATGACGCTCATCAACCCGCCACCCGCGTCCGAGCCATCGTCGGATTTCCGCTGCGTCTCTGACACATCGAACTGACCAGCATCCCGTTCCGCCATGGGTCCGGTCGTGTGGTCGCCCTCAATCTTTTCGAAAGCGGCAACGATCTGGTCGCGTAACTCGCGGAACCACGCAGAGGCCCGGGCCTTTTGGGCGTCAAACTGTTCGGTCATGCCTTATCGGTCCTCGTTTTTTGCGGACCTTAGACCACTGCCGATGCGGACGGAATTCATTTGTTGGGGGATCAATGCGCCGGGGCCGAGATCGGATCGAGCAACGAACGGCCGCCATCGACCCGCAGCACTTCACCGGTGACAAAGCCCGACCCTTCGGAGGCGAGGAACTGGACCGCATCCACCAATTCAGACGGGCTTGCGATGCGGTTCAGGGGGGTGTGGGTTTCGATCTCTTCGCGCCAATCGGGCTGGTCCTTCAGCGCATCCTTGAGCGACGCCGACATGACGGACCCAAAGGCGACCGCGTTCACCCTGATGCGATTGGGCGCAAGTGCAAGCGCCAGGCCACGGGTCATCTGTTCCAGCGCAGCGCTCGATATCGAATAGCCCAGCAACTCTGGCCGGGTCTGGTGCGCGGTGATCGATGACAGGTTGATGATGGCTCCGGCCGACCCTTCGCTTTCGGAATCCCATTGCTTGACCATGCGTCGCGCAACGTATTGGGACAGCCGCAGGGCCGCCATCAGGTTCTGCTCGATCAGGGTTTCGACCGAGTTGTCCTCGGGATCGAGCGGATCGGTGGGAATGACCTGTCGGGCCGCATTCACCAGAATGTCGACCTGATCGAAAGCGTCGATTGTGGCGGACACCAGATTGGCGATGGTCAGCCGCTGGCGCAAATCACCCGCATAGTATCGCAGGTTCCCCTCTTCCTCCGATCCGCCGATTTCGTCCACAAGACGCTGTTCATCCATATCCGCGCACATCACGTTGGCACCGCGATCCGCGAAATGGCGCGCGATGGCCAGACCGATGCCGTTGGCGGCACCGGTCACAATCGCCGTTTTGCCGTTGATCGAAAATGCCATCTCAGCTCCTGCGCTTTGGGCGTTCTGCGTAAAGCAATTTGAAACGGGCATCGCCGCCGATTTCAACGCTCTTTGCAAAGAGCGATGCCAGCAGGTCTTCGTAAGGAAGATGCCGGTTGGCGACAATCCAGAGCCGGCCACGCGGTTTCAGAATCGCCGCGGCATTGCGGATGAAGGCCTGACCAAGGTCGGGCTGTGCTGCCCGGCCCACATGAAACGGCGGGTTCATCACCACGTCGTCGATCCCTTCGGGTGCCGACCAACGGGTTGCATCGGCCCAGTGAAAGGCCGTGCGTGGGTCGGTGACGTTGTGCTCGGCGCATTGCAGGGCAAGATGATGCGCTTCGACGATGTGCAACTGCTCCACGCCCTTTCGGACGAGGATATGGGCCGACAGAAACCCCCAACCCGCACCCAGATCAGCGACAACTGGCCCGAGGTCATCCGGCAGCGCATCCGCCAAAAGAGCCGAGGCCGGGTCAATTCCGTCGGCTGAAAAGACACCCGGCGCCGTCCAGAACCCGCCCTCGGTCAATGCGGGCCCGGCCTCCCAATCGGTGAAGGCATCGCTGGACGACAGCCAAAAAATCTTGCCGTGCGACTTTGCGATCGGCCCTTCGACCACCGCTTTTGCTCGCACGGCCTTGAGCATCGCATCGACGCCGTCAGTCTTTTGACCGTCAATGATGACCAGCCCATCAGTCACCTTCATTGCCTGAGAGACAAGCATGCGTGCCTCGGCCTTGGCGCGGGGCAGGCAAACAATGACGGCTGCCGCGATGTCCGGGCATTCCGTGGTCGCGGAGTATCCGCGGGCCTTAAAGGCATCGTGGGTCACGACGTCTGGTGTAACGACAATGCAACGATCTGTTGGCAGGGCAGATAGATCTGCATCCGTCGGCGGGTGAAGCACCACCAGCGCCCCCTGCGCGGGCAGTTCAACGCCGCTTTCCAGTGCCAGCGGCAGCCTTGTACCGATCACGTGATCAGTCTTCTTTTTCCATGGTGCATTGAAGCGGATGCTGATGGCGGCGCGCGTAATCCATCACCTGCGCGACCTTGGTCTCGGCGATTTCGTGGCTGAAGACCCCGACGACGGCGACACCCTTCTTGTGGACCGTCAGCATCAATTCAAAGGCCTGCGCGTGGGTCATGCCAAAGAAACGCTCCAGCACATGCACCACGAACTCCATCGGCGTATAGTCATCATTCAGCAGCAGCACCTTGTAAAGCGGGGGCCGCTTCGTCTTTGGCTTGACGTCGGTGACGACAATCGTATCGCCATCTTTTTCGTCTGGGTCCTGTGACATCAATGTGAAGTCAGACTGCATTCGCATCCTCGAAATGGGAGAATCCCAACCTTTGTCTTGGATCACCGTATATAACGTGTCCGCGCATTGAGAAAAGGGTTTGCTCATCAACCATCATTCGGATGAGGCCCGGAATAGTTCACGATAACGGCTCTCTGCCACGGGCAAGGTTTACCAAAGTTTAACGGTCGACAGTCGACAGTAACGTCATCCCTGACTACTTCGCGGTCGCGTTCCAGATCACTCAAATAACGCCCGATACCTCGTTGAAAAACAGCCGAAACGCGGCCTCAACAGACTTTATCGGAAGGCGCAGTTGTGCTAGCGTTCCAGCAATTAGAGTCAGCTGCGCCAAATAAGCAGCGGCCAGAGGCAGAAAAGGCAGGTTTATCGTGAAGGTTCGGCACCGTCAGCCGGCCCGAATTGGGCTGTATATATTCACTGCAATTTGGTTAATCATCGTTTTGCCGCTCAGTCTTTGGGCTGCGCCCTATGCGGCCGTCGTCATGGACGCCCGAAGCGGTGAGGTTCTCCATTCCCGAAATGCCGATACGCGGCTACACCCGGCGTCGCTGACCAAGATGATGACGCTCTATGTCGCGTT
>CAWUIQ010000112.1:0-8371 GCA_963922565.1 uncultured Rhodobacterales bacterium
TCGTGCCCGTCGTGGGCGCGCTGCCCGCGGCAATGGCCGCGGCCGAGCATGACCGGTCCCTGCTATGCCCCGAGGCGTCCGGATCAGAGGCTGCGTGGGTCGGCAACGCGCAAGTCATCGCGGCGGCAAGCCTGGGTGACGTGGTGCGTCATTATTCGGGCCAATCGCCGCTGGCACCGGCCCAGCCAGGCGAGGTTACTGGTATCGGTAACGGGCGCGACCTGCGGGACGTGAAAGGGCAGGAGCGGGCCAAACGGGCGCTCGAAATCGCGGCGGCCGGGCGGCATCACCTGCTGATGATCGGCACCCCGGGATCGGGGAAATCGATGCTGGCGGCGCGCCTGCCGGGCATCCTACCGCCGCTGTCACCCGCCGAGGCGCTTGAGACGTCGATGATCCATTCGCTTGCCGGCCTTCTCGACGAAGGCGGCATCTCGAAATCCCGCCCCTTCCGTGAACCGCATCATACAGCGTCGATGGCCGCCATCATCGGCGGCGGACGGGGCGCGAAACCCGGCGAAGTATCCTTGGCCCATAACGGTGTTCTCTTCATGGACGAGCTGCCGGAGTTTCCACGCACCGTGCTCGAAACCCTGCGCCAGCCCATCGAAACCGGTGAGGTCATGGTCGCCCGGGCCAATGCTCATGTGAAATATCCCTGCCGCTTCATGCTGGTTGCAGCCGCCAATCCCTGCAAATGCGGTTACCTGTCGGATGCGTCCCGGGCCTGTGCCCGCGTGCCGCAATGCGGTGAAGATTACCTGGGCCGCATATCCGGCCCGCTGATGGATCGGTTCGACCTGCGGGTCGACGTGCCACCCGTCGCCTACAGTGACCTCGACCTGCCCGCCAGCGGCGAGGCATCTGACACAATCGCGACCCGGGTCGCGCAGGCGCGGGCCTTGCAGGAAGCCCGATTTGCAGGGATTGAGACCATGCGGTCGAACGCCGATGCAGCTGGCGAGGTGCTAGAAGAGATCGCAGCGCCTGACGACGAAGGCCGCGCCCTGATCTCACGCGTGGCCGAGCGGTTTGGTCTGTCGGCGCGAGGATACCACCGCGTGCTGCGCGTGGCCCGCACGATCGCCGATCTGGCCGGATCGGATACGGTGACCAAGGCGCATGTGGCCGAAGCGGTCAGCTTTCGGCTGGGTTCGGCCAGCGCTGGTTGATCCATCGGCCGAGGGCATCGAGAGTGGCGCGCGCCTCAGGCAAATAGCGAAAAAAGATCGGCCAGACATGGGGCAGATCCTCTTCGACCAGCAAGTCCAGCGAAGTCCCTTCGGACCGGATCCGTTCGGCGATGCGCAAGGTATCGTCACGCAGTATCTCAGTCTTGCCGACCGTCAGCCAGACCGGCGCCGCACCGGTGAACGCCGCAAAGAGCGGGCTGGCGCGTGGATCCGTGGGATCGGAACCGTTGAGATAGAGGCTCGCCATGTCTGAGGCGCGCGATGCTGGCAGGTAGGCGTCGACATCGGCATTTTCCATCACGCTCTGGCCCGAGAACGTCAGATCCGTCAGCGGCGAAAAGCCAAAGCATCCGGCCGGGACGAGCCCATTTTCTTTCGCCAGCCACGCATTCAGCGCCAGCGCCAGCCCGCCCCCCGCGCTGTCACCGCCGATCTGGATGCGGTCGGGTGACCCGACCTGCTGCAACACCGTCTGATAGGCCTGCAGCGCATGATCGAAGGCGGCGGGAAAGGGATGCTCAGGCGCCAATGGGTAATCCGGCAGGATGACACGCGCACCGGTTCGAACCGCGATCTGCCCGGCAAGTCCCGCATGGCTGCGCGGACTGCCGAAAATGTATCCACCGCCGTGGAAATAGAGAATGGTGCGGTCAGGCTTGGCATCTCGTGGCACCACGTCGAGGCCGGGATGATCCTGCCAATCGGCCACCGATACCTGCCGCGAAGGCCGGAACAGGATCCGCGCCTTGAAATCGAAACTCTGGCGCAACGCACCGGGGTTCTTGGCCCGCGCCAACTGAGGCTTTTCGATCAGGCGCAATGCTGGATTGATCAGGCGGGCCTGCCAGCTCATGCGACCTTCGCTTCGATCGCCTCCCAGATCAGCGCGGCGGGGTTGATCCCGTCGAAGCGCTCCAGTTCCTGCAGACCGGTGGGCGAGGTCACGTTGATCTCGGTCAGGTAATCGCCGATCACGTCGATCCCGACAAAGATCTGACCCTTTTCCTTGAGCGTCGGACCAATGGCGGCGCAGATCTCGAGATCGCGGGGCGTGAGACCGATCTTTTCCGGACGTCCGCCCACATGCATGTTCGACCGCGTTTCGCCAGCCGCCGGGACGCGGTTGATCGCGCCGATGGGCTCTCCATCGACCAGTATGACCCGCTTGTCGCCCTTGCTGACATCCGGCAGGAATTTCTGGACGATCAGGGGTTCGCGCGAAAAGCCGGTAAAAAGCTCGTGCAGGCTGCTGAGGTTGCGGTCGCCCGCATCCAGCCGGAAAACCCCGGCCCCGCCGTTGCCATAGAGCGGTTTGAGAATGATATCGCCGTGCTTGGCCTTGAACGCGCGGATCGTCACAAGGTCGCGCGCGATCGTGGTTGGTGGCGTGAGATGCGGGAAATCGAGCACGAGCAGCTTTTCGGGATAGTTACGCACCCAGAACGGATCGTTCACGACCAACGCCTTGCCCTTGAGCCGGTCCAGCAGATGGGTCGACGTGATGTAATGCATGTCAAAGGGCGGATCCTGTCGCAGCCAGACGACATCGAAATCGGCCAGATCAACCTCGCGTTCCGGCCCAAGCTGGGCATGGTTGCCTTCGACGCGCTGGACCGTCAGATCATGACCGCGCGCCGTGATCCGCCCCTCTTGATAGGCGAGATGATCGGGCTGGTAGTAAAACAGATCATGACCACGCGCCTGCGCCTCTTCGGCAAGGCGGAAAGAACTGTCGGCATTGATGTCGACCGCTTCGATCGGGTCCATTTGAAACGCGATTTTCATGCCTGCCCCCTTTGATGACGCCGCTTTGATGGCCCACCAGCGCGCGGGGTGCAATGGCCCTAGTCAGGCAAAGGCATTCTCGAGGATCGAGATCATGCCCTGCTGATCGACAGCCGCCACGTCGAACCGGATGTCGGTGAGCGACCCGCCGGGCTGTGCGGCAGCGTATTCTCCGGCAGCGGCGAACAGGCGCGCCTGCTGACGGGGTGTGACACGGGCAAAGGCGGCATCAAAGCTGCGCGCGCATTTGACTTCGATACAGACGATGCCTTGGCCATCATGAAAGATCAGGTCGATCTCGCCCGCTTCGCCGCGCCACCGGTTGTGCAGCAACCGATACCCGCGCCGCTCATACTCGGCCGCGACAGCATCTTCTGCGGAACACCCCACCTCATAGGCGGCGCGGCCCCTGTCGGATCGAGAATTGCCAAGCCGCTCTTTCGTCGGAACCGGTCTGTTCATTCCGCGTCGCTTTTGCCTTTCATGATGCCAAGCGCCATTTGATAGACGTCGCGACGGGCGAGCCCGAACCGTTCGGCCACGACCTGCGACGCATCCTTGACCCGCATCGTTTCCAAGGCCGACCCTAGCGCCTGCTCGATTTCCAATTCGCTAACGGTTTCGCCCGCGCCACGATCGATCAGAACGACGATTTCACCCTTTGCCGGGTTCTGTTCGTAGTGCTCGGTCAGGTCCGCAAGCGGGCCGCGCCGGACCTCTTCGAACTTCTTGGTCAGTTCCCGGCAGACCGCCGCCTCGCGGGCGGCACCCAGTGTTTCGCCGGCATCCCGCAGCATGGCGGCAAGGCGTTTGGGGGACTCGAAAAAGACCAATGTGGCATCTTCGCCGGCCAGTGCTGCAAGCGCTTTGCGCCGCGCGGTGGCCGCCGAGGGCAGGAAGCCAGCGAAATGAAACCGGTCTGTCGGCATCCCCGACACAGCCATGGCGGTGGTCAGTGCCGATGGGCCGGGGGCTGCGGTGACGCTGAGGCCCGCGTCGCGCATGGCGCGCCCGAGCTCAAAACCCGGATCGGCGATCAGCGGCATCCCGGCCTCGGACGCATAGGCCAGACTTGCGCCGCCCCTGACCTCTTCGACCAGCCGCGCGACCTGCGAGGCACCCGAGTGATCGTGCAGCGCGATGATCCGCCGACCATCAAGCGGGATGCCGTGAATGTCCATCAGCTTGCGCAGGCTGCGGGTGTCTTCCGCCGCCAGCAGATCGGCCGAGGCCAGCACGTCGAGCGCCCTTAGCGTGATGTCCCGCGCGGTTCCGATCGGGACGCCGACGAAGATCAATCCGGGGGGCAGCGTGAGGCGGCGGAAATTCAATGTTGGACCCACCTTTTCTGGCGTCTATGATGCCTGCGTGAATTGCGGCACCGGCCGCCCTTAGTTCTCAGGAGAAGCCTTGTGCCCTTGATCGCGCTTTTGTCCCCCATTCGCAAGGCGTTGCGGACGCTCGCCCTGCCGTTTGCCGCGCTCACCCTTGCCGCCTGCGACGATGTCGCGGTCGGTGGGCTCACCGGGCCATTGATCGATACGTCGCGCCCGGTCACTGTCGCGCTGCTGGTGCCCAGCGGATCGGGATCTTCCGGTGACAACGTTCTGGCGCAAAGTCTTGAAAACGCGGCACGACTGGCCGTGGCCGACCTGAACGGCGTCGACGTGGATCTGAGGGTCTATTCGACAGCCGGCAGCGCGCAAACTGCGGCTGATCAGGCCTCCCGCGCGGTCTCGGAAGGGGCGCAGATCATCCTTGGCCCAGTCTATGCAAGCTCGGCCAATGCGGTCGGCCTGACGGTCGCCAGCCGCAACATCAACGTCCTGTCTTTCTCGAACAACACCAACATCGCGGGCGGCAACGTCTTCGTCCTTGGACCCACGTTTGAAAACACGGCTTCGCGGCTGGTGCGCTATGCCAGCGGTCAGGGCAAGTCGCGGATCGTGGTGCTGCATGCGCAGGATCCAGCCGGAACGCTGGGGCGGGATGCGATCCGCAACGCCGCCGCACGGTCAGGTGCCACGATCGTGGGGGTCGTGGATTATCCGCTGTCGCAAGAGGGTGTCGTCGCTGCCGTGCCGCGCGTGAAGGCTGCGGTTGACGGCTCCGGTGCCGATGCGCTGTTCCTGACATCGCCAACGGCCACGGCCCTGCCTTTGCTCACCCAATTGCTGCCCGAGGCGGGTGTGCGACCGGAGACGACCCAGTATATCGGCCTCACCCGTTGGGACCTGCCACCGCAGACCCTCGATCTGCCCGGTGTTCAGGGTGGCTGGTTCGCCCTGCCCGACCCCAACCGCTCTGCCGCCTTCCGCAGCCGGTACCAGGCGGCTTATGGCGCGAGCCCGCACCCGATTGGCGCACTGGCCTATGACGGCGTTGCAGCCATCGGTGCGCTGGTCAGCCAGCGTGGATCAAACGCGCTGACGGGGGCCGCGCTGACCCAGAGTGCGGGCTTTCAGGGGGCATCGGGCGTCTTTCGGCTGCGTCCTGACGGCACCAATGAACGCGGGCTGGCGGTTGCAACGATCCAGAACCGGCGGGTCGTTCAGCTGAGCCCCGCGCCCCAAAGCTTTGGTGGAGCAGGCTTCTGACCGCAACAAAACTGGCAGACCGCCCCCGAATGATGAAGGCAGAGCTGATCTGCCCGCCTAATGAAATCTTTGACCGAGCGGCGTTTGATGCGGCTCTGAAATCGACGAAAGGGCTGCCCGGGCCGGAGGCGCGCGGCGTCCTGCTGGCCTTTCTGCGCGAGGCGCAGATCAACGGGCGGGCCAATATCGCCGCGGCATTTCAGGACCGCCCATTTGCAGCCCGTGAAACGACGACGGCCTATTGCTTTCTGACCGATTGTCTTGTCGAGGCATGCCTCGACATCGCGCGCTATGTCCTGCACCGCAATCCGACCCCCACCGATGCCGAACGGTTGGCGATCCTTGCCGTTGGCGGATATGGCCGGGGCGAGATGGCACCGTTTTCGGATGTCGATCTGCTGTTTCTGACGCCCTACAAGATCACCGCCTGGGCCGAGAGCGTGATCGAAACGATGCTCTATCTGCTGTGGGATCTGAAGCTGAAGGTCGGGCATTCAAGTCGGACCATCAGGGATTGCCTGCGGCTGGGGCAGGACGATTACACGATCCGAACGGCCATGCTGGAACACCGGTTCCTGGTCGGTGACCGGAACCTCGCGCTGGATCTTGAACAGCGTCTCTGGTCCGATCTTTTCCGGGGGACTGGGCGCGATTTCATCACTGCCAAGCTGGCCGAGCGGGACAAGCGCCATGAACGCCAGGGCGAACGCTATGTCGTCGAGCCGAACGTGAAGGAAGGCAAAGGCGGCCTGCGGGATCTTCAGTCGCTGTTCTGGATCGGCAAATACATCCATGGCGTACACGACGCCGCGGACCTCGTGCCGATCGGTGTCTTTACCGACGAGGAGTTCGGCAACTTCGTCAAGGCCGAAGACTTTCTGTGGGCCGTGCGGTGCCATCTGCACCTGCTGACAGGCCGGGCAACGGAACAGCTGACCTTTGACATGCAGGTCCAGGTCGCGGCGGCGATGAACTATGCCGACAAATCCGGGCGGCGCGCGGTCGAGGTGTTCATGCAGGACTATTTCCTGCAAGCGACCGAGGTGGGCGATCTGACCCGCATCTTCCTGACCAAGCTCGAGGCCATGCATGTGAAGGACGAGCCGCTGCTGGAACGCTGGTTCAAGCGCAAACCGCGCGTCAAGGCAGGCTATCAGGTCATTCACAACCGTCTCGACGTGGAAGACCCCGACGCATTTCTGTCGGACAAGCTGAACCTGCTGCGCCTCTTCGAAGAGGCGCTGCGGACCGGGATGCTGATCCACCCGGACGCCATGCGGCTCATCAAGTCGAACCTGAATCTGATCGATGACGACATGCGGTCGAACCCCGAGGCGACGCGGATCTTTTTCGATCTCATGCTGAAGCACGGCAACCCCGAGCGGGCGCTGCGGCGGATGAACGAGCTGGGCGTGCTGGCGGCCTTCATCCCCGAATTCGAACCGATCGTCGCGATGATGCAGTTCAACATGTATCATTCCTACACCGTCGACGAACACACGATCCAATGCATCGTCAACCTCGCCCAGATCGAAAGGAAGGAACTGGTCGAGGAATTGCCGGTTGCCTCGTCGATCCTGGAAAAGGGCGTGAACCGGCGGGTCGTGTATCTGGCCCTCCTGCTCCACGACATCGGCAAGGGGCGCGAAGAAGATCATTCGATCCTCGGCGCCAAGATCGCCCGCAAGGTCGCGCCTCGGCTGGGGCTGAAACCGGATGAATGCGAGACGGTCGAATGGCTGGTGCGTTACCACCTGCTCATGTCTGACATGGCCCAAAAGCGTGACATTGCCGACCCGCGCACCGTGCGCGATTTCGCCAAGGCGGTGAAATCGGTCGAACGGCTGGATCTGCTCTGCGTCCTGACCGTCTGCGATATCCGCGGGGTTGGCCCGAACACGTGGAACAACTGGAAAGCCGTCCTGATCCGCGCGCTTTATCGCCAGACGACGAAGGCCCTTGAAACCGGTCTTGAGGCGCTCAACCGTGAAAACCGTGGGGCAGAGGCCAAGAAGGCCCTGCGCGAGGCATTGGCGGGCTGGCCGCGCAAGGATCTGCAGACCGAAACCGGCCGGCACTACGATCCGTATTGGCAGGGGCTGCACGTCACGGCGCATGTGGTTTTTGCCAACCTTCTGCGCGACATCGGCGACGCCGAGATCCGGATCGACCTGCACCCGGACGAAGACCGGGATGCGACCCGCGCCTGCTTTGTCATGGCGGACCACCCTGGCATCTTTGCCCGGCTGACCGGCGCGCTGGCATTGGTTGGGGCCAACGTTGTCGATGCCCGCAGCTATACGACCAAGGACGGTTTCGTGACCGATGCGTTCTGGATCCAGGATGCCGACGGCAACCCATACGATGCCGCACGCCTGCCACGTCTGACCAAGATGATCGAAAAGACCCTGCATGGCGAAGTTGTCACGCGCGACGCCATCAAGGATCGCGACCGGGTCAAGAAGCGGGAGAAAGCCTTCAAGGTGCCGACCCATATCACCTTCGACAATGATGGATCGGATATCTACACGATCATCGAGGTCGATACCCGTGATCGCCCGGGCCTGTTGCACGATCTCTCGCGCACGCTTGCCGCCAACAACGTCTATGTCGCGAATGCGGTGATCGCCACCTACGGCGAACAGGTCGTCGATACCTTTTATGTCAAGGATATGTTCGGGCTCAAATACCACTCGGTCGCCAAGCAGAAGTCGCTTGAGAAAAAGCTGCGCGCGGCCATCGAAGAGGGCGCGCAGCGGGCCGAGGGCTAGCGCCGAATTATGACGAATTGAAGCG
>CAWUIQ010000113.1:0-8366 GCA_963922565.1 uncultured Rhodobacterales bacterium
AACCTGACCGCCCACTTCGCGGGCAATGCTCTGCTGACGCCCGTTTTGTGAAAGGCCCGACATGAAAGTCATCGTAGCCCACGCAGCCAAGGACTTGCGGATCGAAACCCGTGACATGCCCGCGCCAGGCCCCGGCCAGGTTCTGATCAAAATGGCGGCGGGCGGTATCTGTGGGTCGGACCTGCATTACTATAACCACGGTGGATTTGGACCCATCCGACTGCGCGAGCCGATGATCCTTGGGCACGAAGTGGCCGGACATGTCGAAGCCCTTGGCGCTGGTGTTACCGATCTCAGCCCCGGCGCCTTGGTGGCCATATCCCCGTCGCGCCCCTGCAACGCATGCAAATACTGCGCCGAGGGGCGTCAGAACCACTGCCTCAACATGCGGTTCTACGGGTCGGCCATGCCATTTCCGCACATTCAGGGAGCGTTCCGGGAATACGTCGTCGCTGATATCGCGCAGTGCGCGCCAGCCGGAGATCTGAGCGCGAGCGAGGCGGCTATGGCCGAACCGCTGGCGGTTGTCCTGCATGCTGCCAAACAGGCGGGCGATCTGATGGGCAAGCGAGTGCTTGTCACCGGATGCGGCCCAATTGGCTTGCTGGCGGTGCTGGTCGCACGCGCCGCGGGCGCGGTCGAAATCGCGGCGACGGATATATCGGATTTCACCCTGGGAAAGGCCCGCGACGTGGGCGCAGATCACATAATGAACGTGGCTGAGGCTCCGGACGCGCTTGGCGAGTTCGAAGCGGAGAAGGGCCACTTCGACGTCCTTTTCGAGTGCTCGGGTGTGGCATCGGCGCTCGCATCCGCCGTTCCAGCGCTTCGGCCCGGAGCGACCATCGTGCAGCTGGGCCTGGGCGGCGACATGACCCTGCCAGTTCAGGCGATGACCGCGAAGGAACTCAAGCTGAAGGGCTCGTTCCGGTTCCACGCAGAGTTCTTCACCGCCGTTGAAATGATGCGGTCGGGTCGTTTGGACGTTAAGCCTCTGGTCACCCACACATTGGATGTCGCTTCGGCGGTCGAGGCATTCGAGCTTGCGGGCGACCGGACACAAGCGGTGAAGGTTAATATCGCGTTCTAAGTGGCTGCCTTAAAACATTAATACCCGGCGGTGAATGGCCCTAATCTTCGTAGAATTTGTGCTCTGAGCTGACGGTGAGCTACGAATAGCCGGCGAAGCTCTGTCCGGGACTTCGCCGGCGGCAGGTGGTCACGCGGCCAACCCGGTTTGTAAAGGCGCCAGCCGCTCTGCGCGTGAAGGGCGGGCCGACAGGATGCCTTGTGCAATCCTTTCGGCACCTTTTGCAGCCGAGTGGAAGTACCCTTGAAATTCTGGCCGAAAGCCATTGAACCAGAGGCCTCGCAGACCCGGCACAGGCTCACCCATCGGATTCTTCGGAATGCCGACGTCATTCAGAACACCAAGATGCCCGAGCAGGGGCTCAAGACCGGTTCTGTAGCCCGTGGCACAGATAACGACATCAGGACCGAATGTCCGGAAGCAATCAAAAGACACGCGATCGTCCCAAATTTCCACCACTTCGCCCACCACCTTGAAGCGGCCGCTCTTGATGGCGGCGACAAAGCCGTCATCGATCGCAAATGCGGTGCCATCCGTGGCCATACGCGTTCCGCCACCCAGGGAATGTGACCGGAGCCCGTATTTCTTGAGATTGCCAAGGAACAGCCGCTGGGTCAGCGCAAAGGCGGGATCGACCATCCAAAGGGGCATCGCCGCAAACAGGTTGGCAGCGCGATGAAGCGGAAAGCCAAAGACCCTCTGGGGGGCGATGGTCGGACCGTATCGGATGGAAATCCGTACATCCCTGGGTTTGTGGCGGGCCAGATGATTGAGAACGTCGCCGCCCGAATTGCCGGCGCCAACAACAAGAACCCTTTTGCCATCGTAGCGCGACACATCCCCGAGGTTGGCAGCATGGATCACCTCGCCCTGGAAGCGCTCCAAACCCTTCCACTCGGGGATGGTGGGAATTCTGTCGCGGCCTGTCGCAATAACGACATTGGGTGCCTCGTAGTCACGATCCCCGGCGCTGAGCCGCCAGCCGTTTGGCGTTTGCTCGATCCCTGAAACGGTGACACCGGCTTCGATGCAGTCGCGCAGATCGTGGGCGAACTCTTCCAGATGCCGGATGAGCGTGTCGCGTCTTAGGTAAGGCCCATCAGACCGCGGCGCGGGCTTGCCCGGCAACGCAGCAAACTTGCGGTGAATGTTGAGCCTCAGCGCCGGATGGCGTTGCCGCCAGTTCCAGGCGACGTGATCGGATGCGTCGAGCACCGTCACCGGAATACCTTTCTGTCGGAGGATGTGGGCCGTCGAAAGGCCGGTCAATCCGGCCCCGACGATAAGTGCATGTTTGTCGGCGTGTTTCATTCAGATGATCCTATCAAGAGTGGTGAAGAGCGCGGCGAGGGATGGGGCTGTCCCCTGAATGAAGGCTACATTCAGCGCCGCGCGACGAAGTATGCGTTGACGGGGTCGTGAGGTAGCCGATGAACCTCGACGTCTGCGAAGCCGGCCTTGGCCAGAAATTCGTTGGCCGTCTCGACACCCCACATCGTGCCCAGACCCGGTCCGCCCTGACCGATTGAAATCGGCGTGCAGTGCATCAGCGAGATCGTATAGAGGAGGGGCGCCAGAGGGTTCTCGATGTTGGTGATGAGGTCGCGTGAGCCACCGATTTCCTGCATGAGGAAAACCCCGCCTTCGTTAAGGGAGTTAAAGACCATCTGCACCAGACCGAACGGATCCTTCTGGTCGTGTACGGCGTCAAATCCGGCCACGAGGTCGAAGCTCCCAAGCGTGGAAACCGTGCTCAGGTCCAGCGCCTTGAACGTCAGGTTGTCGCGACCGTCCTTGAGCGCGCGGATCTGAGCCTCGGCAAAAGCATCCTCGCAAAGGTCGATGCCTGTGAATGTGCTGCGAGGAAATGCCTCGGCCAGCTTGAGCATTGCCCGACCGCCGCCGCAGCCGATATCGACCACGTCAATCCCATCTTTCAAACGGTCCAAAAGACCCGGAACAATTGGCAGGATCGTGTCGATCAGCGGCATAACGGCGGTCTGATAGCTGTCTTCCGCCATCACCTCGTGGAACCGCAGGAAGTGGCAGTAATGCAAGCCATCGCCGGTCTGAAAGCGCTCGATCATCTGTTCTTCGACGGATGCGGCGAGGCCTACGAATTGGCTCGTCACCGCGATGTTGTTCGGCGCAGCGGCGCGCGTAAGGAAAGCCGCGTGTTCGGCGGGCAGCGAATAGGTCTGCGTTTCGGGGGCGTACTCAACAATGCGCGAGGTCACCATGACGGCCAACCATTCGCGCACGTACCTTTCAGAAAGCCCCGCCGAGGCGGCCAACGCGTCGGAGCTGGACGGTGGGAGCCCCGACATCGCGTCAAAGAGGCCCAGGCGATGTCCAAGCGAAATCATGATCGATGTCGCGGCGTTCGTAATGGTTCCAGCGAGCTGGCCGGCAAAGGCCTCGGCCCGTGCAGTGTCGAATTCCGTCGATGGGGCAAGGTCGTTCATATTTGTCTCCTGTCTTGAATGCGCCATAGCGCTGAATACTGGAGACTGTTTGCGTCGAACTGCTGAAACCTGTTAGTCTCGAATATGACCATATCGGTTATGATCGGACATCATTAATGAACAAATCACTCCAAACAGTTGTGATCGGACTGCCCTGGGCGGGGACATCTACGGTCTACGGTGTTTTGGATGTCCTGGCGTCGGTAGGGCGCGACTGGGCTATGCTGCACGGCGATCAGGTGCAGACGTCGCCATTTCACGCACGCCTCTGCACACCAGACGGAGATCCTTATCGCGACACCAACGGCCGTTTGATCACGCCTGAAGCTGCTCTGCCCAACCCTAAACAAACCGATTTGGTGATCGTGCCGGACATGCATATCGATCCGTGGAAGCCATTGCCAAGCGAGCTGAGCCCGATCGCAGCCTGGATCGCCGAGGTTCATGCGGCGGGCGGCATAGTCACCTCGGTTTGCTCGGGGGCGCTCGTGCTCGGCCTGAGCGGGATCCTCAAGGGCATCGATGCAACGACGCATTGGGCCTATTCGGATCGATTGAGGAAGGAATTCGAGGGCGTGCGGGTAAGGCGTGAGCGTGTTCTTGTGCCTGCCGGAGATGGGCACCGGATCGTTACAGCAGGCGGTGCATCGGCTTGGGCGGATTTGCTGCTCTACCTCGTCGCGCGCTTTGTAGGAGCGGAAGAGGCCCGCCGGGTCGCGAAACTCTATCTGATCGAACCGCACGCTCAGGGGCAGTTGGGGTTCGCGTCGCTGACCGCGGGCCGCCAGCATGCCGACGCTGTGGTTGCAGACCTACAGAGCTGGATCGGGGCGAATTATGATCACGCCAACCCGGTTCAGGAAATGGCGCGCCTTTCCGGTCTGACTGAACGCACATTGCTGCGCCGGTTTCGCGCCGCGACGGGGCAGACACCAAGCGACTACGTCCAGACAGTGCGGGTCGAGGAGGCAAAGCAAGCGCTTGAGACATCCGAGACGCCGATTGACGAGATTGCAGGGGAGGTCGGCTATTCCGAACCGTCGGCGTTTCGAACGGCTTTCAAAAAGCGCGTCGGGCTCAATGCCAGCGAGTATCGCAAGAAGTGGCGCGCAAAGATCAACCACGTGGTGTGATGCATCAAATCTGACGTCGTTTCCAAATCGGACCTGTCCGATAGGAGGATAGGACCTGCGCATTGTCGCCTGCATCTTTGGTCAACAATGAGGAGACGGATGATGCAGATTGCCGATCTAGGGACAGACGCGCGGCGGACAGGACAGGTCGCAAGCCGGATTTTGATCTCAGCGCCAGTTGAGCGCGTTTGGGACTACACCGTTGACCCAAACCGTTGGCCCGACTGGTGCCGGACGATCAAAGCCGCTCAGATCTTGGATGATGTACGCCTCGGGGTTGGAATGCGCTTTATGCTCAAGCAACCGCTTCAGAGCCTCAGAACCTGGGAGGTGACCGAGCTGATCCCCCAAAGAACCGCAGCGTGGCGAACTGTGGATGGACGGCCTCGATTTGAAGCGAGGCATATGCTGGCAGAACGATCCGATGGCGTCGAAAGCACCTTGGAATTGCATTTCGAACGGTTCGGGCGACCGCTCAACGTCTTCGTTTCAGCGGCATTCAAGATTGCGCTTCTGCAAGAGAACTGGGCGCTCAAAAGAGTGTGCGAGGCGTCGCATTAGTGCCGAATGGTTCCGCCGCCAATGACGGGTCTGTCTAGGCAAGATCCCGGGCGCAATCCAGGCTGGTTCAGGGATTTGCAAAGTGCGCAGCATTTGGGCAATTTGCGTATATGGAGACGCTGCCGTTCACGCACAGTGCTTTTCTCGTTGCGATGGCGTGCCTTGTCGCCGCCGTTGCTGGTTTCACGGGTCTGTCGCTCACTCGGGAACTCTCGACGAAACCTGCATTTGAGAAAAAGGTCGCTGTCGCTTTGGCGTCGATCGCCCTTGGCGGCGGCATCTGGGCGATGCACTTCATCGCCATGCTTGGGCTGCAACTGCCCATCCTGTTCTACTATGACGCCGCCATCACCCTGGTTTCGGCTCTGACGGCGATCCTGATCGTTGGCGCGGCGCTGATCCTGTTGCATTTCACAGAGCGGACCCCCGTCATCATCACGCTTGCAGGTGCGATTGCGGGCGTGGGTATTCTGGTGATGCACTATATTGGCATGGCGGGGCTCGAGTTCTGCCGCGCGGTCTATTCGCCGCTTGGTATCGTGCTCTCCTCCGTCGTGGCGATCGCGCTTTGCGTGCTCGCGATCTGGGTGGCTTACGGGCGGCGGACCAACCGCAATATCCTTCTTGGGACGCTCTGTTTTGCTGCGGCGGTTTGCTCGGTTCATTTCCTGGCGATGGCTGGAACTCGGTTCATGGAAGTACCCGGAACGACCGAGTTCGGCCCGAGCATGAGCAACGAAACATTGGCCTTGGGTGTCATCCTGTTCAGTTTCGTGATCTTCGGCGCGTGCCTGTGGGTCAGCGTGACCTATCTGGAGCGACCACAAAAGCCAGAGGATGCAGCATCCCTGCGCCCGTCGGATGCTCTTGAACCCGGCCTCAAGATCCCTTGCGAGCGCGACGGCGGGAAGGTCTTTGTTTCGCCATCCGAGGTCCTCTTTGTGCGCGCGGACGGACATTACACGCAGGTCTACACCGAGGCCGAACGGCTCTTTTGCGTTTGGCCTGTGACCGAGGCGTCAAAGCGGCTGTCGCCGATGGGGTTTCTGCAGACCCATCGGTCGTACCTCGTCAATCCGATCCATGTTGCACGGTTTGAGCGGACCAAGGACAAGGGCCGATGCATCTTTCCCGGAGACGATCTGCCCCCTGCACCCGTGAGTCGGTCAAAGCTGAAGGTCATACAGGATGCTTTGGCGTCGCAGGTCGGCGCAGCTCGTGCGGGCTGAGGCGCATTTCGTGCAAAATAGCTGTTTTTCATTGGATTTCTGAAGCCCCGGCATACGGGCGTATGCATTCCTCCCCACAAGCCAGAACATTCGCTTGAAGGGAGGAGAGCTGATGATTCCAGCCGCATTCGAATATTACAGACCCAAGGATATGGCAGGGGTTCTGTCGATCCTTGAGGAACACGGGGATGATGCGCGCGTCATGGCGGGCGGGCACAGCCTGATCCCGATGATGAAGCTGCGCATGGCAGATGTGCCCCATTTGATCGACCTTCAGGACGTAGGCGGCCTGGCAGGTATCGAGATCGGAGCCGACAGCATCCGCATTGGCGCGATGGTCACGCAGCATGACATCATCGATAGCGATGCGCTGGCGTCAGCCGCCCCAATTCTGCGGGAAGCGGCCCTGCAGATCGCCGACCCGCAGGTGCGATACATGGGTACTGTCGGCGGCAATGTCGCAAATGGTGACCCCGGAAACGACATGCCGGGATTGATGCAGTGCCTCGATGCAACCTTCACGGTGGTCGGGCCGGACGGCGAACGCGATATCCCTGCGCGCGACTTTTACGAGGCCGCCTACATGACGGCCCGCGAGGATGAAGAGGTCCTGACGGCGGTCACAATTCCAAAGCCGTCCGGCGGCTATGCCTACGAAAAGCAGAAACGGAAGATCGGCGACTATGCCACCGCCGCCGCGGCGGTGCAGATCGTGAAAGAGGGCGGCAGCTGTGCTGCGGCCTCAATCGCGATGACGAACCTGAGCGATACGCCCGTCTATTCCGAGGCGGCAGGCGCCGCGCTGGTCGGAACATCGCTGGATGACGCTGACATCTCGGCTGCTGTGTCTGCGATGCTGGGCGACATCGATCCGACCGAAGACAACCGCGGCCCTATCGCTTTCAAGAAACACGTCGCCGGTGTGATCCTGCGCCGCGCCATCGAGCGCGCCTGGTCCCGCGCGTGAGGGGAGAAACCATGTCGAAGAAACAGCATTACAAGATCAAGGTGAACGGCAAAGAGGAGGAATTCCTCGCCGAGCCGCGCGAATTGCTCATCTATACACTGCGCGAGCGGCTCAATATCACAGGCCCTCATATCGGGTGCGAGACATCGCATTGCGGTGCCTGCACGGTCACAATCGATGGCAAGTCAGTCAAAGCCTGCACCATGTTCGTGGCCCAGGCCGATGGCAAGGACATCACAACAATCGAAGGCATCGGCGGGCCAGACAATCTGCATCCGCTTCAGCAGGCGTTCAAAGAGCATCACGGCCTTCAGTGCGGGTACTGCACGCCCGGCATGATCACGCGCGCGACGAAGCTGCTCGAAGAGAACCCGAACCCGACCGAAGAGGAGATCCGCTTTGGAATGGCCGGCAATATCTGCCGCTGCACTGGGTATCAGAACATCGTGAAGTCGATCATGGCCGCCGCCGCGGAAATGAACGCAGCCAAGGAGGCGGCAGAATGAAAGACGAAGTTGAAAGCCGCGAGGACCGCGTCGCGAACCTGAAAGGCATGGGCTGCTCGCGCAAGCGGGTCGAGGATGCGCGGTTCACCCAGGGCAAGGGAAACTATGTCGATGACATCAAACTCGATGGCATGATCTTTGGCGACTTTGTGCGCTCTCCCTACGCGCATGCCCGGATCAAGAGCATCGATACATCTGCAGCTCTCGAGGTGCCGGGCGTGCTGGCGGTGCTGACGGCCAAGGACCTGGAGCCTCTCGGGCTGCACTGGATGCCGACGCTTGCGGGCGACAAACAAATGGTGCTCGCTGACGGCAAGGTGCTGTTCCAGGGTCAGGAGGTCGCCTTTGTCGTGGCCGAAGACCGCTATGCGGCCGCCGACGGGATCGAAGCGGTCGAGGTGGACTATGAAGAACT
>CAWUIQ010000114.1:0-8320 GCA_963922565.1 uncultured Rhodobacterales bacterium
CAACCTGCGCAAGCTCGTCAACCGCCCCGCCGAGGCGTTGCACATATTGCTGCGAAAACTCCGGAAACTGCGATGTCGCGGCTGCGGCGGCTATGCCACCCGCGAATGTCAATGCTCTCAGGACCATCCTGACCTCTGCTGTCGAACCACCGGTCTGATCGCCGGTTTTGTCGCATCATACCGCGAAGCGACATCCGAAGCCAGTCAGCGCAGATCCAGCGCCGCCGCGACCAGCGCGTTGTCCAACTGCCGCAGCGTATCAATGGACGGGCAGCCGTCATAGGCCGCGACCAGCGTCCAGTCGCCGAACAGGCTGACAACATAGGCGCCGGTCTCAACATCACCGGGAAAGCAGAGCGCGCCAAAATGCCAGAAGGCAAAGCCCGGCTCGAGCTTTCTGAACATCGTGCCAAGACCATAATGCGCGTCCCAGGCCGATGCATTTGGATGATCGAAAGCATCCCAGCCATTGGCGCTTGGCAGGGCAAACCAGAATTCGTGGAACTGCGCAAAGTCCGGGGCCGTCATCGCCCAGCCGCCCCAAGGCTGGAACCCGCCAAAGCGGGTCGAGGCCGCTCCCGTGACACCTGCGGGTTCGAGCACTCTTTCGCGGCACACCGCGTCATAATCCTCGCCGGTCGCGGCCTCGATCATCAAGCCTGCGAGCGCGTAGTTTTCGTTGTTGTAATGGAACTGACCCCGCTCACCGCCCGGTTTGCCGCGCAATGAAACGATGTCCAGTACCGCACCGGACCGGTGCGGTGGCTGATCGCGCCAGAACCCCATAAAGCCCTGAGTGCTGTCGCGGCGCAGCCCGGACGTTTGCGTGACTAGCTCACCCAAGGTCACATCCGGGCCTCGCCCAAGCGTGTCGGCTGAACTGTCTTCCCACGCCATCAAGCCATCTTCGACCACGGACATGGCGCAAAGCCCGGTGATCGATTTCGACAAGCTGGCAAGCTCGATGGGTGTTTCTGCAGAAATCCCGGCCTCGATCACGCCCAGCGGCGCACCGCCATGCCGCAATGCCAAGACGCCGTTCAAGCCCTGCGGCGCCAGCCAAGCGCGAAATGCCTCGTCGAGGCGGTTCAGGGCGCCATCGTCAGCGAGTGCTATCGTAGCGCCAAGGAGCGACAGGATGACCGCAGCAACCCGCATCAGATGTATGTGTGAAAGGCACGCGTCGACATCATTTCGACGTGCTTTCCGATGCGATGACCGCTGTAGATGTCGACGACCTTGGCAACAGCCGCCTCTGGGCTGAGTTCTTCGCTCTCGCCCGACCGGCGGTTGGTCAGCTCCACCACGCCGTTCTTCAAACCGCGTGGGCCGACAGTGATCCGCCACGGCAAACCAATCAGATCCATCGTTGCAAACTTACCGCCAGCCCGTTCATCCCGATCATCGTAAAGCGGGTCCAGACCGTGTTTGACGAGTTCGGAATAAAGCGCGTCGCAAGCCGCGTCCGCCTCTGCATCGCCCTGCCGCAGGTTCACGATCCCGCAATGGAAAGGTGTCACCCCTTCAGGCCAGACGATGCCGTTTTCGTCGTGGCTGGCTTCGATTATCGCACCGACAAGGCGGCTGACGCCGATGCCGTGACTACCCATGTGAACCGGGACGGACGTCCCGTCGTGGCCCTGAACAGTGGCGCCCAAAGGCTCCGAATATTTCGTACCGAAGTAGAAGATCTGCCCCACCTCGATCCCGCGTGCCACGCGCCGCCGCTCTTCCGGAATCTGGTTAAAGACGGCCTCGTCATGGGTCTCATCCGTGCGCGCGTAGCGGCTGGTGAACTCTTCCATGATGGCTTGGCACTGCGCCTTGTCGTCATAGTCGATCTCGCGATCGCCAAAAGTCAGATCGGTGACTTCGCTGTCATAAAAGACCTCACTCTCGCCCGTGTCGGCCAGAACCAGAAACTCGTGCGTATCCTCGCCACCAATCGGGCCGCTATCGGCCCGCATCGGGATCGCCTGAAGGCCCATCCGTTCGTAGGTGCGCAGATAGGTGACGAGATGACGGTTATACGCGTGCAGCGCGTCTTCTTTTGTCAAATCAAAGTTATAGCCGTCTTTCATGTAAAATTCGCGGCCTCGCATCACGCCAAAGCGCGGGCGGATCTCATCCCGGAACTTCCACTGGATCTGATACATCGTCAGCGGCAGATCCTTGTAGCTCGAGATGTGGCTGCGGAAGATGTCGGTGATCAGCTCTTCGGCCGTTGGAGTGAACAGGAGATCACGGTCGTGCCGGTCCTTGATCCGCAGCATCTCGGCCCCGTAGGCATCGTACCGGCCGCTTTCGCGCCACAGGTCCGCTGACTGGATCGTCGGCATCAGCATTGGCATGTGACCGGCGCGCTGCTGTTCTTCGTGAACGATCTGTTCAACACGGCGCAAGACCTTCAGGCCAAGAGGCAGCCACGAATAGATGCCAGCGCTTGCCTGTTTGATCATGCCCGCCCGCAACATCAGGCGGTGGCTGACGATCTGAGCCTCGGACGGTGTTTCTTTGAGAACAGGTAGGAAGTAGCGGCTCAGGCGCATGTGCGGCTCCGGTCGTTAGCGTTTGACGTGGTTTATGAGGTTGCCCGCGCACAGACAAGACGGGTGGTCGGCAATCCGCCACCCGCCTGAAACGTTCTTCACGACAGATCACGGAAACGCGAGGCCGTGCGTCCATTCCACCAGCCGCGCCGTAACCCGGACCACATGCAAGAGCGCATGATGAAAAAACGATCAGGAGGATCACCCATGAAATCGTTCAAGAAATTCGTTGCTGCAGCCGCGGCGGCTGTAACCGTTGCCGGTGCGGCCAGCGCCAACACAATCGTTGACATCGCCGCGGGCGACGATCGCTTTTCCACACTGGTGGCAGCGGTCAGTGCAGCCGGCCTGGTCGACACGCTGCAGGGCCCCGGCCCCTTCACGGTCTATGCGCCGCTCAACAGCGCCTTTGCCGAACTGCCTGATGGCACAGTCGACACTCTGCTCAAGCCGGAAAACCGTGGTCAGCTCACGAACGTGCTGCTCTATCACGTCGATGACCGCAAACTGACGGCAGAGATGATCCCGAACGGGTCGAACTATTTCAAGCCGGTGCTGGCTTCTGAGCGTCTGTGTATCACCAAGGGTGGCAGCGGCGTCTCAATCGCTGACGGCACAGGTGACAGCGCAAACGTCATCATCGCCAACATCCAGGCCGATAACGGCGTCATTCACGTGATCGACAAGGTTCTGTTGCCGGGCACCCGCCCCACCTGCCACTAAAGACCCATCAAGCATCGCATGTCGGCTGTACCAACCAGCCGGCGTGCCATCAGTTCAGGCCGCGCTGGCGCACCACTTGTCGAAGGGTGTCATCATCAAGTGCCCATCCAGCAGTTCCAGCTTTGGCCGATGCGGCCTATCCGCAGTCTCAAGGAACGACGCTTCTGGAATTTCCCAAATCAAGTTGTGACCGGCTGAGACCAGATCCTGCTGGACCAAGCGGATGTTGCCCGGCGGATGATCCTCTTCGTAACGAAAACGCCGTGACGCAAAATCTGTCGCTGCGAGGCGCTGATGCGCCGCAGTCAGAAGCGTGACATCATCCTTGTAGAAAGGCTGCAGTGCCTCGACCCCGCCGCCCTCACGCGCCTGCTCCTCGAACCAGTAGGGATGTGAACGAAAGAAGACGGTCCAAGCGGTAGCAAGATCACAGGCCGGATGCTTGATAATCGAGATCAGCCAAGCCAAGCCCAGATCCCGATTATATTTCAGCGCAATTTCGTGCAGCGTGTCGGCATCCAGATCTGCCAAAAAAACATAGCCTTTGGCACTATTGGGGTCGACCGCGTTCAGATCGAAAACAGGCTTGGAACTCTTCCATTCAAGCCAGCGCTTTCGGACCGCCACTTGCGGCGGTTGTTGTTCGTCTGTTTCAAAATACCCGTCTGCCGTACCACCGGGAACCAGCCTTTGCCCTGTTGCCAGTCCCAACCTGTTCAGCACACCTTTTAGCTGCTCTCGTCGTACCATTACCCTGCCTGTCATGGCTTTTGCGTTAAGAATGTCGGCCAAGTGCGGCGAAATAATGTCGAAATTGGGTGGGAACCCTGCCGATGCACAAATCCGCCACCGCTGTGTCCGATGAGTGCCGCGAAGGGTTGATCCCAAGCCAAAAAGCCGCAATCTCACCGGTGTCACCAGAGCGGAGTACCGATGGCTTTGCCAGTTCAGACGCAGCTCAAGTATTGGGGCATCGCCGCGGCGGTGTTCTTACTGCTGCTGTGGTTCCTCGGCAACCAACTCCTACCCTTCGTACTTGGTGCGGCCATTGCCTATTTCCTAGATCCGGTGGCGGATAAACTTGAACGGATGGGATGCAGCCGGGTTGTGGCTGTCGGTCTGATCACGCTGGGCGCGATCCTTGTCTTTGTCATCATGGCCCTGCTCGTCGTACCGACACTGGTCGAACAGGCGGTTCTGCTGTTCAACACGGCGCCGACGCTGGCTCAGAATGTCGGGACGTTCCTCACACAGCAGTTTCCCGATCTTCTGAACGAGGAATCGACGCTGCGCCAATCGCTGAACAGCGTCGGCGAGGCAGTCCGCAACCGTGGGGGCGAGCTTCTGAATACGGCACTGACGTCGGCGGCATCTTTGTTGAACGTCGTTGTCCTCTTTATCATCGTACCTGTCGTGGCGGTCTATCTGCTGCTCGACTGGGACCGGATGATTGCCAAGATAGACGACCTTTTGCCCCGCGATCATGCCCCGGTCATCCGTCGCCTCGCCCAAGAGATCGACCAGACCTTGGCCGCCTTCATCCGCGGCATGGGAACGGTCTGCCTGATCCTCGGGACGTATTACGCCATCGGATTGATGCTTGTCGGTCTGCAATTCGGACTGGTTGTGGGGCTGGTGGCCGGGCTTTTGACCTTCATTCCCTATCTCGGCGTGCTGATTGGTGGCATCCTTGCCTTTGGCCTTGCGCTCTTTCAGTTCTGGGGCGACTGGGTGTCACTTGGACTGGTGGCAGGGATCTTCATGTTCGGGCAGTTTGTCGAAAATAACCTTCTGACGCCCAACCTTGTAGGCAGCAGCGTGGGTCTGCACCCTGTCTGGCTCATTCTCGCCCTGACGGTCTTTGGATCGCTCTTTGGCTTTGTCGGCATGCTTGTGGCCGTCCCATTGGCTGCTGCCTTAGGCGTTGTCGTGAGATACCTCGTGGACCGTTATACGGACAGCCGTCTTTATCGCGGTGTCGCCGGACGCGGCGAAGACTGATGACCGATCAGCTGAGTTTTGAACTGCCGGTTCGGCCGGCCCTGGGTCGTGACGATTTCATGGTCGCCCCGTCGAACGCGATTGCGTTGGCGATGATCGATGGGTGGCGCGACTGGCCCTTGGGCAAGCTGGCGCTCAGCGGCCCGGCCGGATCGGGCAAGACGCACCTGACACAGGTCTGGGCGGCGGAGAGCGGAGCGAGCGTCGTATCCGCCGCTTCCCTTGACGAGACGATGATCGCCGAACTTTCATTGGGTCCTGTCGCCATCGAGGACGTGCCCGAGATTGCGTCTGACGTCAGCAAGCAGACCGTTCTCTTTCACATTCACAACGCGCTCGCCGCGGCTTCGATGCCCCTTTTGGTAACGGGTACCCCGCCGCCAAACCGATGGGGTCTGTCGCTGCCGGACCTTCAAAGCCGCATTGACGCGGCCGGGCATGCAGAGCTTTCGCCACCCGATGACGCGTTGCTTTCCGCCCTTCTCGCGAAACTATTCGCCGACAGACAGCTCAGCCCGGCACCCCATGTGATCGAGTATCTTGTCCGACGGATGGAACGGTCTTTCGTCGCGGCACAAGACATCGTATCAGATCTGGACCGGGCAAGCCTTGCACAACAACGGCCGATCACACGGGCTCTGGCGGCCGAACTGCTAGATGCAAGTGCCTGAGCACAAAGACCATTCGTCACCGAACTGTCACAACCAAAAGCCATATCGCTCTTATGACGTACGCAGATTTCCTTGATGGCCCTTTCCCCGAACCGGTCGAGATGCCCGATCTCGACACGACCGGTCCGGATCGGTTTTTCAACCGCGAACTCAGCTGGCTCAGCTTTAACTGGCGTGTTCTGGAAGAGGCCGAGAACCCGCGCGTGCCTCTGTTGGAGCGGCTGCGGTTTCTGTCGATTTCGGCGGGCAACCTCGACGAGTTCTATACCGTACGGGTGGCCGGTCTGCGGGAACTGGCACTCGCCGGAAACACAACGCCAGCCGCCGATGGCCTGACACCCGCGCAGCAGTTGGTGCTGATCGACGAAGATACCCGCAACCTGATGCAAAGCCAGCAGCGCGTTCTGGGTGATCTGCTTGCCGAGATGGAAAAGGAAGACATCAGCGTTCTGCGTGCAAGGGACCTGACCAGCGACGACAAGAAACACCTCGACGCCGTATTTCTGAACCAGGTCTTTGCCGTCTTGTCCCCACTGGCGATCGATCCGGCACACCCCTTCCCGTTCATTCCGAACACCGGCTATGCCCTCGCGCTGCAGCTTGAACGGATATCGGACAAACACCCCCTGCAGGCGCTGTTGCCGATCCCCGCGCAAATTGCCCGCTTTGTCGCCCTGCCGTCCAATGACGAAAAATGCCGCCGGTTCCTGCCGCTTGAAGAGTTGCTGGTTCTCAAGATCGGGACGCTCTTTCCCGGGTATAAGTTGAAATCGCACTTCCAGTTCCGGGTTCTGCGAGACAGCGACCTCGAAGTGGAGGAAGAGGCCGAAGATCTTGTGCGCGAGTTCGAGGTGGCGCTAAAACGCCGGCGGCGGGGCGAGGTCGTGCGGCTGACGATGTCGGCCGGTGCGCCCGAGGGGCTGAAGGCAGTGATCATGGAAGAGCTGAATGTCAGCTCGGCCGAACTGATCGAGCTTGAAGGCATGATCGGCATCGCCGACCTGTCGGAACTGGTGCTCGATGATCGGCCCGATCTGCTTTGGCCCAGCTTTACACCCCGTGTGCCCGAGCGGGTTCAGGATTTCGACGGCGACATGTTCGAGGCGATCCGACAGAAGGACATGCTGCTGCACCACCCGTACGAAACCTTCGATATGGTCATCCGGTTCCTGCAACAGGCAGCACGTGATCCCGACGTGGTGGCCATCAAGCAGACCCTGTACAGGACGTCCAAGAAATCGCCAATCGTCGAGGCGCTTTGCGAGGCGGCCGAAGACGGCAAATCGGTCACGGCGCTTGTCGAGCTCAAGGCCCGCTTTGATGAGGCCGCCAATATCCGGCAGTCGCGTCGGCTGGAACGCGCAGGCGCGCATGTGGTCTATGGGTTTCTGGATCTCAAGACCCACGCAAAGATCAGCACCGTGGTCCGGCGTGAAGGCGACGAGCTGGTGACCTACACGCATTATGGCACCGGTAACTATCACCCGATTACAGCGCGGATTTACACCGACCTGTCGCTTTTTACCTGCGACGCCAAGCTGGGGCGCGATGCGACGAAGGTCTTCAACTACCTCTCGGGCTATGCGCATCCCGAAACGCTGGAAAACCTCGCAATCTCGCCCACCTCGCTCAAGCCCAAGCTGATCGAGATGATCGCGGCGGAAGCCGAACATGCACGGGCGGGCAAACCGGCCGAGATCTGGGCAAAGATGAACAGCCTGATCGAGCCCGAGGTTATCGACGCGCTTTATGCCGCAGGACAGGCAGGTGTGAAGGTCAGCCTTGTCATCCGGGGCATTTGCGGGATCCGCCCGGGCATCAAGGGTTTCTCGGAAAACATTCGCGTCAAATCGATCGTCGGCCGCTTTCTGGAACATTCGCGCATCGTCTGTTTCGGCAACGGGCACGGCCTGCCCTCAAAGCGGGCCAAGGTCTTTATCTCGTCCGCGGACTGGATGGGCCGAAATCTGAACCGCCGGGTCGAGACGCTGGTCGAGATCCAGAACAAGACGGTCAAGGCGCAGATCGTCAGCCAGATCATGGCAGCGAACCTTGCCGATGTGGCGCAAACTTGGGTGATGGCGCCCGACGGATCCTTTGCCCGACCATCGGTTCCGAAGGGGGAATTCGCATTCAACTGCCACCGATTCTTTATGGAAAACCCGTCACTGTCAGGGCGCGGATCGGCGGGCGCGGCAGATGTCCCCAAACTTACCCACACCGAATCCTGACTTTGCGGCGTTGCGGCTGCCTTCAGGGCCAATGGGTGATTGACGCTGACCCCGCTACTGTTACACGCTGACGCCCAATTAAGGTTGGCGTGGGTCAGATGGACGGTACAGCAGAAGCATCGAGCGCCGAATGGGGTCCATTCGG
>CAWUIQ010000115.1:0-8081 GCA_963922565.1 uncultured Rhodobacterales bacterium
TACGGGATCGTTCAGAGTTTCGGAGGAGCCATCAAGGGCTATAACGGCGATCAGGGGGCGGTCTTTGCCGTCAGCCTGCAACCTTGGGAACAAAGCGAGGCCGCATGAGCCGGAACGTTCTGGTGGTCGATGACGATGCGGCGGTGCGCGATGCGATTTCGCAGACGCTGGAACTGGCGGACATGCATCCATTTGCAACCGCGTCCTTTGTCGCCGCCAAAGACAGGATACGGGCTGATTTCGACGGGGTGATCCTGTCTGATATCCGGATGCCCGGTCGGGATGGATTCTATCTGCTGGGTTATGCGCGCAAGGTTGATCCCGATTTGCCCGTCATCCTGCTGACGGGTGAGGGCGACATTCCGATGGCGGTTCAGGCCATGGGGCAGGGGGCTTTTGATTTCCTCGAAAAACCATGTGCGCCCGCCGATCTGGTTGCTGTGATCGAACGTGCGTTCAAGACCCGGTCACTGGTCCTGGAAAACCGCCGTCTGCGCGAGCTTGTCGAAAGCGGAGATCCGGCGGCCCGGATGATATTCGGCCGGTCTGACCTGGCTGACGGATTACGGGCGCGGGTTCGCCGCGTTGGTCCGCTGGAAACCGAGGTGCTGGTCACAGGCGCACCCGGCACGGGTATTTCGAAGGTGGCCGAGGTGGTTCATCTCAGCTCCCCCAGATCCAAGGCGCCGTTCGTCAAGCGCGCGGCCGAGGGGCTGGATCCCGATGCGCTGGAAGAGGCTTTGATTGCGGGCAAGGGGGGCAGCCTCTTTGTCGATGAGATCACGCAGATGCCGGCGGCCACGCAACTCATGCTGATCGAAGCGCTTGAGGCCGGGTCAGAGACCCGGCTGATTGCAGGCAGCACCCGCGATCTGGCTGCATCGGTCGAGGCGCGGGAGCTGAATGTCGACCTCTATTATCGGCTTGAAGTCATGCCGGTCCGCATTCCGTCACTTTCCGAACGGCGCGAGGATATTCCGGTGCTGTTTCGTCATTATGTCGATCAGGCCAGTGAGCAGGCCGGGCTTGACCCGCCCGAGATCACTCCGGTGGTGATTGCGGAACTGATGGCGCAGGACTGGCCCGGCAATGCGCGGGCCCTGATGTCGGCGGCAATGCGATTTGCGCTCGGGGTCGACCATGATGCGGCGGCCGAGGTCGGACTGGGGCTTGTGGAGCAGATGGCGCAGGTCGAACGGTCGATCCTGGCACAGGCTTTGCGCCGGCATGCAGGTCAGGCGACCGCTGCCGCGGAGGAGCTGAAACTGCCGCGCAAGACGTTCTATGACAAGCTCGCGCGGCACGGGATTCGGCCCGAGGAATTCCGATAGGATCTGTGCGGATTTCCGCACATCACGCCTCTTGCCTGTGTGGAAATCCGCATTTCCCGTAAGGGTGGTAATATTCTGCATCTTACACACCCTCTTTAACGGTCTGAAAATCCTTAACAAAAAATTAATCAACAACTTTAGAGAGAAAGGATTGCCACGGTTTTGCCGCAAATCAGAAACTGCTGAGGTCCCGCGTTCTCTGCGGGCCGAAAGCTGCAAAATGTTTCTGGGAGGGAACACTATGAAGTTGCTCAAAGCCGCCGCGGCGGTCCTCGCTCTCACCGTAAGCTCGCAAGCTGTTCAGGCCGCTTGTGACGCAGGCGAGATGGTTATCAAGTTCAGCCACGTCACCAACACTGACCGTCACCCGAAAGGCATTGCCGCAACATTGTTGGCCGAGCGCGTCAACACCGAGATGAACGGCACGGCCTGCATGGAGGTCTATCCGAACTCGACCCTCTACAATGACGACCAGGTGCTCGAGGCGATGCTGCAAGGCGACGTACAGCTTGCCGCGCCGTCGCTGTCGAAGTTCGAAACCTTTACCAAGCAGTTCCGCATCTTTGACTTGCCGTTCATGTTCGTGAACATCGACGCGGTTGACGCGTTCCAGGTGTCCGACACCGGCCAGGCGATGAAGGAGTCGATGGTGCGTCGTGGCCTGCTGGGTCTCGAATTCTGGCACAACGGGATGAAACAGTTCTCGGCCAACAAGCCGCTGATGAACCCGGGCGATGCCGATGGCCTGAAATTCCGCGTCCAGCCGTCCGACGTGCTGGTTGCGCAGATGGAAGCGCTTGGTGCGTCGCCTCAGCCGATGTCGTTTAAAGAGGTTTATGGCGCCCTGCAGACCGGCGTTGTCGACGGACAGGAGAACACATGGTCGAACATCTACGGCCAGAAGTTCTTTGAGGTGCAGGATGGTATCACCGAAACGAACCACGGCATCATCGACTATCTGGTCGTGACAAGCGTTGACTGGATCGAAAGCCTCGACCCCGAGGTGCGTGAGCAATTCACCACGATCCTGCGCGAAGTGACCGAAATGCGGAACGGTGAAGCCTTTGCCGTGAACGAAGCGGCCAAGAAGGCCATCGTCGATGCGGGCGGTACCATCCGTCAGCTTTCGCCAGAGCAGCGTCAGGCATGGGTCGATGCGATGAAGCCCGTCTGGGAGCAGTTCGAAGGTGACGTGGGCGCCGACAATATCGCCGCCGCCCAGGCGATCAACGCGTCCATGTAAGACGCTTCGGATGGCGGTGCAGGCCGCCATCCAACCATGGCCGGACGACTGGGGCGCCCGGCCATCCTTTTTTCTACCGGGGACTTCCGATGAGCAGTGGGAAATACGCGCCTGAGACAGCGCTTGGCCGGGTCATCCACGAACTGGAAGAAACGGCAATCGCGGTCATTCTGGGTTTGATGACGATGATCACCTTCGTGAACGTCGTCCTGAGATACGGCTTTAACACATCGTTGATCTGGGGCCTCGAGGTCGTTTTGATCCTGTTTGCGTGGCTGATCGTCTTCGGCGTCAGCTATGCGGTTAAGATAACGGCCCATCTGGGCGTTGATGCGATCATCAACCTGCTCAATCCGAAATGGCGTAAGATACTGGCACTGGTCTCGGCCGCATGCTGCATCTTTTATGCCTTTCTCCTGCTCAAGGGCTCTTGGGACTACTGGGCGCCCTTTGCGGCCATGCAACCGACCGAGGGCCGCTGGTTCCCCCTTGGCTTTACCGAAGGGGTGCGGGATCGCGCCTTTTACACGACCGATCAGGTGCCGATGCTCGAGATGTTTCGCTGGCTCGAACCTCTCATCAACTACGGTGACGAATACGACAAGCTGCCGCGTGTGATCCCTTATGCGATCCTGCCCTTTGGCTGCGCGCTGCTGCTTTACCGCTTTATCGAAGCCACCATCGGGATCATCCGCGGCGACCGCGAGAGCCTGATCGTCAGTCACGAAGCCGAGGATGCGGTCGAAGAAGCCGCCGCCGCCAACCGGGAGGCCTGATCCATGGATGTCGTTCTGCTTTTCTCGATGGTGGTTGGCCTGCTGCTAATCGGGGTGCCGATCGCGATTTCGCTGGGCCTGTCTTCGACGCTGTTCCTGCTGGTCTATTCCGATACTTCGCTGGGATCGATCGCGCAGAGCTTTTATCAGGCGATGGCGGGCCATTACACGCTGCTGGCCATCCCGTTCTTCATCCTTGCCTCGAGCTTTATGTCGACGGGGGGTGTCGCACGGCGCATCATCCGGTTCTCGATCGCCTGCGTGGGGCATTTGCGCGGGGGATTGGCCATCGCGGGCGTCTTTGCCTGTATGCTTTTCGCCGCCTTATCCGGTTCATCGCCGGCGACCGTGGTCGCCATCGGTACGATCGTGATCGCCGCGATGAAACAGGCGGGCTATTCCAAGGATTTCGCCGCGGGCGTCATCTGTAACGCCGGGACGCTGGGCATTCTGATCCCGCCGTCCATCGTCATGGTCGTCTACGCCTCGGCGACAGACGTCTCCGTGGGCCGCATGTTCCTGGCGGGGGTCTTCCCGGGTCTGATCGCGGGCCTGATGCTAATGGTGACGATCTATATCATGGCCGTGCTGCGCAACATGCCCAAGGGCGAGTGGCTGGGCTGGGGCGAGATATTCGCGTCGTTCCGCGACGCCTTCTGGGGTCTGATGCTGATCGGGATCATCATGGTCGGCATCTACGGGATCCCGGGTGTCACGGGGGCGATCTTTACCCCGACCGAAGCCGCGGCGGTCGCGTCTGTCTATGCCTTCATCATCGCGATGTTCGTCTACCGCGATATCGGCCCGCTGAAAGCCGGTACGGCGTCGACAGTCATGGGCGGTGAACCCGCTGCCGGAACGTTATCCGCGGCCGCCGTACCTGCCGCGCGCCCATCGAACCTGCTGCAAAAGCCATGGGCGCTGGTCACGGCCTTTGTGCACCCGGACACCAAGAACACGCTCTTCGAAGCCGGCAAGCTGACCATCACGCTGATGTTCATCATCGCCAACGCGCTGATCCTGAAACACGTTCTCACCGACGAGCAAATCCCGCAGAGCATCGCTGCGGCGATGCTGGACGCGGGCCTTGGCCCCGTCATGTTCCTTGTGATCGTGAACGTGATCCTGCTGATCGGCGGTCAGTTCATGGAGCCATCGGGCCTGATCGTCATCGTGGCACCCCTGGTGTTCCCGATCGCGATCGAACTGGGCATTGATCCGATCCACCTTGGCATCATCATGGTGGTGAACATGGAGATCGGGATGATCACGCCGCCGGTCGGTCTGAACCTCTTCGTGACCTCCGGTGTGGCGGGCATGTCGATGATGCGTGTCGTCCGGGCTGCGCTGCCGTTCCTGGGCGTTCTCTTCATCTTCCTGATCATGATCACATACATACCGGCGATTTCAACCTGGCTACCGACGACGGTGATGGGGCCAGAGATCATAACCAATTAGAGCAGTGGCGGCCGGGGGGGGCGCTGCCCCCCTTTGATGCTGGCGTGTGCACGGGGCCAACCGGAATGACTATGTCCGCCAGAAAACGTTGATCGGCTTCTTAGGTCTTATTGTGCGAGTTCGCTGAAGGGGCAGACGTCATCTTCGAACGGAACATGACGGCGACGGAAAGACTTTCCCTCGACACCTTCCGGGTTGCTGATCCGATCCATTCGAAAATGCCGAAAATCCTCCCGGGCCGGATCCCACGCCACGAGGTACCATAGGGGCGGCAGGATAAGCATGGCTTGGGGTTCCACCTCGCGTAGGGTCTTCCGCCCGCTTGCGTCGCGATAGGCAAAGCGCAGGAACTGTCGTCGGAGAAATGCGGCTTCAAAGGCAGGCAACAGCTCGCGATCCATTTTCCCCATGTCCGAAAGATCCTGCAGTGGTGACAGCTGGCCAACATAGAGACAGTCGAGGAAGGCGCGCAGATCCTTGATCTTGTCGCGGGGCAGCGCCCTTTCGATCTTTGCCAACCCGGCATCGGCGAGGTCAGAGAACGGCAAGTTGCCCGCTGCGCGCGTCGCGGCGACGCTTATCAAGAGCGCAAAGACCTCTGGCACAGACAGCCGCGCGGTGGTCTGCATGGATTGCGGATCAAGCTGCAGACCACCCCCGCGCCCGACATCCGAATGAATGACAAAGCCCTGGTCACGCAGGGCGCTGATGTCGCGCAGCACCGTACGGCGCGAGACGCCGACTTCGCCGGCAAGCGCGTCAACGGTGGTTGTCCCGTTGCGGCGCAGGCTGCGCACGATTGCGTCATGTCTGAGTCGGCTGTTCATATCACGACCTTACCAAAAATAGTGACAAATTTTGGCACTAATTCAGCCTAGGCCGTGTTCAGCAATACGCAACAAGGAGAATCGAACGATGGAACGTAGTGCTGTGAACCCCTGGGACTGGTCTTTGAAACTGGGTTACAATCAGGCGGAAGTCATTGAAGGCGCGACACGTCAGTTGATTTGCGCGGGACAGACTGCGGTCGACAGCCAAGGCAATCCGCAGCACCCTGGCGACATGCGCGCGCAGATTAGCCTCGCGTTGGATAACCTTGAGGCCGTGCTGAAAGCCGCCGGCATGGACCTGAGCAACGTGACCCGGCTTGGGGTCTATGCGACGGATGTCGACGAAGCGCTGAAGAACTTTGACCTGATGGGGATGCGGTTTGGCCCCTATCAAAGCGCACCGCCAATGACCCTTCTGGGTGTGAGCAGATTGGCGATCCCCGGCTTGCAGTTTGAAATCGATGCTACCGCGGCCGCCTAGAAAAAGTGCAAAGCGGTCATCCGGAACGTTCCGCTCAATGACCGCTTTGCGTTTGCCAAGGCAGACCGCCGCAACCTGCGGGCAGGGGCGATGGTATCAGGCGTGGGCCAGCGCGCTCACGATCGGTGCAAAATCCGCGGCCTTGAGTGATGCGCCCCCGACCAGTGCGCCATCGACGTTTTCGGCCGTAAAGATCTCGGCAGCGTTGGCTGCCTTGACCGATCCCCCGTAGAGCAGGCTGAATGCCGCCCCGGCCCCGCCGAACCGCTTCACCAGCGTTTCGCGGATGAAATCATGCACTTCGACGATCTGGTCCAGCGTCGCCACCTTGCCCGTGCCGATCGCCCAGATTGGCTCATACGCGATGACGAGATTGTCCGGTGTCGCCGCATCCGGCACCGATTGGGCCAGTTGCGCGCCGATCACGTCGAGCGTCTTGCCCGCTTCACGCTGGTCGAGGCTTTCGCCGATGCAGAGGATCGCGGTAAGGCCCGCGGCCCACGCCGCCTCGGTCTTGGCATGCACCATCGCATCGGTTTCGCCATGATCCGCGCGCCGTTCGGAATGGCCCACGATGACATGCGTGCCACCAGCATCGGCAATCATCTCGGCGGCGATATCGCCGGTATGGGCGCCGCTGGGGGCGCTGTGACAATCCTGTGCCCCGATCCGCATGCCGGTGCCGCTGGTCGCCTCGACCGCTGGAACGATGAGTGTTGCGGGCGGGCAGATCACCACATCTTGCGCGCCTTCACCGATCATATCCGCGAGAATGGTCAGTTCGGCCAGCGCGTCGCGTGTGCCGTTCATCTTCCAGTTGCCAGCTGCCAATTTCCGCCGCATCGATCTCTCCCTCGTCTTTGGATCTGACTAGCACCAGGCGGGCGGCTTCGCTAGGCGGCAAGGGCGGCGGGTGATCTAGCCGTCGATCCGGGCTGCCATGATGGCGATGGCCTGCTGGTACACAGTTGCGGCGTTCCACTGTTTGATCACGGCAAAGTTCGGCTGACCTTCCTGATAGCCCTGGCCGGGTTTCCAACCCTTCTGCCGCAGGAAGTTCGCGGTCGAGGCAAGCGCGTCGACCTGGTTGTAGAAATCGACGCGTCCGTCCCCCGTAGCGTCAACGCCATATTTCAGGGCATTCCCTGGCAGAAACTGGGTGTGGCCCAGCTCGCCATGTTTGGCGCCCTTGGTGGTTGCGGTGATCGCGCCCTGATCCACCAGCATCAGCGCGCCGATGGCGTGGGGCTGGAAGAATTCTGACCGCCTGCAATCATAGGTCAGCGTGACGATCGCCGAGACGACCGAACTGTCACCCATAAAGCCGCCAAACGCCGTTTCCATCCCGTGGATCGCTATCAGAACGCCGGATGGGACCCCGAATTGCCGTTCGAGGGCCGCATAGAATTGCGGATTCGCTGCCTTGCGCTGACGGCCCTGCGCGACGATCGTCGATGCCCCGCGCACCTTCATGAATTTGTCGAGGGAATAGCGGAACGATTTCTGGTTCCGATCGGCTGCTATGGTCCGGGTGGCGTATTGCGCCCGCGCCAGCGCATCAAGTCCCGGCCGCTTAACACCTGCCCGCTTCGCGACGCGGGCAAAGTCGGATTTCCAGGCATCAAAGCCCGCGCTTGTATCGCCACATGAGGCGGCAAGGGTGGTGTGTGCTGACAGGGCGAGTGCCGCCAATACGATGGCGGATCGTGAAAGAAGGGACATTGCTAGCCTCGCGCAGGGACTGATCCTGCGGCGAGTATGGCGGCAGCGAGCGGCCCGCGTAAACAGTATCTTCCCCGATTGCGGGAATTAGCCCAGCGTGCCGCCGTATTGCGTCAGAAAGAACATGACCGCAAAGGCCAGCCCCGCAAGAACGCAGAAGATAATGCTGAGCCACAGCCCGAGCGAGCTGCCGCCGCCCCGTGGTGCTGCGCTGCGCGCAGCCGGTGCGGGCGCTGGATT
>CAWUIQ010000116.1:0-7962 GCA_963922565.1 uncultured Rhodobacterales bacterium
GGACGCCCGCGCGCACCTCGTCGATGCCGAGCTTGCCAGCAACCGCCTGTGCGGTGCTTTCGTTGTCGCCGGTGGCCATGATGATCTTGAGGCCGAGAGCGTGAAGGTCGCGGATCGCGGCCGCCGTCGTCTCCTTGATCGGGTCGGCCACGGCGACGATCCCGGCCAGAGCGCCATCGACGGCGACGAACATCGCGGTCTTGCCATCGGCGCGGAGCGTATCGGCGTCCGCCTCGGCCTCGTCCGTCGCAAGACCGAGATCCGACATCATGGCGGCATTGCCGAGCGCGACTTTGCGCCCCCCGACCGTGCCGTGCACGCCCTTGCCGGTCACGGCCTCGAAATCCTCGGCTGTACCGAGCGACAGGTCGCGGTCCTTGGCGCCGGCCACGATCGCCTCGGCGAGCGGATGCTCGGAGCCACGCTCGAGCGCTGCGGCGAGGGCCAGTACCTCCGCCTCGTCGCCCTGAAGCGCCACCACGTCGGTCAGACGCGGCTTGCCTTCGGTCAACGTTCCGGTTTTGTCGACGATCACGGTATCGACCCGAGCCATGCGCTCCAACGCCTCGGCGTCCTTGATGAGGACCCCGGCCTGCGCGCCGCGCCCGGCGGCGGTGGTGATCGAGATCGGCGTGGCAAGCCCCAGAGCACAGGGACAGGCGATGATCAGGACCGACACGGCCGAGGCGATGGCGAAGGCCAGCGCCGGTTCGGGCCCGGCCCAGAGCCAGACGACGAAGGCGACGATGGCCACCAGAACCACGGTCGGCACGAAAATCGAGGACACCTTATCTGCCAGACCCTGGATCGGTGCCCGCGAGCGCCGCGCCCCTGCAACCATCTCGACGATCTGCGAGAGGACCGTTTCGGCACCGACTTTGGTCGCGCGAACAGCAAGCGTCCCGTTCTTGTTGATCGTACCGCCGGTGACGCGGTCGCCTTCGACCTTCTCAACCGGTATCGACTCGCCCGTGATCATGCTCTCGTCGACCGAGGAGCGGCCTTCGACTACGTCGCCGTCCACCGGCACGCTGTCGCCCGGTCGGACCCGCAAGAGGTCGCCTTCCACGATGTTCTCGAGCGGTGCGTCATATTCCGAGCCGTCCGGTAGGATGCGCCGTGCGGTCTTCGGCGCCAGATCCAGAAGTGCGCGGATCGCATCGCCCGTCCGCTCCCGCGCGCGCAATTCGAGCACCTGACCCAAGAAGATCAGCGCGACGATCACGACGGCGGCCTCGTAGTATGTGCCAACGCCATGGCCCATTCGGTACGCGTCGGGGAACATACCTGGCGCAAAGGTCGCGACCAGCGAGTAGAGATAGGCAGCACCCACGCCAAGTGCGATCAGCGTCCACATGTTCGGAGAGGCATTGCGGAAGGAGTCGATGCCGCGCCGGAAAAACGGCAGCGCCGCCCAGAGGACGATGGGCGTCGCCAACACGAACTCCACGTAGCTCGCCGTCTGGTGTCCGATCCAGTCGCGCACCGGCAGCGCCACCATTTCGCCCATGGTGAGCACGATAAGCGGCACCGCCGCCGTCGCCGAGATCCACATGCGGCGGGTGAAGTCGACAAGTTCGTGGCTCGGCTCGTCCGACGGCACCATCGGCTCCAGCGCCATGCCGCAGATCGGGCAACTGCCCGGCGCGTCGCGGACGATCTCGGGGTGCATCGGGCAGGTGTATTGCGTCCCCGGCAGCGCCCGCTGCCCTGTCTTCTTGGCGTTTCCGGAGGCGTAGAAATGCGGGTCTGCACCGAACTTTTCCTGGCAACCGGCCGAGCAGAAGTAAAACGTCTCGCCGCCATGGACGCGGCTGCGGGTGCCCTCCTTGATCTCGACGGTCATTCCGCAGACCGGATCTGTCGCGGTTTCGGCGCCCGGAGCGATGTCGGGCGCGGCATGATGACGATCGTGCTCCATGTTCCGTCTGCCTTTTGTAATTCGTTTCAGCTTGCGGCCTCCAGCTGTTGGAAGCTCAAGTCCCTTCTCGATGTTGATCGCGAGCGCCTGCTTCAGGCGTTCTCCGCATGGCGGCCCAAAGCAGCGGAAGGCCTGTCACGAGCCCGAGGCCGAGCACTGCCCAGGTCGCTCGGCCAAGGTCTCCGCTGACCGCCTCGCCTCCGAAATGCGCGAGCAGGAAGCTTGCCGGAATGATGCCGGCCAGCGTGGCGAGGGCGAACCGCCAGACGTGCAGGCGGCTGAGGCCCGCAGCGTAGCTGATCATGTCGAAAGACACGAACGGCATCAGGCGGCTGGCGAAAACCGTCGCGGTCAACGCGGTCTGCGAGCCGAGCAGCCCGGCATCGACGCGGTCACCAAAGATCCGCCGCAGGACATCATGCCCCAGAACCCGTGCGAGACCGAAGGCGATCAGTGCCCCGAGTTCCGCGCCGATGACGACCTGCACGGTTCCCCAGAGATGTCCGTAGGCCGCTCCGGCCGCCAGTGCGATCGGCGCGCTCGGGATCGGGCTGGCCACGACCGCAAGGGTCATGAGCGTGACGATCAGGACCGGCCCCCAGAGACCCGCGCGCGCCACCAGCATCTCGAGGCGCTCTGGCTCCAGAAGGTCGCGTGCCTCGCTGAACACCGAAGGCGCGAAGTGCCAGACACCGAGCAGTCCGATCCCGAGAATCGCAAGGCCCGTGAGAATGGAGGCGCGCAGGCTCATCTCAGATTGCCGCGACGGCCTTGGTCAGAAGGTCTCGCACATCGCCCGCGACGGCCGTCAGCTCGGCGTTCTCGATCGCCTGCATCGAAGCCACCGGATCGATGGCGCTGACTTCCACTCCGCCCCCCACCTCGCGCAGGATGACGTTGCAGGGCAGCATCGCACCCACACGCGGCTCGATCCCAATGGCCTGATAGGCCATCTTCGGGTTGCAGGCGCCTAGGATGCGATAGGCCGGCATCTCGACATCGAGCTTCTTCTTCATCGTCGCCTTGACGTCGATTTCGGTCAGAACGCCGAAACCCTGATCCGCCAGCGCCTTGCGCGCGCGAGAGTCAATGTCGTCGATACCTGCGCCGGAGATCACGCGATTGATCGTGTAGGTCATTGCGAAGTCCTTTTTCCTATTTCCGAAGATATTTGATCAGCGCCGCTATGGCCAAAACCACCAGCACAAGGATCAACAGGCCGAACAGCCAGCCAAACCCCATTCCGAAACCCATTCCGAAGCCCATGTCGTTCCAATTCATCTTCTCGTCCTCCTAGGTTGCACCCCTAAGGGTCGCCTAATAAACAGGCCTCACTACTGCATGCGCAGTATAGCATAGGATCGGTGTCTGGACGGCGGGGCGCCCTTTCCGGCTTCCGCCTATTGTCGAAGAAGTTTGATCGGTGCCTCTATGGCCAAGATCACCAGTACGAGGATCAGCAGGGCGCAGAGCCAGCCAAGGCCCATACCGGTTCCCGTGTCGTTCCAATTCGTGTTCCCTTCCTTGCGGGCAGTTGCTGCACGTTGCGCTGCGTCGTCGGCTGTTGCAGCAACATTGGGCAGCAAAGCATCTCAGAACTGATCGGCGTCGAAATCGACGATGGACAGTAAGGGTACATGAACGAGGTCGCGCAGCGCATCGGCTAAGTATTTTCGTCACCTCATTCGCAATATGAGCCAAATCAGAAGCGAGATGCCGAGTATCGCCGAGAGCGCCGATCCGCCGAGAATACCCAACTTTGCCGCATTCAGGACGGAACTGTCGAATGCGAGGCCTGCGATGAACAACGACATCGTGAAACCGATCCCCGTCAGAAAAGAGCCGGCCAGAATGAAGGGCCACGACAAGGCCGGCGCGAGTAGCGCCAGGCCGGATCGTACGGCAAACCAGCTGAACCCGAGGACGCCGATCGGTTTTCCCAACACGAGGCCAACAATGATCGCCAGCGAGACCGGTTGTACGAAATCGACACCCTGAATCGTGATGCCGGCATTTGCCAGTGCGAAGATCGGCATGATTGCAAAGCCGACCCAGGGGTGCAGCATCATCTCGAGCCGTTCGACTGGTGAGAGCGACTCCGTGACCGCTCTGCCGGCTTGACGCAGGTCGCGGTGGCTTGCGGCATCTCCTTGTCGACGATCGCCGGCCGGAACGGCGAGTACTCGCCCAAGGATCTCACGCAGGCGGGCATCGCTCACCCATATGCGCGTTGGTGTCATCAGGCCCAGAATGACGCCTGCAATAGTCGCGTGGACGCCGGAAGCGTCGAAGCATAACCAGACTGCCGCTCCCAGAAGGAAATAGACCGGTACGCTTCTTATCCCGAGTCGCGAGGCGCCTGCGACGATACCAATCCCCAGAAAGCCCAATCCGAGAGCCGACCAGTTTAACGCCTCACCGTAACCGAAGGCGACCACGAGGATTGCACCGACGTCATCAAAGATGGCCAGAGACAGCAGGAACAATCGCAAGGTGGGCGGGATCCGGCCTCCGAAGAGCGCCAGGCACCCGATCACGAAGGCCGTATCGGTTGCCATCACGGTTCCCCAGCCATGTATGCCGGGCTGGCCGGACATCAGCGCAAGATACAGAGAGACCGGCACGACCATGCCACCCAAGGCGCCTGCGAACGGCAGGGCGGCCTGTCGAGGGTTCCGCAATTCGCCCAGCACCAACTCGCGCTTGAGTTCCAGAGAAAGCACGAAGAAGAAAAGGGTCATCAGACCGTCGTTGATCCAGTGCCGCAGAGAGCGGGTGAAATCCAACGAGCCGAATGTGAGACCGATGGGGGTTTCCCAGAAGCTCAGAAAGCCTTCTTGCCAAGGTGAGTTGGCCAGCCCCAAAGCCAGCAGAACAGCCAGGAGCAGGAGTCCACCAGCTGCCGCTTCGATCTTCAGGAAGCGTGCGAAGGGTTTCGTTATGCTGTCTGCTGCCTCGTGGGGCAGGCCTTGATGAGTATCGATCACGGGAGAAGCATACCTTTTGGGGTCGACAGAGTCTTTGTCATCGCAAAGCGGATGCGTTGACCGCGAGAAGCAGTTGCCGGCGCCTCAGCCGCGTCGCGTACGGCTCAGGCGGCAAGCGTCCGGGCCTCCGCGAATGAAAGAAATCTCCAGTGCTTCTCGTCTCAGAGGTGCAGCCTTGCGCAGCGGAAGCTCTGCCAAAGTGTTATGCGCGTCGTGTCCCGCCGCCATCAGGCTCCGTATTCAGTGATAGCCAATCATTTGGCCCTCTACCTATTTCCTCTTGTGCTCGCCTAGATTGGTCAAGGTTTTGCCCTTCGTGAAGTCGGCTGTTGCAACGACCTTTTCCTTCACCTTCTTAGGCTTCTTCGCTTCACGGTTGCCACGTCGTTTGTCACCTTTGGTCATTTGAGTTTCTCCTAGTTCTGGATTTGCTTAACGAATTGATCCGTGTTCAAGTCCTTCAAGAATTTGGTTTCGCGTCCTGAGGCTCGTGACCAAGGGACGCAGATCTTCACATCATTCCGCCCATTCCACCCATATCGGACATTTCGTTACCGGCGCCGCCCTCCTTGGGTTTTTGCGCGACCATCGCCTCGGTCGTGATCAATAGCCCGGCAATGGACGCGGCGTTTTCGAGTGCGATCCGAACGACTTTCGTCGGGTCGATAACGCCGGCCTTCAGCATGTCGACGTACTCCTCGGCTTGCGCGTCGAAACCGAAGCTCCGGCTGTCGTTCTCGATGACCTTGCCAACAACGACCGATCCGTCGACCCCGGCATTTTCGGCAATCTGGCGCAGCGGTGCCTGGATCGCGCGCCGGACGATCTTGATGCCGGCATCCTGATCGCCGTTCTCGCCCTTCAGCGATGCCAGAACCTTGCCGGCATGAACCAGGGCCACGCCGCCGCCGGGCACGACACCTTCCTGAACTGCGGCACGGGTGGCATTGAGCGCATCGTCGATGCGGTCCTTGCGCTCCTTCACCTCGATCTCGGTTGCCCCGCCGACCCGGATAACGGCGATGCCGCCGGCAAGCTTGGCCAGCCGTTCCTGCAGCTTCTCCTTGTCGTAGTCCGAGGTGGTGTTCTCGATCTGCGCCCGGATCTGCGTCACGCGCGCCGCGATCGCGCCTTTGTCGCCGGCACCGTCAATGATGGTCGTGTCATCCTTGGTGATCGTGACTTTTCTGGCGGACCCGAGCATGTCCATGGTGACATTCTCCAGCTTGGTGCCCATTTCCACGGAAATCACCTGACCGCCCGTCAGCACGGCGATGTCTTCCATCATCGCCTTGCGGCGATCCCCGAAGCCTGGTGCTTTGACGGCCGCCACCTTCAATCCGCCGCGCAGCTTGTTGACGACCAGCGTCGCCAGCGCCTCGTCCTCGATATCCTCGGCCACGATCAGCAGTTGCTTCTCGGCCTGAATCACAGCCTCCAGCAACGGCACCATGGATATGAGAGAGGTCAGCTTCTTCTCGTGAAGCAGGACGACGCAGTCATCCAGCTCGACGACCATTTTCTGAGCATTCGTGACGAAATAAGGGCTCAGATAGCCGCGGTCGAACTGCATGCCCTCGACCACTTCGGTTTCAGTCTCCAACCCCTTGTTTTCCTCGACGGTGATCACGCCTTCCTTGCCGACCTTGGCCATCGCGTCGGCAATCTGCCGACCGATCTCGGCTTCACCATTGGCCGAGATGGCCCCGACCTTGGCGATCTCTTCGCTGTCGCCGACCGGTCTGGACATGGTCTTGATCTCGGCCACGACCGCAGCGACGGCTTTGTCGATCCCGCGCTTGAGATCCATCGGGTTCATGCCGGCCGCAACCGACTTCATGCCTTCCCGGACAATCGCATGGGCGAGTACGGTTGCCGTGGTGGTTCCGTCGCCAGCCTCGTCGTTCGTGCGCTGCGCGACCTCTTTGACCATCTGGGCGCCCATATTCTCGAAATGGTCCGACAGCTCGATCTCCTTGGCGACGGTCACACCGTCCTTGGTGATGCGCGGCGCACCCCAGGATTTATCGAGAATGACGTTTCGGCCCTTGGGGCCGAGGGTGATCTTTACGGCGTTGGCCAACGTGTCGATGCCTTTAAGCATGCGATCGCGGGCGTCGGTACTGAATCGAACTTCCTTTGCGGGCATGATGTGAATTCCTGAGACTGAGGTTGATGTGAGAGGTTTCGGACTCAGGCGATCACGCCGAGAATGTCGCTCTCCTTCATGATCAGAAGGTCTTCGCCATCGAGTTTGATCTCTAAGCCGGACCATTTTCCGAACAGGATCCGGTCGCCGGCTTTGACGTCCATCGGGATACGCTCGTCGTCCTCGCGCCTTCCCCCCGCACCAACGGAGACAACTTCGCCTTCTTGAGGCTTCTCCTTGGCAGTATCGGGAATGATGAGGCCGCCCTTGGTCGTCTCGTCGCCTTCAATGCGGCGAACGAGCACCCGGTCGTGGAGGGGAGTGAATGACATCGACGTGCTCCTTGTCGAGGATTGTCGGGCGTAAGTACCTTGTTCGAATGCCCGGCTTGGATGCGCGCAAGGCGGCGACAACCTGGTGGGGCTATTCTTCGAGATTGCGGATCAAGACCGCCGCGGTATTGCATCACGAGCGTCGAACCGAGTTTCCGCCAGCGATGATCGCGTTGATCAATTCGGCGACGGCCCGGTGGCTTTCTATTTCGAGTTCGGTGCCAACGGCATTCTCATGGGTCGCCGCGGCGTCGCGAAGAACCCCCACAATCTCGTGCTCCGACAGCAATCCGAGATCGTTCATGGCAAGCAGGAGCGCTTCGCAGATTGACAGGGCGGCCCGACCTGCATGTTCGCTCGCGGTGGACATCCGGGTTTCCTTCCTTGATATCGTGAACCCTCGGGAATGTGAGGTTCAAATACATCCGTACTTCTCGCAGGAAGTGCTCTATGCTGGACTGATCCAGAGCAGTGTCCGAGTCGATTTCCGCTCTTGGGTCGCGACACGCCAGGAGCCTCCATGGCATCAGCAGAACACAGCCCTTTGACCCGCAAGCTCTCGGCCTTCGTCGC
>CAWUIQ010000117.1:0-7926 GCA_963922565.1 uncultured Rhodobacterales bacterium
TCACAGGCCAGTAGGATGCGGTTCGACCAACGCTCGGACCGCGCGGCAAAGATGCCGAGGGGAATACCCAAGAGCATCGAAATGATCACGGCCGAGATCACCGTATAAAGCGTGATCACCGACCGGTCCCACCAGCCAGAAAGTGCAACAAGCGTGAAAAAGACAAAGGCGTAGATTGCTGGCCGCTTTCCCCCCAACCAATAAGACAGCACCGTTATCAGCAGGATGAAGGCCGGTGTCGGGATCCACAGCAGCGAGTTGCGGAACGGGATCAGGACCTTGACGTTCAGGAACCAGCGCAGCCACTCGGTCACGACATTGACCGCGTCGATGGCCAGAAAATTCTTGATCGCGACATCGATCTCTTTGCCCTTTGAAAAGGACTGGCGACGACCGATTTCTGCGAAGACGTCGACGAATTGCGCGACGATGTAGAAGGCCACGAAACCGGCCAGCCCCGCCAGCAAGAAGACGTGCCGTTGCCACCACGGCGTGCCCTTTTCAAAGTGTTCCGGCTGCTTGACCACCCATGCTTTGGAGAGACGATCGAGCATGATGGCCAGAAGGACGATGGTCACGCCGATCTCGAAAGAGCGACCGAGTTTGAAGCTGCCCATCATCGCCAGTAGCTTGGCGCCCAGTCCGGGCATTCCGATGAAGGCGGTCAAAACCACCATCGCAAGGCACAGCATGATCACCTGGTTCACACCGACAAGCAGCTCGGTTCGGGCAGCCGGCAGATAGACGCGCGTCAACATCTGCCAGCGCGTGCAACCCGACATCTTGCCCGCCTCGACCACTTCAGGCGACACTTTCTTGAGGCCCAGCGTCGTCATCAGGATCATTGGAGGAATGGCATAGATGATCGTTGCAACCGCCCCTGCGGTCGGCCCTACCTTGAAAAAGATCACGGCGGGCAGAAGATACGTAAAGAACGGGAGGGTCTGCAGAACGCTCAGGATCGGTTTGATGACTGTATCGACCCACCTGTATTTCCACGCCGCGATCCCGAGCAGCAAGCCAATAAGGAACGCAATCGGCGCGGCGACAACCAGCACCGACATCGTCTGCATGGCAATGTCCCACTGCCCGATCAGCGCCGTCCAGACAAAGGTACCACCTGCCAGCGCCGCCATTTTCCAGCCACCGAGGTAATAGCCCAAGACCGCGGCAGCCGCCGCGATGGCGGTCCAGGGGATCGGGCCGACGTTGGGCCAGCGCCGCTTGCCGTAAAGCAAGTTCGCTGTGGCATCGAGCATGAACTCAAGCGGCCCTTCGGCGATGAAGCGTGTCACGTAGATCAAGCCAAGATCATTTTGGACAAACGCAAAAACAACGTCCAACGCCTCGGCCGTAGGCGGGATCAGCGCGTCGGGTATCCTGTGCAGCCACGGCGGCAAAATCCCAACGGCGTGGGCCATGATAAGAACCAGCGCAAAGCCGAGCAACGACAGCAAAATAGGATCGCGCTTTGCTTTCCCCTGCGCTGTGACGCCGATATCTCCTGCACTGGTGACGGCCATCAACCGGCCCCCAGCAGCAGATTGAGCGCATCCTTGCGTTGCATCACGCCGACGATCTTGCCATCGCCACCGGCCACCGGGATCGCCTCGCGCGTTTCATTCACAAGCTGGCGAGCCAGATCCTGAATTGTAGCCCTGCCATCCACGGGCTCGCCTTCCGGCACAGCGCTGCCATTGATCGGATGCGAAAGGCCATGCGCGTGCACGACGCGTGCCTTGTCGATATCCTCGGTGAACTTGCGGACATATTCCGTTGCCGGGTTCATGACGATCTTGTCTGGCGTGTCGCACTGTTCGATCGCGCCATCCTTCATGATGGCGATCCTGTCTGCGAGACGAAGCGCCTCGTCAAAGTCGTGCGTGATGAAGACGATGGTCTTGCCCAGCATCTCTTGCAGTCGCAGGAATTCGTCCTGCATCTCGCGCCGGATCAGCGGATCGAGCGCCGAGAACGGTTCGTCCAGAAACCAGATATCCGGCTCGATCGCGAGGCTGCGCGCAATTCCCACCCGCTGTTGCTGCCCGCCGCTAAGCTCGCGCGGGAAATAATCCTCGCGCCCTTCCAGCCCGACGAGTTGCACGACCTCAAGCGCCCGCTCGCGCCGTGTGTATTTGTCCTGCCCCCGCATTTCGAGCGGAAAGGCCACGTTCTCCAGTACGGTTCGGTGCGGCAACAGCCCGAATGACTGAAAGACCATGCCCATCTTGGAACGGCGCAGGTCGATCAGGTCCTTCTCCTTGAGGGCCATGATGTCCTGGCCATCGACCTCGATCGTGCCGCCAGTGATGTCATGCAAGCGGGAAAAGCAGCGGACCAGCGTCGACTTTCCGGACCCGGAAAGGCCCATGATAACAAGCATCTCGCCTTCGCCGACGTCGACTGAAACGTCCTTGACGCCAGCAATGTACCCGTCTGCGCGGATCTCGTCGAAACTTCGGCCCTCTGGCATTGAACGAAGGTAAGCCTCCGGCGACGGGCCGAACAACTTCCAGACGTTCTTGGCCGAGATTACCGGTGCCATACCTTGCCCCTATCGTCAGTTCATCCGCCCCACATGGTCTTGCGGAGCGGATGCGTTTGTCAAACTAAGTCGAAATCAGGAAGAACAGCTGCTCATCCAGGGATCGACAACAGCGCGGTTTGCGGCCAGCCATTCTTCGGCGGCCTCTTCCGGCTCAAGCTCATCCGTGTCGACCAGCTTCGCCATTTCCGCGATCTGCGGGTTGGTGAAGGAGATCTTGGTCAGCACGCAATATGCGGTTGGCCATTTGTCCTTCATGCCATCCCACGCGGCCTTTTTCAGGTAACCGGTCGCCGGGTTACCGCAATCATAGAGGGCGTCCGGGTTCGGACCGACCGCCGGGTCAGTGTCGCAACCGTCTTCCCAGGCCGGGAACTCGACAAACTCGCCCGGCCAAACGGCTTCGGCAAAGTTCGGCGTCCAGTTAAAGACAACGACCGGCTTCTTGTCAGCTTCCGCGGCGCCGATTTCGGCCCAGAGGGCCGCCGCCGAACCAGCATTCACCACGACAAAATCCATGCCAAGGGCCTCGACGCGTTCCTGGCCATGCTTCAGCCAGTCAACCGGACCGTCCAGGTACCGACCCTTGTCGCCGGTTTCCGCAGTGGCGAAGACCGCGGCGCAGTCATTCAAGGCCTTCCAATCCGGCAGGCCCGGGCAGGCATCCTTGGTCCACATCGGGTACCACCAGTCTTCGCGGGTCACCGCGTCATGGTCGCCTGCATCATGAAGACCACCTTTCGACAGAGCCTCGCGGAAGGACGCGCCGAATGCGCCTTCCCAGACCTCAAGCTCCAGCGCCACGTCGCCAAGGCGCACCGACTCGTACACGGCCTGGCTGTCGGTGGTCACGAATTCGACGTTGAGGCCCATTTCCTCGTACATCTGCCCCACGACGTTCGACATCACGATCTGGCTGGACCAGTTGTGAATCGGGATAACGATTGGTTCATCACTGTCGGCGGCCAATGCTGAGCTGCCAGTCACAGCAACAGCGCCGGCTGCAGCCCAAAGTGCTAGTTTCTTCATTTGTATTCTCCCATGTTGATTTGCGGTTCGTAGAGACCGCCGGGTTTTGGCGGAGCTTTTTGGTGCCCCGTTCGTTAGTTTTTGAGGTAGTCTTCGAGACTATCATCCAGCGCTTCTTTCCAGACCGTATGGTGTGGTGGCGCCTTCGTTCCGGTCATCGGGCTGACATACCCATGATCGCGGAATTCCATGATCCCTTTCTTCTTGTGTTTCTTCCAGGCGTAGAAGGCCTGGTTCGCGGCTTCGACATCGAAGGTCGGGTAATCCGTCTCGGCAATCAGCTCGAGCGTGTAGGCCCCCTGGTACGCGATGCAGCCATAGTCATCCTCCAGCGCATCCTCGTCCGCTTGCCGCTGTTTCCAGTCAGCCTCCATCTTGGCTTGGTCGGGCAGCGAAATCCGGTCCATGATCACATCGCGCACCCACCATGCCTGCGCGTCGAACATGTTGAACGTGTACCACTGGTCCTGCATCCCGAGATAAAAGAGGTCGGGATTGCCGGTATAGACGACGCCCTTGTAGAGATCGTTCGCCGCCAACCGGTTCGCGGTCTTCAGCCTCAGACTATCGGGCAAGAACGGGAAATGATGCTTGTAGCCAGTGCACAGGATGATCGCATCGACATCTTTGGATGTCCCGTCTGAGAAGTACGCCGTCTTTCTGTCGACCCGCTCAAGCTTTGGCACTTCCTGCCAATTCTCGGGCCAGTCATAGCCCATCGGCGCGGTCCGGTGTGCGACCGTGACGGATTTGCACCCGTACTTCCAACACTGAGAACCAATGTCTTCGGCCGAGTAGGACGTGCCCAGGATCAGGATGTCCTTGCCCGCAAATTCGCGCGCATCCCTGAAATCATGGGCGTGCAGTATGCGGCCGTTGAAGCTCTCGAATCCCGGATAATGCGGCACATTCGGAAAGCTGAAATGCCCTGACGCCACAATGACATGATCGAAAACCTCGCGGGTTTCGGTGTCGCTCTCGCAATCGCGGGCGGTCACCTCGAACCCGCCGTCTACCTCACGAACATCACGGACGACCGTGTTGAACCTGATCCATTTGCGCACGCCTGCCTTTTTGACCCGCCCCTCGATATAGTCGAACAGCACGGCCCGTGGCGGGTAAGACGCGATGGCTTTCCCGAAATGCGCCTCAAACGTATAGTCGGCAAATTCGAGCCCTTCCTTCGGCCCATTCGACCAAAGATAGCGATACATCGAGCCGTGACAGGGATTGCAGTGCTCGTCCACGCCAGTGCGCCACGTATAACGCCAAAGCCCGCCCCAATCGGCCTGCTTTTCATAGCAAACGATCTCGGGGATGCTCGCGCCTTGCTCGGCAGCCGATTGAAAGGCCCTAAGCTGAGCGAGGCCAGACGGCCCTGCCCCAATGATACAGATGCGTTTGGTCATCCTACCCCCTCGACAATGGTTTGAACGCTCGTGGAGGCGGACATGCGCAGGGCCTTTGCCTCTGCGTAGTCTGCCGAATGGTACCAGTTCCGAGCCGCCTCGTAGTTGGGAAAGCGGATCAGCACGTTTCGTGAACCGGGCGGGTCACCTTCGTGGCTTTCGGACCGTCCGCCACGCACCAGAAACTCGCCGCCAAACTTCTCGACAATGGGCTGCACCATGTCGACGTATCGTGGATATGTCTCTGCGTCCGTCACGTTGATCTGCGCTATGACATATCCAAAGGCCATCTCAGCGCAGCTCCGGCTCTGATGTGCTGGCGTCCCAGTCGGGCTCGAACCCCAGCACCTCGGTGTCTGCGGGAAGCGCGGGATTGAACAAGCAGTTATGCGCCAGGGTCGCTTGGTGCAGCGGATTGTGCGGCGCCAGCCGCCAAACCCTGCAGCGCAGAACGAAGACCTGCGAATAGGCATCAAAACGCAGGCGCACCGTCTCAGCCTGGCGGATCGTTTCAGCACCCGGAGACCCCGGCGGGAAAGTTGCCGTCAGGATGTCTGAAAATTCCGCAGCCTTCTGGTAGTAAGTGGCGGAAAAGAAGCGGATTGCCTGTTCACGCCGCTGCGCCGGATCATTGGTTTTCTTGGCCATATGCCGAAGTTCCGGCGTGACCGAATAGCCCGGCGATTTGTTCAGAAGCGTGATGATGTGCCCCAGCGGCTCGGTCTCGTCGGGCAGGAAGAGCGCCGGGGTGATCCCGTCATCCGGCCGTCCCTGATTGTCGCGCATTGCCATCTGGCGCACCCGGCACTGCCATTTCAGAAAGCTGGTCCTGAGCGGCGAGGCAGAGAAGCTTTCACCCAAGGCCATGCCCAAAGCACTCATGCGACGCTCCTTTTTTCACTGGCATCCACACGGTATGGCCGGTCATGGGTCAGGCTGGGAACCCGAGCAGAGGTTTGCGCCACCAAATCAAGGTCAATCTGCGCATGAACAACCCCGGCGATTGTATCCCCGTCGGCCAGCACGTCGCCCCAGGGACTTATGACCAGCGAATGCCCATAGCTTTCGCCGCCGCCCGGCACAGGGCCGACCGCACAGGCCGAAACGACAAAGGCGGTATTTTCGATGGCCCGCGCCCGGTTCAACACGTGCCAATGCGCCTCGCCGGTCATTCTGGTAAAGGCCGCCGGACAGCACAGTAATTCGGCCCCCGCTTGCGCAAGATCCCGGAAGAGACATGGAAATCTCAAATCATAACAGATCGTGTGCCCGATCTTGCCAAAGGGTGTGTCGTAAAGCTGCGCGCAGGCCCCGGGCGAAACGGTGTCGCTTTCGCGATAGGTCGCACCATCCGCAAGGTCCACGTCGAAAAGGTGGATCTTGTCGTAGGATCCGATCACGGCGCCTGACGCATCGATCATATAGCCGCGATTAATGATCTTGTCGTCTGGTCCCTCCACCGCGATCGAGCCGATTTGGATCCACACGCCACGTTCGGCCGCGAAATCCCGCATCGCCGCCAGAAACGGATGTTTGTCTTCCTGCGCGGCCGGCGGACAGAACCGAACCCCGTCCGATGCGAGCCCGCCGCAATATTCCGGCAGGAACAGCATTTCTGCGCCAGCACCTACCGCCGCCTCGGCCATCGGAAGCGCCTCGGCCAAGGCTGAGTCCATCGACGGCCGGGGCCGCGTCTGGAGACAGGCGATATGCAGCGGTCTTGCCATCAGAACTTTTTGTAGGCCCTTCTGAGCATGACAAGCGGGTGACGGTCTGACATCTGGAATTTCAGCAACAGCTCGCGCGCAATCATGTCGCGATCCTGCTGATTGTCCGGCAGTTCAATGCTGTCAGGGATGCGAACCCAGCCGTTGATGTTGCGGTCAAAAACGGCGGGTTTACCCTCCTCATAGCCCATATGGATGTCTTCGAGCCAATTCAGATCGTCCCAGCCCATGAACTCCATGTACTTCGCGAGGAACGGCGTCAGGCGCTCGTAATCAGGCACCAAATTCACGTCATATCGATATCCGATATGCTGGCCGATTTCCTTTTCGCGCTCGGATTCTAGCCCATCCGCATCGTCGATGAACTGGTTAACGTCCTTGATTTCGGACCCGCGATACTGTGTTCCAGCCATATCTCAAGCCCTCCTTACAGGTGGTGATAGTCTTCGACGCCAACCGTGTGGCTGGTGCCTGCAAGCGGAACACCCGCCATCGCCGAGGCTTCCATCGTCAGCGCCGCCAGGTCTTCAGGCTCAAGCGAATGCAGATGCGTCTTGCCACAGGCGCGCGCGAACAACTGCGCCTCGATGGTAAGCGTATGGAGGAAGTTATAGACGCGTTCAGCCGCCTCGTCCGGGTCGAGCCGCGCGCGCAGCGCCGGATCCTGCGTGGCCACGCCAACCGGGCAACGACCGGTATGACAGTGGTAGCAATAGCCCGGCTCCGCCCCGATTTCTTCGGGATAATTCGCCTCGGGGATGTCCTTGTTGCAGTTGAGCGCCATCATCGCCGAGTGACCGATGGCAATGGCGTCGGCGCCAAGCGCGATGGCCTTGGCCACGTCAGCCCCGTTCCGGATACCACCCGCATAGATCAGGCTGATCTCACCGCGCTTGCCCAGATCATCGATCGCCTTGCGGGCCTGACGGATGGCCGCCATTCCGGGCACACCGGTATCCTCGGTGGCAAGGTGCGGGCCAGCGCCCGTGCCGCCTTCCATCCCGTCGATGTAGATCGAATCCGGATCACACTTCACGGCCATCCGCACGTCGTCGTAAACCCGCGCCGCGCCCAGCTTGAGCTGGATCGGAATTTGCCAATCCGTGGCTTCGCGGATCTCCTGGATCTTCAGCGCCAGATCGTCCGGACCCAGCCAGTCGGGGTGGCGTGCCGGTGAACGCTGGTCGATACCAGCGGGCAGCGACCGCATCTCGGC
>CAWUIQ010000118.1:0-7883 GCA_963922565.1 uncultured Rhodobacterales bacterium
GCGCAGGTCGCGGGGCCAAAGGTGATGTTGGGCACGAAATGGCCGTCCATCACATCCACGTGGACCCAGTCGGCGCCCTGCGCTTCGACCGCCTCGCATTCGGCCCCGAAGGCGGCAAAATCGGCAGCGAGGATCGAGGGGGCGATCTTGATGGAGCGGTCGAATGTCATGGGCGGTTCCTTTCGCTCAGACCTGATAATAGTCGCGGTACCAATCGACGAAGGCCTGGATGCCGACGGGCAGGGGCGTGGCCTGACGCGGTCCGACCAGCGCATCCAGAAGCGTGGTGTCGGCCCAGGTTGCGGGCACGTCACCGGGCTGCATCGGGCGCATGATCATCTCGGCCTCACGACCGCAGGCCGCCTCGATCGCGCCGATGAAATCAAGCAGTTTGACCGGCGCGCCGTTGCCGATATTGACGATCCGGAAAGGGCCAAGGGGGGACAGGCTGTCTCCGTTCACGGGCATATCGCCGGGCACGGTATCGACAAGGTCCATCAGCGCCCGGATCAGATCATCGATATAGGTGAAATCCCGCATCATCTGGCCGTTGTTATAGACCTCGATGGGCTCGCCCCGCAGGATCGATCGGGTGAACTTGAAATGCGCCATGTCTGGCCGGCCCCAAGGCCCGTAGACGGTAAAGAACCGGAACATGGTCACCGGTAGGCGATAGAGATGGGCATAGCTTTGGGCGAAGGTTTCGGTCGCCTTTTTCGTGGCGCCATAGAACGACATCTGCAGATCGGTCTTGTGCGTCTCGGCATAGGGCATGTCGGTGTTGCCGCCATAAACGCTCGAGCTTGAGGCCAGCAGCATATGGGCCGGGGGATGCGCGCGCGCGGCCTCAAGCAACTCGAAAGTCCCGCGGATATTGGCCGCCACATAATCGTCCGGCGCGTCGATCGAATGGCGCACACCCGCTTGGGCGGCCAGATGGATAACCACGTCGAACCCGTGTTTCTTGAACAGACCGCTCAGCATGCCGGGTGTTTCGATCCGCTCATGGACGAAATCAAAGTTGGGGTCTTCCAGCAGCATGTCGCGCCGCCGTTCCTTTAGGCTGACCTCGTAGTAATCCGACAGCGCGTCGATCCCGACAACCCGCCAACCTGCCCGCAACAACGCACGGGTCATGAAATACCCGATAAATCCGGCGGCCCCGGTGACCAAAGCGGTTTTTTGTTGGGAAGGGTCTGTCATGGCCCCGCCTTCTGGAACAAGATGCGCGGAAAGACCACCGCGAAAATAAATTTGACATCCAAATTAATTGTGCAAGTCTGCGCGAGGGGAGGCACAATGTATATCGGACTGGATCTAGGCACGTCGGGTCTGCGCGGCATTCTGGTTGAGGATGCGGCACCCTTGGCCGTGGCCGAGGCGACCTATGCGGTGTCGAACCCTCATGACGGCTGGAGCGAGCAGGACCCGGGCGACTGGCTCGCCGCAGCGCACAGTGTTTTCGGCGCGCTGCGCGAGGACGCGCCCGAGGCTTTTGCCGCCACCAAGGGCATCGCCATTTCCGGCCACATGCACGGCGCCGTATTGCTGGACGAAGGCGGCGTGGTGCTGCGGCCCTGCATCCTCTGGAACGACACGCGCGCCCATGCCGAGGCGGCGCAGATGGATGAGACCGACGGCGTCCGCGCGCTCAGCGGCAATATCGTCTTTCCGGGCTTCACTGCGCCCAAGCTGATCTGGGTCGCCAATCACGAGCCGCACATTTTCGGCAGCGTCGCGACGGCCATGCTGCCCAAGGACTACGTGAACTATTGGTTGACCGGCGAACGCGCGACCGAGATGTCGGATGCGGCAGGCACGTCGTGGCTGGATGTCGGAGCGCGAAACTGGTCCGAGGCGTTGCTGACTGCGGGCGGGATGAAGCCCGACCAGATGCCCCGCCTGATCGAAGGGACGGGTACCGTCGGCCAAGTCCGCGATGCGCTGGCCGATGAGCTGGGGCTGCCCCAGGGCACTCCGGTGATCGCGGGCGGGGCCGACAATGCGGCTGCGGCCTGCGGTGTCGGCGTGATGGGTGAGGGGGATGCGTTTGTTTCGCTCGGCACATCGGGCGTGATGCTGGCCGGCCGGGATGCCTACGCTCCGTTGCCGGAAAGTGCGGTCCATACATTCTGTCATGCGGTGCCCGACAAGTGGTACCAGATGGGCGTCGTCCTGGCCGCGACCGACAGTCTGAACTGGCTTGGCCGCGTCTTCGGCGCAGAACCGGCGGCATTGACCGATGAGCTGGGCGCGCTGGCGGCTCCGGGTCCCATGCAGTTCTATCCTTACCTCGCGGGTGAGCGGACGCCGCACAACGACAGCCATATCCGGGGCGGTTTCACCGGGCTTGGCATCGCCACCGACCGCACGGATATGACCCGCGCGGTTCTGGCTGGGGTCTGCTTTGCCCTGCGCGACAGTTTCGAGGCGCTCAAGTTCACCGGCGCAAAGATCGACAGCGCGCTGGCCATCGGCGGCGGGACACGTTCCGATCACTGGACGGCGATGCTGGCCACCGCCCTCGATCTGCCACTGGAACGGCCCGCGCAGGGTGAATTCGGCGCGGCCATGGGGGCTGCACGCATCGCGATGTGCGGCGTCACGGGGGCCGATCCGGCCTCGGTCATGACGAAGCCCGCCATCGCCGAAACCATCGACCCCGACCCATCCCTGCGCGATGCCTATGAAGAGGCATACGAAACCTACCGCGCGGGTTACTCTCACTTGAAGGCAATGCAATGAGCACTGGATTTTTCGAAGGCATCAACCCCATCCAATTTGAAGGGGCGGGCAGCGCCAATCCCCTAGCCTACCGCCACTACAATCCCGACGAAATTGTCATGGGCAAGCGGATGGAGGATCACCTGCGCTTTGCCGTCGCCTACTGGCATTCCTTCGCGTGGGAGGGGGGCGATCCTTTCGGCGGCCAGACCTTCATCCGTCCGTGGCACCCGCAGGACGATATGGGTCGGGCCAAGATGAAGGCGGATGTCGCGTTCGAGATGTTCGAACTCCTCGGCCAGCCGTTCTTTTGCTGGCACGATGCCGATGTGCGGCCGGAAGGGGCGACATTCGCCGAAAGCCTCAGCCGGCTTGACGAGATCACCGACTATTTCCTGTCGAAGATGGAGGGCAAGAACATCGGCTGCCTTTGGGGCACGGCCAACATGTTCTCGCACCGGCGCTGGATGGGCGGGGCGTCGACCAACCCCGATCCGGATGTCTTTGCCTATGCGGCGGCGACGGTGAAATCCTGCATGGACGCGACACAAAGGCTGGGCGGGCAGAACTATGTCCTCTGGGGCGGGCGCGAAGGGTACGAAACGCTGCTCAACACCGATATGGGGCGCGAGCTCGACCATATGGGCCGGTTCCTGAACATGGTGGTCGAATACAAGCACAAGATCGGGTTCGACGGCACGATCCTTGTCGAGCCCAAGCCGCAGGAGCCATCCAAGCACCAGTATGATTACGACGCGGCCACCTGTATCGGGTTCCTGCGGAAATACGGGCTGGAAGGCGAGGTCAAGCTGAATCTTGAACAGGGTCACGCGATCCTCGCAGGCCATTCGTTTGAGCACGAGATCGCGGTTGCGGCGGCCGAGGGGATGCTAGGCTCGATCGATATGAACCGGAACGATTACCAATCGGGCTGGGATACCGACCAGTTCCCCAACAACGTGCCCGAGGTGGCGCTGACCTATTACCACATCCTCAAGGCAGGCGGTCTGGGGACGGGGGGCACGAATTTCGACGCCAAGCTGCGGCGGCAATCGCTGGATGCTGAGGACCTGATCGCGGCCCATGTGGGCGGGATGGATATCTGTGCCCGGGGGCTGAAGGCCGCGGCGGCAATGATCGAGGACGGTGGCCTCGAGGCCGCGCTGGCGGAGCGCTACGCGGGATGGGACACGGATGGCGCGAGGGCAATGCTGGAAAGTGATTTTGACAGCATCGCGGCCCGGGTTATCTCAGGCAAGGTCGATCCACAGCCGCGATCCGGACGGCAGGAGATGCTGGAGAATTATGTCAATCGGTTTGTTTAAAGCTGTGAAGGTTACTGGGTCCATGTTCCGCCCGGCGGATACGCCGGGCAGCGCCCGACCCGCCCCCATGGGCGGGCGCTTGTGCGCCCACCCCGGGCCGGGCGCTGCCCTCCGATCTTTGTTCAGATCGACCATGTTCGCCGTCGTCGCGTCGGCAGTCCCCGCACTCGCCACCGAACTCCCGAAGGCCGACGCTCAATTCCCGCCCGCGAACGGGCCCCAGATCGAACTCGGCCAACTCCTGTTCTACGATCCCATCCTGTCGGGCAGCAGCACGGTTGCCTGCGCCACCTGTCATCATCCGAAACACGCAACGAGCGATGGCGTCTCGCTGGGCTTGGGCGATGGCGGCATCGGGCTTGGCCCCGACCGGATCGCTAACCCGGACAACAGGCCCGAACAGCGGATCCCGCGCAACTCGCCCGCGCTCTTCAATCTCGGAGCGTCCGAATTCACTGCTTTCTTCCACGACGGACGGCTGGAGGAAACGGCCGATGGTCTGCGGACGCCCTTGGGCGAAGAGATGGAGCAAGGCTTTGCCAATGCGCTCTCGGCCCAGACGATGTTCCCGGTGCTGTCGGGCGACGAAATGGCCGGGCATTATTCCGAGAACGCGGTTTCTCAGGCCGTGCGGCAGGGGCTGATCACCGGGCCGGATGGCGCATGGGACAAGCTTGCCAAGCGGGTCGAGGCGATCCCCGAATACCGCGCCCGCTTTGATCAGGTGATCGGGTCGAAACCCATCCATTTCACCGATATCTCGGACGCCATCGCTGCCTTTGTCGATTTCGAATGGCGCGGGGATAACAGCCCGTTCGATTTATATTTGCGCGGGGTTGGCGATCTGCCCGAGGCAGCGATGCAGGGGATGGAACTGTTTTACGGCAAGGCGGGCTGTGCCGATTGTCATTCCGGCCAGTTCCAGACCGATCACGGCTATCATGCCATCGCCATGCCGCAGATCGGCCCGGGCAAGGCTGCGCGGTTCGAACGGCATCAACGGGACGTGGGGCGCATGCGGGTTACAGGGGACCCGGCGGATGCCTATCGGTTCCGCACACCATCGCTGCGCAATGTGGTGCAAACCGCACCCTACGGCCATGCCGGCAGCTATGCCACGCTGGAGGCTGCCGTTCGGCACCACCTCGATCCTGTGGGTTCGCTGATGGCCTATGATCCGGCGCAGGCGATCCTGCCCAAGCTGGAGGGTCAGCCGGATTTTGCAGTGCTGGCCGACGAGGCAGAGGTGGCTGCCATCGCCGCCGCCAACGAACTGGAGCCGGTTCATCTGGAGGATGAAGAGGTCACGGCGATCCTGGCCTTTCTCGAAACGCTGACCGATCCGCAGTCGATCAAAGGCGCCCTCGGCGTGCCCGAGAGTGTGCCCAGCGGCTTGCCTGTACCCCGCTAGGTCAATGCCCGCCAGCCGATGTCGCCGCGATAGAACCCTTCGGGCCAGTCGATCCCCTCGACCATGGCATAGGCGCGCTCGGCCGCCTCGGCCAGCGTGTCGCCCCGTGCGGTGACGTTCAGCACCCGGCCACCATTCGCAACGATCTTCCCGGCTTTCTCGCTCGTGCCCGCGTGAAACACCATGTGGCTGCTGTCAGCAGGCAGGGCGTCAAGGCCTCCGATCGCCGACCCCTTGGCATACGCGCCCGGATAGCCATCGGCGGCCATCACTACCGTCAGCGCATGATCATCGGCCCAGTTGACCTGCGCCTCGGCCAGCCGCCCTTCGGCTGCGGCCTGCATCAGGTCAAAGGCCTGCGCGCCAAGACGCATCATCAGAACCTGACATTCGGGATCACCAAAGCGGGCGTTGTATTCGACAAGGCGGGGGGCGCCATCCTTGATCATGAGACCGGCGTAAAGGACACCCTGGTAGGGCATGCCACGCGCCGCCATCTCGGCCATGGTCGGGCGAATGATCTCATCGAGCGCCCGTTGGGTCACGGCATCGGTCATCACCGGGGCCGGGGAATAAGCACCCATGCCGCCCGTGTTTGGGCCGGTGTCGCCTTCGCCGACGCGCTTGTGGTCCTGCGCGGTGCCGATGGGCAAAACGTCTGCACCGTCGCAGAGCACGAAGAACGATGCCTCTTCGCCCTCCATGAATTCCTCGATGACCACCTCGGCGCCGGCCCCACCGAACGCGCCGCCGAACATATCGTCTATGGCGGCCTCGGCCTCGACCAGCGTTTCGGCGATGATAACGCCCTTGCCCGCCGCAAGGCCGTCGGCCTTGACCACGATGGGGGCGGTCTGGGTCTGCAGGTAAGCCTTGGCCGCCGCCGCATCCGAAAAATGCGCATAGGCTGCGGTCGGCGCGCCTGACGCATCACAAACGGCCTTGGTAAAGGCTTTCGAGGCCTCAAGCTGGGCCGCATTGCGCGACGGGCCAAAAACCAGAACGCCTGCGTCGCGCAAACGGTCAGCGACACCCGCAGCCAGAGGCGCCTCAGGCCCGATGATGACGAAATCCATGGCCTCTTCTTCGGCAAAGGTCACGACAGCGCCGCCATCCTCGATATCGAGGGTCGCGCATTCGGCGATCCGCGCGATCCCGGCATTGCCCGGGGCCACGATCAGCCGGTCGCATTTCGGGTTCTGCTGAATGGCCCAGGCCAGCGCATGTTCGCGGCCACCGCCGCCGAGGATAAGGATATTCATGGCTGCTCCCTTGGCCTTGTTCGCGCGGCGTTCTACGGTGAGAACAGGCAAGAAACAAGGAAGCGGCATGGATCTGATCGACGACGCCCCCGACGGCCTGAACGCCCCGGAATTTTCGGTGACCGAAATCTCGGGCGCGATCAAGCGCGTGATCGAGGGCGAGTTCAGCCATGTCAGGATCCGTGGCGAGGTCGGGCGGGTGTCGCGGCCGCGTTCGGGGCACGTCTATCTTGACCTCAAGGATGACCGCTCGGTGATTTCCGGCGTCATCTGGAAAGGTGTGGCCGGGCGTCTTGCCACGCAACCCGAAGAGGGAATGGAGGTCGTCGCGACGGGCCGTATCACGACCTTCGGCGGGCAGTCCAAGTACCAGATCGTCATCGAAGAGATCAAACCGGCGGGCATGGGCGCGCTCATGGCGCTCTTGGAAAAGCGCAAGGCGCAATTGCAGGCCGAGGGGCTGTTCGACCCGGCCCGGAAAAAACCGCTGCCCTATCTGCCCGAGGTTATCGGGGTGGTGACCTCGCCCTCCGGGGCCGTCATCCGCGACATCCTGCACCGGCTGCGGGATCGGTTCCCGCGCAAGGTTCTGGTCTGGCCGGTCGCCGTGCAGGGCGAACGCTGCGCACCCGAGGTCGCCGCCGCGATCCGGGGTTTCAATGCGCTGACACCGGGCGGTGCGCTGCCGCGGCCCGATCTCTTGATCGTGGCGCGCGGGGGCGGATCAGTCGAGGACCTCTGGGGCTTTAACGAAGAGGCCGTGGCGCGGGCGGCCGCCGAGTCCGAGATACCGCTGATCTCGGCCGTGGGTCATGAAACAGACACGACGCTTATCGATTTCGTCGCAGATCAGCGGGCGCCGACACCCACGGCCGCCGCTGAGCTCGCGGTGCCCGTTCGGCATGAACTTATGGCCTGGCTCGACGGGCAGGCGGCCCGGATGAGTGCGGCTCTCTCGCAGGGACTGCAGCGGCGGAGTCAGCGGTTGGCTGATCTTGCCCGTGTCTTGCCCCGGCCCGAAACTTTGGTCGAAACACCGCGCCAGCGGCTCGACGTTCTGGGTGACCGGCTGGGTCCGGCACTGATCGCGGGCGTGCAGCGGCGCAAGGTTGCCCTTGCGGATGCTGCGGGGCTGCTGCGGCCATCCTTGCTGCGCCGGGC
>CAWUIQ010000119.1:0-7718 GCA_963922565.1 uncultured Rhodobacterales bacterium
GCCCAGCCCGCCTCGCTTGCCGTTTGTCCGGCCAGGGGCGATGGCGCGTCGAGCGCGGTGGCAACTTCGTCTTCGGGCGTGATGCCTTCGATTTCTGGGCAAATGCGCTGAACGGTTCGCCTGAGTTCGCGCAGGCGGTCTTCGATGGCGTTCCCGTTGGCAAAGGCGCGCGCCGCCGATGTCCCGCCGGTCACGCCCGCCAATCCGTATGACAATGCATCGGCGACGAAAAAGCTGGCGTCGAAAAAGTCCTGTGCGCGCCCCGCATCCGTCAGGCGTTTTTCGAGCGTGCTGTGGTTGATCGACGTGGCGAGCCGGACAAGCGCTTTGTATTCTTCCTCAAGCGGGCTGCGGCTGGTGTCGAAGGGATCGGGGCTGAGATGCGTGAGCCGCCAGAGGTCGGGCAGGGCCGCGCACCCTGCGGCGCGGGCTAGCTGGGAAAACCCCATCAGGAATATCGCCAGAGCGACAAGGCTGAGGCAACGGGCAGATGTCATCGCGATGCACCACGCTATCGGGTCGGCGATGCCATAGGGCAGAACTCTGAAAATGCTCTTAAGGCACCCGGTCCTGTTCAGCTGCTCGGCGCGGGATCCGCTGACGCCATCGACGGGTCGGATCCGGCCGCCCGTTCACCACCAATGAGGCAGCGCCGCGGCGGGATCGTTGACTGCGACAGGCACGCCTGGAAGGTCTTGCGATCGATAGCAGGCAAAAAGTTCATCCCGACCGATTGCCCCAGCGGTCGGCTGGTGCGTCCCTCGATTTCGATGCCATCGCAAATGACCTTGCAGCGCAGCCCTTTCTTGACCATGCGCTCCTCGCGGCGGGAGGGCGGGGTAAGGGGCTGGAAGGCGGCACCTGTCCGCCCGAGGACGACAAGCTCGCCCTCGATCTCTGCCACGCCGACCTGCAGCCAGGCGGGTATGGCGCATCGCCGCCGCGCGCTGAGAAGAAGCGCCGTAAAGATGTAAAGAACATAGCCCAGCCCGAGGATCATGACCGCGCCCAAGAGGCCAAAAACCACCGTCGCCGTATTTCCGACGGTCACCTCACCCTCGGACTGACTGTGCAGGAAAGTGCGCTCGTCGTGTGAATTCTGTGAGTGTGGTTCGTTGTCCCCAAACGGATTGGGCGGCGCGTCGGCAAGCTCCGGACAGACGTGCAGGACAACCTCTCTCATCCGCTCCAACCGGTCCCGGAACGATTGCTTTTGCGCATAGTCATGCGCGGCTTTCGGCCCTTTCTGCAGCCCCGCGACGGTGTACATCACGACGTCGGAGACAAAGATCGACGCATCGCTATAGGCGCCGGGATGGCCCGCTTTCTGCAGGTTTTCCTTGATGTCGGCATGTTTGAGCTGCCGCAGCATGCGATCGAGCGCGCGCAGGACGTGGTTTTGCGGTTCCTGTCCCGTCCGAAACGCGACCGGCTCGACCTGAACGATGACGCCAAGATAGGGCAGTTCGGGGCAATTGCTCGCGCGGGCTGTCACCGGCATGACAAAGGCCAGAACAAGCGCCAAGGTCCATGCACTGAATTGCCAAAACCGGTTTGATTGTACCGGGTCGCACATTACCACCATCCTGCGATCGACTTCCGCTATCGACGCTAGGGCAAGGGTATGAATCACCCATTAAGAAATGTGTTGGCTCAGACGAGTTCTTTGATTTTCAGACCGGTGACCCGGTTTCCGTCGCGCGAGGTCACCTCGAACCGGAAGCCATGGAACGAGAACACCTGGCCAACCGTCGGGATCATCTGCGCTTCGTGAATCACGAGGCCCGCAACGGTATTGGCCTCATCGTCGGGCAGGTTCCAGTCGGTCGCTCGGTTGAGATCGCGGATGGTCATCGCGCCGTCGATATGGAAATGGCCGTCTTCGCCACGTTTGACCTGATGCTCGGCCTCTGGGTCGAATTCATCGGTGATTTCACCGACGATCTCTTCAAGGATATCTTCAAGCGTGATCAGGCCCTGCAGGCTGCCATATTCATCGACCACCAGGGCGAAATGCGAGCGCAGGCGCAGGAATTCCCGCATCTGGCTGTCGAGCGTGGTCGTTTCGGGCACGAAATAGGGCTTCATCGCGACCGAGGCGATCTGGAATCCCTTGAGGTTGCTTGCATCGCCTTCGGGGCCACCGATGGCCCGGTACATCGCGCGCAGCAGGTCCTTTGCGTGGACGACGCCGATGATGTTCTCCGGCTCTTCCTTGAAGACCGGCAGACGCGTGTGGTTCGACTGAAGGCATTGTTCGAGGATCGCCTGCGGGTCCGCATCCACATCGATCATCTCGATGCCCGAGCGGTGCAGCATGATCTCTTCGACAAAGCGATCGCTCAGATCGAGCGCGCCAAGGATGCGGTCGCGGTCTTCTTTTTCGACGACGCCTTCGGAATGGCCCAGCTGCAGGGCGCCGGCGATTTCCTCGCGTACGGCCATGATGTGGCTGTCCGGGTCAATCTGAACCCCAAAAACCCGCAGCACGCCACGGACCAGCAGGCGCACGGCGGCCACGATCGGGGAAAAGACACGCACGACAATGCCGATCGGGGCCGAAACGATGGACGCGGCCTTTTCCGAATTGGTTATGGCATAGGTCTTGGGCAGCACCTCGGCGAATATAAGGACCAGCAGCGTCATGACCAGCGTGGCAAGGGCCACGCCGCTTTCCCCGAAGGCCCGCGTAAAGAGTGAGGTGGCCAGCGAGGCGGCGAGGATGTTGACGAGGTTGTTGCCCAGCAGAACGCTGCCGATCAGCCGTTCATTGTCTTCGGTGATCTCGAGCGCGCGTTCGGCGCCGCGTGATCCCTTGTCGGCCTGGGCCCGCAGCTTTCCGCGCGATGCGGCCGTCAACGCCGTCTCCGAGCCGGAGAAAAAGCCCGAGAGTACAAGCAGCAACAGGATCACGCCGCAGGTCGTCCAGAATGCCGCGTCAAGAATAGGGGTGGGGTCGTCCATCAGGGTCGCTTTGATATGATGATGTGGTTATGGGGCCGCACCGCGCCGCAATCAAGGCGTGGGATCATTCCGGCTCGCCCGCGGGGTCGGATGACTTGCGGGCAAGAGGGTGCTTTTCGAGAACAAGCTCGTTGAGGCGGCTGTCGACCACATGGGTATAGATCTCGGTCGTGGCAACGTCCGCATGGCCCAGCATCGTCTGAATGGCCCGCAGATCGGCGCCGCCCTCCAGCAGGTGGGTGGCAAAGGCGTGGCGCAGCGTGTGCGGCGTAACCTTCGCCGGATCGATCCCGGCGGCGGCGGCCAGATCCTTGACCAGACCGTGAAACCAGATGCGGGTCAGATGCCCGGCGGCACCCCGCGATGGAAACAGAAACCGCGAAGGCGGTGCGCCCTTTGCCTGGGCCTTGTCATCAAGCTCGTCCCGCACCCTCAGCCAGACACTGAGCGCCAGCCGGGCAGGGGGCGACAGCGGCACCATCCGTTCCTTGCCGCCCTTGCCCAGCACCAGCAGCATCTGCGGATTGCCCCGTGCCGAGGCGACGGGCAGGCCGACAAGTTCGCTGACCCGCATGCCTGTGGCATAAAGCAGCTCAAGCATGCAGGTGTTGCGCAGCTTGTCGGCCTTGGTCCGGCCAAAGCCGCGGGCAGCCTCCAACAGCTGTTCGACCTCGGCCTGATCCAGTGTCTTGGGCAAGCGTTTCGCGGGGTTGGGTCCGGTGATCTGGATCGCTGGATTATCGTCGCGCCACCCCTCTTCGAAGGCAAAACGGTAGATCTGCTTGATCGCACTCAGCCGCCGGGCGCGGGTCGATGCGGCAAGGCCCTGCGCTTCGCAATGGATCAGATAATCCTCGATGTCCGGGCGCCGAAGTGTTTCGAACGATTGGTTGCGGGTCTGCATCCACGCAACGACGTCTTTCAGGTCGCGCCCATAGGCCAGCAGAGTGTTGGTCGCAGCCCCCAGCTCGGCGGCCTGTGCTTCCAGAAAAACCGAAATCCATTGCTGGCCCGTCATGTTGCCGCACCCAGGATCAGGATCTGCAGGGCCGCTTTGCGTGCCCGGTCCTCGAAACCCAGACCGCGCAGCCGGGAAAGGCCCGTCCGCAATTGGGCGACGTCGCCCATGACACCGGCCTCGACCGCGTCGAGCGCATCAAGCAGGGACATGCCCAGACTGGACGCGCCCGGCGCATCGCCCGGCCCGGAAAACGCGGCATAGATCGTTTCCTCGACCGGTGTGGTCAGGGGTGGATTGGTTTGCTGTCCCTGCGCCAGATCGACCAGCAGCGGCGCGCGCTGCGCACGGTCCGGATAGAGCCGCACCGCGTCGTCGGTGGCACCGCCCAGCAACATCATCTCGAAGGCCGTATTGGCGGGAAGTCCGGTAAGCGCGTGATCTTTCAGACGCGGGGCAAAGAGATTGGCGAACGGTACGGCAAGGCGCGAGGCCCTGATGGATGCCCATGCCTCGGGCAGGGTCTTGGCCACCGCATCGGTGCTTTGCGCACCCAGTGCCAGATCCAGCCGCTGAACCGCTTCGACCCGGTCCCAGATGCCGCCGGATGCGGCAGGTCTGCGGCCGGTATAGATGCCCAGCAGCCGGTTTTCGGGCAGCGCCCCGGTTTCCGACAGCCGCTCTGCCGCTTCCAGTTGCGCCTTCCAGCCCGCACGGTCGCCCAGATCCGCATTGGCAAAGATACGGGGGAGAACGCGGGTCGGGATCGGTGTGCCAATCGCCTCAAAGAGCCGGAAATCCAGCGGATCGGGACGCTCCGGGATCGCGAGGTCCGGCTCGCCCTCATAAAGTTCCGGGTCGAGAAAACGCGCCAGCACATCCGCACGCGGGGCCGGCACAACTTCCAACGCCTCTGACGTCCCCAAGAGCAGAACCGCCGTGTCCCAATCGCCGCCGCGGGCCCCGCAAAAGACGCGAAACGCCTCGTCACGCGCCAGATGCGGGTTGGCGGCCAGAACCGCGCAGGCCTGTGCCTCGCGGCCCGCGATAAGACTAAGATCCATGAAGCGCCGGAAATGATCCGGTGACCGGTCCGGGCCTGCCTGGATGATGAGGTCAAGCGCGGGGTCAAGCGCGCCAAGACGGGTCAACGCATCGACGCGGGCCAGATCAAAGCGGGTCGTGGCACCAGATGGCGGATCAGCCTCGGCCAGAAGAAGGGTGTAATAGAGGGTTTGCAAGGCAGGGATTGTCGGCTTGGACATGCTCCCCAAGCGACGGGCGATCACCTCGGCCTGGGCACCGGCCCAAAGGTCATCTGGCAGGCCAGTGATGTCAGAGGGGACAAGGCCGATGCGCCGACCCGCCTCGTCATCCAAAGGGGCCACGCTGACACCAGGGACAGCGCCGCTGGCGGTCACCGATGGTTCGATCGTTTCCTGTTCGATCGCGCTCAACGCCTCTTCGCTCAGCCAGTCGATTGCCGATAGCGGCCGGTCCTGCGCCACAGCGCAGCTTGCCCAGATCACTCCAGCGATGGTAATCGCGCTAGTCCGCATTCAGAATGACCGGCTCCCGCGTCTCGGTCTGAGGAGCCGAAAAATCAACCCCGAAAAATGGCCCAAGATAGGCATATCCCATCAGGCCGATAAACCCAATGACGATCAGGTAGATCAGTAACTTGAACGCGCGCCCCATTTTCTTGCCCTGCCACAGCCTTTTGTTGTTTTGCGTTCAGCATATATGGCCTTTTTAGCAAAATCACGTCATTGACAGAAGAATGAGCGAGATTCAGCAGTTAAGCCCATCGTACCACTTGAAAAAAACTGTGGTGATGGTCGGAATGATGGGCGCTGGCAAGACCGCTGTGGGGCGGGCGCTGGCTGCTCGGCTGGGTGTGCCGTTTCTCGACAGCGACACCGAGATCGAGGCGGCGGCGAACATGACGGTGCAAGAGATCTTTGCCCGTGACGGTGAACCGTTTTTCCGGGACAGGGAAGCCAAGGTGATCGCGCGGCTGCTCGAAGAAGAGCGCGGGATCCTCTCGACGGGTGGCGGTGCCTTTCTGGCCGAAAGGAACCGGCAGGCGATCACGGAAAAGGGCGTCTCGGTCTGGCTCGATGCCGATCTCGATTTGCTCTGGAACCGGGTGCGGCACAAGGATACGCGCCCGCTGCTGCGCACGCCCGATCCCAGGGCCACGCTTTCCGACATTTTCGCAGAACGGGTGCCGGTTTATGCCAAGGCGGATCTGGCGGTTAAGGCCGATCCGTCTTATTCGATCGACGACATGGTGGACCGCGTCGTCGACGCTCTGCTGGCGCGGCCCGACGTTCTGGAGAAAGACTATGCGTGAAACGGTGCGGGTCGATCTGCCCGGGCGAGCCTATGACGTCGTGATCGGCCCCGATCTGCTGGGAGAAGCGGGTGATCTGATTGGCCCGCTCCTGCAGCGCCCGCGCGTGGCCATCGTGTCGGATGAAACGGTGGCGGCCTTGCACGCGCCGGCCCTGCAAACCAGCCTGAAGGCGGTCGGGATCGACAGCACGCTTCTGGCCCTGCCGGCCGGGGAGGCAACCAAGGATTGGGCGCATCTGGCGCAGACAGTCGAATGGCTGCTCGATCAAAAGATCGAACGGCGCGACGTGGTGGTCGCGCTTGGCGGCGGCGTGATCGGCGATCTTGTCGGATTTGGTGCCGCGATCCTGCGGCGGGGCGTGCGGTTCGTGCAGGTGCCCACCTCGCTTCTGGCGCAGGTCGACAGCTCGGTCGGTGGCAAGACCGGGATCAACACGCGGCATGGAAAGAACCTCGTCGGAGCCTTCCATCAACCCAGCCTTGTTCTCGCTGATACCAGCGTGCTGAGCAGTCTGACACCCCGTGACTTTCTGGCGGGCTATGGCGAGGTCGCAAAATATGGCCTTCTGGGTGATACCGCGTTCTTTGCCTGGCTAGAGGAAAACGGGCCGGTGCTTGCTGCAGGCGACATGGCGGCACGCGTTCATGCGGTGCGACGCTCGGTCGAGATGAAGGCCGATATCGTGATGCGGGACGAGACCGAACAGGGCGACCGCGCGCTCTTGAACCTCGGGCATACGTTCTGTCACGCGCTCGAGGCTGCGACGGGCTACTCCGACCGGCTGTTGCACGGGGAAGGGGTGGCCATCGGTTGCGCCCTGGCTTTCGCGCTTTCCGCGCGTCTGGGGCTTTGCAGTCAGGAGGAGCCAAGCCGCGTGCGCGCCCATCTGGCCGAGATGGGGATGAAGCGGGATCTCAGCGATATCCCGGGCGATCTGCCAGGGCCGGATGCGCTGCTGGATCTGATGGGGCAGGATAAGAAGGTGATCGACGGCACCCTCCGCTTCATCCTGGCGCGGGGCATTGGCGATGCATTCATCAGTGCAGATGTGCCGCCGGCCGCGGTGCGGGCGGTGCTGGCCGACGCGGCCGCGCCTGCGTGAAGCGATGTCGGGTGATCGTTTCGATCGACAGCCCTGACGGGCTGCATTGCGTGGATCTCTTTCAGCGGGCCGATGGCACCTTTGGGTATGCGCTTTGTCGGCGGGACCCGGAGGACGGCAGCGGTTGGCGGCGTGTGGGCCATTATGAACACGAGGTTTTCGATACCGAGTGCGCCACCAGGGCGGCCATGCGCCGGCAGATTGCCTGGGTGCGCTGAGCCTCCCGCTTCTCAGTCGCAACTCTGTTTGGGCTGGCAGTACTGGCACCGCAGCACCCGACCCTGACCACCGCCCGCCCCCTTTCGCCTTCCTTAACCCTCGGGGCCTAGAACCCG
>CAWUIQ010000120.1:0-7491 GCA_963922565.1 uncultured Rhodobacterales bacterium
GTCGCCGCCCTCACGCCGCAGACACGGCCCGAGGCCGCGCCGCGCGAAGAGCGGCGCAGGACGGTCAGACCTGCCACTGTCCAACCGCGCATCCCTTCTTCGACCTCAGTCACGCGTGAGGCGACGGTCAAGAATGCAATCAACCTGAACCGGGTGAACCTGATCGGGGTTTACGGCCAACCATCCGAGCGGCGCGCGCTGGTCCGGTTGTCGAACGGGCGTTACCAAAAGGTAAAGGTCGGGGATCGGCTGGATGGTGGCCGGGTGTCAGCCATCGGCGATTCCGAGCTGCGCTACCGCAAGGGCGGGCGCAACCTGGTACTACGGATGCCAACCGGCTGACGACACCGGGCTAGGCGCGTTTCGCCTCCTCCTCTTCTTCGAGCGAGGCAAGCTGCATCTCAAGCTCTTTCTGAAGCGATTTGGCCCGCTCGATATAGGCCTTGTTCTGGCTGGCAGGCAGATCCGGATCCCATAGCTCGGCAAGCTGACGGACGGCATCGCGGTCGTGCTGGTAGAACACGTTTTCGGCCTGCGCCGCCTCGTAATCGCTCAGCCCGAGGTTTTCCAGCACATAGCGCCCAGCCCGAAGCGAACCGTCGAACATCTCGCGCACGATGTCCCGCGCACCCGCCTGATAAAGGCGGTAGACGTGCAGGCGGTCATAGGCTCTTGCCACGATATGAAGGTCGGGTCGCAATTTGCGGGCATATTCGACCAGTTTCGTCGCGGCCTCGATATCGTCCAATGCCACAACCAGCACGCTGGCCTTGTCGATCCCGGCGGCGCGCAGGATATCGGGCCGTGTCGGATCACCCAGAAAGCCTTTGTAGCCGAAGCGCCGCATCAGCGCGATCGTCTCCATATCGTGATCCAAGACCACCGTCTTGAAGCCCGATGCCGTCACCAGCCGGTTCACGATCTGACCAAAGCGCCCGATCCCCGCGATGATCACCGGCCCCTCTTCGTCGATCTCATCCTCTTCCGCCTGTTCGACCGCATCCGCAGTCCGGCGCGAGATCACATCGTAAATGATAAAGAGCAGCGGCGTGATCAGCATGGAAAGGGCAATGACCAGCAGCATCGTCTCGGCCACGGACTGCGAGATCACACCCTGCCCAACCGAGAACGACGTCAGCACAAACCCAAACTCCCCAGCCTGCGCCAGCGCGAGAGCGAAAAGCCAGCGGTTTCGCCCGCGCAGACCAAAAACCGTGCCAAGCCCCCAAAGGATCGCCCCTTTGATGACTATGACCGCTACGGCGAGCCCGACGATCGCGAAGACATTGGAAAACAGGAGGGCAAAGTTGATCCCCGCGCCGACCGTGATGAAGAAGAGCCCCAGCAACAGCCCTTTGAACGGCTCGAGGTCGGTTTCGAGCTCGTGCCGGAATTCGGAAGAGGCCAGAACCACACCGGCCAGAAACGCGCCAAGCGCGGGCGACAGGCCCACGAGCATCATCAGGAACGAGATGCTGACCACGATGAGCAACGCCAGCGCGGTATACATCTCGCGCAGATTGGCGGCGTGAATAAACCGAAAGACCGGCCGCGTCAGGAACACTCCGGTCAGGATCACCGCAGCGATGGCGCCGATTGTCACCAGCGTCACGCCCCAGGCCGGCAGCCCCTCGACCAGGCTGATCGCCGCGCCGTGATGATCCCCGCCACCGTGATCGTCAGCCGTCCGTTGAATGGAGCCGTCCTCGGAAATCGACATGGGCAGGCCCACGACCAGGAGCGGCAGAAAGGCGAGGATCGGGATGACCGCGATATCCTGGGTCAGCAGAACCGAGAACACCGACCGACCACCACCGGTTTGCATCAACCCTTTTTCATCAAGCGTTTGCAGGACAATAGCCGTCGAACTTAATGCAATGGTTAAACCGATGGCCAGCGCCGGCCCCCATGCCTGACCGATCAACATCGCCCCGCCCATGATCGCCACGGTCGACAGGGCAATCTGCAACCCGCCAAGGCCGATCAGCTTGTCCCGCATGTCCCAAAGGGCGCGCGGTTCAAGTTCCAGCCCGATCAGGAACAGCATCATGACGACGCCGAATTCGGCGAAGTGCTGCAGGTCCTCTGTTTCCGAACCAACCAAGCCCAGCACCGGCCCGATGATGATCCCGGCAGCGAGATAGCCCAGCACCGACCCAAAGCCCAACCGGGCGGCAATCGGGACGGCGATCACGGCCGCCGCCAGATAGATCGAAGCCTGAAGCAAAAAACCGTCCATGGGTCGTTGGTCCTTTCAGGTGGGCAATGGCCCGTCACGTTTCAGTTGATCCATCACGATCTGGCTGTGCACGCGCCCGACAGCGGGATGGGGCAGCAGCACCTCGTGAATGAGGCTGTTCAATGCAGGCAGGTCCGTACAATAGACCCTTAACAGATAGTCCGCGTCACCCGTCATGGTCCATGCGCTCGTTATCTCCGGACGCGTCTGGATCAGCCGCGCGAAACTCGCCGAATGATCAGGACCATGCATATCCAGATGGACCTGCACAAACCCCTGAACAGCCAGACCAAGCCGGGCGGCATCAAGACGGGCGGTATAGCCTTGGATGAACCCCTCAGCCTCGAGCCGCTGTCGCCGCCGCCCGATCTGGCTGGCCGACAGGTTCAGCATCTCGCTCAGTTCCTGCGCCGTCAAATAGGCGTTCTTCTGCAAAGCGGCGAGGAGCCGCGCATCGGTCGAATCGAGGGTATGCATAATTCTCGCGTATCTTTGGCTCAGTATGCGCGAAATTTGCGAATTATTCAAAGATCGGCACGCACTATGCGTGTCGTTCGCGCGTTGCACGCGCCATGTTTGCATTATCCCTAGGCACATTCAGGAGGATCGCATGGGCCCCTTCCCGCACGACGCCCCGAAATCGGAAATCACCGCCGAGAACCCGGCCGGGACCGATGGCTTTGAATTCGTCGAATTCGCCCATCCGGACCCGGACGAGCTGCGCACCCTGTTCACCAAGATGGGGTACGAGAAGGTCGCCAAGCACAAGAGCCAGAACATCGAGCTTTGGCAGCAGGGCGACATCACCTATGTGCTGAACGCCGATCCGAACTCATTCGCGACCAAATTCGTCGGAGAGCACGGCCCCTGCGCCCCGTCGATGGGCTGGCGCGTCGTCGATGCCCAACACGCCTTTGACCATGCGGTTCGCCTGGGCGCCAAGCCTTATGAGGGCGATGGCAAGGTGCTGGACGTCCCCGCCATCTACGGTATCGGCGGGTCGCTGATCTATTTCATCGACCAGTATTACGACACGTCGCCCTACAACGCCGAGTATGAATGGCTGACACAATCCAAGCCGCGCGGGGTGGGGTTCTATTACCTCGATCACCTCACCCACAATGTGTTTAAGGGCAATATGGACACGTGGTTCAGGTTCTACGGTGATTTGTTCAACTTCCGCGAAATCCGGTTCTTCGACATTGAGGGCAAGTATACGGGGCTCTTCAGCCGCGCCCTGACCTCGCCCTGTGGCCGCATCCGGATCCCAATCAACGAAGATCGGGGCGAGACCGGGCAGATCGTGTCGTATCTCAAGAAATACAACGGCGAAGGCATTCAGCACATCGCTGTCGGCGCGCGTGACATCTATGACGCGACCGACGAGATCGCCGATCGCGGTCTGAAGTTCATGCCCGGCCCGCCGGACACCTACTATGACCTCAGCCAAGAACGCGTCACCGGCCACGAAGAACCCGTTGACCGGATGAAGAAGCACGGCATCCTGATCGATGGCGAAGGCGTCGTCGACGGGGGCGAGACCCGCATCCTGCTGCAGATCTTTTCGAAGACCGTCATTGGCCCGATCTTTTTTGAGTTCATCCAGCGCAAAGGCGACGACGGCTTTGGCGAAGGGAACTTCAAGGCGCTCTTTGAATCGATCGAGCGTGAGCAGATCGAGAGCGGCGAGATCGAAGCGGTGTAGTTGCTGGCGGGCCTGCGGGCCCGCCTAACCGTCCGCGACCCCGGCCTCGGCAAAGGTCGCCATGCCGGAATGGCAGGCGACCGCAGCCTTCAGGACGCCAAGCGCCACAGCCGCCCCGGACCCTTCACCCAGTCGCAAGCCGAGATCGAGCAGCGGCTCCTTTTCCAAGGCCTGCAGCATTCTCGCATGCGCCCCCTCGGCGCTGCGATGCCCTGCAACGCAATGATCGAGCGCGTTCGAAACCGTCTTGTGCAGGGTGAGCGCCGCCGCGCTGCAGATGAAGCCATCGAGAATGACCGGTATCCGCAGGCTCCGGGCCCGCAGGATCGCACCCGCCATCGCAGCCAGCTCGCGCCCGCCGAGACGGCGCAGCGTCTCCAGACCGTCCCCCGCGCCGCCATGCAGCCCGACCCCTTCGGCGACAACGCGGACCTTGTTTGCAAAGGCGTCGCCCTGAACCCCGGTGCCGTGCCCTGTCCAATCCGCCGCCTCTCCGCCCAAGAGGGCGCAGGCCAGCGCCGCCGCTGGGGTGGTGTTGCCTATGCCCATCTCACCGACGATCAGCACATCCGCCGCCTGATCCACGGCATCCCAGCCGGTTTGCAGCGCCTGAACGACCTCATTCTCGGTCATCGCCGGCTCTTGGGTGAAATCCGCTGTCGGTTTATCGAGCGTCAGTGCGTGCACGTCCATCCCGGCACCGAAGGTCTTAGCCAGTTGGTTGATCGCCGCGCCGCCCGCGTTGAAATTCGCGACCATCTGTTCGGTCACTTCGGGTGGAAAGGCCGAAACACCCTGCGCCGCCACACCATGATTACCAGCAAACACAATGACTTGCGGCCTGGTGATCTGGGGTGCCGCCTGCCCGCGCCAGCCCGCATACCAGATCGCGAGATCCTCTAATCGGCCCAGAGCGCCGGGAGGTTTCGTGAGCTGTATATTGCGATCGCCGGCCTGTTTTGCCGCGTCATGATCCGGGCCCGGCAGATCCGCCAGCACCGCCCGGACATCCTCCAACGTTTTGAACGTCATGAATTGGTCCCTTGCCTCGTCGTGCGGGCGTCATTACCCAAAGCGGACCGCTCTGCAAGTCAGGACCGACCATGCCCAGCACACTTTGGGACATTCCCGTTGCCGCAAGCCTTTTGACAAGGCTGCCCTTGCCCCGGGTCCCCGAGGAGGCGTTCGACGATCAGGCGCGCGCCGTCTGGGCCTATCCAGTGGTCGGTCTGTCGGTTGGGGGGTTAGCGGCCCTCGTCGGTGGCCTAACAGGTGGCCTTGGCCCGGGCATCGCGGCCGGTCTGACGCTCGCGACGTTATTAATGCTTACGGGTGGTTTGCACGAAGATGGCCTCGCGGACACGGCTGACGGTCTTTGGGGCGGGCAGACGTCCGAACGCCGCCTTGAGATCATGAAGGACAGCCGGATCGGGGCCTACGGAGTTCTGGCCCTGATCCTTGTGATGGGCCTGCGATGGCTGGGGCTGGCGCAGGTAGGTTGGGCGGATGTGATCGTCGCCGCGGCAGCCTCTCGCGCATTCATGCCAGCGCTGATGGCGGCCCTGCCGCACGCCAGATCCACCGGTTTGTCGCATCATGTCGGGCGTCCCACGGCAGTGAATGCAGGGATTGCGCTATTGATTGCGGCGGTGTTGGCCATCGGATTGAGCGGGGGTGCCGGGTTGCTGGCCATGATCGTCGCCGGGCTGGTCGCCTTTGCGCTGGCCCGGGCGGCCCTCAACAAGATCGGCGGGCAAACCGGAGACATTCTGGGCGCAACCCAAGTGTTGACCGAGGTCGCTATCCTGATTGCCCTGGCCGCATGAAAAAACCGCGCCCCAGACGGCTGGAGCGCGGTTTGCTGAGATTGAGGAGCCGTTAAGCCGCGCGGCTTGTCAGCACGTCACCGACTTCCTTGGCGGCGGCCAGTTCGTCGGCGCCCTGAACAGCCGCAACCTCGCGGGTCAGACGTTCAAGCGCGGCCTCGTAAAGCTGCCGTTCGGAATAGCTTTGTTCGCGCTGATCATCGGTGCGATGCAGGTCGCGAACAACTTCGGCGATCGCGATCAGATCGCCCGAGTTGATCTTTTGTTCATATTCCTGCGCGCGGCGCGACCACATGGCCCGTTTGACCTTGGCCTTGCCCTTGAGCGTTTTCATGGCCTGGCTGATGACGTCGGGGCTGGACAGCGCGCGCATACCGACTTCGGTGGCCTTGTTGGTGGGAACGCGAAGGGTCATCTTGTCCTTTTCAAAGGAAATGACGAACAGCTCGAGAGATATTCCTGCGACTTCTTGTTCCTCGATCGACAGAATCTGGCCGACACCGTGGGCGGGGTACACCACGTATTCGTTCGGCCGGAATTCGTGTTTCTTTTTTGTCATCCTGTGTCCTCTTTTGACGGGAACTGGGGACGCCATCGCGCGACGATCAAAACCGCATCGGACAGCGCGTGAGCCCTGTCAGGGTGCGGTTTCAGTCAGCGGAGCGAATGGCCAATCGTGGTGGCGTGATCGGGCGTACAGTATCCGTGTGCAATTGTTCGGAGACTATATCACAAAAAGGACCCATCCGGAAGGTTCCGCAGGGTCACCACGACGAAGCCCCAATGAATTCAATCACTTGGGGTTCCGCAATTCAATCATAGCGCGAACCACTTCAATTCCAAAGCGATTCGTCAGCCGCCTTCACCCGCAGCCTCTGAAAAGTACTTTTCCAGCTTTCCGGTTTCGCCGTCTCGCTCTTCCGCGTCAGGCAACGGGTCTTTTTTGGTGATGATCACCGGCCACATCTCGGAGTACTTCCGATTGAACTCGACCCATTTTTCCATGTCGGGTTCGGTATCCGGCCGAATGGCATCTGCCGGGCATTCGGGTTCGCAAACGCCGCAATCGATGCATTCGTCGGGGTGAATGACCAACATGTTCTCGCCCTCATAGAAACAATCCACCGGACAGACTTCGACGCAGTCGGTGTATTTGCAGGAGATGCAATTGTCGGTGACGATATAGGTCATTCAGGTCTCGTTCATGGGTGTCAGCAGTTTAGCTAAATCAGCGGCCGCGATCATTCAAGGTGGCGACGGCGCGAAAGATCGGCCTGCCTGCGGTCGCGTTTGGTCGGGCGCCCTTTTCCTTCGTAGCCCGGGTTATCCGGAACGCTTTCCTTTCGACCGGCAGGCGGGGACAGATCGGTGTAAAGCGTCTGGGCCTCGACCGCCGGGCCGCGCCGTGTTCCGATCGCGTCGACCCGTATGACCCGCACCACGCGCCCTTGCGCAAAGGTCAGAACGTCGCCCGCCACGACCGTCGCGGCCCGCTTGGTGACGCGCGCACCATTGACCCGCACATCACCCGCGCCGACCCGTGTTGCCGCCAGCGAGCGTGTCTTGAAGAACCGCGCATACCAAAGCCATTTGTCGAGCCTGAGCTTGGTCTCGGGCCCGGCCAATTACTTCTGATCCTTCAGCCCCATCAAAGCGGCTGCGAAAGGATTATCGGGGTCGATTTTCTTTTCCTGTTTGGGCGGGCGGGCCTCGAACGTCTT
>CAWUIQ010000121.1:0-7413 GCA_963922565.1 uncultured Rhodobacterales bacterium
TCTTCGACCGAGATCACGCTGCCGTCCTTGAGGGTGAAGCCCGAGATGTCGATGGCCCGGCCTTTCCCGTGTTCGGATATCCGCGCGCCGGGCTGGTTGTTCCGTGTCCGGCACGAGTAATGGGCCGCCACCCGTAAACTGGCCAGCCCGCCGCCCCGGTTGCCGATGGCCGGTTTCGCCCCCTTATCGACCCAGCGTTTGAGCGCCTTGGCCGTTGGACAATCCATCACCGATGCCTGGCTGAGCGTGACACCACTGACGGATTTGAGCCGAATGGCCTGCGGCACACCACATCCGCCGATCCGTCCGGGAACGGGCCCTACCCCTTCGCCTTGCAGATCGACATCGCCGCATACCGCCCCTCGACGCTGGGCCCGGCGCCGTGCCATCGCCTTTTGTTCGAGCGCCCTAGGCCGGACCAGCGGCCGCAGCACGATCACATCGGGAATGGCGGCAAACGCCATCATGCGCGGCACTTCGATCACGGGCCGCGCCTGCGGTCTGGTTTCCTGGAGTTCGGGTTCGGGTCGCGCCAGCGGGCGGAGCGAGCTTTGCAGGTCGGCCAGCGCCGCCCCGGCGATAAGCGCCAAGAGACAGGCCAGCCGCAGCATCACCGCTGCGACCCGCGTCCGAAATTGGGCGCGTCGGTATCCTGACCCGCTTCGATGATCCCGCGCCGGATGTCGCGCGTGCGGGTGAAATAGTCAAAGAGGTGATCGCCATCCCCCGTCCGGATGGCCCTTTGGAGGGCAAACAATTCCTCGGTGAAGCGCCCGAGTATTTCCAGCGTCGCGTCCTTGTTCGTCAGAAATACGTCCCGCCACATGGTCGGGTCGGACGCTGCGATGCGGGTAAAGTCGCGGAAACCGGCGGCAGAGTACTTGATCACCTCGCTATCGGTGACGCGCCTCAGGTCGTCCGCCACCCCGACCATCGTATAGGCGATCAGATGCGGTGCATGGCTGGTCACAGCAAGGACAAGGTCATGGTGATCCTGATCCATCTCTTCGACAAAGGACCCAAGGCTTTCCCAAAACCGCCGCAGACGCGCCGTTGCCTCGGGATCGGTGCCCTCGACCGGCACGATCAGGCACCAGCGATTATCAAAAAGTTCGGCAAACCCGGATTCAGGCCCCGAATGCTCTGTCCCTGCAACGGGATGGGAGGGGATGAAATGGACGCCCTCGGGGATGTGCGGGCCAACGCTCTGGATCACGTCCCGCTTGACCGAACCCACGTCTGATACGGTCGCCCCGGGGCTAAGGTGCTCTTTCATCTCGGCGGCGACATCGCCCATGGCGCCGACGGGCACGCAGAGCACCACCAGATCGGCGCCCGTCACCGCCTCGGCCACACTGTCGCAAACACGATCGCACAATCCAATCTTTCGCGCCGTGTCCCGTGTGGCCTGCGACCGCGCATATCCCGTGACCTCGCCCGCGATCCCGGCCCGTTTCATGGCCCAGAACATGGATGATGCGATGAGGCCCAGACCAATCAGGGCCACCCGGTCGTAGATCACACTCATACGGAACTCTCGGTCTTGAAGTCTCGGATCGCGGCAATGACCCGCTTGCAGGCATCCTCGTCACCGACAGAGATCCGCAGAGCCTGTGGCAGCCCGTAGCCCGCAACCTTGCGCACGATCAGGCCGCGCGTTTTGAGAAAGGTGTCGCAGGTATTCGCCTCGTCCTCGTCGGAAAACCGCGCGAGCACGAAGTTGGTGTGCGATTTGTCGGTCGGCACCCCGATCTTTTCCAGTTCGGCCCGCATCCAGTCCCGCAGCCGCGCATTCTCTGCCTTGCACCAGGCGGTGTATTCGGTGTCGCGCACGGCGGCCTCGGCCGCGGCCAGTTGCGCATCCGACAGGTTGAACGGCTGCCGAACGCGGTTCAGCACATCGATGACCTCTTGCTGGCCATAACCCCAGCCGATACGCAGCCCGCCAAGCCCATAGATCTTGGAGAAGGTGCGCGTCATGATCACGTTGGGATGGGCATCGACCAAGGCGACGCCGCCGTCGTAATCTTCGACGCATTCGGCGTAGGCGCCGTCGAGCACCAGCATCACGTGATCTGGCAGCCCCGCCGCCAGCCGCGCGGTTTCATTACCGCCGAGCATGGTACCCGTCGGGTTGGCGGGGTTCGCGATGAACACGATCCGGGTCTTTTCCGTCACTGCACCGAGGATGGCATCGACATCGACGACCCGGGTTCTTTCTTGAACCGTGACCGGGGTGGCCCCGACCATCTGGGCAAGGATCGGATAGAGCGAAAAGCCATGTTCAGTCAGGATCACCTCGTCCCCCGGCCCGGCATAGGCCGACGCGATCATCTGCAGTACCTCGTCCGAACCGACCCCACAGATGATCCGCGCGGGATCAAGGCCATGCACCTCACCCAAGGCCGTCCGCAACCCGCTGTGATCGGTCGCCGGGTACCGGTTCAGCGTCGTTGAAGCGGCCTGAAAGGCCGCGATGGCCTGCGCGCTTGGCCCCCAGGGGTTTTCGTTCGCGCTGAGCTTGATCACCTCATCGACACCGTCCACATGCGACGCCCCGCCCTGGTACAAGGCGATATCCATGATCCCGGGCTGGGGAATAGGGGCGGTCATCTGGTTCAGGCTCCTGTCTGGGCTGCCGTGCCGTCTTATCTGCCGTGCTGACGCAAGAAAAGCGTCAATCTTTTGCCGATGGCCGAGGGGGCGGCGTGCCCGGTCGACAATGAGGTCTACTTGTAACGCGTTCGTGAGCTCCTATATGTATTGTATACGTTTGTATACAGAAAGGCGGATATGATTGCACTCTTGCTTGATCCAACTGTTGCGCCCTTCACGGTCGCCCTTGGGATACTGTTTGGTCTCCTTGGGTTGGAACTCGTGTCGGCGCTCATGGGCGGAAGCCTCTTTGGGTTGGGCGGGGATGCAGATGCCGATCTGGATATGGACGTCGCGGGAATTGACGTTGATGCCGGCGATTTCGACATCGACCTGGACGAGCTTGGTCTTGGTCTTGAAGAGGCCGAGGCGCTTGACGTCGATTCCGGCATAGGTGGCGGGGTTGCGGGCTGGCTGGGTTTCGGCAAGGTTCCGATGCTTATCTGGGTGGCCTCGTTCCTGATTGCCTTCGGGCTGGGCGGGCTGATCATCCAGTGGAGTGCTGCTGCCCTGATCGGCGGTGCCCTGCCGCTTGTTATTGCCGCGCCCGCAGCCTTTGGGCTGGGCACACTCTTTGCCAAGGGCTTTAGCGGGACATTCGCGCGCCTTGTCCCCAAGACCGAAAGCACCGCGTTGTCGGAACGCAGCCTTGGCCGCCGCATGGGTATCGTATCGCGCGGAACGGCCGCGCGCGGTCGCCCGGCAGAAGTGCGCGTGACGGATGGCTTCGGCAACATGCACTATGTACGGGCCGAACCCTTGCGCGATGACGTGGTCATTCCACAAGGCGCCAAAGTGCTGGTCGTGCGCCGCAAACCCGGTGCGACCTATCAGCTTGTCGCACTCGACGTCTAATTCATAACCAAACCACAGAAAGGAGAATCCATGCAGTTGGAATCCCTACTCATAATTGTCGGAAGTATCCTTGGCTTTCTCGTCCTGATCGGCCTGATCCTCGGGCGGCTTTACCAACGGGCCACGCGCGAGGTCAGCCTCGTCAAGACCGGCGCGGGCGGCAAGAAGGTCATCATGGACGGCGGCACCATCGTTGTGCCCCTGTTGCACGAAATCAGCCCGGTCAACATGAAGACCCTGCGGCTTGAGGTTCAGCGCACCGCGGATGCGGCCCTGATCACCAAGGATCGGATGCGCGTCGATGTCGGCGTGGAATTCTATGTCTCGGTCAACGCAACGGTCGAAGGCATCAGCCGCGCGGCCCAGACATTGGGCAACCGGACCTTCTACGTCGATCAGCTTCGCGAGATGATCGAAGGTAAGCTGGTGGACGGTCTGCGTGCGGTGGCTGCGCAGATGACCATGGACGAGTTGCATGAGAACCGCGCGGAATTCGTGCAGGAGGTTCAGAATGCAGTGTCCGAAGATCTGCTGAAAAACGGGCTTGAGCTGGAATCGGTCTCCCTGACCGCTTTGGACCAGACCCCGTTTGACGCGCTTGACGAAAACAACGCCTTTAACGCCGTTGGTATGCGGAAGCTGGCAGAGGTCATCGCCAAGTCCAAGAAAGAGCGTGCCGAGATCGATGCAGAGGCCGAAGTCGCGGTGCGTCAGGCCGCGATGGAGGCCGAGCGCCGCAAGCTGAGTATCGAACGTGATGAGCAAGAGGCAAAGATCGCCCAGGTTCAGGAACTGGAAAGCCTGCGTGCGGCTCAACAGGCCGAAATCGCCAAGAAGCAGGAAGAGGCCGAACAGGAGAGCGAACGCGCCCGGATCGTGCGGCAGGAAGCCATCCGCTCGGCCGAGATCGCCAAGGATCGGGATCTCGAAGTTGCCGAACAGGAACGCCAGATCATCATCGCGCAGAAGTCAGAGGAAGAAAGCCGGGCCCGTGCATCGGCTGATCTGGCCCGGGCTGAGGCGAAAAAGGCGATGGAAGCGGTGGTCACCGCCCAATCGGTCGCCGAGGCCGAGCGGACCAAGCAGATTGCCCTGATCGAGGCGGCCCGCGAAGCGGAACGCGAGGCGACCCGTATCCGCCTTGCCGCTCAGGCCGAGAAGGACGCAGCCCAGGACCGTGCCGATGCCCTGCGGGAAGAAGCGCAGGCCGAGGCCGACTCGCTCAAGATCAGGGCCGACGCGAAAAAGGCCGACCTGCTGGCCGAGGCCGAAGGTCGGCGCGCGATCACGGATGCAGAAAACGCGCTTAGCGATGCCCTGATCGACATGAAAGTGGCCCTCGCCCGTCTTGAGGCGATGCCCGACATCGTCGAACAGATGGTCAAGCCGGCCGAAAAGATCGACTCGATCAAGATCCATCAGGTCTCGGGCCTTGGGCAGGGCGGCGTCGGCGGCACGGCTGCGGGTGACAAACCCGTCGTCAACCAGGCGCTCGACTCGATCCTCGGGATGGCCGTGCAGATGCCCGCGCTTCAGAAGCTGGGCCAGGAATTGGGGCTTTCGATGGAAAATGGCCTCGCGGCAGCGACATCGGACGCCCTGAATGGCGAAAGCGAAGAGCCGAAGCCCGCCGCGATCGAAAGCGACAAAAAGCCGGACAAGCCGAAATCCGTCAACTGAGCAAAGACAGAGCCGCCCACCCGGGCGGCTCTCTTACGTCTGCCTAAGCATCTCTTCCCCGAAGGCCCTGAGATCATCAGGCAGCTCGAACAGTCCAAGCCCCAATTCGACAACATCCTTTGCCCGCGCGAATGCGGCGCGGTAGCCGGGCGTTTCGCCGAATTGCTTCCACCGCTCGAACACCGGCATCGACTGGGCCTGACCGTCAAAGCTCTGCCGATCGAACGAACTGCCCGAGCCGTGATCGGAAACGAGCTGCAGGTAGCGATCTGTAAAGGGCAGACCGATCGCTGCCGATATCCGCTCCCGCTCGGCCTGACTGGAAAACCACGTGTTATAGGCCACCCGCAGATCGAATGGCAGCGGCGCGGTGCGGCCCGCCCAAGCCATCGCGTAAGGCCGCCAAAGTGCTATCCCGTCTTCGAACGCGGTATCGTGGCCAGCCTTGGCCGCATAGGAGGCCACCCAGTTGAAAGGGTCTCGCAGCAACAGGATGCGCACCCGCCGCGCCGCCTGAACTCCAACAACCGTTTCATCCACGCTTGCGAGGTGATCCAGATCCTGACTTTGGAAAACGACGGTCGTGATCTGCGTCTTGAGTGGCAGGCGCCGGGTCTGTTCCCGCCCGTCCCGCAGCGTGTCGACGCGCATCGACGGCATCAACCGGACCGGGATCGGGCTGCGGGTGTCGGTGCGCTCCATCTCGCTGCCGCTGCCCGGATGCTTGAGCGGTGAGTTATTGTAGAACGCCTGATCGTCGGCATGGCCTGTCAGCCAGAAACCAAAGCCGTGCAGGCCACCGCGCTTGAGCCCGACGAGCTCGATCAGCAGATCGGTTTTGTGGGATGGAAACAGGGCATGAAGCATATGCAACCCTCTGGTACGGACCCCGCCATCGTTAACGCAGCATTGGATAATCCCCAAATGGCGATGCGCTGCCGTGTCGGCGATGACTTGCCAGCGGGTTGGGATGAGGCCCTCGATGCCCGGAATTCAGTCAAATCAGAGCGCCGCCCTTGGTCCGAAACGGAAAATCTGGGCCAGTAAGGCAGCAAAAACGGTTGGAGCGTTGCCTGAACCCTGCCACCATCCCGTCATGGCAGACACGACAACCCACCTGACGCGCCGTTATGACTCGGTCGCAGGGCGCTGGCGCGATAAGATGCGGGTGCTTGGCTATTACGATGCCTATCTCGGGTTTCTCAGCGCGCCGGGGCATCAGAGGGGCGGTCGCCCCCACGTGATCGATGTGGGCGCCGGGACCGGTGCCTTTGCCGAATCGTGGGTCGCCGTGAATGGGCCGCCTGGGTCGATCGATTTGCTCGATCCGTCACCCAAAATGCTGGAAACGGCGGTTCGCGCGCTCGATGCGCGGGGTGTCGTCGGCGAGCCGGTCGTGGGCATGTTGGGCAAGAGGCTGGAGCCAGCCGACGTCGTCCTCGCCGCCCATATCCTTGAACATTGTCCGGATCCGGCCCGTGCGCTGACCCAAATGCGTGATCTGCTCAGGCCGGGCGGGCGGCTTTTCCTCGTGGTGTCCAAGCCCCATTGGTGCAACGCGATCATCTGGCTGCAATGGCGGCACAGAACGTTCCGGACGCCAGAGATTGCGACCCTCGCCGAGGACGCCGGGATGCGCATCGAGACCGAATACGCCTTTCCTTCGGGGCCGCCTTCGCGCACCAGCCGCGGCTTTGTGATGCTGCCCAAATGAAAAAGGCCGCACCAGATGGCGCGGCCCTGTTCGGCGGATGCGAAGAAACGCTTAGTTCTGCGCGTAGTATTCGATGACGAGGTTCGGTTCCATCATCACCGGATAGGGCACATCGCCCAGTCCCGGTGTGCGCACGAAGGTCGCCGTCAGTTTAGAATTGTCGACCTCGATATAGTCGGGCACGTCACGCTCGGGCAGCTGGGTCGCTTCGAGGATCGCGGCCATCTGCTTGGACCGGTCACGCACTTCGATCACGTCGCCCTCTTTCACCCGGTAGGACGGGATGTTGACGATGCGGCCATTTACGCGGACATGCTTGTGGTTCACGAACTGGCGCGCGGCAAAGATCGTCGGTACGAACTTGGCGCGGTAGACGACGGCGTCCAGACGGCGCTCGAGCAGACCGATGAGGTTTTCACCTGTGTCACCCTTTACCCGCTCGGCCTCTGAATAGATGCGGCGGAACTGTTTTTCGGTCAGATCACCATAGTAACCTTTCAGCTTTTGCT
>CAWUIQ010000122.1:0-7387 GCA_963922565.1 uncultured Rhodobacterales bacterium
GAGCAGTGGATTGAAAATCCTCGTGTCGGTGGTTCGATTCCGCCCCCGGGCACCAACAAAATCAAAGACTTAGTGAGATTGAGAAGTCGGGGATAACCCCGTTGTCTCACTTTTGGCTCAGGTTCACGTTTTGTCCGGGAGACAATTTCGGCACTAAATGTTGGGGTCGCCCTTGCACGAAGCACAAGCAGTTCATATCTACGAGGCAACCTAGGAACAGCAGCGGTTTGTCGATACCCGTTCCCTGTGTCGAGACAAAAATCGACAACCAGTCTGGCGTGAGGCGGCTGCTGCTATAAGGGCTCCCTCACATCGAGATGAAAGGGTTCCGCATGCGGGCAACGTTCATCCTCGAAGCCAGCAAGTCCTGCGGTACAGAGTACCGTGTCGTGACTGTCTTTGACCTGAGCGGTCGTGGCTGGTTCGCGAGGCTTATCGGGCTATAGGGCTTGTACTAGGAGAGGCCGTCCTTCGGGGCGGTCTTTTCTGTTTGCAACTCAGGATTCTCGTAGATGTTGCTGACGACTTCTGCGTCGTCTGCCAACTCGTAAAGTTCGTAATTGATGTCGGTAGAAAAGGTCGCTGTTTTTGCGTCCCAGAATACTCCAAATGTTACTTCGTCGAATTGACCGTCGCCTCGGTCTTCGAAGCCTTCGACTAAGAGCACGTCCCCTTCGTAAATCTCTTTCCCGTTTTTGTCGGTTAGTCCGGTGAACATCATTACCGGCATGTCGATGTAGGGAAAGGTGTTGTCTGTTGCTCGCCCTGTTGGTCCGTAGCCCAACTCCAATTGTTGTTCACAGCCCTCTGCCCAAATGTCTTTGAGGTCATGAATGTACATCGTTTTGCGAAATGCGCTCCAGAACCTGAACTTGATTTTTCTTTTCATACATTGAAATTGTCTCACTATTGTCTCCAAAAGGTGAGACAATAAATCATCAAGCAATTTCAATCAGTTACTGCCCTAAAACACGAGGATAAAACATTCTCGTTTCGGTTAAGTAACTGAAATCATTACTGTATGCTTGACTTGAAAATCCTCGTGTCGGTGGTTCGATTCCGCCCCCGGGCACCATACATATCAAACACTTAGAAGATATCTGACTCGGCGTTCTGAATTGTTTGTGCAGTCAAGTCGAACCTTTTGACCTCAGCTTGCGGACGCGGTCGTTCTGATCGCCGCCGACCCGTCTTCCCAGTCGATCCACTGCCGCTTCGATAGGCGACCCACTTTGGTGAGCATATCGCGCAACCATCGACAATGTCTTGTGACCGGAAATGCGCTGAACCGTAGGCAAGTCAACATTCGCCCGCATCAAATGAATCGCGGCAGTATGTCGAAGCGCATGCGGCGTGATCTGGTTCGGGTTTGGTCCAGCACGCTCCGCCGATCTGCGAAACGTCTTGGGGATTGTGTGGACATGACCTGTGGCGCTCCCGGGAGAGGGGAACAACCATTCGCAGCCCGGCGGTAGTATGTCCAATCGTCTTTTACGCTTATCAGCCAACTCGCGCGTAATTGCTTGCTCGCGGGACCCAAATCACTCGTTTCCCGATATCCACGTTCTCTCGTCGGATCGAAAAAGCGATCATGCGCTTCGAAGAATTCGCCAGCTTCTCTGACTTCGAAGGCTTCAACCGTAATCAGACCAAAGACTTCAGGACGACTCTGTCCGCCCCTGCCTAAGAGCGCAAACGCCTTGGCAACTCTGCAGACCTTTCGACTTTGAAAGCGGTTCAGCGGTTTTCCAGTGGCTAAGGTGCAGACGGGCTTTCGGTCCAAGATCCACACCAGTGCTTTTTCGCAAACTTTGCCCTCGGTATCGCACACCAGATCGCCCTTGCCCGGGATCCGTTCCCCGACACTTAGAAAACAGCATGTCCGGCAGTCGGTCGACCTATCCGGCACTTCAGAAGTTCAACGCAAGGGCTAGAAAGCTCAGATAACCTCTACCCAGACCGCTTAGTTAAGTCGCGCAAGGCTGCCAACCGTTCCTGCGCTTCCTTGAACCCCTTTGCGAGCCGTTCGCTGCGGGCTTTCTCGACCTCGGCCCGTGTGCCAATCGCTTTGCGGGCCTGCGGCAGCAGCGTGCTGCTTTCGGGCAAAGCCTTGCGCAACGCGCCGGTAAAGGCGCGCTCGCCCGAGATTTTTAACGCGGCCGCATCGGCCTTGGCCGCCGCTTCGAAACGCTCGGCATAACGCTTTTCCGCGATGGACAGCCGGGCATCCGTCTCATCCAGAATACCCTCGGCGTTCTTAGTGTCATTTGTCGTGCGTTCCTTGAGCTGCAGACCGATGTCACCGGGGATGATCACCTTGCGTCCCACGCGGAAGCCTTCCCGGGTGCCCAGTTCGGGATTGGCCCGTAGCAGGGATGCCTCAGCGTGGCGCAGCACTTTTGCGGTCTCTTCGCCCTCGATGACAAAGAGCCGTTCGATCAGGCCGCGCAGGCTGCGTTCGCGGCCCAGTGTGGCGATTTTGTCTGCCATGGCTTGTCCTCCCTTCGGTGTCAGGTGTTGGTCAGGTTGAGTGGCGCGAAGGCGGCGGGCATGCCGCCCGGCGACACGTCGATGGAACCGGACGTGATATTGCCAACCGGGGCCGCCACAGAGCTTCGCAACAGGATCGACCGGCTGTCATCCCGCGGATGCCGAACGGAATTGGCACTGGCGGTAATCCGGGCGGCGCCGACCGCAACCTTCGCAAAGAGGTTCGCGTTGCCGTCGAGGTCCAGTTGGTTTTGGCTGAGATCGACGGCCGATGGCCCGCGCAATGCGATGGCAACCGTCGGCACGATTGGACTTGCGAAATGCATGATCTGGTTGCCGGACGCGCGCAGTTGCGTTGGCTGCAGCGGCGCCACTGCGCGCAGGTTCCGCCGCGACAGGGTATAGAGGGTGTCGCTGACAACGGCGTATCCTACCGCGTCAGCCGCCGCTCCGGGGATCGAACCCGCGGCACCGGTGAATTCCTCCGGTATGCCCGTGTCCTCGCCCAGCACTGCAATATCCTCGGGCAGCCCGATCTCGATGGCACGCCAGGAACTGGCGTTGCCGGTGCGCGTCACGATACCATCGACCCGGTTGTCCTTGGCCGTGACCTGGCTGAGCGGCGGACGGATAAGCACACCCCAGGCCTGCGCTTCGGCGCTGTCCGGGCCCACCTGGTAGACCGTGTTGTTTTCCACCGCCATGGCAATCACGCCCTGCACGGCAATACCCGCAACCAAAGCCTGATCTGGTGCTGAGCCTCCGACGCCACTGATGGAATTGGCCAGGATTTGCCCTTCGAGTACGCCCAGTATGGATATACCCGCCGCGCCGCCGCTGCTCGGGGTGCCGGTGATGGCGTTGATCACATTGTCCTCAATGGCGAGGTGCCGGCCCAGAAAGCCCGGATCGCTGAGGATGCCAGCGAAAGCGCAGTTGCGGATCATGTTGCGCTTGATCAGCAGCCGGTCGTAGTTGGCCGCGATCCGGATGCCCGCGCCGCCCAAATCCGAAATCCGGTTCCCGATCACCTGCGCTGACAGGAGCAGCTCTGGCACGACATTCGGCACCAGCCACAGCCCGTTGCCCGTCACCGGGCCACCGCTGATTGTATTATCGCAGATCCGTATTTCGTTCACGCCGACCAAGGCACCGTGACCTTCCGACAGGATCGTATTGCCCTCCACCGCCGTCCCTCCGGTGGGCAATTCTGCCCAATCGAGGGTCAAGCCACTTTCCGGCCCCCACATCAGGTTGCGGGCGATGGTCGTGGGCGACAGGCCGAAGGCCAGCCCGCCCAGCAGCACGGCATGGCGGCCGCCAAAGAGTATATTGTCGAGCACGCGCAACTCCGCTGGTGCGAACCATTGCGGCACGTCCTCGCTTGCCGCGGCAGGCGAGGTGCCGGCATAGCCGTGTACCGCTGCCCGTGATCCCAGCGGGAAGGGTGCCGCCACGAGGCATTCCTCGATCTTGGCACCGATGCACAGCCCTTCGAGCTCGATCCCGTGATCCTCGCGCTCGTCCCCGCTGGCGGCCACGACAATAGCCAGCCGCCGCAGCGCCAGCGTCGCGGTGTTGCGGGCAATGATCCCGTCAGCGGGGTTGGCTGCGGTGCCGGCGGCGCTTTCCGGGTCGACAAGGATTGAAAGGCTTTCAACCTGCACATCTATGCCGGTATCGATCACGATCGCTGCTTCGGTGGCGTTGCGGTAATCGATCACGCTGGTGATGCCGTGCCCGCGCAGCGTAACGCCGAAGAGGTTGCGCATCCGGATCGGCGTGCTGATCTGATAGCGGCCGGGCTCGAGGCAAACCGTGCCGCCGCCCGCCTCTGCCACTTGGTCAATGCCCATCTGGATGGTCAGCTGGCCCGAGGCGTGGCTTTCGGGGGTGACGCAGACCGAACAGGCACAGCCGTCGCCCGTGGCGGTCGGGATGTCGGGTGGCCAGAAGGTGCGGCAATCGAATGGCGTGATGCCGGTCGCGGGAAAAATGGCCAGCTTGGTATAGTGGCGCTGCACCACATCGGGCGGCGCGGCGTTGAGAATTTCGATCTGCGTGCCGGCAGTGCGTGCCCAAAAGCGCCATGCGTCCATTTCGCGCCAGCGGCCGGGGCCCTCTGCTGTGGCGAAGGACACGGTGATGCCGCTTTCCAGCATCACCTCGCGCCCATCGGCTGGCACGGGGATCAGCCCGGGCGGAGAGCCTACGTTGTCGGCATCAAGATCCCAGTAGTCGGCCCAGTTCCCGGCGGCATCGCGCGCCTGCACCATACCTTCCTGATCCCAGCGGATTAGGCGGGAATGGCGCGCGCGCGGGGTGTCGCCGTCATTGCCTGTGGGGATCAGGTCGGCGTCGATCTCGCCCGAGAGTTCGATCTCCAATGTCTCTTCGTTGATCCGGTCAATACGCAGCATCTGACCAGAGCTGTGGTTGAATTCGCGCCGGTCGTCCGTGACCTCGACCCAGTTGCCTTCGCGGAATCGCAGCAGGTCATCGCGGCCCAGCGTGCGCACGGTGATCGTGTCGGCAGGCGTGCCAAAGCTGTCGATGGCCGCGGCGACCGAGGCGTTTTCACGCGAGAACTTGAACCACGCGTCTGGCTGGCCACCCGCCTCGCCGACCTGATGGATTTCTACCCGGTAGAACTGGTTTTCGAGGCCGACATAGCCATCGGTTGGCGGTACGAGGCAGGGGTCAGCGGGGTCGTCCACATCCGCCGTGCCGGTGGTGAGTCGTGCAACCGACGGTGCGATGGTCGCCTCCCACCCATTCAGTGCTGACTCTGGTGTCGTACAATCGGCTCCCATACCGATTCCAGCGAGAAACCGCACCTGCCAGACGGTTTGCCAACGCGTCGCACTGTCGACGCCGCCAAGTGCCGGATCCAGCAGACCGGGATCTTTGACCGGGGTCACCTCGCGCTGCCACGCCACCAGATAGGCCAGAACCGGCCCCTGGCGCTCCGGGACCTCCTCGGGCGTGGGCCAATAGGGTTGGCTGCTATAGGGCACGTAGCTGTCGGCGGTCGAGGTCATTTCGTCGAGCACGCCCAAAGGATCGGTGATGTCGGTTCCCGTGCCGCGGTCAAAGACAGGGCTCGTCAGCCCGGCCTCACCGGTCGCCGCAAAATCGGCATTGCCGTGGTTTTCCACCAGTATCCCGTGCAGATAGAGCCGCCCCGGGCCGATTTCCGGGCCAGAGGCGCCGTTGCGGATGTGAAAGCCATTCTGCGTCTCACGCGGGACCACCGCGCGCCCGATGGTATCGACGGTGCCCGCGCGTATGCGCCGTTCGAGCACCTGCATCATTTCGTTCCAGTCCGAGTCCAGCACCGGACGGCCCTGCTGAAGGAAAACCCCGGCAAAGTCGCGCAGCGCGTCGAAACTGTCCTTGCTGTAATCGCCACCCATGGTTGGGGTCCTCCCGGTTCAAGTTTCGAAGATCAGCCCGGCCTCGAGGCCAAAGCGGAGATACTCGGCAAGCCGGATGCGCAGGTTGGTCTCGCGCTGCGGCTCGGCAAGCATGTGATAGACGCCCATTTCGCCTTCGTCCGAGGCACCTTTACGGATCTCCAGGGGCGCGGCACGGCGCAGCTGGGCATAGGCGGGTGCGCTTGCAGAAAGCGCGGTGAAAGAGGGCACGAGGCGCGGCAGGATACGGGCGCGTATGCGGGCCTTGTCTGCGTCGGGCACCGGGCCGCCGATCTGGACCTCGCGCGCGGCGATGGCCTCGTCGATGGCCAACTGCGGCTGGCAGCGAAAGCGGCGCGGCACGATGGCGCCATCGGGCACCCAGGTAAACCGCAAGCAGCCCTCTTGCCGCCGTTCTGATCGCACCGGCACCCTGTCGGGGATGTCGGGGCGGGCAAAGAGGATGGAGTCGGAAACCAGCGGCAATGCCCGCGCATGGACCCGCCCGATCACGGTCGAGGTCAGGATGGTCAGCGATCCGGCCGGATCGTCTTCGCCCGCCAGCCCGGCGATGGCGAGCCCTTGGGCGCTGTCCCCCGGATCGGCCGATGCCGCATCGACGATGCTGTCGATCAGGGTGAGGTTGGTGGTGTCGGTCATCCGAAGGGGGCCCATGATCGACTGCAGGATTGTCAGCTCGACCCCGGTTGCCGTCACCTCGACGCTTGTAGCGCCGGGTGTGCCGGGGGCGCCGGCGGCGGTGAAAGATAGCCCCGGGATCAGCGTTATATGCGCCAGATCGACCGATGCCAGCGAGGTGCCGTCACCATCCGGCGCCACCTCTATGGGGCACCCATCAAGGACCAGACCATTGAGCGTAGCGCGGCTGTCAGCCCCTCCGCTGATCACAATCGGATCGGTCCCGCGCAGGATTGCCCGCACGCCGTCGGCGGCGCGCAGGCCAATCTCGGCCCCGGCTGGCGCGGTCATGGTCGTGGGTGCGTCATAAACATCGTTTTCGGTGATCTCGACAATGCCGCCCTCTGGGCCAATGGCGTCTAAAGCCGCTTGCAGGGTGGCATGGGTGGTGCTGGGAAATGAAATGAGCGTGCCCGCGCCGTCAGGGGGTGGCAGGCTGTCAGCCCGATTGTATTCGCCACCGCCGATGGGAGCGGGAAAACCGGTATGAAAGCTGACCCGCACCGCGTCCCCCGGCGGGTCGGGAAAGGCGATGCGGCCCAGCATGGGATCGACCCGAACCGGCCTGCCGCTGCCCGGCGGATCGGCCGGGAAAGGCGTGTGGTTCCAGCCGGGTCCATCGTCGGACAAGTCGCAGGCCTCGATCTCCTCCACCGGGATCACCGTGCCACCGACGAAGATGTCAAAAGCCTTGAGCCCGCCCGGGTCGGCACCCCGCACCCAGAGCGCGGGGTTGGCATCGAGCATCCGGCGGGTGATGTCGCCCGGCACGTTCACGGGCT
>CAWUIQ010000123.1:0-7381 GCA_963922565.1 uncultured Rhodobacterales bacterium
TCGGCGCCGGCGTCGTCTCGAAAATCACCGAGTAAACACGGCAGGCGCAACGCGTAACAGACCAACAACAAAGGCGGGCAAAAAAGCCCGCCTTTTCTTTTTTGCAATGTCGGTCACGGCTTCTTGTTGTTTTGTCTCTCCAAATCCGGGCGTCGCTGCATTAGCCTCGCCCGCGCATCTGATGACTAAAGGGGGGACTGATGCTTACGTGGATCCTTTTAGGCCTTGTTGTTTATACGCTGGGCCTTTTCTTACCGTCGCTTTTCATGGTCTCGAAGATGGGGGTTGGCGGCTATCTCGGCAGTCGGGATGATGAACCCGACGCGCAGGCCATGCACGGGCGTGCGGCCCGGGCACACCGCAACTTTTCGGAAAGCCTGGCGCCGTTTCTGGCCCTTGGTATTCTGGCGATGGTTGTCGAAGGCACGGATCAATCGCTTGCCCTGTTGGGCGCCCAACTCTTTGTCGTGGCTCGGATCGCCTACATCCCGCTTTACATGCTCGCCGTGCCGGTTATCCGGTCAGGGGCCTGGATTGCTGGTTTCGTCGGCTTGATCATGATGGCCTCTGCTCTGCTGTAGAATCTCAGAAGAGTGGGTCGGAGGGCGGTGCGCCGCTGATCTCGGCCCATTCTCGTCACTTATTCAGCCTGATTTCTGTCTTGCTGCACCTGCGAAATGATCGTGGGAAAACGTCACGTTTTCAACGGGCGTCAATTTTTTGCAACTGCAGCAATGGCTTGGATGTATACGACGGTATTCCGCTAAGTCATTAAAAACGCTTGATTTTTTTGATTTTCCTCTCATCCTTTTGCAATCATCACGGGAGGAGACATTGGATCAGATTAACCTGACAGCTTGGGAAGGCCGCACGGGTTGCGAGGTTGGTGGCGTCTCGGCCCAACTTGCCGCCCAGTTGCATGCGACCCTCGGCAGCGGCGAGGCTGCACCTGCTTTTGGCGATCCGATCGCGCCCTTGTGGCACTGGTGTGCCTTTCCACCACTCAGCCCAATGACCGAATTGTCCCGCGACGGCCACCCAAGACTTGGCGGCTTGCTGCCGCCGGTTCGGCTGGACCGGAGAATGTGGGCGGGTGGCGCACTTCGTATCCGCTCGGCGATCCGCGTGGGTGAGAGGCTGGAACGCCGCTCATCCGTTCGCAGTATCGAAGAAAAAAACGGCGCGTCCGGACCGATGGTGTTGGTGACGATCGATCACGCGATCTATGGCGCGTCCGGTCTCGCCGTCGAAGAGCGGCAGGACATCGTTTACCTCGAAACGCCAAAGACGTATTCGCCACCTAAGAAACGGCCAATGCCGGACCATTGCGAAACTGTCCCAACGACAGAAGCGCTGCTGTTTCGCTATTCCGCGCTGACCTTCAATGCCCATCGGATCCACTATGATCTGCCCTATACCCAGGACGTGGAGCACTATCCCGGTTTGGTGGTTCATGGCCCTTTGCAAGCCTCGCTCTTGATGCGCTCCGCCACGCGGCACAAGGGCCGCGCGCCCGATCATTTCCATTTCCGCAGCGTGCACCCGCTTTTCTGCGGTGCCGATCTGCAGATCGCGATGGTTGAGGAAGAGGGGGGCCTGTCGCTCTTTGCCGGGCAGGACGGACATCAAGGAATGCAAGCCACAGCTATCTGGGAGGAGACGGTATGACTGTTCTGAAAGGAATGCGTGTTGTCGAGGGGTCCGCCTTTGTCGCTGTGCCTCTCGCAGGAATGACCCTCGCGCAGATGGGGGCTGAGGTGATCCGCTTTGATCGCATCGGCGGCGGACTTGATGCGGGGCGCTGGCCGCTTGCGCCCAATGGTCAGAGCCTGTTCTGGGCTGGTATGAACAAGGGCAAGAAATCGATCGCGGTGAACATGAAATCGCCCGAGGGGCGGGAACTGATCACCCGGGTCGTGACCGCGCCGGGCAAGGATGCGGGTCTTTTCCTGACAAATCTGCGCGTTCGCGGGTGGATGGATTACGAGAGCCTAAGCGTGCATCGCAAAGATCTGATCATGGTCAACCTCAAGGGTGATCGCCACGGTCGCCCACAGGTCGACTACACCGTCAATCCTGCATTGGGCATTCCACACATCACGGGCGAGGCCGGCTCGACCGAGCCTGTCGCCCATGCTCTGCCCGCTTGGGATCTGATCGCGGGCAACATGTGTGTTTCCGCGCTGCTTGCAGCCGAGCGGCAGAGATTGCGCGAGGGAACAGGTCAGGAGGTCGAGATCGCGCTCAAGGATGTGGCCGCGGCGGCGGTCGGTCATCTCGGGATGATTGCCGATGCTGCTCTCAGCCCCACGGATCGCACGAAGTCGGGCAATGCACTCTATGGTGCCTACGGTCAGGATTTTCTGTGTGCCGACGGACGTCGCGTCATGGTGATCGGGCTGACAGATCGTCAATGGCGCGGGCTGGTTTGGGCAACCGGAACTGAAACGCAGATGGCAGCGCTTGAAGCGCGCCATGGCATGTCGCTGGCGGATGAGGGCAATCGCTGGCGGTTGCGCCACGAGATCACCGAGATCCTTGCGCCTTGGTTTGCCGTGCGGCGCGTGGCGGACTTCGCGGATGAGTTCAACAATGCGGGGCTGACATGGTCAGAGTTCCGGACAACCCGGCAGGCCATGGCCGAAGACCCGGACATGTCCGTGAAGAACCCAATGTTTGAGCAGGTGTTACAGCCCGGTGTCGGCTCGTACCCCGTCCCGGGCCATCCGGCGACCTTTTCGGCGCATGACCGGGTGTCGCCGGCTCCCGCGCCGGCCCTTGGCGCGGATACGGAGGAGGTATTGGCGGATGTTGCCGGCCTCGACAGCACCGAAATCGCCGATCTTTTTGACCGGGGTGTGGTGCAAAGCCCAGCCTTCGCCGCCGCCAGAACGGCGGCTTGATTTGCCGCTTGCAAAGCCCCGCTGCCCCGCGTAATCACGGGGCGGCCTTAGGGGTATAGCTCAGCTGGTAGAGCGACGGTCTCCAAAACCGTAGGTCGCGGGTTCGAGCCCTGCTGCCCCTGCCAACTCTCCGATCAAATCAAAAAAACGAATGAGAAACCTATCGGACAGGTGTGTCTGATTGGGGGTCAATCGGCTTGTACTGCCGCCTTCTTTCCGGCACATTTCAACCATAAATTGGTAACATAAGCTTCACATACGGACACAATTTGCAGACAGTCCGTCGCCTTGTGACGCTTTGTGCATGGTTGCGCAACAAAGCCAATTTCTTGCCACATTCCCGCCTTTCTACCGTCAAATACCGGCCCCAGCTTTGCCTCACTCCGCCGGGTGGGGGCGGGGTTTGTGTACACCGCATTAACGGTGATGGTTTCTTGGGGGAGTAAACTTTGGGCTATACATTGATGCCGGGCGTGTCTCATTCGATTGGGACCGAGGCTGAAACGCTGGAGCTGGTTAGAACGGTTCTGGTCGATGACTTCGAAGAGCAGCGGCGCGCGCAAATCTATGCGGATTCGCGCACTCGGAAGGAAGCGATGACCCCGGAAATGCTGCGGGCGGCATCGCATGCCAAATTTGAACCCCTGAAGCATCCGGTCGACATTGCTGCCGAGACACGGTCTGCGCCGCCGGAACGCTATGCGTCCTTCATCGCCGTCGCCCTGCTACTGGTGGTTCGACCGCTGTTCGTCATCGTGCCGGTGCTGTCGCTGATCGTGCTGTCCATCTTGACGTTCCGCGTGTTCGGACCGGAACGGATCTGGCGTTGGACCTCTCGGCGGCTGGACCGCATCGAGCGCCGGAACAAGGCCAAAGCCGCCCACTACCGTCGCAAGCTGGAATTGGCGGCGTATCACTGGGATCGGGTTCTCGATCTCTTCCCGTCGCGCGTGGTTGGGCACCTTTATGTTCCGGACTTCTACGGAAACTCGGCCGACGGCTTTAACAATACGACGTCCAAGACCCCGTAATTGCGTTTGCAAGCGGGATTGACAGTTGAATTGTCGGCCTGCTGTCGTTATCTGCGCACCATTCGCGATAGCAGAGGACGCGTCATGGCCACCACAAACCCGCTTCAGTTCATCCAGCAGGTCCGCGCTGAGGTGGCGAAGGTTGTCTGGCCGACCCGGCGCGAGGTTTTCCTCACCACCGTCATGGTTTTTATCATGGCGTCGCTGACTGCGGTCTTTTTCGCGCTTGTCGACTTGCTGATCCGTAGTGGGCTTGAGGGCATCCTGACGATCTTTGGCTAGACGTCGGGATTTCGGCCCTAGACCCTTGCACTTTTTCAGACCGCGGAGTATCCGGCTGTCCTCATGATGGTGGCGTGCGGCGATTCGAGCCTCGCGCCCCATTTGTTTAGATTTGGCGGCATCGACACCGCTCAATGACCCAAGGCGAACAAGGGGCCCGAACGACAATGGCAAAACGGTGGTATTCTGTGAGCGTGCTCTCGAACTTCGAGAAAAAGATCGCTGAGCAGATCCGGACTGCCGTGACCGAAAACGGCCTTGAGGAACAGATCGATGAGGTTCTTGTTCCGACCGAAGAGGTCATTGAGGTCCGTCGCGGCAAGAAGGTCACAACCGAACGTCGTTTCATGCCCGGCTATGTACTGGTGCATATGGAGATGTCGGATCAGGGCTATCACCTCATCAACTCGATCAACCGGGTGACGGGTTTTCTTGGGTCAAAGGGTCGCCCGATGCCGATGCGGGATGCTGAGGTTAACGCGATCCTGAACCGCGTTCAGGAAGGCGAAGAAGCACCGCGGACACTGATCCACTTCGAGGTGGGTGAGAAGGTCAAAGTGAACGACGGCCCGTTCGAGGATTTCGACGGCATGGTCGAAGAAGTGGACGACGACAACCAGCGCCTCAAGGTCACGGTTTCGATCTTCGGCAGGGAAACCCCGGTCGAACTCGAATATACCCAGGTTACCAAGCAAAGCTGATCGCAGCGAGCTTTCGGAAACCATCAAAGAGGGCATTGCTGGGAAGCCCCCTTCCTCATCGTTGTAGCAGGCTCTCTTGCGGGATTGTGCAATTCTGGCAACTAATCGGTCTGCCACGGATTTGTGTGTGATACGGTCGTTCGGGCGCGGTTTTAATGCGCCGGAGGACCTTGATTGCTTGACCGACACCGATTTCTGACAGTCGCCGATTACGAGATCTGCCGCGACATCTATGCCGCAGCGGGCCTGAGGCTGGATCCACATGATGCAAAGGGCTGCAGCAACGGCTTTCATGCTTTGGCCAACAAGTTTTCTGCCCCGAAATTCGACCTCTATTTCTATAATTTCAGCGTGGGTCAAACGCTCACGACCATGGTGCATCAGCCGGATTACTGGCTGACCCTTCCAGCGCGTCGTTTTGAGGCCGGACGCTATTCGCTCGTGCCCAAAATCTCCAAGTTTTCGTCGCCATCCCGCGATATTCCCGTAGATGTTCACGGCGATCACGGAATGATCGGGCTTCGACTTGAAGGGGCCGCGCTCAATACCTTCGCACAGGCCTACCTTGGGGTTGATCGGCTGGGGCAGGTTCTGTTTGAGCCGGACTTGAAAAGACGATCGCCTATCGACGCCACCATCGCCGCGCAACTGTTGGCTGCTGTGGAGTGCGATACGATGGATCCCGGCCTGACCCGTGATCCTTTGTGGCAGGAACGGTTATTCACCGCGATCTGTGCGAACCTGCTGGCATTCTGGCCCAGCACGCATGCCCGGCATCTGGCGGCGCCCAAACTAGGCCCCGCACCGCGCGATGTGAAACGGGTACTGGACTACATCGAGGCCCAATTGGGTGAACCGCTGACCTTGGCGGAACTTGCTGAGATCGGTGGCGTGCCGGTACGTACCTTGTCCGAGCACTTTACTCGTTTCGTGGGTAGCAGCCCGATCAACTACATCCGACACCGGCGCATGGTTCATGTGCACGCAGCACTTGCCTCGGGCGACTACGCCTCTGTGACTGAAGTGAGTGTGAAGTATGGAATAACCTCGCTGGGTCGCTTTGCCGGAGAATACCGCGCCTTGTTTGGGGAAAGCCCTTCCCAAACCCTGCGCCGGGCGCTTTGACGCTCAAAGTCTTTCGCCAGATTTGAACATACGTTGCCGGATCCGTGCAGCGTAACCGCATGTGCACCCTACACTCCCGACGGATACATTGATTTGGGAGCCATTCATGAGATTTCATTTAAAGGTTTACGTCGCCGGGATATTGGTGGCGCTTGCCGGTGCGGCTGCGAACGCGGCGACTTTGACGCTGATCCAATCACAGGTAACGGGCCAGGTCGCACCAGGACCTTCCGGATCGACCGTTCAGACAGATCCATTTGCGGTCTCTTTCAGTGGAAGCTCTGGCAGTACGTCGCAAAGCCTGCTGACTGGAGAGCAAAAGCTCATTGCGACGACCGCAAACGCCACGCCGCCGGGCACGCTCGGGACGACGGTGGGCGGGCAGCTCTTGGCCAACTTCCGATACGATGGGGCGACCGATCTGGTTATTCCTGACGGAGCGATCACTTGGGCGGTGGATGCCGCATTCTCCCGGCAATTTGGAACGCCGTCGCCCGCGACCCTCACCACCAGTGCAGGGAATGGTATCAATGCGGTGATGCAGCTGATGATCCCCGGTCGCGTCGTAAACGCCAACGCCCGCGTGGACGTGCAAGAACGGATCGATGGAACGATCACCAACCTGTCGCCCATTCGCAACGAGAACGGGATCGATATCACCAGCTATACGGCGGATGAAAACGGGCTGGTTGCAGCGATGTCGGTGCCGTCTTTCACGCTGAAGCCGGGGCAGACTTTTTCAATCTCGACCAGTTTTTCTGGGAACGCGATCAGCAATGGACCGGTCTGCGCCAATTGCAGCTACAACGTGACATCCGTGACGGATGGCCAGAACACCGGTCAACTGTCTTTCTTGCTGCCCTCGTCGGTATCGCTTAGCCCTTTGTCGAGCGGTCAAAGCCTGTCCTGGATCTCATCGGAACCCGTGACAAACCCGCCTGCCGTGCCCTTGCCAGCCTCTGCATTCATGCTGATGGGGGGGCTGGCGCTGTTGGGCGCAAAGCGGTTGCGCCAGGGCTAGCCCAAGCCACCGCAAACCTCTTGCAAAAAGGCGCGCTGCCCGCTAACCAGCGCGCCTGCCGTCTTTGATGGCAGAATCCCTTCCGTGGGAGGTCTCGGCATCGCGATGTTCGGGCCGCACCACGTCAACATCAGGCCGCGGAACGCGTTCCAAGGCTGTTTGAACAGGAGATTGGCACATGGCCAAGAAACTCGCTGGCACCATGAAGCTTCAGGTGCCCGCCGGACAAGCGAACCCGTCACCGCCCGTTGGGCCGGCTCTGGGTCAGCGCGGCATCAACATCATGGAATTCTGCAAGGCGTTCAACGCCAAGACCGC
>CAWUIQ010000124.1:0-7310 GCA_963922565.1 uncultured Rhodobacterales bacterium
GCGCCACCCGCGCATGCGCGTTGTCATCCCCGCGGCGCGACCCGTGGCGGAGCTGGTCGAAGACCTAGTCGGGGACTGGCCGGGTGATCCGATCATACTGGACCCGCGAGAGATGGACCCGGCACAAGCCGATCATCAGAAACGGGTGGCTTTCAAGGCAGCTGATTTCGCGCTGGCCGTATCCGGCACCGTCGCGCTGGAGCTCGCCAAGGCGCAAACGCCCATGGTCAGCATCTTCGACCTGAACTGGATCAGCCGCGAGATCATCAAACGGATGGTGACGACCGACACGGGCAACCTGATAAACATCGTTACCGATACCCGCCATGTGCCGGAATTCGTCGGGGCCGATTGTACCCCGGAAAAGATCGCCGCAGGTCTGGAACGTCTGATCGCAGATCCGGAACCGCAGCGCACGGCGATGGCCCTGACGATGGAACGGCTGGGCGAGGGCGGCGAAGACCCGGGCCTGCGCGCGGCCCGGGCGGTGATTGAGCGGATGAACCGGGCCTAGCCTGCCAGCGACACCAGGGCGTGCCGTTTCTTGCCCGCGCTCAGCTTGATGGGCGCACTTAGGGCCGCCCGGTCGATCATCAGGCCAGCGTCGGTCAGGGGCTCATCGTTCAGGCGCGCGCCGCTTTCGGCGATCAGGCGCTTGGCCTCCTTCCCCGATCCCGCAAGGCCCGACCGCACGATCAGTTGTACCACGCTGATGCCGTCACCCACCTCGTCTGCCGTCAGGCTGAGGGTCGGAAGATCACCGCCGACACCGCCCTTTTCGAACACTTCCCGTGCCGTCGCTTCGGCGGCAGCTGCGGCTTCCGCCCCGTGGAGGATCGTCGTGACCGCATTGGCCAGCGTGACCTTTGCCTCATTGATCTCGGACCCCGAAAGGGCGCCCAGCCGGTCGCACTCCTCCAGCGGCACTTCGGTGAAAAGCCGCAGGAAGCGCCCGACATCCGCATCGGTCGTGTTGCGCCAGAACTGCCAGTATTCGTAGGGCGACAGCATATCGGCGTTGAGCCAAACCGCGCCGCCCGCGCTCTTGCCCATCTTACGGCCATCGGACGTGGTCAGCAGGGGTGTCGTGAGGCCGTAAACCTCTGTGTCGAGGACGCGGCGGGTCAGGTCGATCCCGTTGACGATATTGCCCCACTGATCCGACCCACCCATCTGCAGGATGCAGCCATGGCGGCGGTTCAGCTCCATGAAGTCATAGGCTTGCAGGATCATGTAGTTGAATTCGAGAAAGCTGAGCGATTGCTCGCGATCCAGCCGCGATTTGACCGACTCGAATGACAGCATCCGGTTGATCGAGAAATGCCGCCCGATATCCCGCAGGAAATCGAGGTAGTTCAGGTTGTCCAGCCACTCGGCATTGTTCAGCATCATCGCGCCGTCATCGCTGTATTCGAGGAATGCGTCGAAGACGGTGCGGATGCGGGCAATGTTGCCGTCAATGGCATCCGGGGTCAGCAGCGACCGCTCACTGTCGCGCCCGGACGGGTCGCCCACCTTGGTCGTGCCGCCACCCATCAGCGTGATGGGCCGGTTTCCCGTCTTCTGGAACCAACGCAGCATCATGATGTTGAGCTGGTGCCCGACATGCAGCGACGCCGCTGTCGCGTCATAACCGATATAGGCGGTCTGCGAGCCCTCAAGCAGCTTTTCGTCCAGTCCCTGCAGGTCAGTACAGTCGGCGATAAAGCCGCGGGTCTGCATGACATGGAGGAAATCCGATCTGGGGGTGTAGCTCATTGCTCTTGTCCTTGGCGCGCGCTCCGGCGCACTCTATAGGCCGGGCAGGGGCAAAGGAAAAGGCCATGGATCAGGTCAGGCGGAAAGGCCAGGTTGTGCGGGCCTTGGGCACGATGAGCGGAACCTCTCTGGACGGTGTGGATGCCGCGATCATCGAAACCGACGGGATCGAGATCGTTCGTTTCGGCCCGACGGACTACCGGGGATACGAGGACGACGAGCGGGCCATCCTGCGCGCGGCGCTCGGGCACTGGAGCGGTACAGAGGTCGAGGCGGCTGGCGATCTGATCAATGCCGCCCACGAGGCGCTTCTGGCCAAGTTTGACGCAGATGTCATCGGTTTTCATGGCCAAACGCTGGCCCATGCACCAAGGCGGCGTGGCACGCTTCAGGTGGGGGATGGCCTTGCGTTGGCAAAGGCGCTGGACACACCGGTCGTCTGGGACTTCCGCTCGATGGATGTCGAATTTGGCGGTGAGGGCGCGCCTCTGGCCCCGTTCTTTCATCACGCCTGCGCCCGCTATCTGAAGATGGATCGCCCGGTGGCCTTTCTCAATCTCGGCGGTGTCGGCAACCTGACATGGGTCGATCCGACCATCGACCGGCCCGAAGCCAAAGGCGCGCTTTTGGCCTTTGATACCGGACCTGCCAATGCGCCCATCAACGATCTGGTCATGGCCCGGCGGGGGCTGCCCTTTGACAGGGACGGAGCCTTGGCCCGCAAGGGTCATGTCGAAGAGGGTGCGCTCGAGCTTTTTCTGGCCGAACCCTATTTCAGCCGGATGCCGCCCAAATCGCTCGACCGAAATGACTTTGAACAGATGGTCGGGCTGGTCAAAGAACTAGGCGACGCGGATGCGGTGGCCACCCTGACCGCTATGTGTGCTGCGGGAGTCGCGCAAGGAATGGAATATTGCCCGCAGGCCCCGTCACAGGTTCTGGTCACCGGAGGCGGACGTCACAATCCGGTTCTGATGGAGATGCTGTCCGTATCGCTTGATTGCCCCGTTGCGCCGGTTGAAAGCGTGGGGCTGGACGGGGACATGCTCGAAGCGCAGGCATTCGCATTTCTTGCGGTGCGCGTGGCCCGTGGTTTGCCGACCTCGTGCCCCAGCACCACCGGCGTGAAGGCGGCGGTCGGCGGTGGCACCGTCAGCTATCCGCGCGGGATGTCGAAACCGGCGGTTGCGAGGGTAAAGCCCGCGAACTGAAAACCCGGTGAGACGGTGCAGCTGACAAGGGTCCAGTCGCCGGTGCTGCGCGCGCTTTGCCAATGGTCTTCGGGGACGATCACCTGCGGTTCTCCAGCATCCAGATCGGGCGAGAGGCGGTGTTCTTTCGCTGGTCCCGTCTCGGACGGGCTGATCGACAGGATCAGGGGCGCGCCCGCATGATAGAGCCAGATTTCGGTCGCATCGACCTTGTGCCAATGGCTGACCTCGCCCTCGGCCAGCAGGAAATAGATGCAGGTCCCGGTGGGCCGCCCCTCGTTCTCGGCCATCCAAGTCTGCCGATAATGGCCACCTTCGGGATGCGGCTCGAGCTTGAGGCGGGCGATAATGTCTGCGGCGTTCATGATCAGAGGCTAAGGCTTGGGCGGCGGCACGCGCAAGGCCTTCAGCGACGCTGCGGGCAGGGCGCAACGCAAAGAGATCTCGCCCACCCTGTCCTTGTACTTTGCCAGACCACGAGAGATGCGGAAGCCATGGAAACGGTCCAACCCCTCGGTCAGTGGTCGGTAGATCCAATCGCCTCGCGGTACCCGGGCGCCGCCTTGTCTGAAGTTGCCGCTGTTGATCGGGCAGAGATCAATGAAATCAGGAAATTCGCGCGCAAAGTCGTGCGCATCGAACCAAATGGTTGTGGTTGGCAAATCCCGCTCGATGCTGCGGGCAAAGGCCAGCCCCTTGCGCAACGGCCAGAAAAAGACCCGCTGGTCCAGTTGTTCGGCCCAGCTTTGCGCGTCATGGCCGTCCAGCATCTGACCGGCGGCATTCAGATGCTGCGCGATCGGGCGCTGATGGGTCAGCACAGCCGTTCCGACCCGCAGCCGCGATGTCCTTAACGCGATGCTATCAGGCGGCACCCCGGCCAACACTGCCAAGTCCGCCGCGGATCGCAAGCCGTGCTCTTCGATCGCGGCAAGGTTGCTGCGGGCAGTGACATGCGCGATCCGCCCACCAACCGCCCGCGCGAAGTCAGCGGCGAGGCTCACCTCAGAATGGAACGGCCTGCATATTCGGCGCTTTCGCCCAGCATCTCTTCGATCCGGATCAGCTGGTTGTACTTGGCCAGCCGGTCAGACCGGGCAAGCGAGCCGGTTTTGATCTGCCCGCAATTGGTTGCGACAGCGAGATCTGCGATGGTTGCATCCTCGGTTTCGCCCGAACGGTGGCTCATCACGTTGGTGTATCCCGCGCGATGCGCCATATCGACGGCTTTCAGCGTTTCGGTCAGGCTGCCGATCTGGTTCACCTTGACCAGCATCGAATTCGCGCACCCCTTCGCGATGCCGTCCGCCAGGCGGGCAGGGTTGGTGACGAACAGGTCATCGCCGACAAGCTGGCATTTGCCGCCAAGCGCTTCGGTCAGGGCCTTCCAGCCGTCCCAGTCGTCTTCGCCCATCCCGTCTTCGATCGAGATGATGGGATAGTCGTTCACGAGGTCGGCGAGGTACTGCGCGTTCTCGTCAGAGCTGAGCGTTTTTCCTTCACCTGCAAGCACATACTTGCCGTCCTTGAAGTACTCTGTTGCCGCGCAATCGAGCGCCAGATAGATCTCTTCACCCGGTTTGTACCCAGCCTTTTCGATGGATTTCAGGATGAAATCCAGCGCGTCGCGGGTCGAACTGATATTGGGGGCAAAGCCGCCTTCATCCCCGATGCCCGTGGACAGGCCCGCCGTGCTGAGCTCTTTTTTAAGCGTGTGGAACACTTCGGATCCCATGCGCACCGCCTCGCGGATATTCGCGGCGCTGACCGGCATGATCATGAATTCCTGGATGTCGATCGGGTTGTCGGCATGTTCGCCGCCATTGATGATATTCATCATCGGGACGGGCAGTATGCGGGCCGAGGTGCCGCCGACATATCGATAAAGCGGCTGACTGGTCCAATCCGCTCCGGCCTTGGCGCAGGCAAGCGACACACCAAGGATCGCGTTCGCGCCCAAGCGACCCTTGTTTTCGGTCCCGTCGAGTTCGATCATCGTTTCGTCGATTTCGACCTGTTCGGTCACATCGATCCCAACCAACGCCTCTGCAATCTCACCGTTGACGGCCGCGCAGGCTTCAAGCACGCCCTTGCCCTTGTAGCGATCCGCGTCGCCGTCACGCTTTTCGACCGCTTCATAGGCGCCTGTGGAGGCACCAGAGGGGACAGCGGCCCGACCCAGCGTGCCGTCTTCGAGGGTGACATCGACCTCGACGGTCGGGTTGCCTCGGCTGTCGAGGATCTCGCGGGCGAAGATATCTACGATAAGGCTCATGAAATGCGTTCCTTCGGCTGTCGATGGCAGCCTGATAGCGGGCCTTTGTTACAAGTGAAAGGGCTTCAGGCTACCGCGCGCACCCGCTGTTCCCGCCAAAGCGTATAAAGCCCCGAGGCCACGATGATGAAGGCGCCGATCAGGGTCAGTGCATCGGGTGCTTCGTCAAAGACCAGAACACCGACGATGAGGGCAAAGACGATCCGCGTATAGCGAAACGGTGTGACAAAGCTGATCTCGCCGACCCGGACCGCCGCGACGATGAAGTAATAGGCGACAACCCCCATGCCAATCGCGGCGGCAATCAGCCCCCAGTCGCGCGGCGCGGGCAGGGTGGGCCGATCCCCTCCGATCAGCAGCAAAAGTACCGCAGCGGGGATCAGCATCAGAAAGGCCAGGAAACTCAATTGCATGGACGACATCGTGGGCGGCACCCGCCGCGTCGCCACATCCCGTGCGGCAAGACCAACCGCGCCAATCACGGCGAAGAGCGCGCGTGAATCGAACCCCTCAAGCCCCGGACGTATGATCATGAGCACGCCCAGGAACCCGACGAAGATCGCGAGCCAGCGCCGCCAACCGACCGGCTCGTTCAGGAACAAGACCGCGCCAAGTGTCACCAAAAGGGGCGAGGCCTGAAGGATGGCCGATGCCGTTGAGATGGGGATCAGCGCAATCGCCGTTACAAATCCCATCGTGCCGATCAGCTCGGCCAGATTTCGCAGCACGACGGGCGGGCTGAGCGCAGCGCGGTCAAAAAGCGGCACGCGCCTGATACGGCACAACACGGCAAAAACCACGGCACCCCCGGCCCCCAACAGCCCGATGATCTGGCCAACCGGCATGGCCGAGGCCAGCATCTTGATCAGCATGTCTTCGATCGCGAAGCCCAGCATGGCGAGTGTCATGAGGGCCGCGCCGCGCAGGTTGTCCATTCGGATCGCCTCGGATGCTAGTGGAGGATGAAGAGCGGCTAACGCTTTATCGGAACGCCATATAGCTCAAGGCGATGACCGCGCAATTCGTATCCCAGCTTGCGCGCAATCTTTTCCTGCAGGGCTTCGATTTCGCTATCCACGAATTCGATGACCTCGCCCGAATTCATGTCGATCAGATGATCATGGTGTTCGCGTTCGGCATCCTCGTAACGGGCACGCCCGTCACCGAATTCCAGCTTGTCGAGGATCCCCGCCTCTTCAAACAGTTTGACGGTCCGATAGACGGTGGCGATGGAAATGCCGCTGTCGATGGCACTGGCCCGGTTATAGAGCTCTTCGACATCCGGATGGTCTGAAGAATCCTCAAGAACCTGTGCAATGATGCGCCGTTGGCCGGTCATGCGGAGGCCCTTTGCCTCGCACCGCTCGATGATTGTTGGTCTGTCGCTGCCCATGGCTCCGTGTAACGGGGAATGGGCAGCGGAGCAATCGGACTTGGCCCGCGATCGGGCGCATCCCGCCGTCAGGTATACAATGTCGGCACGCCCAGTTGAGTGTGGATCTCATTCACCTGTGCAGGCTGCATTCCAAAGCCCTCGGCAAGTTGATGCAGATATTGCGCCTCGGCCTGACTATCGAGATCGATAGCCATCACCGACATCGCATAGACCTGCGGCGCAAGGCCATCGGGCGTCGCATTCACAAGGCCTGGAACGTCGATAGGTGCGGCCATTTCGGCCCGCAGAAACTCAGCCTCTTCGGCATCGATCCCGTCGCTGCCAACGTGGCCCATCAGCTTTTCCTGCTCGGCATCGTCCAGCTTTCCGTCCGACTTTGCCGCCTGGATCATCGCCTTGAGCATCAGGGCGGCCGCCGCTTCCTGGTCGGCGGTCGGTTCGATTTCCTGCTGCGGGGTTTCGTCGAACGCCGAATTCAGGACCGCGCCAAAGCTGGCATCATTGGTCGCCGGGCGCTGTCCGATCGTCGATGCCAATCCGCCCAGCAATCCACCTGCGGCACCAGCACCGGCCAGCCCGCCCAGCATGTCCTGCAGCCCGCCGCCGCTGCCACCGCTACCGGATTGCCCTAACCCGTCCAGAAGACCGCCGAGGCCCCCGCCGCCGCCTT
>CAWUIQ010000125.1:0-7294 GCA_963922565.1 uncultured Rhodobacterales bacterium
AGAGAACATCGGATCGATTGCGATTTCGTGGCCGGGTGCGATGGCTTTCACGGTGTCAGCCGCAAGACCATCCCCGACACGGTCCGGCGCGAATATGAAAAGGTCTATCCCTATGGCTGGCTTGGCATCCTGTCGGAAACGCCCCCGGTTCATGACGAATTGATTTATGCCAATTCGGCACGGGGCTTTGCGCTGTGTTCCATGCGGAACGCGCATCTCAGCCGGTACTACATTCAGTGCGATGCCTCGGACAGCCCGGAGAATTGGACCGATGCGGCGTTCTGGGATGAACTGCGTCGCCGGATCCCGCCCGAAGCGGCAGATACGTTGGAAACCGGGCCCTCGATCGAAAAGAGCATTGCGCCCCTGCGCAGCTTTGTCACCGAACCGATGAGATGGGGCCGGTTGTTTTTGTGCGGGGATGCCGCGCATATCGTCCCGCCGACGGGGGCAAAGGGGCTCAATACCGCGGCGTCCGACGTCCACTACCTCTACAACGCGCTGAGGCAGCACTACGAAGACGGGGACGATGAAGGCATCAACCGCTATTCCGAACGCGCGCTTGCGCGGGTTTGGAAAACGGAACGTTTCAGCTGGTGGTTTTCCAACCTGATGCACCATTATCCGGGCCAATCGGATTTCGACAAACGCATGCAGGTGGCCGAGCTTGCCTTTCTGCAATCCAACGAGGCCGCCCAGAAAGCCATGGCAGAGCAATATGTAGGCCTGCCCTATTAAGGAGGCACAGATGTCAAACCGATACGATGCCGGGATGAAGATCCGCCGCACGGTCCTGGGTGATGCGCATGTGGACAAGGCCGAAGCGACCAAAACCGCCTTCGATGCCCCGTTCCAGGATCTGATCGTCGATGGCGCATGGGGGCGGGTTTGGGCCGATCCGACGATTTCGTTGCGGGAACGATCGATGCTGACGCTGGCCCTGCTAGCGGCCACGGGCAACTTCAACGAGATACCGATGCACATCCGGGCCACCGCCCGAACGGGCGCCACGCCAGAGGATGTGATGCAGGCCTTCCAGCACGTGGCAATTTACGCGGGCGTACCCAAGGCCAATCACGCCATCCAGTTGGCCAAGGCGACTTATGCCGAGATGGAGGACGAGACATGAGCCTTTTCCCCCGAGACCGAAGCCAACACCCCCCGGCGCTGCATCCGCCCTACAAAACCAGCGTCAAACGGGCGCCGATGGCCGCACCCCTTTCGTTTCCTTCGACGCCATCCGAAGAAACCGGCCCGGTCTTTTCCGGCGACATCCTTGGCCCGCGCGACAACGATCTGATCCACAACTACGCCGCAGATGGAGCGTCAGCCATCGGACCCCGGATCGTCGTCTTTGGCCGTCTGATGGATCAATCCGGTCGCGGCATCCCCGGCGCGCTGATCGAAATCTGGCAGGCGAATGCGGGCGGGCGATACCGCCACAAGAACGAAGGATACCTCGCACCCCTCGATCCGAACTTTGGCGGCTGCGGGCGGACCATCACCGGCCCGGATGGCGCGTACGAATTCCGAACGGTTCAACCGGGCCCTTACCCATGGCCCAACGGCCCAAACGATTGGCGCCCCGCGCACATCCATTTCAGCGTCTTTGGCCATGCTTTTGGTCAACGCCTGATCACGCAGATGTATTTCGAGGGCGACCCGCTGATCCCCCTTTGCCCGATCGTGAATGCCATCCCGTCGCAAGACGCCATCGACAGGCTGATAGCGCCCCTCGATATGAACCGGACCATCCCGATGGACGCCCGCGCCTACCGCTTCGACATCGTTCTGCGCGGCCGCCGGCAAACCCAGTTTGAGAACAGGCCGGAGGGGTTGTGATGAGCCATGACGACGACATCCTGCCCGAAACACCGTCGCAAACGGCTGGCCCCTATGTCCATATCGGGCTGACGCCGAACGCAGCGGGAATTGAGGGTGTCTATGGCACCGACTTGGGTCTTGAGATCGCTGGCCCAGCGGCGCGGGGCGAACGGATCGAGATTGCCGGGGCGATCCACGACGGCTTTGGAACGATCATAAAGGACGCCCTGATCGAGGTCTGGCAGGCCGATCACGCGGGGCTGTATCCGGGTCAGGATGGGGCCGACGCGGCGCTCAATGGTTGGGGCCGGGTCGCTGCGGATCAAGCGACAGGGGGCTTCCGGATCAGCACCGTCAAACCCGGGGCGGTCACAGCAGTCGGTGGCAAACACGCCCCGCATCTCACACTCTGGATCGTTGCCCGCGGGATCAATCTGGGTCTGCACACACGCATCTATTTCGACGATGAGGATGAGGCGAATGCCTCTGACCCCTTCCTCTCGCGCATTGAGCACAAGGGGCGCATCCAGACCCTGCTGGCCCGCCGCATCGGTGATGGCAGATATCAATTCGACATCCACCTGCAGGGGCCAGGCGAGACGATCTTTTTCGACATCTGACTTGGCGGCAGTCGGGATTTCGTTGAGCGGGTCAGGCTTGCGCCCCTGCTATTTCGCCGATTTTTGCCAGTTCGGATTGATCCATGGCTCTGAATTGTCGGGCGCGAGCGGCGCCCGCCCCAATATGTGATCGGCGGCCTTCTCGCCCGTCATGATCGACGGGGCGTTGAGATTGCCGTTCGTTATGCGGGGGAAGATGGAACTGTCCGCCAGCCGCAGGGCGTCGACGCCAATCACCCGGCACTCAGGGTCAACCACCGCCATCGGATCGTCGGCCCGCCCGACGCGGGCCGTGCCGCAGGGGTGATACGCGCTCTCGACGTGATCCCTGATGAAATCATCAAGCTCACCATCGCTTTGCCGATCTGCGCCGGGCTGAATTTCGTGCCCGTAATAGGGCTTGAATGCCTCCTGCCCAAAGATCTCGCGGGTCAGCCGGATGCAGCGCCGAAAATCCGACCAATCCTTTTGTTCCGACATGTAGTTGAACATGATCTTTGGAGGATCTGCGGGATCACCTGATCGCAATGAGACCGACCCGCGCGAAGGCGAGCGCATTGGCCCGACATGGGCCTGAAAACCATGCCCTTCGGCGGCCACCTGCCCGTCATAGCGAACGGCAATCGGCAGGAAGTGGTACTGGATGTCCGGATAATCGACGCCTGTCGCGGATCGGATGAATGCAGTGCTTTCGAACTGGTTTGATGCCCCGGGGCCAGTGCGATTGAAAAGCCACCGGGCGCCGACATACGCCTTGCCCACGAGGTTCCAATACCTGAACAGGCTTACCGGCTGCGAGGCGGCGACCTGGATATAGAGTTCAAGGTGATCCTGCAGGTTTTGGCCAACACCCGGACGATTGGCCACAACCGGAATGCCGTGTTCGGCCAGATGCGCGGCTGGCCCGATTCCAGAGAGCATCAGAAGTTTCGGTGAATTGATCGACGACGCTGCGACGATGACCTCCGCGCCGGCGGATGTTACCTCGACCTTGCCATTGCGCTCAATCTCGACACCGGTGGCCCGCCCATCCTTGATGATGATGCGACGCGCGAACGCACGGATCAGATCGCAGTTGGGTTTCTTTAATGCAGGCTTGAGATAGGCATTGGCCGCTGACCAGCGTTGCCCTTTCCACACGGTCATGTCGAAGGGGCCAAAACCTTCCTGCTGCTGCCCGTTGTAATCCGCTGTCACCGGGTAGCCGGCTTGCTGCCCGGCCTCGACAAATGCGCGTGTCAGGACGTTTTCCCGCCCGCCCCGTGTGACATGAAGCGGCCCGCCAGATCCGCGCCAGGCCGGGTCGCCGCCATGACCCCCGTCGTGCCAGTCTTCCATCCGTTTGAAGTAGGGCAGTACGTCAGCGTATCCCCAGCCATCCGCGCCCTGATCGCGCCAGTGATCAAAGTCGCAGGCGTGGCCCCGGACATAGATCATCCCGTTGATCGACGAAGAACCACCGATGACCTTGCCCCGTGGGGTGACGAGCCTGCGACCCCCAAGATGCGGCTCCGGTTCGGTCTTATAGCCCCAGTCGTAGCGGCGCATGTTCATCGGATAGGAGAGCGCACCCGGCATCTGGATGAATGGGCCCGCATCGCTGCCACCGTGTTCAATCACAAGCACCTGCATGCCCGCCTCAGCGAGGCGATAGGCGATTGCGCAGCCCGCCGAGCCCGCGCCGACGACGACGTATTCGGCCTTCATCAGAACGGTGCCTCCACATCACCCATGCGGACATAGACCGACTTGAGCTGGCTATAGTGTTCGATCGCCGTCTTCGAATTCTCGCGCCCGACCCCAGAAAGTTTCATACCACCGAAGGGCGCCTCGACCGGGGCGTCGTTGTAGGAATTGATAAAGCAGCTTCCTGCGTTGAGCCGGGCAATCACGCGGTGTGCCCGGCTGATGTCGCGTGTGAAGACACCAGCGGACAGGCCGAACGGCGTATCGTTCGCGCGGGCAATCACCTCATCCTCATCGTCGAAATCAAAGACCGCCATGACAGGTCCAAAGATCTCTTCGCGGGCGATGGTCATCGTGTCTGTCACATCGGCAAAAACCGTCGGCTCGACAAAGAAACCGCTACCATCCATCCGCTTGCCGCCCGTGACTAGCGTCGCGCCTTCCGCGACCCCCTTGTCGAGGTATCCAAGAACGATCTGCATCTGCGCCTCGGACACCATCGGGCCGAAATTCGTCGCCTCATCGCGCGGATCGCCGATCACGGCGGTCGACAGTCTCTCCGCCAGCCGGGACAGGAACGCCTCCTTGATCGAACGATGGACAAAGACGCGGGTGCCGTTCGAACAGACCTGACCGGACGAATAGAAGTTGCCCAGGATGGCCCCGCCGACCGCATTTTCAATATCGGCGTCTTCGAAAACGATCATCGGGGATTTGCCACCCAGCTCCATCGTCACATGCTTCATCTCGGACGCAGCTGCGGCGTAGACTTTCCTGCCTGTCGGAACCGAGCCAGTCAGCGATACCTTGGCGACGCGCTGGTCAGAGACGAGCGCCGCGCCCACCTCACCCCGGCCCTGGATCACGTTGAACACACCGTCAGGCAGGCCCGCCTCGCTTAGGATTTCGGCGATCTTCAATGCACAGAGCGGCGTTGTTTCGGATGGTTTGAAAACCATGGTGTTGCCGCAGGCCAGGGCCGGCGCAGCCTTCCAGCAGGCGATCTGCGTGGGATAGTTCCACGCACCAATGCCAACACAGACCCCCAGCGGTTCGCGGCGGGTATAGACCCAGTCTTCCCCCAGCTGGATATGCTCTCCGGTCAGGCTCGCCGCGAGCCCACCGAAATATTCCAGCGCGTCTGCCCCGCTGGTGGCATCGACAAACAACGTCTCTTGAAGCGGCTTGCCGGTATCCAGCGTTTCGAGTTCCGAAAGCGCCCTGTTGCGTTCACGGATGATCGCCGCCGCCCGCGTCAGGATGCGGCCCCGATCGCGCCCGGTCATGTTGGCCCAATCTGCCTGCGCGGCGGTCGCGGCCGCAACCGCGCGTTCAACGATGTCAGGTGTCGCTGCGTGGACGGTCGCAATACGCTCGCCATTGGCGGCGAAGACCACAGGGATATCTGCACCCGCCTCGTCCTCGACATAAGCACCGTTGATAAAGTGGCTGGCCTGCGGTTGTGGATCATAGCTCATTAAGGTGTTCCTGTTCGTCTTATTCTCCGCGCGGAAACCGCTGGTTTTCCTCGACGTCGTTCAGATCCATGTGATTGCGCATGAACCGCTCGCTGGCCTTTTTCAGAGGCTGATAGTCCCACGGGTAGTAGTCGCCGTTTCGCAGGGCCTCGTAGACGACCCAGCGGCGGGCCTGGCTGCGGCGGACGTCGGCATCGAACCGGTCGAGATCCCAACGATCATCCGCCATGGCCCGGAAGCGGCCGAGCGTTTCAGAGTGGCCGGGATCGTCTGCGAGGTTCGTCAGCTCATTCGGATCGGCCTGCAGGTCGAAAAGCTGTTCGGGGTCGAGCTGACAGCGATTGTATTTGAAGCGGCCCTGACGGAGCGAGACGAGTGGCGCGTAAGACGCCTCGGCGGCATACTCCATCGCGATCGGACTGGTGCGTTCATGGCCGTTGGCCAGGCCAACAAGGCTCTCTCCGGTGGTCCATGGCATCACCTCGTCCATGGAGACACCTGCCAGATCACACAATGTCGGACAGACGTCGATGGTAGAAACCGGTGTTTCGATCCGGTCAGCCTCAAGGCCCGGCGCGCTGATCATGAGAGGCACGCGCGAGGACCCTTCGAAGAAGGTCATTTTGAACCACAGGCCGCGTTCACCCAGCATGTCGCCATGGTCGGATACGAAGAGAATGATCGCTTCTTGCCGCGTACGCTCAAGCGCGTCGAGGAGGTCACCGATCTTGTCATCGAGATAGCTGATATTCGCGAAGTAGGCCCGACGGGACCGCCGAATATCTTCTTCGGTGATGTCGAAACTGCGCCAGTCGTTGGCGTCAAAGATGCGTTTGGAATGCGGATCGTGATCGTCGTACGGGATCGCGGCCGTTTGCGGCACCAGATGCTCGCAATCCTCATACAGATCCCAGTACTTGCGGCGTGCGACGTAAGGATCGTGGGGGTGGGTGAAGCTGACGGTCAGGCACCAGGGCCGTGCATCATGACCCCTGCTCAGGTCCTGGATTTTCTGAACCGCGTTAAAGGCGACCTCATCGTCGTATTCCATCTGGTTGGTGACCTCGGCCACGCCGGCGCCGGTCACCGACCCCATGTTGTGATACCACCAGTCGATCCGCTCTCCGGGTTTGCGATAGTCGGGCGTCCAGCCGAAATCGGCGGGATAAATGTCAGTCGTGAGACGTTCCTCGAACCCATGCATCTGGTCAGGTCCGACAAAGTGCATCTTGCCCGACAGGCAGGTCTGGTAGCCTGCACGCCGCAGATGGTGGGCATAGGTGGGCAGATCCGAGGGGAACTCGGCCGCGTTGTCATAAACGCCGGTAACCGAAGGCAGCTGACCGGACATGAAGCTTGCCCGACCGGGCGCGCAAAGCGGGGATGCGGTGTAGCAGTTTTTGAACCGGACCGAGCGAGCAGCCAGCTTTTGCAGATTGGGCGCGTGCAACCAATCCGCAGGCCCGTCCGGGAAAAGCGTTCCGTTCAGCTGATCGACCATCAGAATGAGAATGTTCTGCTGGCTCATTCCACGTCCCCGATTTCCTTGTCGAGCGCAGCCAGGACATGCGCCGATGCGCTCTCTCCGCTCATGTCTTCGGGGTTGATGGCGTGACGCAGATACAAACCGTCGATCAATCCGCCGATCCGAAGAGCAATTTCAGGGGCGCGGGCACCGACCAATGG
>CAWUIQ010000126.1:0-7275 GCA_963922565.1 uncultured Rhodobacterales bacterium
GACGCCCCAGCGCTGGCTGCGGCCGACGTCGGTATCGCCATGAGCACCGGGGCCGATGTGGCGGTGGAAAGCGCGGGGATCACGCTCATGCGCGGCGACCTCGTGGGGCTTGTCCGGGCGCGGAAGCTGGCGGTGGCGACACTGAGGAACATCAAGCAGAACCTGTTCTTCGCCTTCGTCTACAACGCCGCGGGCGTGCCCATCGCCGCCGGGGTTCTGTATCCGTTTGTCGGCCTGTTGCTGTCGCCGATGATCGCCGCCGCCGCTATGAGTCTGTCGTCGGTATCTGTCATCACCAACGCGCTGCGCCTCAGGCGGATCGACCTTTGAGACCGACAGCCCTATATCAGTTTCCATTTGGTAAAGGAGAACGGCATGAACCACGAAAGACCTACCCGTCGCGAAGTGCTGGTCGGCGGCGCGGCGCTCCTTGCAGCAGCCCCACAGGTATCGCTGGCCCAATCCGCCGGACCGGCGGTACATGTTCTGAAGGATCCGAACTGCGGCTGCTGTTCCGCCTGGATCGAGATCCTGGAAAGCCACGGCTTCGAGGTTACCACCGAGAACAGCTTCGGAACGCTGCTGATGCGGTACAAGTCCGACAACGGGATCCCGCAAGAGATGGTGTCCTGCCACACGGCCCGGATCGATGGCTACATGATCGAGGGGCACGTCCCTGCCACGGATATTCGGCGTCTCCTGGCAGAGCGGCCCAATGCGGTCGGTCTGGCCGTCCCGGGCATGCCTTATGGCTCGCCGGGGATGGGGCCGGAGAGCGCGCGCGAAGCCTACGACGTGTTCCTGATCCAGCGCGACGGTACGACAGAGGTGTTCGCCCGCTATGAGGCTGCCTGACACCTCCTCGGATCGACCATCATTGATGCCCGGCACATGGTTTCATGGTCTGGGGTACGCCCGCACCTGTTCCCGCATCACGATGTAGTCGCTCAGCATCTCCACAGCCGCCGACTCCTCTGGCATCAAAGTAGGTTCCTCGGCAGCCCGCATCTGGAACTCCCAGCTGTACTCGACGGCGGGCGGACACGCCCTGTGCCGATATCAGTCAGAAGCGCCCGTCGCGCCGCCGCTTAGCCAGACCGTCGCGAGAACGAGAATGATGCGCCTCGGCCTCATTAACCCTGCTTCTTTTCGGGCGCGCCGATGCCTGAGAGGTCAGCGCCCAAGCGAGGTCATTTTATTCGCCTGCGGGCTAAATGATCGTACGTGACTCCGCTCATGAGGGCGGGTTGCGACAAGTGCGACGGGACACGAAACTGCGCGATCGAAACATGAACATCACTGCACACGCTGTCACGTAAACCTCTGAAAAGCAGCGCTAATCGCGACCATCCATCACTGGACAGTCTATACGCCATCAGCTTTCCACATCTTAAACCGCGCCTGCCCCGTCATCTCACGGATCAAACCGCTTTCTTCCATCCGCGTCAGATTGCGCTGAACCGCGGCGCGACTAGCTCCGGTCATGGCCTCAGCCATTGGGGCGGACACCAAGGGCCACTCAGAGAAAGTTTTTCGCAAGGCGACCGGCGTGCGGCCAGACAATTGCGCCATGACGCTTTCTGCTCGCCCGGTCCACGCTTCAATACCATCAAGTGTTCGCATCGCCGTTAAAATCCCGTTGTTCATCCCATCCAACCAGCGGGCCAAGCGTTCGGTTGGCGAGCCCGAGACACGCAGCCCCCCTGCCCCGCCCATAGCGAGCGGTGCGAAGATGGCGCCGCTTCCGTCGCTGGCCGCGATCCTGGACGCGGTGACTGCGGCTTCCATACGGTCGCCGTGCTGTCCGAGGCCCGCCAGGCTCCAGAGATGAAAGCCCATGCAAGCCCGCGTGATTGGGTGGAAATCACATGCAGCTGCCATTACGTCCAGCCATCCGCCCGCGCGATCTTCGAAACGCTCAGTGCTGTCTTCAATGTTCTCGGGATCGCGGCGATCTAGGAAGGCGGCCAAGTCACCCTTTGGTCCGGGACCGCCTGTCAGGCGCCGAACAGCCCATCCAACTCTTGCCAGGGCATTTGGGTCATCCTGCGCGCCCGAGAGCCGCATCGAAACCCAGAGCGCAAGACGATCAGAACTCACCCGATCCCCTGCGAACCAGCTGAGGTCCGCTGCCTCGATAAGAGCGAGACGATGCCGCCAGCCTTCCGGGCCACGCAGCAGCCGGTCATCCAGAGCCCCCAGGCGTCCAGCCACTCTTGCCAGTCGCGCAGCGTGAACGCCTTCTGCCTTTACCCAGTCTTCGATGACAGCAGTGTCGGGCGGTTCCGCCCGTGGCCCTGGAGGCAAATCATCCGGTTCTTCTTCTAGTGACTCAGGTAGAAACCAGAGATCGTCTTCGTTGTCGCAATTGCTTTGCCGTTTCATCAAAAAGTTCTTACAGGATTCCAGCAGGATGAAGCGTAATCCGACGTGGTATTTTACGTTTCGATTTCAATTTTTAGCTCGCGTTTCAATAAGCGAGAACATGGGGCAGAAGATGGGGTTTAGAAACCGTGGAGCGGCGGGTTCATGACGCCGCACAAATACGAAGCGTCTGACGACGCTTGGGCCAAGGCAACGCGTATCGCGCGAGAGCTGGATCTCATTCTGGACGGGCAAGAGCCTGTGCGCACCGCAGTTGCTCGGGCCGCATCCGAATTGCGTCTCTCGACGCGCCAAGTCTACAACCACCTGCGCCGATATCGCACCGAACGTCGGGTGTCTTCACTGTTGCCAAAGACAGGTGGGGCGAGGCGCGCAAGGGTCGGCCCGGCTGTTGAGGAGATCATTTCGGCAACGCTTCGGGAGATGTGGCTTCGGCCCGAGCAACCGGACCTTGCGCCGATCGTCGATGAAATCCGCACCCGTTGTGTCAGCGAGGGTCTTGATCCGCCCGCCTATGTCACCGTTTCCAAACGTATCCCACGGCTGTTCACGCCCGAGGAGATTGCACGACGGCGACATTCAGGAGGGAAAAACCTGCGGCGCCTGAAACCCCGCCCAGGCTATATCCGGACCAACCACGCACTCGATGTCGTCCAGATAGACCATACCCCCGCCGACATCCAGTTTGTAGAAGTCATCGATGGTCAGGGCATCTATGTCGGACGCCCCTATCTCACTATCGCAGCCGATGTTGCAACAAGCGCGATTGTTGGCTTCTGCCTGACCCTCGAGAAGCCCTCACGCCTGTCGGTCGCCCTCTGTCTTGCGCAGGCGATGTGCCGCAAGGAGGACTGGCTGGCAGCGCGCGACATCAATCATTCCTGGCCGATGTTTGGCCGCCCGAAGAAGGTCGTCGTGGATTCCGCCATGGAATTCAGAAGCACCAGTTTTGTCCGGGGTTGTGCCGAGTACGGCATTGCAATTCAAAGCCGGAACAAGGGGACCGTCCATCGTGGCGGGGTTGTCGAGCGGCTTCTCGGCAAGGTGAATACGGTGTTGCGCTCCCTGCCTGGCAAGACCGGGCGTTCCATCGCGGATCGGGGTGAGTATCTGTCCGAAGACCGTGCGAGGCTCAGCTTTGCAGACCTCGAACACTGTATCGCGCTGGCGATTATCGATCACAATCTTAGCCAGAATGAACGCAAGCTGACGGTCCCGGCCAAGGAATGGGAACGAAAATGCCGTCAGCCGGACGGCCCGGAAGACAACCCTTTCGACGTTCTGCTCAGCTTTCTCCCGCACAAGACACGCAGGATTTCACCTCAGGGTGTCAGCCTGTTTGCCAACGACTATTTCGATCCATGGTTAGGCCCATTGGTCGCCCGCCGTGATCGATTGGATGCTCTCGATGTTCGTTATGATCCTCGGGACATTAGCCACATCTACATCAAGGATCCCGATACAGGAACCTGGCGCCCTGTGGGGCGGCGGGATGGACTGCTTGAGGCGGTCACCCTCTGGCAGCACAGGGCCGAGAGAAACCGAGCGCGCGAAACCGGCCGGCGCCCGATCGAGGAGAAGACCGCGATCCGCCGCGAAATCGCGGCGACCGTGGATGCCTCAGCAACGAAGAAACAAAGGCTGAAGGAAATCGCACGGGCCAGGCATGCGGCTCATGCGCCGAAACCCTACCAGAGCCTCACTTCTTCCCCGACACCAATCCGCGAAACGCCTGACCCTGAGCGCCCGCGCCGCGTCTTTCCGGTTGAGGATTGGTGAAATGACGGATCACCTCCTCGACTCCGCCGCATCACTTCTCGATGCCGGTGACGCGTGCCGCATCGCCCATATCCGGACGGCCCGTTGGATCAGCCATCCAGTGGCAAGTCGCGCCCATAACGCCATGCGTCTGCTGCTCGATCGGCCAGTAACATTGCGCCCCAGAGGGCTCTTGCTGACGGGCCCCTATCACAATGGCAAGACGATGATCGCCGAACGCTTCGCAATTGAACATTTGCGTCAGTCAGAACGTCAAAGGATCTGGGTGATCCAGACCCGAGAAGGTGCCGGACTGTCTCACTTCTATGCCAGCATTCTTGCCGGGTTGCGCGCGCCTCAGGCATCTGGTTGGCGGAGCCTGTCGCGCGCGGGCGAGCAGGTGGATCATTTGCTGGACAGCTTGAAACCCCGCCTGCTCATCTTCGATGAGTTTCACAGCGCCCTTCGAGGGCGCCGACAGGACGTGAAAGCTATCTTTTCGTTCCTGCGCCGTATCGCACGTGTCCACGACATCTCGCCCGTACTGGTCGGCGAGGTCGCGGTCTATGATGCGGTACACGACACCGAGGAAATGGGATCGCGGTTCGATACGATCCCTGTTCCCAGATGGGCGTATGACGAGGATTTCGCGACGCTCCTCGACAGTCTTGAGACCAGCATGCCTCTCGCCCGAGCCTCGGACCTGTCGCGACCGTCACTGGCTGAGATCATCCATGAATTGTCAGAGGGCTTGATCGGAGAGGTCGTCGATATAGTGAGCAGCGCGGCCATCACGGCGATAAGGAACGGCGAGGAACACATTTCTGAAGCGACCATCACCTCGCTTGGTTACACGCCCCTGTCGAAACGCCGAAATGCGCCTTTGCGCCGCGAAATGATGTGACCCAGGCTACATCCGAGATCACAGTCACACCTGCGCGCGACTACGGCAATGAGGTGGGGCAAGGCTGGCCCGGCGTCGTTGCACCGGCACCCGGAGAGCTGCTGTCGAGCTGGCTGCATCGGCTGGCCACGGCCAATGGCATTCCTCCTCGATATTTTGGGCGGGTTCTGGATGTCGCAGGTGCAGATTGGTCTGCGAAGCTTGACCGAGACCTTCCCGGGCGAAGCCTCAGTTTGCTGGTCGAACGAACGGGGTTGCCTGCCGAGGACATTGATCGCCTAGCTTTGCATCGCGACCCGCTGGCCCGGTTGCGAGTGCGGCAGATCACAGGATCAGGAGATGCCCGCGCATCGACCGCTCGGGTCAATCGCCTGCAATGTTGCCCGGCATGCCTGAAAGAGGATCGCGCACCGTTCTTCCGGCGCGGCTGGAGCCTGGCGACGCGCGTTTCCTGCTTTCGGCATGGATGCCGCTTGCGCGACCGATGCCCTGCCTGCGGCGGCGGCATTGCGCCTTCACGACAAAACCGCCTTCTGCCGCAACATTTCTGCGTCTGGTGTGATGCTGATCTCCGAAAACCCACCCTGCCCGCCGAGTATAATGTGCAGCGTCTCGAACGGCTGATCGACGATCTGCTTCGAATGCATGTTGCGGGACATGGACGGCATGGAAAGACATCCCTGCCCGCCATGCTTGGGGCGGCTTGTTTCACATTCAATGGGGAACCCAAATCGATTTCACGTCTTCCAATTCGCGACCGATATCATTTCTTCCGCCAGTTGACCGAAGGAATGATGCCCCTCCAAAAATATTCCGAGCATCCCACAATTGAACTCTGGATCCGCATTGCACTGGCAGCGTCCAAGCATTCCGACCTGGTGGCGTCATTGAGTGCAGAGATATCGTCACAGATAACACCGGGAACAAAGAAACGCTCCAGACATCCTGATTTGGCAGCCTTACAGCAAGCCATCATCCGCCTTCATTCAAACCGCCGCACATCATTGGCAACGACTACGCCTGGGAATTGATGACCCCTGCATCCTCCATCTGCTCCCGATCGGGCAGGTCCTGCAGCGACTCCAGATCGAACGCGACCAGGAACTGCTCCGTCGTCACATAGGTATAGGGTGCCCCGCGCCGCGGCGACCGTGGCCCGGTGACGATCAATCCACGCGCATGCAATCTTCCGATCAGGTCGCGGCTGATCTCTTTGCCGAAGATGTCTTTCAGGCCGTCCCGTGTGATCGGCTGGTGGTAGGCGATGGCGGCCAGGACAGCGACATCGTACTCGCGCAGATCGAGGTCCTGTTCACCTATGTCAGCGGCGGTCCGGATCGCTGGGGCATAGGCAGGCCTCGTCCGCAGCATCCAACCGCTGGCGACCTCTGTCACTTCGAATGATCGGCCGTCAAGGTCAGCGGCCAGGTCCTCGATCAGAAGCTCAACCGAAGCTCCCTGCCCGACGACCCGAGCCAGGTCCTCGCGCGGCACTGGCGATGCGCTGGCGAAGAGAACGGCTTCAATCCGCAGCATCCATTCTCGCCAGCGCAATTCGGTTGGCAGATCGTTCAGTTCCCGATCGAAGTCAGTTTCGACGTGATCCATGGCCATCGCTCAGATCCCGTAGAGCCGGAACGTGTCGCGGCCGGTCAGCTCGCGCACCGCGCCGAGATCGACCAACCGGTCACAGAGCCGCCGTGCGGACCGGTCCGATAGTGGGAGGGCCGCAGGCGCGACGGCATCTTGGGTCAGGAACATCGCGACGGCGGCCTCTGCGCCTTTGGCGCGCAGCTTCGGCGCGACCGCTTTGAGATGCGCTGCCCGCCGCGCGAGGTCAGTTGAGAGTCGCACGGCATCGACCGCCGATGAGACGAGCGCACGATAACAAGCCGAGCGTAGGTCTTCGCCTCGCTTGCGCATGTCGGCGCGTTTCAGGCCTGCGGCCAGAAGCGGCACGACATGATCCCAACCAAGCGCCTGAGCGAGGGACGCGTCAGCAAGGACGAGTGCGGGCACCTCGGCACGGGGGGCATCGTTTAGTACCGCTTCCAGCACCATTGCCGCGCGACTGACCGGTGCCCCCTGCCCGGCATCAAGCCAACTCGCGATGTGATCACCCTGAAGTTCAGGCAGCGCCCGGACCAGAGCTTGCACCGTCACCGGCCTTTCCGTGGCGCGACGCCACGCCAGACAGGTTTCGCCTGCCGGGCCGGGCAGGTCGCCGG
>CAWUIQ010000127.1:0-7210 GCA_963922565.1 uncultured Rhodobacterales bacterium
AAACCGGTCGGGGAACCCCGTTGCTGCAGCCCCATCAGTCGCGAGCGCGAGGGCCGGCGCAGAGGCATCGACGGCCAATGCCTTAGTCGCGCCATGGGCAAGGGCCGCAAGGGCAAAGCCGCCCACATGCGAAAAGACATCCAGCACCCGCGCGCCGCGGGCGGTCTGCGCCGCGAAGGCGTGGTTCGGCCGTTGATCGAAGAACAGGCCGGTTTTCTGGCCGCCCGTCAGATCCGCCATATAGGTCGCACCGTTCATCGGCACCGGAACGGGCTGTGTCGGTGCTGCACCGACCAAGGGGACCGACACATCATCGAGCCCCTCAAGGGCCCGCGTTCGCCCGCTCGCATTTTTAAGGATGGTTTCCGCGCCCGTAACCTCGACCAAAGCGGCGGTGAGCGCATCCAGATGCGCCTCGGCCCAGGCCGCATTGGGCTGAAGGACGAGCGTGTCGCCGAACCGGTCGATCACGACACCGGGCAACCCGTCAGCCTCGGCGTGGATGAGCCGGTAGAAGGGGTCGGAAAAAAGCCGCTGACGCAGGCGTAGGGCACGGCTGATCCGCGCGGCGAACCACGCCTGATCAAGCTGAGCGTCCGTGTCCGTGTCGAGCAGGCGCGCGATGATCCGCGACTTGGGATTGACGGCGCAAAGCCCGATCGGCGCGCGGTCGGCGTCCTCCAGGATGGCCACCGCACCCGGCGACAGCGCCTTGGTGCGCCGGTCTGTCACCAACTCGTCGGCATAAACCCAGGGGAAACCGTGGCGCAGCTTGCGGGCATTGGCTTTGGGGCGCAGGCGCACCACCGGTCGGGATTTGGTGATCGTGTCGTCAGTCATGGCGCGCACCTAACGCAGGTGGCGCACCAGATGAAAGGGCCCTTGGCCTAGCGGGCGCGGTTCAGCCTCTGGATCAGGCCCAGCCGTTCGTTCTGATATCCGCCGGGCACGGCCAACTCCTGACGAATAACCTCGGCCAGATGCGCGGTGATGCGTACCTTCTGGGTTTCACCACGAGCATCGGCCGCGATGGCCTCATCCCCGCCAAAGGCTTCGAGATCGGCACGCACCAGCTTCGGCCCAAAGATAACGTCACCGGTAGCCGCGTCGCGGGCCTGCCAGCTGAAGGTGATGGCATGGACACCGCCCACGGTATAGCGGGCCTTTTCGGTCAGCGCGTGAAAGCGCGAAACCTGGATATCGACGACGGCGGGTTCCACCCCTTCCGCAGCCGCAACACCCCGCTTGGCCGCCTCTTCAAAGATCGCCTTGACCTGTGCGTGACGGTCCCCGATGGGTTCACCCCGCCAGACGATGTCGGCCCCGGGGTAATAGCTGTTCTGTTCCGATACCTGCAGCGACAAGGGCACGTTCACGCCAATCGCCGTGACCCGCATGCTTGGCGCTGCCAGCGCCTCAGGATCAGCGGCAGGATCGGTCTGGTTCGCCGCGCTGCATGCGCCAAGGACGCCCAGCAGCGCAATGATTTTCATACTCGCCCGGATCATGTCATCCCCCCTGTGGCTCGATCTCGGCCGCGCCTGTTTTGTCTGTGATTGTCCGTTGGCGCGGATTGCACAGGGTTTTGTCAGATTAACGGTTTGTAAATCAAGCCGGTCTGCGCGCGCGCCACCCGCCTCGGCGGCGGGGCGTTGCAGTTTCGCCCATTCCTTCACGTATGACGTGCAACATCGGGTGATTTTCGTGATCCGGGGCGTATTTTTCGACCAGTCGTTCAAGTGCCGGACCGGATTCGTTGGCATCCGGCAGGCTCAGCGCCCAATCCAGAAAGATGACCCGGCATTGCTCGGCCGAGATGCCTTCGATCCGAAACGCCTCGAATATCAGGCCCTTTGGGTCGTCCCCGTCGCCCTTGCTCATGATCTGCCCCAGGCCTCCCTGCCCAATGCGGTCTCGATTGCCGCTGCTGCCCCGTTGTACGCATTGAGCGCCCTCTGACCAGCCTCTTCCAACGTTTCACCACCGGTGGCCCGACACAAGACCATCTGACCGCTTTCACCAAGGGTGTCCGGGTCAAGCGGATCAGCTCCCAACAAAGCGGCGGCCAAACGCATGTTCTGGCAAAGCGCATAGGTGTCGCGCAGGGTCTTTCCACCTTCTTCCGGCATGAGGCCAAGCGCGGTGAGCGCCCTCAGCCCGTCGCCAGTATCGCGCGAGGCGGAACCCGATAGCAAAAGCCCGGCCTGCGCCAAAAGCTCAATGTCCTGCAGACGCCCGGGGCCAATCTTGGCATCCCAGACACCGGACGGGGTCTTGGCAGCCGAAATCCGGTCGCGCATCGCCGACACCTCGGCCAGTACCGTTGCGCGGTCGCGGGGTGCGGCGATGAGCGACCGGCGGAGCGCCTCGATTTCCTCACCGAGTGCCGCTGGCCCGACGATCACATTGGCCCGGCAGAGGGCCATATGCTCCCACAGCCACGCGTCGTTCTGCTGATAGGTCTGGAACGCGGCCCAGCTTGTGGCGACTGGCCCCTGATTGCCCGAGGGGCGCAGACGCATGTCGACCTCGTAAAGGCGCCCTTCGGCAGTCTGGGCCGTCATCGCGGTAATCAGCGCCTTTGTCAGGCGGGCATAATACTGCTGCACCGGCAGCGGGCGGCGGCCCTCCGATTGCTGCGCCCCCTCGGGGTCGTAGATGACGATGACATCCAGATCGGAAGTGGCGGTCAGCGACCCCGCCCCCAACGACCCCATCCCAAGGATCGCGGCACCCCGCCCCGGCGGTGTCCCGTGCTTTGCGGCGAATTCCGCCTCAACCCGCGGCCAGAGCCCCGCAAGCGTCGCCTTGGCCAGATCGGCATATTGCATCCCCGCTTCTTCGGCGCCGATCAGGCCGCGCAGGAAATGCACACCGATCCCGAAATGCCATTCCCGCGCCCAGCGGCGGCTGATGTCGAGCTGGCGCTCGTAGTCCCGCTCCTGCTCCAGCTTGTCGATAAGGCCCGCAGCCAGCGCGCTTTGCCCCGGCCAAGGGGCAAAGAACTCGCCCCCGATCACCGCATCCAGAACCGAGGCGTTGCGCGAAAGGTATTGGGCCAGTTGCGGCGAGGTGCTGACGATGTCGACCAGCAGGTCGATCAGCTGCGGGTTGGCATCGAAAAGCGAAAAAAGCTGCACGCCCGCGGGCAACCCCGCCAAAAACCCGTCAAGCGCTGCCAGCGCCTCGGCCCGGCGGGGCAAGTCGGCAAGCCGCCCTAGAAGGCGTGGTTTTATGCGGTCAAAGAGATGCGCCGACCGTTCACTGCGCAAGGCCGGATAGGTCCGCCACCGGGCCAGCATCGCCGGATCGATGGCATCCGCCGGATCAGGGCCGCCCCGCACTGGTGCGAAAAAGCTGTCGGCCTCGGCATGGACAGCCTCAAGCCGCATCCGCAGCTCTTTCTTCAGCTCTGCGACATCGCGATCCATCATCGCGGCGAGCCGGTCGAATTCCTCATCCGATTTGGGCAGGGCATGGGTCTGCGCATCGCGCACCATCTGGACCCGGTGTTCGACCGTGCGGTGAAACCGGTAGTGATCGGCGAAGGCGTCTGCGATGTCCTGTGGCACCCAATTGGCACGTGCCAATCGCTCTAGTCCCTCGACCGTGCCACGCACACGCAGGGATTCGTCGCGCCCGCCCGCGATCAGCTGCCGGGTCTGGGTGAAAAACTCGATCTCGCGGATGCCACCGCGCCCCAGCTTCATGTCGTGCCCCGGCAGGGTGATCGGCCCCGTGAGTTTCTTGTGCTCGCGAATGGCCACACGCATCGTGTGGGCATCCTCGACCGCCGCGAAATCAAGGTGACGGCGCCAGACAAAGGGGCGCAGCGTGTGCAAAAACCGCTCGCCCGCCGTGATGTCGCCCGCGCAGGCCCGCGCCTTGATATAGGCCGCGCGCTCCCATGTCCGGCCGAGGCTTTCGTAATACCGCTCGGCCGCCTCCATCGACAGCACCACCGGTGTGACCGACGGATCGGGCCGCAGGCGCAGATCGGTGCGAAAGACGTACCCTTCGGCCGTAATGTCGCTGAGGGTGGCGCACATCTTGCGCACCGACTTGACGAAAGCCATGCGCGCCTCGCCAAATTCCTGCGCGTCAAAGCGCATCTCGTCGAAGAGGCAGATCAGATCGATGTCGGAGGAATAGTTGAGCTCCCCCGCCCCCATCTTGCCCATGGCCAGCACCGTGATGCCGCAAGCCGTGTCGAGGTCGGACTCGTCCATCCCGGGGATCTTGCCCCGGATCAGCAGCGGTCTCAGCGCGTCCCGCAGCGCCGCGCCGCAGGCCGCATCCGCGAAGTCCGTGAGATGCCGGGTCACGGTTTCCAGCGGCCATGCACCACCCAGATCGCAGAGCGCCGTCAGCAGCGCGACCTGGCGTTTGGCGCGCCGCAGATCGTTGGGAACATCGTCCAGCGCATGATCAGTCGCGTCGATGGTGGCGGTGATGGCGGCATCCGGGTCGGCCAGGGCTTCGGGCAGCCAATCCGCTTCCTTGGCGATCAGCCCGGCCAGATACGGGCTGCACCCCGCCGCCCCTTCGATCAGCTTGCGCCCGTCGCCCCCGACCGATGGCACAAGAGCGGCGGTCTCGGCCCCTCTCTCCGCATTGAACGGGCGGGGTATCCTGCTGACGGAAAGGTCTTTGGCCATGGCCGCCATAGTGCGGGATGGCGCGGGGGCGTCAATGGGCGCTTGCAGCGCGAACCGGCCTGCGCCATCTTACGGCCATGAGCAAAAGCCTGAAACGCGTCCGCGCCGTGCTGACCGAAAGTGGCATCGAAACCGAGATCTGCGAAACGCCTCTTGCCCGAACCGCCGCGGATGCAGCTGCCGCCCTTGACGTCGAAATCGACCAGATCGCCAAGTCGATCATATTCCGGGGCGAAACCAGCGGCGAAGCGATCCTATTCATCACGGCGGGCGGCAACACGGTCAAGGCCAACAAGGCCGCGGCATTGGCGGGCGAGGCGCTTGGCAAGGCGGATGCGGCGCTGATCCGGGCCCAGACCGGGTTTGCCATCGGCGGGGTCGCACCGGTCGGACACGTCAATCCGATCCGGGCTTTTTTCGACCCTAGGCTGCAGGATTTCGCAGTAATCTGGGCCGCGGCAGGCACCCCGCATCACGTTTTTTCGGCCGATCCGGCCAGTTTGCTTGGCATTTCCGGCGCGCAACAGGCTGATTTCGCTTAGAATTCCGAAAAATGTGAAAATCTTTTACATCCACCCTTGAAAGGGAGGCCCTTAGTCACAATCTCGTAAGATGTGAAGGGCATTCACATTACAGATTAGACCGACCGGGCCCGCCAAGCCCACAACCGAAAGGCATCTTGATGAGCACCATTACATCATCTGCACCCGTTCATCGTTCGTCCGGGTGGTTCACAAAGACAGAGGCCTGGCTTGACGACAGAGGCAAAGGCGCATGGATCGCCGCAATGGTCCTTGGCTTCATTCTCTTCTGGCCCATCGGCCTCGCCCTGCTGGCTTACATGATCTGGAGCAAACGCATGTTCTCAAAATCCTGCGCGACCCGCACCCGCCACGCCATGTCAACGATGCGCCCGACAGGCAACAGCGCGTTCGACGCCTACAAGGCCGAAACCCTGCGCCGCCTGGAAGAAGAGCAGACGAACTTCGAAGCATTCCTTGAGCGTCTGCGCGAAGCGAAAGACAAGGCTGAATTCGACCAGTTCATGGAAGAGCGCGCGAAAGCCGCAAAAGCCGAAGACTGATCACATCAGACGACCGGCCCCACTTGTAGCGGGGCCGGCCCTATTTTGAAAACAAGGGATCACAAGATGGCACTCGCCGACCCGCTCACCCAACCGCAATTCTATGCATCTGTTCCGACCAAGCGGCTGATGGCCTGGGTTGTCGACGCGATCATCATCGGGATCATCACCGCGATCATCGTGCCGTTCACCGCCTTCCTCGCCTTGTTCGTGATCGCGGGCCTCTATGTCACGGTCGGATTCCTCTACCGCATCATCACGCTCGCGGTCGGTTCGGCGACATGGGGGATGGCGCTTTTTGCGATCGAATTCCGGGATGCGAACGGCGCGCGCTTTGATCTGGGCACGGCGTTTCTGCACACGGTTGGCTATCATGTCTCGTGGGCGATCGCGCCGCTTCAACTGATCTCGATCGTGCTGATGGCGACGACGGCGCGGGGTCAGGGCCTGACCGATCATATCCTCGGGACGGTGGCGCTCAACCGCCGCGCGTAAACATTTACCCTCACCCCAAAGCAGGGGTTGTGTCACGGGGTGCGCGCTGTATCATCCACGCAGTTCTGTTACAGGATCCAGATGCGCCACACCCTGCCACTCGCCCCGCAGTTCTATGTAACTGCCCCACAACCTTGCCCGTATCTCGACGGGCGGATGGAGCGAAAACTGTTCACGGCGCTGCAGGGCGACAATGCCGAAAAGCTGAATGACAGCCTGTCGCAACAGGGGTTCCGGCGCTCGCAGAACGTGCTTTACCGGCCCTCCTGCGCGGAATGCTCGGCGTGTCTTTCGGCCCGGATCGCAGTCAAGGACTTTGCTCCGACCAAGAGCCAGAAGCGCAGCATTAGGCGCAACGCAAATCTCGACCGGCGTGCGACATCGCCCTGGGCCACCGAAGAGCAATACGCCCTCTTCCGCAAATATCTCGACAGCCGCCACGCTGATGGCGGCATGGCCGACATGGATGTGTTCGAATTCGCCGCCATGATCGAAGAGACGCCCATTCGCAGCAGGGTGGTGGAGTATCTCGACCAGAACACCGGCGATCTCGCCGGGGTGAGCCTGACGGATGTGCTCAGCGATGGTCTGAGTATGGTCTATTCGTTCTACACGCCCGAAGATCCGCGCCGATCCCTCGGTACCTACATGATCCTCGACCATATCGAGATCGCACGCGAGGCCGGCCTGCCCTATGTCTATCTCGGGTATTGGGTGCCGGGCAGCCAGAAGATGGGATACAAAGCCAAGTTCTCGGGCCTCGAAGTCTATATGGGCGGCAGCTGGCAGAAGATGGACAAGCCCGAAGAGTTCAAGCCGGAAACGCATCCGCTGTCCGTCGATCCGATCGCCGAGCAGGTCGCCAATATCAGCCTCCCTGATACCCGCCCTACGGTCCGCTGAGATTATTGGGGGCTCTGCCCCCGCGCCTTCGGCGCTCCCCCGGCGTATTGATCGACGAGAAGAAGCAGGC
>CAWUIQ010000128.1:0-7142 GCA_963922565.1 uncultured Rhodobacterales bacterium
CCGCGGCCCGGCTGCGGCGGCGGGCGGGCCGGATGCTGGCGCAAAAACCGGCCCGCGTCGAACACTAGTGGGGGGGTGTCCCGCCCCCGGGGGCCGCGCGCGTGCCCGAGCTTGAGGGCCTGCGCAATGCTGCGCCCGCCGCCGAACGCGTCGAGGTTCCCGTGGTCCCGCAGGCAGTGACCGAGACGATGGCCGAACTCGCCGCGCGCGCCGAAGCCATCGCGGCCGAGATCGAAGAGCGAACCGGGAAATAGGGCGAGGCGTCGATCGACAGGTGACGTAGACCTGAAGGTCGTCGTCTGATCTCGGAGGCGGCACGTTGTGAAAATTGGCGGCGGAGAAGCTGCGCTGACTGGTAATGCGCCGAGCAGGTATGTCAGCTGTTCAGGGATCGGCCAAAAAAGTGCCGAAACTTCAGCGAGTTATGCGAGGATTTAAAGGCTCGGAATTTATCTGGGATTTCGGTTGGCCGGTCACACCTTACAGAACCACTATTTTTGGCCGTGGGCTTTTGACCCGCATCGTTGAACGGCACCTCTAGCAGGGCAGTTTCAGCGGTTGGCGAAGATGCATCGCATAAGCACGCTCCAAAAGTGGGCGTGCGGATAGTAGACGGGCGCGGTGCGCAAACTTGCCTGAGGGACGAATGGCCTGTTCCGCGATATCGATCAGCAGGGCTGAATGTTCGGGAAAGGCAGAATTGGCCAGTTGCGAGCAGGGCCAGATATCTCGGCTGTAAACGGCGCGTCTCGCCATTTCTCCCTCGGCCAACGACCGGATTATCCGCTTGGCGAGCCAGCCGTTGATCAAACGTCTTTCCGCCTCATTGCTTGCCCAGTCTTCGGGGTGGCGGGGCCACCAGTTTCTGACCCCTCGCAGATGTGCGATTACGACCGGACCTATGGTCGGTTCGGGCAATTCATTCAAGAGGTCCGGGCCAGCGATGGTCCAGCCACTATGCGCAAGGGCAAAGCGTGGCCAAGCGCCTCTGGCCGGGTCGCGGAAGCGGTCGAGGGGGACAGTCACCAGTTCCACAGGCAGCGGAAGAGACGGCAAAGTGTCGATTGGGGGTAGGATTGGCGGTTCAGCAGAAATCAGCATCAGGTCGATATCGGCAGGCGACCTGCCGCCTCGCGCGAGCGAGCCGCGCAGGACGACTGAAAGCCCGGGATCGCCCAGCCGAGCGTGCAACGCTTCGGCAAAATCAGTGACAATGCCGCCCAAGCGTCCGACCGGGGCGCATCCAAGGCGTGGCAGCGCGCCTGCCGCATTCGCTCGGGCAAGATGCCCGATTGGACGCAGTATTCTACCTCGCAAACTCAGGACCATTCTGGGGACGCAGCTCAAGGCCGAATGTCGTTCCACAGATGATAGATCGGGACGGTAAGAAGCACCACAGATCGCCGGGCGGCGGTCAACAGCAGCTCTGGCCACCGACTCCTTTTGCACGAGGTGTTGTGCCCTCGGATTGACGATGGTGTCGCGTTCCTGTCCTAGGGTCGTTCTTGTCGAGCCGCTTTCCTGATAGGGTTGACCGCGGGTTTCGGCCTAGTCCGTGCAGCCTTGCAACCGGACCGATCTGCCCCGGAAGTGCGGCGCTCCGGGTCAACGACCATTTGGAGCGCCGCGTTCCGGAGTGGAACTCAGCCACGTGCCTGTTCGGCCATTCTCTGCATTTCTTGTTGGGTCAGGAATCCGTCGCCATTCGCATCGAGGCGCTTGAACACTGCTGAATAGCGACCGGATTTCTTGACCTGCGCCGCGCGGCCAAGGCCATCGCTTGCGTTGAGTTTGATCAGCGTCTCAAACTCGCTTCGGCTTATGGCTCCGTCGTCGTTGGCATCGGCCTGAACGATGTTTTCGACCATCTTTTGCCTGTCTTGCTTGGACATGTTCTGGGCCTGCGCCGCGGTCAATGGCAGGGTCACCACGACCAAGCTGGCGCAGAGGATTTTCATAATCGATTTCATAGGGCTTTCTCCTTACCGAAAGGTTTGTCTGAAGGGATGAGATCGCTGGAAGGCGTTGCCGCGCGACGCTTTCAAAGGTGTCGGGTCACGGGCAAGAGACCACGGCACCGGTCGCATCGATGCAGGTCACGCTTCGCGACCCGCCGGTGCCCCGTTCATAGGCCCCCTCGACCGTTGCTGTCTGACCGTCAGAGCCGGTGTATGTGCCGTCGCGGTTGTAGGTGCCGCGGTCCAGGGTGGAGTTTCCGGCATAGGCGCCGTTCGTGCCCGATGCGTCTGTACTGCGACTGCCGTTGAGATTTCCATCTGCGTCCCGATCAAGAGAACGTCGGCTGCTGAAAGCTCGGTTTTCGCCACTGAGTTCGGCGCCCAGGTTTCGCGAAAACGCTCCATCGGAGTTCCAACTGACCGATCCGCCGCGACAGCCCGATCCGGTCTGTCCATTCGCGCAGTTTCCAAACCCGGCAAAGCCGTTGCCCTGACCGTCGGCCGCGAAGCCGTTGCGCCGGAAAAGGCCGGAGCCCTCACCGTTTGAGACGACGCCTCGGGATCGGGCCACCACGCCGTTTTGGCCCGCGGCCGCCCCTTTGCGCAGCAAAAAACCATCAGAATAGGCCGGGGTCGCTGGCAGGCCGGCAGATAGGGTCACACCAAGGATCAACGCGGTGACGGAAAGCGATGAGGCCGCATATGGCTTGCGGTTTGACATAGGTTTCAACGGACGTCCTCCTGCAAAGGTTGGGGTGCCTCGCTTTTCGAGTGGCAAGGCTCGTGTTCCATGCTGCGGGGTTTGCCAGCCAAACTTTGCGGGAGGATTGCGCAACGATTTCGCATCACGCTTGTTCAGCGGCTTTTTTGTTGCGGTTTGTTGCAGCCTGATATTCTCGCGAAATACTCGGGTTCTATGTTGCGACTGGAAAAACAACAGCATCGGTCTGTGTCGCCAGCAAAGGGCGAGCAACGGATCGAAACAGGCCGGTTGGGGGATGATGGACAGACCGCTTGATGAGGACGCCGCATCGATCCGTATCGCCATCGTCGAGGACGACCACGAGATACGTCAGCTGGTGGTGGACTACCTCGCCCGAGAGGGCTTTGAGACGCGCGGATATGTGAATGGTGCTGCGTTTGACGAAGATGCAGCGCACTTCGATCCCGAGTTGGTCGTACTTGATCTGATGATGCCGGGTGAGGACGGACTTTCGATATGCAGACGGATTGCGCCAACCAAGCCGGTTCTTGTTCTCTCAGCGAAGGGAGATGAGCTTGATCGCATCATCGGACTTGAAGTGGGCGCCGATGACTATCTTCCAAAGCCGTTCAACCCGCGCGAGTTGGTGGCCCGTATCCGTGCCATTCTTCGCAGGCGGGCACAGGGCGCGGCGTCATCGGAGCTGACCAACGGGTCCATGGGTGGTCCAGCCACGGCCTCAGCTGACACCGCTCATCGCGAAATCTGGTGCTTTGAAGGCTGGCGGCTGGATGTGGACGGACGGCGGCTGACCGATCCGTCCGGGGCCGAAACACAGCTTTCCTCCGGTGAGTTTGCGCTCTTGACCGAGTTTGTTCGGCGCCCGCAGCGTGTGCTTTCACGAGAGCAGCTGCTCGATTGGACGCGCGGTGATGCTGCCGACACATTCGACCGGGCAATCGACGTTCAGCTGTCGCGGCTTCGCCGAAAGATAGCCGATGGGGGCGGTGCCCATCTGATCAAGACGATCCGGGGTGACGGATACCTGTTTTCGGTCGAGGTGCAGCGTCTTCGTGAGCCTGACGGATAGGGGGATTTCGTGAAAGCAATCAACTGGCCATCTCTTGGCATGGCGAAGATTTACGGCGACGTCCGGGCCCTTGGGATGCGAACCCTGATCCTGACCATTCTGGCAATGGCGCTCATGAATATCGCGATCCTGACCGCGCTGAGCCGAACAAGCGGGGAGTTTGACGAGAGCCTGCGAGGGCCGCCAATGGTACGCCAGGCGGCTGCGGCGGCAAGGCTCATGGACGAGCTTGAACCGAACCAACGCATCGTCGCGCTGGCCGCGATCAACTCGCCCAGCCTTCGTTTGTCGTTGAACGAAGACTTCTCCGACACGCCGCCCGTGGCGAACCCTTCGGAGGTCTTTGTTCCGATCATCTCGGTCTACAAGGCCGTCCTCGGGGATCGACCGTTCAGCGTTTACAAGCGCGTCGACAGCAACGACTGGCCCTGGCCGGTTGCAACGCTCGCCCACGACCTGATTATCGTCATGCGCTTGTCCGACGGGTCAGGCCTCGTCGTCGAAAACGGCGAACAGTTCCGGTGGATGATCGGCATCTATGGCGTTGCGTTCGTGGTCGGTGTTCTCAGCCTGGTGCTCGTTGGCCTGATGATGTGGGCGAGCCTGTCCTACGCAGGGCCGCTTGGGCGGCTGGCCCATGCGTCCAACAACTTTGTCAAAGCGGCCTATTCGGACGATGGCCTGACCCCCCTGCCGGAAAACGGGCCCAAACCGGTGCGCCAGTTGGCCGCCGCACTCAATCTTGCGGGCACAAAGCTGGTTCAGCTGACAATCGAACGCACGAACACGCTTGCCGCCGTCGCGCATGACCTGCGGACCTATTTGACCCGTCTTCGCATGCGAAGCGAGTTCATCGAAGACGATACACAGAGGGAAAAGACAATTCGCGACATCGAGGATATGACGCGGTTGATCGAGGATACGCTCTCTTTGGGCAGGGCTGTCACCAAGCAGTCGGCCTCAGAGCGGTTGAACCTCGGCGACTGGCTGGAAGAGTTTGTTGCCCATCGAACCGAGCTTGGCGAACCTTTGACCCTTCTTCCCTTTGAACGCGCGGCTGAAGTCGAGGTGGTGGAACCGGACCTGAAGCGTGTCCTGAACAATCTCGTGGACAATGGGCTGCGATACGGTGGGGCGACAACGCTCGCTTTGCATTCAAACGACCCCGACACCGTGGACATCGAGATTCTGGATGACGGCCCCGGTGTCCCAGACGCGTTCATTGATCGCATGCAGGAACCCTTTACGCGGATCGAGGCGTCGCGCTCTCGCGATACGGGCGGGGCTGGGCTTGGGCTTGCCATCTCCAAGGCGCTGATCGAACAGGTTGGCGGCACGCTTCATCTTTCAAATCGAGAGAGCGGCGGCTTCTGCGCCCGCATAACCTTGCAGCGGGCGCAGGGCGAAACTGCCTAGTCCGTGCTCTGATCAATCGTCTCGACCAGGCCGAGGATCGCCTGGGTATGGCTGGCAATCGGGTCTGCATCCGAAAATACGGGCATTTCGATATCAGGCTGGATACCGCGTGCTTCCCAGTGCTGCCCCTCCGCGTCGAGATAGACTTCGTTCGACAGATGAAGCGTCCAGCCATTCGGCAGGCGTTTCGGGAGAATGTCGGAAAACGCGCCGCGTGTGCGTTCGCCGACGTGGGTGACCTGCGGCAGCGCCCGCATCGACAGCGTCAGGATTTCCCCGCCGCTGATGGTGATGTTGCTTGTGACCAGATAGACCGGGCCGTCAAAGCGGGGGCGTTCGCTGGGTGAGATGGTGGCGATGGTCTGGATCGGCTCGTCCGCATCGGAGGCATACTTGCTGTAAACGAGCGTATCTTGTTCGGTGGCAAACCTGCTGGCGATTTCGCGGGCGATGTGGTCGTGACCGCCGTAGTTGAGGCTGAGATCCACGACGAGAGACGAGGCCCCGTTGCGATCGAAAAAGCGCATTGCCTGGTCAAGATAGCGGCGCGTCTGGCGCAGGGATTTGGGCAAGTCGGCGCGGTCGCGGCCGAACCCGCCGACTGAGGCAAAGGCCAAGTAGCCGACAGTGTCGTTGATCATCCCGTATTGGATGAGATCGTTGCCCGCAAACTTGCTGGACCCGCCGAGCAGGTTTTCTTTGACACCGGCATACCAGAAGTCGTCGCGAAATTTGTCGAGGGCCAGTTTCGGGTCTTCTCCGGCGCTTTCTGCTGTCGAATAGATCAGCTCCTGAGTGCGCCCCCGATTGGTAAAGAACCTGCGCTGCTCTCCATCGATCGTTGTAATAAGGGCGATATGCCCGTCCTGCACGGGCCGCAGCAGGTCGCTCATGAGGCGAAACAGTTCATCTTCGCTCATGTCGTCGCGAACCTGCCTTCGCATCTGTGCGACATGCGTTTGCCAGTCGACGCCGTAGATATCGAAGAACGGATAATGCTGATCAAAGAACGCCAGCAGCGCCTCGAAATTGGTTGCCGGAGTGTCAGAAACATCGCGCAGACATGCCTCGGGCAGTGAGCTGAGCCGCTCTGCCCGTATCCGGTCAGGCTCAAACTCCACCAGCGAAATCAGAAGCAACTCGCCGTTGTCGGAAGGAAAGAGCGAAATGCCCGGCAACAGGGTTTCGAGGGGCAAAGTCTCATCGACGTCGGGCAGGCAAAAGTCACCTGCCATGCTGAAGAGCTGTCCTTGCCCGCCTTCGATATTGGCAACCCAACCATAGCCATCCGTCTGCCACACTCCGTCCAATTGGCCGCTGGCATCCGCAGAGGTACTGGTGGCCGGCAGAAAGGCGAGCAATGGGGTGACGTATCTTATCATCGTATTCTCCAGTTTGCTTTGCACACAACTGGTGAAGATCACCGCCATTGTCGTCCGACACGATGCGCGCGGACAGGTTGGCGGGCAGATGGCAGGGGGATTGCGTCGGGCGCTTATGGCCGAACTTCGCGCGATGCCGCTTGTTGCATCTTGTATGCCGAAGGTGTCAGGCCCGTCTTTTTCTTGAACGCCGTGTAGAATGACGAGCGTGAGTTAAAGCCAACTTCAAACGCGATGGCCAGAACGGTGTCATCGCCACCCCTGAGCAGAGGTATGGCCTCGTCGACACGCCAGCCATTCACGAACTCGAAAAACGATTGCCCAACACGCTCGTTCAGGGTTTGCGAGACGTAGTTGCTGGATACGCCGACATGCTTGGAGAGGGCGCTCAGCGTCAGGTTGGGGTCGCGATACAAGCGATCCGAATGCATCGCCGCGTGGATCTTTCTGGCGATCCGTTCGGCTTGTTCCGGGGTGAGCGCGCTTTTCTCATATTTCGATCGTGTCTGACCATGCAAAACCGGGATCAGTTGGGGGTTGTTGGAAAGGCCGACCCGGGGTCGCAAACCCCATATCGCGAGAATGATGACCAG
>CAWUIQ010000129.1:0-6971 GCA_963922565.1 uncultured Rhodobacterales bacterium
GTCCAGCACGGGCTTTACGGCCTGCAGGCGCGGGTCGACAGGCTGGGGCGGCGGACCTGAGAACGACGACCGGCCTGCGGTTCGCATGAATGGCGAAGTATGTGGCTTTCTAGAGCCGGAGTACGGATTTCACCGAACCTGCCGGGCTGAACGACCAGTCAGCAGGGCTGTTTTCCAGAAGAAAGATAATCGAATTCTTCGCATCGAAGCCAATAGCATTGAGGCGCCTGCGAACATCCTTAAAGAGATGCTCCTTTTGCTCGTCCGTACGGCCTTCCAGTAGTGCAATTTCGATCACGATAGTTGCCTCTGGATCGCGCTCTCCAAGAAAGGTCGGATGAAGCAGCATGTCACCCGGCTGATACCTTGCGACCAGGCAGAAATGGTCGTCGGGGTTCACGCCACAGGTCTCAACGAGGCTCTCATGAAGTTCTTCATTGATAGCCCGGCAGGTTTCGGGGGCGAGATTTTGCGGTACGTGTAACTTGTTGAACGGCAAATCTGTGCTTTTCCACGGTTTTTTCGTCGCCGACCTAACACGTTGTGCACATGTCAACCACGCGAAAGCAGACCTTTGCCTCAGGCGATTTCGGGCCGGGGCGCGCGTTCGGCTTCGATCTCGGCCACGGCGCGGGCTTTGCCCACCCGCAAGGCGCGGCGTTGATAGGCTCTGATAAAGGCGATCAGCTCCGGATCGTCGAGGCGCCGTTCCCTGCGCAGCCACGCCCCCAGATAGCCCTGCAGCATCGCCAGCCCGCCCAGCACATAGGGCGGTTCGGCCATGCGAAAGATGCAGGTTGCGAGATAAAAGAGCGGATCGCTGCCCATGAAATACTGCCCGAACCCATGGCGGCGGCGGCCGGTATAGATGCTGGTCTGCGATGACCCCATGGGCCGCAGATGTTCGAACCGCAGATCCGGCTCGTCCCAGCTGATCGCGGTCCAGCCTCTTTGACGCGCCTTGTGGCAATCGATGGCGTCCCACATCACCTCGCGCACATAGCCGCCGATATCCTCGAAACAGGTCTGGCGGTAGAACTTGGTCATGCCCGCGCTCATCTCGTCGCCACGGCGTTCCGACACCAGCTTGCCGCCCACCCGCATATAGGGCTTGCCCGAACAGGTGCCGATGCGGGGATTGGCTTCCATCTTTTCGATCAGCGCCTCGAAATACCGGGGGGGCAGATCGAGATCGAGATCCATCTTGCAGGAATAGGTGAAATCAGACGGGTCGATCGTCTCGTATCCCGCATAGAACGCCTCGATCACGCCCGGCCCCACGGCACGATGACCCCGGTCGGGTTTCTGAACGACGCGGATCCAGTCATGGGCGGCGGCGTATTCGGCCAGGATGGCAGGGGTCTCATCGGTCGACCCATCGTCGACGATCACCCAGAGCGTCGGTGTCAGCGTCTGGGCCACCACGCTGTCGAGGGTACGGCGCATATACTGCGCCTCGTTCCGGCAGGGCGAGATCAGAACATAGGACCGGGGGGCGGCAGCGATACTCATAGGGACAAAAACCTGTCGGACGGGATCATCGCGCATCTTCTAGGGTCAGGAGCCCGTCACGATCAACCTTTCGCGCCGAAACAGACCCTGTTTGATACGCGGATCTGCCTAGGCTTTCTGCAGGGCCAGGCCATAGGGACCTTGCAAAAGACCGGACGACCCCGCCGCGTGATTGTGGGACGCTGCCCGCTGGTGTAAGCGACGGCAGACGATTGAAGCTCAAGGCCTGTTTGATGTCCGACCGCCCCCCTCGCGTGCTTGTTCTGGCCGAAAACTGCAATCCCGAATGGCCCTCTTTGCCCATCGTCGGCTACAAATATGCCCGGGCCCTGGCCGAGGTGGCCGACATCACCGTCGTCACCCATATCCGCAACCGCGAGAACATCGAAAAGGCGGGCGATCTGGGTGCCCCCGTCACCTATATCGACAACGAATGGATCGCGGCGCGGATGTACAAGCTGGCCAAGTTCCTGCGTGGCGGCGACGAGGTCGCCTGGTCGACCAACCAGATCATGGCCTACCTGCCTTACGTCTTTTTCGAACGGCAGGCGCTGCAGCATTTCCGCACCGATCTGAAGGGGGGCGCCTATGATCTGGTGCACCGCATCACGCCGATGTCCCCCACCCTGCCCTCTTACGTGGCAGGCCGGGTCGATCAGCCGTTTGTCATCGGGCCGCTCAACGGCAATCTCGACTGGCCCGCCGCCTTCAAGGGCGAACAGAAGCGCGAAAAGGAAGGGTTGCGGCGGCTGCGCGATCTTTATCGGTATCTGCCCTTTGCCCGCTCGACCTTTACCCGGGCGCAGGCGATCCTTGCCGGCTTTCAGCACACGATGGACGATCTGCCCAAGGGCCTGTCCGCGCCGGTGATCAACTTTCCCGAAATCGGGTTCGACACCGAGGTCTTTCACGACACGGGCCGCGCGGCCCCGTTCTCGCAAGAGGGCCCAAAGCGGTTTCTCTTTGCCGGACGGCTGGTGCCCTACAAGGTGCCCGAAGCGGCGGTCAGAGCCTTTATAGGGTCTGATATCCTGCAGGATCACGTCCTGCATATCCTCGGCGACGGGCCCGAACGCCCCCGGCTCGAAGCGATGGTGGCCGAGGCCGGTGCGGGGGGCCGGGTGATCTTTGAAGGGCGCAAATCCCAGGCCGAAGTGGCCGAGGCGATGCGGCGGATGGATGCCTTTGTCTTTCCGTCGATCCGGGAATTGGGGGCCGGTGTGGTGATTGAGGCGATGGCCTCGGGCATGGTGTGCCTGGTCACCGATTACGGCGCACCGGGCTATTTGGCCGCGGACGGGCGCGGCGTGCGCGTGGCCCTGCAGCCGATGGAGGGGCTGGTCACCGATTACCGCGCCGCGATGGAAGCCTGCATCACCGATCCAGAAACCCATGCCGCGATGGCCCGAAAGGCCCAAAGCCATGCGACCGCCAACTATACCTGGCCGGCCAAGGCGCAACACACGGCGGAAATCTATCGCGCCCTGATAACCGGGCAAAATTTCGACACCTTTGCCCCATACGGCTGACTTTGCCGTGATCAGAAACGGTCCGGCGTTCACGGATCGTGCAATTCCGGGTATAGGCCGGACACGGTTTCTGCTAAGAGACCCGTCAGGTGTGGATCACGCATTTCGATACGGCGCGATTTGAATAAAGGTACGGTTTGATGTCGATGAATGTCTCTTCAGCCACGGCGCAGCGGTCCGGATTTCTCGGGCTTTTTTCATGGGGCACGTTCTGGCTGCTTGTGGCCTCGGTGGCGGCTGGCGCGTTTTTCATCGACGGGCTCGATGCGCTGCTGACGGCCTGGCAGAAACCTGAATACAGCCACGGGCCCCTGATCCCGGTCCTGTCGCTCTTACTATTCCTGCGCCAGCTCAAGGAACATCCCGTCGAGACAGGCGCCAAATCCGATCGCTGGCCCGGCTTTGTGGTGGTGCTTTTGTCACTGGTTATGGGGGCAGCGGGCAAGTTCTCGAACATCTCAGATATCGTGGCCTATGCGACCATTCTCTGGGTCTGGGGGATCTTGCTGATCTCGTTCGGCTGGCGCACGGGGCTGCTGTTCTGGCCGCCGGTGCTGCACCTCGTCTACATGCTGCCCCTGCCGGACACGCTCTATTACAAGTTCTCGACGGTGCTGCAGCTGATCTCGTCCGAGCTGGGGGTCTGGTTTTTGCGCCTGATGGCGGTGCCAGTCTATCTTGACGGCAACATCATCGATCTGGGCGTTCTGAAACTGCACGTGGCCGAAGCCTGTTCGGGGCTGCGCTATCTGTTCCCGATCCTGTCGTTTTCCTACATCTTCGCCGTGCTCTACCGGGGGCCGATGTGGCACAAGGCGGTGCTTCTGATCTCGGCCGCGCCCATCACGGTGCTGATGAATTCGGTGCGCATCGCCATCGGTGGGATACTGGTGCAGTATTTCGGGGTCGACTGGCTGGAAGGGTTCACGCATTTCTTCGAAGGCTGGGTGATCTTTCTGGCCTGTATCATCATTCTCTTCGGCCTTGCCCGGCTGATGCTGTTCCTGCATCCCGCCAAGATGAGCCTCGTTGAGGCGCTGGATCTCGACACAGACGGGCTGGGTACCCAGGCCATGCGGCTGCAATTCGTGCGCCCGTCGGCGGCCCTGATCGCTGCGGCGGCGGTGATGATCGCCGGTGTTCTGGCCTGGCAGGCCGTCCCGCAGCGCAGCGTGGTGCTGCCCGAACGGGATGTCTTTGCCGTCTTCCCCCGCCAGATGGGCGAGTGGCGGCAGGTCGGCGTGCCCCAGACGCTCGAGGCCAGCGTGGCCAAGGCGCTCAAGGCTGACGATTATCATTCGGTGAATTTCCAGCGCGCGGCGGGCGAGCCGTCGGTGGGCTTTTTCACGGCGTGGTACAAGAACCAGAGCAATGGCGGCGTGCACAGCCCCGAAATCTGTCTGCCCGGTTCAGGCTGGGAAATCGCATGGCTGGAACGGGTCGATATCGCCCCCACGCTGAATGCCGATGCGCCCTTCAACATCAACCGCGCGATCATCCAGAAGGGTGAGACGCGGATGATGGTCTATTACTGGTTCGAGCAGAAGGGCCGGAAAATCGCGTGGGATTTCGCCGCCAAGATGTATCTCTTGCGCGACGGCATCGCCACGGGCCGGCAGGACGGTGCCATGGTGCGCCTGACGACGCTGATCGACGAGGACGAGACCGAAGCCCAGGCCGAGGCCCGCCTGAACGCGATCATGCAGGAGGTCGTGCCGACCCTGCCACGCTTTATCCCGGGGCTCTGAGCGCCCCGGACCGTGCCTATTTCAGATACTTGACCGTTTTGCGGTTGATCCGCTGCTGGGCGGCATAGCCCAGGGGCGGGATCCGCAGCCGCTTGGCCAGCCCCACCAGGACCGGGTCGATCACGCCGTACCGGCCAATGCGGGTTTTCCAGACCGCCTGCTTGTCGCGCAGCCACAGGGCCGCCCGTTCCGCCCCCTGCGGCGTCGCCGGGGCATGACCGCTGGGCACATAGCCCCTGTCGGTCAGCATCGCGCCCAGACGCCCCTCGACAAGGGCCACCTCGTGCGGGGTCTGCTTGCGCTTCCATTGCTCGACCAGCGAGGTGTCGGGCGGCGCATAGGTCGAGCTTTGGTGATAATCGAGCATGGCCGCATCGAAGGGTACGCCGAAGGCCGCGGCCAGACGCTCCAGCTCGACCTCGGGCTGGGTGATCAGATCCTCGTATCGCAGCGGGGTAAAGTTGCCCTGCGGATGGGCCGCCACGACCCGATCCCATTCGCGTTCGGTTTTGATCCAGTGCTGCGCCCCGTGATAGACGGTGCCGGCCCAGCCCATCCCGATCGAGGATCGGGCCACGTCGCGGGGATCGCGCAGCATGTGCAGAACCGGTGTGTCGGGAAACAGGCGCAGGGCTTTTTCAAGACCGCGATGCAGCATCAGCACAACCCGGGCCTGCGGGTTCTGGCGCAGCTGCTCGATCATGTCGCGAATGGCCGCTTCGCCCTGCAGCTCGGGGTTCAGCCGCGCGGGGCTGGCCTGGTAGATGCGGTTGCGGCCGAGCGCGTCAGCATCGATGACCCCCTGCCCGCCTTCGTCAAAACCGAGGTAATCGAACAGGAAATCCGTCTCGCCCGGGCAATCGAGCCGGGGATGCATATCCATCATCAGCCGCAACAGGGTCGTGCCCGACCGGAGGGCTCCGTAAACGATCACGAACACAGCGATATACAGCCTTTTGCCGCCAACAGGATCGAGGCGGAAAATGCCATCAAAGGACGGGTTCGCCAATGCACCTGCAGAAAAAAGTCAGGCGCCCTGTCGGGCGCCTGACTTCGTGTTCAGTTCAGTCGTTCTTGTGTTCGGGCTTAGCCGCGGCGGCGGCGTGCAATGCCCAGACCCGCAAGACCGGTCAGCAGCAGCACTGCGCCTGCAGGCAGCGGAACAGCCGAGATGCGGATATCATAGAGTGCGTCGAACTGGTTCGACCCATCGATGTGGAACGAATACGTGCCCGGCCCAAGCACCGCAATCAGCGGATCGCCGGCGATGATGTCTGTCGAGAACGTGTTGCCAGCAGCCGCGATCGGGCCGCCACCATCGTCGAAGAAGATGTCAACGTCGCTGCCGGGCTGGCCGACATTGGGCGACGCAGGGTTACCGGTTGCAGCAACCAGACCCGAATCTGTTTCCGAACCGCCAAGCTCAAGATCGTAGCCGCCAAAGATCCACTCGACCTTTGCAACGCGGTCGGTTGTGAATGTGTAGACGTCGACCTGTGTCACGACGCGGCCGTGAATGTCGATGTTTTCGCCGTTGCTGACGGAACCCAGGTCAAAGCCCGGTGCGCCCGAAGCGGCGTCTGTCGGAACAACAAGCGATGTTCCGGCGACTTGGTCACGCTGGCCTTCCGTTACAGCATTGACCGTCGCTGCGGTCGCTGCGGACCCGACAACCAACGCGGTCGCGACTCCGAAAAGTGTGGAAGTGAGTTTCATACATATCACCTTTGTTTCAATGAGCGCAAAATTATGCGCAGCACCCCAGTTACTAACTCGCTAACACCACCTGCCAGCGAACCTTCCCAAGCGTTAGATACCAGACTTCTGGCGGGAGGCTCAATAAGTTTTGGCGAGAATGTGCCCAAAATCTGTATGGGATCGGGCTTTTTTGGTCACATAAAGGGACGTTTGATGAACAGTTCTCACGTTTTGAGTGATTTGGTTAATATTTTGAAACAGTTCGTGGGCATTCGAGGCGGCGCCGGACGCTGCAGGCGCCACAAAGATGCCACAGAGATTCTCTGCCTTTGTCAGCCGCTGTTGCGGCGCCGGATCCAGCCCAGAAACGCCTTGTCCGGCGCACCCAGCGGCGCCCGCCCGGTCCGGGTCCAGAGGGCGCGCCATTCCGCTTCCAGCGCATAGATATCCTGACCCGGGGCCAGTGCGCGGGCGGCCTCCAGCG
>CAWUIQ010000130.1:0-6937 GCA_963922565.1 uncultured Rhodobacterales bacterium
TCGGTTTTGTTTAAGCTTTCGTATTCAAGTACGGGTCGGGCGAATGCGTATCCTTTTGGTGGAAGACAACGAAGAGACTGTTGCGTTCACCTCACGAGGTTTCGAGGAGGCCGGAGATGCAGTTACAGTTGCCGCCACGGCGCAGCAGGGACTCCTAATAGCGGCAGCCCACACATTCGATGTGATAATCTTTGATCGTCTTCTTCCCGGCATGGATGGGCTAGATGCGGTGCGAATACTGCGCCAGTCGAGCATCGCGACGCCTATTTTGATGCTAACCGCGCTAGATGGGATTGATGACCGCGTGAACGGGCTGGACGCCGGCGCCGACGATTATCTCACCAAGCCCTTCGCCTTCGCCGAACTTTATGCGCGCCTACGCGCGCTCACTCGCCGTCAACCTCTTGCCGAAGCAGATACGACGCGGATTGTGGTCGGTGACCTCGTTATGGAACGCACTCGCCAAGTCGTAACTCGCGCCAATGTGCGCCTCGAACTGTTACCGCGCGAATACAGAATCCTTGAATACCTGATGCTTAATGAGGGCCAGATTGTAACCCGAACCATGCTCCTAGATAAAATCTGGGGGTACCGATTCGACCCGAAAACAAGCCTGGTGCAGACCCATCTCAGCCGGTTGCGCGCGAAAGTTGACCGTCCGTTCGATTCCGAACTCATTCGCACTGTTAGGGGAGCGGGATATGTCCTTAGCGCGCCGTAACAACTTGATCGCATCGACCGTGTTTCGTCGCACGGTTCTGTCGGGTTTGATTGGCGTGATGGGTGTGATCGGATTGGTTTGGATCGGCTATGCGATCCACCGAGCGCAAACGCTGAACGAGGTCTCAGAGAGCCTAGATAGGGAAATGGAGGGCCTTGAAGGTCTTTATGCCGAACAGGGAATAAATGGTCTGGTATCGGCGCTCAGCTATGACGGCAAGTCGACCTGGGAACCCGATTGGCTCTATGCGACCCTTGAAGAAGACGAATTTATCATTCGTGTCATGACTGGCGATGATGAGACCCTGGCTGGCTTTGACGGCATTGACCCACCCGGTGGAAAGACGCGCACTTTCATCGAACACGAAGAGCTATCCGGCCATCCAGTTCTATCGTTTCGTTTACCCTTGGAAGACCGCAGCGCCGAGGTGATCGCGGCTCGCTTTATACCGGATCGCCTCGTAATCCTTCAGGAGTGGTTGGTGAGAGCGAGCTGGTTAGTCGCGCTGGCAGCAATCCCGATCTTGCTTTTGACCGGTTTTTTGACCAGCCGGTCGGTCTTCCGCCGACTCAATACGATCTCGATGAGCGCAGAAGCGATTGATGAAGGGAAGATGGATGGGCGGATTCCAATCAGCGGTACCGGCGACGAATTCGATAGATTGTCAGTCGCGGTGAACGATATGCTTGACCGGATCGGCACGTTGACGCGGAACCTGCAAGGCGTTTCGGTCGGAGTCGCACATGATCTGAAAACACCCGTTTCCAACTTGGCCGGACGCTTGGAGCTCTTGCAACGCGATGCGGGCGACCCTGAGGCTGTATCGAGCCATGTGTTGGCGGCCCAAGGTCACATATCGACGCTGTCGCGGACCCTTGATGCACTTCTAAGGTTAGGTGAAGTCGAAGCTGGGCAGCGACGCGGCGCATTCGCTGAGGTGAACCTGTCGGAACTTGTAACGGATTTAGCGGACAGTTTCGAACCCATTTTCGAAGACGCTGACAAGCATCTCGAGCTGCGCGTGGGCCCGGGTGTGTTCGTCCATGGCGACCGCGACCTGCTTATTCAGTTGATCTCAAACCTTCTGGAGAACGCCCTGGAGCATGCCCGCGATGGGGCGAAAGCATGGATTGGGCTGCGTGCCGAAGGAGACCACGCATTGCTCGAAGTAGGTGACGATGGACCGGGTCTGCCAGCTCAAGCTACCGAAAGTGTATTTGAGCGTTTCGTTCGTTTGGAATCTAGCCGGTCAACGCCTGGCAATGGTCTGGGTCTAAGCCTCGTCCGGGCGATTGCAGAGCTTCACACCGGCCAGGCGCGCGTGGTCGCTACAGAACCGGGAGCGGTGTTCGAAATCACCTTGCCGTTGCGCGGGCACTGAGCACGCATACAAATTTGTATGGTTTCGCATCCCGACTTGTAAAACCGCACCGACCCCGACCGGGTTACAAGTGTCCTGAACTCATAAGATCCTAAAGTTTAGGGAATCACAGGTGCCGATCAACAGACGACATCCGTTTATCACCACCGTTTTGGGTGCCAGCTTCGCAGGCGTTCTGCTCGCGGGCAGCTGTTCTGGCGACGTTATGCCAGACGACGGAAACCTACCGATTGGAGGACCAACGCCGACACCGACACCATCTCCTCCTCCTCCTCCTCCTCCCCCACCACCGCCGCCGCCAACCAGCGCCTTCGCCACCGAGGCTGGAACGTCACGCTTTCTGACCCAGGCAACCTTCGGTCCACGCGCGGATGAGGTGTCTTCCCTGACCGGTACAAGCGCGTCGGACTGGTTCCTGGCAGAACTACAGAAACCTATCAGCTTGCATACACCGCAGCTTGAAGCCTACCGCGCGATGAGCGCAGGCGCAGACGAGGGCTTCCCCGTTCTGGCCGTGCAATCGAGCACATTTTCTTTCTGGCGCAATGCTATCGAAGGCGACGACCAGCTTCGCCAACGCATGGCGTTCGCTTTGTCGCAGATCCTCGTTGTGTCGAACTTTGGGGGCGAGCTACTGACCGATATTCCCGAGCCTGTGGTCGGCTATCAGGACATTCTCATCGAAGGTGCGTTCGGGAACTATCGCGATCTCCTGGAGGCGGTCACTTATTCGCCCGCCATGGGCTATTACTTGACCTATATGGGCAACCAAAAAGCCGATCCGGCCACAGGTCGCATGCCCGATGAGAATTATGCCAGGGAAATCTTGCAGCTCTTCACCGTTGGCGTCGTCGAACTCCAGCCCGATGGTACACCAGTGCTTGATGGTTCGGGTCGCGCGGTCGAACTCTATGATAATATGGACATTGCTGGTCTCGCACGCGTCTTTACGGGCCTGGACCTGGACGGTCTTGACCGGCAACGGTTTCCCTCCGTTGTCGACGCGGTCGACGAGTGGGAAGGCCTTGAGCAAGCTCTGCTGAAGCCCATGGCGGTTGACGAGGCTCGTCATTCTCCAGAGGCGAAGCGCTTTCTTGACTGTACCATACCAACTGGGACGCCGACCGCGATTAGCATCGACCTGGCGCTCGACTGTATCTTCGCGCATCCAAATGTCGCGCCGTTCATCTCACGCCAGCTAATCCAACGTTTCACGACATCTGCGCCGGATCCGGATTATGTCCAACGTGTGTCTGTCGCCTTCGATTCCGGCTTCTACACGCTGCCAGATGGGACCCGCTTGGGCGACGGACGCAAGGGCGACCTTACGGCAACCCTCGCCGCCATTTTGTTCGACCCGGATGTGCGCGGCGATGCGAGCCTCACCGATACCCAATTCGGCAAGATCCGCGAGCCGCTTCTGCGTTTCACCCATTGGGCACGTGCCTTTGATGCGGACGCCTCAAGACCTGAATATGGGATTGAGCTTTTTGACCTGAGCCCACCGGATGCGTTAGCCCAACATCCTTACCGTGCTCGGTCCGTCTTCAACTTTTTCCGTCCAGGCTATATCGCGCCCGGTACGGAGAGTGGGGCGGCTGGTCTGACCGTGCCAGAGCTTCAGATTGTGAATGCCACGACTACGCCGGCCCTTATCAACTTCATGACGTTCTGGGCCTTTGGTGGCCAATCGATGATCCCTACTGACGAGCTCAGAGCGGAGCTGGAAGCCATGGGCGTGCCAGTGGATCCTGCGGCGCTTGAGCGGGCCTTTGTGCCGGACTATGCCGATGAACTTGCGCTTGCGAATGATGCCACGAAGTTGGTCGACCATCTCAACAACCTGCTCGTTTATCACACGCTGTCTGACGAGACGAAAACAGCGATCATTGCGACACTAGAAGCGCGTCCCATTGACGGCCCAGGCGACACCGAAGGGCTATCTGAAAGAGTGTCGCTCGCGGTGCTGCTCGTCATGACGTCCGCAGATTACCTCGTCCAGCGCTAGGAGAGATCATGCTTACCAGCCGCAGACACGTCATCAAATCGCTGGGCGCCGCCGCGCTGGCCTCCACGGCGCTCACCGCCATTCCACGGACATTTACGGCCCATGCCGCGAACACAACCGGGTATAAGGCATTGGTCTGCGTGTTCTTTTTTGGCGGCCTAGACTGCCACGATTTGATCCTGCCTTATGATCAATCTTCCTACGATCAGTATGCGCAGCTGCGGGCTTCCTTACTGGCCCAACAAGGCTCAGCCCGCGAGCGCGCAAGCCTGTCACCTCTATCGCCCGTGACCGGCGGCGTGCTTCAAGGACGCCAAGTCGCCTTGCCGCCGGAGATGCCCCTTCTGGAGGGTCTTTTTCGGGGCGGTAAGGCCGCAATTGTCGGCAATGTTGGCCCACTCATCGAACCGACGACGCGCGCAAGCTTTGAGGGCGGTGCAGTGCGTCTGCCGCCACGGCTGTTCTCTCACAATGACCAGCAAGCGGTCTGGCAAGCCAATCAACCCGAAGGCGCACAGTATGGTTGGGGCGGATTGTTTGCCGACGCCGTCCTCGCATCCGGCGCCAACGCTTCACTGCCGCAATTCACGACGATCACAACCGAGGATGTAGGACCATTCCTAACGGGACGTCGTGCTGTGCCGTACCGCGTAAGCACGGCAGGGGCCGCACGCGTAGATTTCCTGGAAGACTATTATGACGGTCTGTCTGGCGAACGAGCCGAACTCCTGGAAGCTGTCCGCAACCAGCTGTCGGCAGCGAGTTATCGCGGGGACCACTTGCTTGAACGCGACATGGCAACGGCCTTCTCTGGCGGGCTTGCGACCAATGAGGCCTATGATTCAGCTCGCCAACAGGGCGCCTCGTTTCCAACAAGCTTCCCAGCGACACCGCTCGCCGCCCAGCTCAGGGCCGTCGCGGAAACGATCAATGTCCGGGACCGAATGTTCGCGTCGCGCCAGATCTTCTTCGTTGGCCTTGGTGGATTTGACACCCATGACGGTCAGGCGCGCGCGTTACCCGCATTGCTCTCCCAGATCGATGGGGCGCTGTCTGCCTTTCAAACCGCCATGGAGACGCTCGGACTTGACCGAGATGTGACCTTGTTCACGGCGTCGGATTTCGGCCGAACGCTGGCGGTCAACGGCGATGGCACCGATCATGGTTGGGGTGGTCATCAGATCGTACTTGGCGGTGCCGTGAAGGGGGGTGAGATTTATGGCGCGTTGCCACCACCGGTCTTGGGGCACGACGCCGATAGTGGCGGCGGTCGTCTCATCCCGTTCGTGGCCGTGGATAACTACGCTGCCGAGTTAGGGCGATGGTTTGGTCTCAGCGAAAGCGAGCTTTCAGCTGCCCTTCCAGGTCTCGGAAATTTCGACCCGCTTCCAACCAGCTTTGTCTGACAAAAACAATGAAACCTCAGAACCGATGATCAAACACTATACCTACACATCTCTGCTGGCTCTCAGTCTCGCCGCGTGCTCCGGCGGCGGCGACAGTGTTGTCCCACCTCCCGGGCCGCTGAATCGAGCACCAGTTTTTTCGACGAACCCAGTAGATATCAACGTGGAGGAGAATACTAGTGAACCATTCACCACAATTGAGGCTTCAGATCCTGATGGCGATGCGCTGACCTTTTCACTCTCTGGTGACGATGCCAGCGCGTTTGCTTTCGATTCCGCAACTGGAGGTCTCTCTTTTGCGACAGCGCCCGACTTCGAGACGCCTGGCGACGGTGATGCCAACAACGTTTATGTGGCAACGCTACGCGTGAGCGACCCGAGCGGGCTGAGTGCGACTCTCCCGATCAATGTAAGCGTCACCAATGTAGAGGAAGCAGGCGATCCGGTGCGTTATCGAGACCGCGTCTTTTCCCGTCTTCAGGTTGAAGAGAATGTCGCCTTCGCGACGGTCGATGGCCAGGCTTTGTTGCTCACAATCTACACACCTGAAGACGACACGGTAACGGACCGACCGGTTATGATTGTCGCGTCCGGTGGCGGTTTCCAGGAACAGGAACGAGAATCAGTTGAACCGATCGCTCAGGAATTTGCCCGTCGCGGTTATGTAGCTGCCACGATGGACTACCGGGTGCTTGGGCAGGCGCCACTTGATGCCGATGAACTCGCTATTGCCGGAGTTATGGCTACTCACGATATGTTCGCCGCCGTCCGTTTTTTGCGAGCGGAGGGAGAAGGGTCCAATCCGCGTGGTATCCGTTCTGATGCGATCTTCGTCAGCGGGGAATCAGCCGGAGGTGTCATGGCGATGCTGGCGGCGACGCTAGACCCTGATGATCCGATTTCAAACCAGGCTCTGGTGAACTTTCTCAACAGCAATGGCGGCGTCTACGGCACGGTCGGCGAGAGTAATGGCGTGTCATCCATAGTGCAGGGTGCGCTGCCACTATCGGGCGCAGTCCTTGATCTGGCCACAGTCGATGCGAGCTCGGCATTACTTTACTCAGCCCATGAAGAATTCGATCCCGTGGTGCCCTGCAGTACGGCAGCAGAAGGGGCGAGCTTTACCGGACTACAAGTCTCCGGAGCCTGTGACGTTGTTCCTGCCTACGGGGCTGCCGGTGCGACCGGTGTGCTTTTCCTGGTTGAGGGATCAATGGGTCATGTTGAGTTCACTGAGGCCCAACGCCGTGACATCTATCAGGGGGCAGCCGAGCTTTTTTTCGAGACGGTCATCTCCCCAACCGAGTAAGGCCAGCGACGTCCCCAGACTTGGCCATCCAGATAGGTTTTGTGTGAGCGACTAACTATACATCGCGCTGCTTTTTGTGGTGTTTGCTAATGTTTAGACGGGAGACCGTTGT
>CAWUIQ010000131.1:0-6882 GCA_963922565.1 uncultured Rhodobacterales bacterium
CGTGTCCTTGCACGGGAAAACTGGAATCGGCGCCCTTATAGCAAGGCCGCGCGCCATGTCACGGGGGCGAAGAAGACTGGTTTCTTATGCCGCACTTGGCGAGGGTGAGGGCTGGTGGTCGCGACATAGCCGTGGCTTTGTTGGCAAGGCAGCGGAGCTGCTTGCCGCGGGACCGGTCAATACGTGACTTGTCCTGCGGTAGATGACGGCAAGGCGAGACGAAGCTGCTGTTGAGTTGCATTGAACTGATGACCGGTCGCAGCCCGAAGCGGGCCTTGGTTGCAGATCACCAGTCGACCGTTCGACGGGACAATGCGCTCTAGCCGTATACCCACCAGCGTCTGCAGCAGCTCCAAAAAACCCCTGCTCACTTCGCATAAAATGCAAATCACGAGACGTCGATCTTTATAAATTTTCCTTGGCGCAAACGTCATTGGTCAGTGAGCGGGTCGTTTAAGTATTGACGAAAAAGACCGCAAAAGCGGGATCTTAAAATGGAGACTCACATGATCAGAAAACTTGTCATGGCATCTGTTGCCGCACTGACCCTTGCCATCGCCACGTCGCCCGCAGTCGCAGGAAACCAGTTGGCCGTCGCAATTGGTGGTTATGATACAGTATCTTATCACCAGGACGGTCCAATGCCGGGAGAGGCTCGGATCAACCATTTCTGGAACGGAGCGATCTGGTACTTCGCTTCGACCGAGAACCGGGACGCCTTTGCAGCCAATCCTGAACGTTATGCCCCTGCTTACGATGGCTATTGCTCCTGGGCAGCCAGCCAGAACTACAAGGCACCGGGCGATCCAAACGTTTGGCAGATCGTGGATGACGTGCTTTATGTACAGGTCCATCCACGAGCACAGGAGCTTTGGCAGGCAGACATCCCGGCACACATCGTAGCTGGCGATGAAAACTGGCCGCGCATCCATCCGTTCTAAGTCAGCGGACCACGTTCTTTTGTAAGTCGCAAACCGTGTGGCGCTTCTACTTTTCTGATCGACATGAACGCCAATGTCGGAAGATGCAGCGACAGCGACGTCTGACACCTGCTTGGGGCCCCTCGCCATCAACTTGGTGAGGGACCTCTTCTTTTTCAGATGTTCTGGTTGATCGAGTGATGAAAAGACTGCCAGACGCGCACGACTGCGAGTTTCTCTTATCTGCGCACCGCTGACATTCCGGCAGACCGCAGCAACATCTAATTTGGGCTCCTGGCTGACGTTGGTGGCCGTGCAGCGTCTCTCGCGCCTATGTCTGTGGCAGCACTGCCGCTGTCTTGGCCAGAGCGTTTTTCATGTGGCGCCGCGTTTCCTCCTCCGCGCGTTCGACATCACCGCCCATCAGGGCGTCGATGATCCTTTCGTGCTCTTCCCACGAGTTTTGCGACGGCACGCCCTGGCGGAGGACGACGCCCATGGCGCGGCGAATATGATGCCAATGCATGCGCATCGTGTCCGCGATCGTTGCGTTGCCCGCCCAGTCGTAGATCATCTGGTGAAATTCGAAATCTATCTCGATTTGCGAGACCGGGTCCTGCGATCTGACTGCGCGCCAGCCGCGCTTTAGCATGTCTTGCGATTCCCGATGGGCATCATTTGGTTTGCGTTCGTGGGCGAGACGGACGGCGAAGGGTTCGATTGCGAGCCTGAATTCATAGAGCGACACGAACTGGTCCAGACTGATCTGCGATACGACAACGCCGCGACGTCCGGTGTCTTCGACAAATCCGTTGGATTTAAGGACCGAGATGGCGCTGTTCACAGGTTGGCGGGACACACTCAATCGGGCCGCAATCAGGTCCTGGTTCAAACGCTCTCCCGGAGCCAGCTCGCCAGAACTGATCGCATTCAACAGGATATCATGGGTCTGTTCTGCAAGTGATTTGGGTTGCTCGATCACATCCATTCGCTGGTTCCTCGTACCCGGACATACGCTTTCTCGCGGCGCATCGCGCCTAGACAGTTGACCGTATTTCGTATACGAAATTCGCCAAGATCAAGGCAAGGGAGGACACCATGTGTGAGGTTTTTGCTGGGCAGGATCCGGACAGGTACTCTTGCACCACGCGCCGCCTTCGGCTGAACGGTCAAAGCACGTCGATCAGACTTGAAAACGCGTTCTGGGCGACCCTGGACGACATTGCAGCACGGGACGGGGTCACGACGCCGATGTTTATCTCGACCTTGCATGCCGAGGTCCTTGAACGCCGGGGCGAGCCTTCGAATTTCACGTCTCTCTTGCGGTGTGCATGCCTGAAATTCATGGAATTTTCCCACTCGACGCCTCGTTCCGTTATCGCTGCAGAGTGAGCCGGGGCCCGGAATCTAAGAAAACTTAGGTAGTAACGGCATACTACCCGGGCCACCTGCCCATCTCGCTATCCTGCAATCAACCATCCATGATCGCAGGAGCACACGTTGGCCAAGCAAATCCATTCGATGATCCGTGTCCTGGAAGAGGACCGGTCAGTTCAATTCTACGACAAGGCCTTTGGCCTCAAGGTCGCTGACCGGCTGGATTTTCCCGATTTCACGCTGATTTACCTTAGCAACCCCGAGGCCGAGTTCGAGCTCGAGTTGACCGTGAACAAGGGACAGACCGAGCCCTATGATCTGGGCAACGGCTACGGTCACCTCGCGGTTTCGGTCGAAGATCTCGACGCTGAACATGCCCGGTTTGAGGCCGAAGGTCTGGCCCCTCGCAAGCTCGTAGATTTCGCGCCCGCGGGCGAAACCGTCGCGCGGTTCTTTTTCGTGGCTGATCCCGATGGGTACCAGATCGAGGTGCTCGCACGGGCCGGCCGTTTCAAGTGATATCGGAGGGAGGAAGAGAAATGTCCGATACTACAAACCCCAAGGGGCTGACACGGCGACAGTTATTGTCGCGCGCGACGGCTGCCGGCACATCGTTTGTTGTGGGTGCCGGGTTCCTGGCAGCGCCAAACGGCGCTTGGGCGATGGAGACGATGGCGCTGAAGCCAGAGACCATGGCGACGCTGGTGCAGATGGCGCGGGATATCTACCCGCACGATCAGATCGCCGACGAATTCTATGTTCTGGCCGTCAAGGGATACGACACGCCTGATGCCGCTGAAGGCATCGAGAGTGGCATTGCGGCGCTGAACGCTGCGGCCCAAGGAAAGGGCCATGCCAGCTATCTTGGCGCCGGATGGGAACGCGACCGCGTCGACATCCTGCGGGGCATGGAAGACAGCGCGTTCTTCCAGCAGATCCGCGGCGGTCTGGTGACCGGCCTGTACAACCAGAAAGCCGTCTGGCCGATCTTTGGCTACGAGGGCGCGTCGTTCGAGTTCGGCGGCTACATCGACCGCGGCTTCAACGACATCAACTGGCTTTGAGCCATAGGGGAGGAGAGACTTATGGCAGCACCATTTGATCTGAACGACGACGGCGTGGTCGTCGTCATTGGCACCGGCGCTGGCGGCGGCGTCGTGGCAAGCGAGTTGGCCCGTAAGGGCGTCAGCGTCGTTGCGCTGGAGGCTGGCGGGCGACATTACCCCGAAGATTTCATCAACGACGAATGGGACAGCTTTGGCCAATTGGCCTGGCTTGACCCGCGAACAACCTCGGGCGACTGGCGTGTGGCCAAGGATTTCTCAGGCCTGCCTGCCTGGATCGTGAAATCTGTGGGCGGTACGACCCAGCACTGGGCCGGGGCTTCCCTGCGCTTTCAGGAGCATGAATGGAAGGCCGCGACGACCTATGGCAATGTGCAGGGTGCGAGCCTCTTGGACTGGCCGATCGACGCCGCAGAGATGGACCCTTGGTACAGCCTGGCCGAGGACAAGCTGAACGTGACCCGCACCGGCGACCGCCCCGGCCTGCCCGGCAACAACAACTACAAGGTCTTCGAAGCAGGCGCCAAGGCGCTGGGTTATGAGGAAGTTCATACCGGCCGCATGGCGATCACCTCGCGGGACGATGACAAAAGCCGGCAGATGTGCCAGCAGACCGGCTTCTGTTTTCAGGGGTGCAAGTGGGGCTCGAAATGGTCTGCGGGCTATCACGAGATCCCTGAGGGCGAAGCCACGGGCAACCTCGAGGTTCGTCCCCAAAGCCATGTTGCACGCATCCTGCATGACGACAGCGGCAAGGTCTCGGGCGTCGAATACTTCGACGCGGACGGTAACCTGCAAATGCAAAAGGCGCGGATCGTCTGCGTGGCGGGCAATTCATTTGAATCCCCGCGCCTGCTCCTGAATTCTGCTTCGTCCATGTTCCCGGACGGCCTTGCCAACAGCTCCGGTCAGGTCGGGCGAAACTACATGCGCCACATGACCGGTTCTGTCTACGCAGTCTTCGACAAGCCAGTGAAGATGTGGCGGGGCACCACGATGGCGGGGATCATCCAGGACGAGTCCCGACATGATCCGTCGCGCGGCTTTGTCGGGGGCTACGAGTTGGAAACGCTCAGCCTTGGTTTGCCCTTCATGGCCGCATTCCTCGACCCCGGAGCGTGGGGGCGCGAGTTCACCTCTGCCCTGGATCTCTACGAGAACATGGCGGGCATGTGGATCGTGGGTGAGGACATGCCGCAGGAAACCAACCGGGTGACCCTGAACCACGATGTCAAGGACCAGTACGGATTACCGGTGGTGAATGTGCATTTCGATGATCACCCCAACGACATTGCGATGCGCAACCATGCCTACAGGCAGGGCCAGGCGGTATACGAGGCGGTCGGTGCCACCCGCACCTTCCCGACGCCGCCCTATCCGTCGACGCATAACCTCGGCACCAACCGGATGTCCGAAAGCGCGCGGGACGGTGTGGTGAACAAGTGGGGCCAGAGCCACGACATCGCGAACCTGTTCATTTCGGACGGATCGCAATTCACCACGGGCGCGGCGGAAAACCCGACGCTGACGATCGTGGCGCTGGCAATTCGGCAGGCCGATCACATCGCCCGCGAGATGAGCGCGCAAAACATCTAGTGCTGTATGCGGCGCCCTTTCGGGGGCGCCGTTTTCCTTGGCGGCTCCGGACAGGTTTTGCGTGGTCGAGGTGTGCGGCCCTTGTGGCTGTGGCGGGGATGACCGGCGTCACATTTCTTCGAAGGCGGCGTTCATCTATCGACAGTATTCGCCAGTAACGTCTTTGCCGCCATTGGTGACGGTGCGGGTCTCGAACGCATAACAGTCGGGTCGGCCAGAAGGGCTGTATCGAATGTAATAGTCGGCCCCTTGGTACCGGTAATCCATGCTGCGCAGCCCGTCGTCCTGTTGCGTGAAGACCAGACCCTCGACCCCGCCGCGGGGTGGGCGCCCGGGGTCTACTCCGCCGCCATCCGCGTGGGTCAAGGGTCGAACCCGCGGCAGCTGGTCAAAGTCGGAAACCTCACCCATCAGGCATTGCACGATGTAAGGCGCGTCAGCCGAGGTGTGGTACCGATAACCGAAGGTGGCATCCGGCTGGCCGTTGCAGACATCCAGCGCCCCTGCGGGAACAGCCGATCCATCGGGGTTGTTGTCGCCGTAGATCGGGAAACCGTCAAACCCCCAGCCGATGATCGCGTCATCGCCCGCATTGTCCATCTGTTCGATCATGCAGGTCGGCTTGACGTGGTAGTGGTAGTCATCCCCACGCCCGGCATGGCCACCACACACATCCAGCTGGCCGGTCTGATATGTGTCGTGCCGGGCCTGATGGTGGGCGAGGTCCGCTTGGGTCATCTCTCCGCCGGCGGTGTAGTCGTAGATCGGTACGCCGTTCACGGCGACCCCTAGCGCCGCATCGCGTGTAAGCGGGGTGCTGCCCAGAATCGGGTCAAGCAGGATGGGGGCGGCGAAGTCGGCAGGCACAGGCACCTGTTCATTGGTGTTCACGATGCCCGTCATCAGTTCATGGTCCGGATAGGTGTCCGAAGTGATCGTTGCATGGGTGTCGGTGCAGGTGACGGTCACGCTGTCGGCAAAGCCTGCATCGGCCACTGAGGCGGCGATCGCACCGCAGTGATCATCATGTGGGTGGACCGGACCCGACAGTGCGACGATTGTGAGGGCTATGCAGGCGAAAAACCGAAAGATCGGCGCGCGTGTCATTCCACCACCATCCGGCAGAGCACCGTGTTGCTTTGTTCAAGGTCGGGGCCCCAGATGAATTCGGCCTCAGTGGCCCAGGTGATGCCGTCATACCCGCCTTTCGGGTCGACCGCTTGCGCTGAATAGACCGTGGCCGAGGGCCAGTCGCTCGCGTCAAACGCGGGCTGGTCCCATCCGCTTGGGGGATCGGTGATTTCGAAACCGCATGCATCCTTGCCCGCGACCGGCTCGGCCACGCGTTCGCAGGATTTATCCAGCGGCGCCGTGTGCGTGACGAGGCACCGCCAGTCGTCATTGCTGACGGCCACTATGTCGCCCGACGCATCCCGGATCTGGACGATCACGCCCCCGTCGCCCATCTGCTGGCGGCGCGTTCCGATGTATTCCAAACCGGTATCGTTTTCCTTGAAATCCATCGCCACAAGCCCGATCGCGAAGGGTCGCTCGGCCTCAAACGTGAAGCTTTCGGCGTTGAACGAGCGTTCGGTGGTGATTGGCACGCTGTCTTCGGCCACTTGGGTGCCGTTGATGCGCAGTTCGAACCAGTTGTCAGCCCAGATGTCGGCGGAAAACGGTTCAGCTGCGAGCGGAACGGCAGGGAAGGCAAGCATGGCCACGAGCGGGAGAGTACGAGGCATGGGGCTGTCCTTTCGGTCGCGCTTAGGTCTAAACGCGCGGACCGTGTCGTTCTGTCGGCGGATGTGTCGGGGTGCTCGGAAATCCGCCGAAGTCGCCCTCAGCCACTGCCCATGCGTTTTCGCCTGTCCTTGATCCGCTCGTTCGCCGCAGCGGTGCCGTCATGGAACGAGCCAAAGAGC
>CAWUIQ010000132.1:0-6869 GCA_963922565.1 uncultured Rhodobacterales bacterium
GAAGAGGGCGCGCAGCGGGCCGAGGGCTAGCGCCGAATTATGACGAATTGAAGCGGTCCAACGCTGACATTGGCCCCGCCCGGTGAGCGGCCGCGCCAGGAGCTCAAGGCTCGAACGTCCGCTGGGGACCGCTTCCTGCCAAATGCGTCACACCCTAGCCAACGGGCACCGTGTTCTGCATCGACGGGCGGGCTGCAAAGGTTTCGTACCACGCGGCCAGCGCATCCCGCCCTTCGCGCCAGTTCCGTTCGGGATGACGGAAGTCGAGGTAACCGAGGGCGCAGGCCACGCCGATATGGCCGATATCGAGCTTGCCGGTGAGGTGGCTGATCCACCGAGCATCAAGGGCGTCGAGGCCGCGCGCAACCTTTTCCCACTGCCCTTCCAGCCAGGGTTCTGAAACCAGTTCAGGTGGACGAAACCGGCGTTCATAAACCATCAGAACCGCGGCCTCCATGATCCCGTCGGCCGTTGCCTCAAGCACCAGCGTTTCCCATTGGTTCGACGCGGGATAGAGACCCGCCCTTGCCCGGTCATCGAGGAAGCGGCAGATCACGCGGCTGTCATAGAGCGTCGGCCCGTCATCCCGCACAAGCGCCGGGATCTTTCCCAGCGGGTTCGCGGCGGCCAGCTCTGCATCGGTTCCGCCGACGGCTGCAGTCACCTGCACCGTTTCCACGTCCGCCACCTGATCGGTTTCGTGCAGCAGAACCAGAACCTTGCGAACAAAGGGCGACGGCCCCGCCATCAACAGTTTCATTGCGCAACCTCCCATTCGATTGGCGCCACCCTAGGCGTCGCGCATCAGCGCAACAAGGGTCGACAGCTCGGTCCCGATGCCGCCAGTTTCGATGGCATCAGCGGCCCGCATCCGAACCTCATCGGGCTTGTTCTGGTTCAGCTTCCACGTGCCGTCGACCGTTTGGATTTCCATCCGAAAGGGGACGATCATGCGCAGCATTTTCCGAAACGCCTCCTCATCCATCTTGGCGGTCTTCCACGGGGGTTTCGGCAGCAACCTGTCCTCATAGGCGGCTGACTGGCGGTCAAGCATGTCGTGCATGTCCTCCATCGGCAGCGGGTTCAGGGTGCCGCGCAGATGCACGGCGATGTAATTCCACGTTGGCACCTGATCGTCGATGCCATACCAGTCCGGTGACACGTATCCATCCGGCCCACTGACCGCGATCACCGCAGGCATGGGCGCCTTCACGGTCCGAACAATCGGGTTGGACCGGACAAGGTGCAGGTCCGCCGACGTGCCATCCTCCGACAGAAGAAAAGGCACATGACTGATGAGCGGCCCCGCCTCTCCGTTGATCGTGACGATGCCAAACGCGCGGTCCCGGGCAAATGCGAGGTTCCGATCGTCAGGTGTTTTTCGGAATGCTGGGTTCGGGTGCATGGCTGGTCCTTTCGCGGCGCACCCTGCACAGGAATGTCCCGCAAGGACAAGATCAGCCGAGATAGGCCCTGAGGGACGGCGGAGGATCGGCGAACAGGGCCTCGGTTGGCGCCGGGGGATGTGCGATGCCCGCATCGACAAAGACCACCTGATCGGCGATCCGTCGGGCATCTTCGGGCGCGTGGGTGACCATCATAAGCGTGGCCCGGGTTTCATCCAGCAGCTCCGCCACCAACGCCAGCATCTCGGCCCGCAAGGCGGGGCCGAGTGCTGCAAAGGGTTCGTCGAGCAACAGCAGGGGGCGGTTTTGTACCAGCACGCGGGCCAGCGCGGCGCGGCTGGCCTGCCCACCCGACACGGTCGCGGGTTTCCGGTCAGCCAGACCATCCAGCCCGACGCGGGCCAGCGCACCGGCCACCTTGCTGCGTTCCTGATCATCCAGACGCAGTGTCGGCCTGAGCCCGAGCCCGACATTCTGGGCGAGCGTCAGATGCGGAAAGAGATTGCCGTCCTGAAACAGCATCGTGATCGACCGCTGATCGGGCGGCAGGGTGGTGATGTCGGATCCATCCAGCAGAACACGCCCACCGGCCAGCGGGATGAAACCGGCAACCGCATTCAGCAGAGACGATTTGCCCGCCCCGGACGGCCCGATCACCGCGACCCGTGCCCCGGCTTCAACAGTGAAATCCGCGCCCAGATCAAAACCGTCCAGCGCGATCCGCAAGTCTTCCAACCTAAGCATGCCGCCCCCACCAATCGCATAGCCAGAAAACCGAGAGGGCCAGCAGCAAAAGCAGCACCGCAGCGCCGGATGCCGCCTCCATCTGGTAGGCCCCCATCAGGCGGTACATCTGCAGAGGCAGCGTCGCGCGATCCTGATCGGCAAAAAGCGTCACGACACCCAGATCGCCAAGGGACAATGCGCCACCCAGACCGGCGGCAAACCCGATCTGCGGCCGCAACCGGGGGAGAGTGACGATCCGCCACAGGGGCCAGCCCCGCAGCCCCAGATTGAGCGACAGCCGGCCATAGTCATTCGTAAGATCACGAAGCGCGGGCACCATGAGGCGCAGGGCAAAGGGCAGTGTCATCAGCGCATTGACGCAGGCCGTGACGACCAAGGCAAGTCGGCTGGGATCGGCATAGGGGTTGATCAGAAGGAACGCCCCGGTTCCCAACATCAGAGGCGAAATTGCGATCCCGAAGATCCCGACAACCTCGGCCCCGGCGCGCCGCCGCATCGCCATCCATCCGGCAAGCGGCAGCGCGACCGTCAGCATCAAGACCACGCTGAGCGCTGCAACCCAAAGCGATGTCAGCGCGGCCTCAAAGACCAGGCCCGGCAGCACCAAAAGCCCGTGCATCCCGTCATAGGCAACGGCACCGATTGGAACGACGAGAAACAGGAAGGCCAGCACAATGACGACCGCATCCCGCGTCGCGGCGCCGCGTCCATCCCATCGATCATGCGGACGATCCAGCCCGCGGCCCAGTTCGACCTGTGGCACCAGCCAGACGGCCACTGCCGCCGCGGTTCCGGCAAGGCCAAGCTGCAGCAGCGACAGAAAGGCGGCCCGCCCCAGATCAAAATCGAACCGAAACGCCTGATAGATCGCCAGTTCAACCGTGGTTGCCCGCGGCCCGCCCCCCAGCGTCAGAGCGACAGCGAAACTGGTCAGGCAGAGGACAAAGATCAGGGCAAACGCGCCCGGCATCGCCCTTTGCAAGAGCGGCCATTCGATGATCCTGAAAAAGGCCCAACCGTCGAGCCCCAGTTGTGCGGCAAGGCGGTAACGCTCGGCCGGAACCGCCTGCCATGCCTGCAGGATTAGACGGGTTGCGAGGGGCAGATTGAAAAACACATGGGCCAGCACCACGCCGTGAAACCCGTAGATCGAGATCGGCTCTCCGCCCAGGCTCACCAGTATCGTGCTGACCCACCCGCCCCGGCCAAAGACGGCGAGCAGCCCCAGAACCGCGACGATCACGGGCAGGATGAAGGGCGCGCCCAGCAGGGTGATGATGACGCCCCGCCCCCGGAACCGACGGCGCGCCAGTGCCCGCGCAACCGGGATCGCAAGAAGAACGCTGAGCGCGGCGGACCAGACTGCCTGATGGAGTGTGAACCGGATCGCAGCCATATCGCCCGGCCCAAGAGACAGGCCCCCGGACCGGGAAAACACAGCCGCAATAATCGCGCCAATCGCACCGATAATGATCAGCGCGATCAGCGGCCCGGAATACCGCCCTAGTTGGAGAGCGCCGACAGCCATTCGGCCAGGGCTTCGTCACGCAGCATCGCCGCCTCTTCGGCTGAAAAGAGCAGGCTCTTCGATGGCGTGATCATCGTTTCGAAACCCTCGGGCAACCCGGCCTCGGGTGTGACAGCGGGATACATCCAGTTGGTTGTCGGGATGACCTCTTGGAAGGCGTCCGTAACGATAAACGCCATGAAATCCGCGGCGAGATCGGGTTGGTCCGTTCCTGCCAGCATGCCCGCGACCTCGACCTGCATGTAGTGGCCTTCGTCAAAGGATGCCGCGGCCTTGGTCGCGTCCTCTTCGGCGATCAGGTGATAAGCGGGGGACGTCGTGTAGGACAGCACCATGTCGGCCTCGCCCTCAAGGAACAGGCCATAGGCTTCGGACCAGCCTTTGGTCACGGTCACGATGTTGTCGGCCAGACCTTCCCAGATCGTCGGGGCCTCGTCACCATAGGCGGCCTTAACCCACAAAAGCAGGCCAAGCCCGGGCGTCGATGAACGCGGATCTTGAATGACGATCTTTTGGTCTGATGCTGCAAGATCCTTGAAGTTGGCGGGCGCAGACACGTCGGGGCCGTGGACGAACGCAAAGTATCCCCAATCATAGGGCACGAAATTCGCATCGGTCCATTCGATGGGCAGGTCGTACTCTGCCTCGACACCGTGGGGTGCGAAAAGTCCTGTCTCAACCGCTGCTGCGGTCAGGTTGGTGTCGAGGCCCAGAACGATGTCGGCGTCAGTCCGCGCGCCTTCGAGCTTGAGCCGCGCCAGAAGGGCCGCGCCATCGCCCGTGCCGACGAATTGCAGATCGCAATTGCAGGTCTCCTCGAACGCCTTTTCAATCAGAGGGCCGGGGCCCCAATCGGACACGAAGCTGTCGTAGGTGTAGACCGTCAAAACGGGAGTTTCGGCTGCGGCTTGGGCTCCGATGATCGAAGCCGCTGCAAACGCAAGATAACGCATGGGTATCCTCCATCATGCAGGCGGCGGGTCTAGGATGTGGATGATCTCCGCACCTTCCCTCCGCCGGTGTTAACCGGTTCAGGTTCAACGGGTTCGCCGGAAAGGCATCTCAGCTTGGAACAAGCACCCCGAGGTACGCTCGACACTATTGCCGTGCTCTGATGGCCGCAAGCCGAAACGACTTGAGCCTGCCCGGACCCGTCGTTAGACCGTCCGGTCAGAGGAGCCGCACATGTCGTTCAATACCTTCGGTCATATCTTCCGCGTCACCACGTGGGGCGAAAGCCACGGACCTGCACTGGGTGCGACGGTGGACGGCTGCCCGCCCGGCGTGCCCGTGACCGAGGCCGATCTGCAGATCTGGATGGACAAGCGCAAACCGGGCCAGAACAAGTTCACCACCCAGCGGCGCGAACCGGACGCGGTCAGGATCATGTCGGGTGTCTTTGAGGGGCAGACAACGGGCACGCCCGTTCAGCTTTTGATCGAGAACACCGATCAGCGATCCAAGGACTATTCCGAAATCGCCGAAAAATTCCGGCCCGGTCATGCCGATATCACCTATTGGCAAAAATATGGGATCCGTGACTATCGCGGCGGGGGCCGGTCATCCGCCCGCGAAACGGCGGCCCGTGTGGCCGCAGGCGGCTTGGCCCGTGCCGCTCTCAAGTCTCTGGCCCCGCAGATCGAGATCAAGGGTCATATGACCCGCATGGGCACCCATGAAATCGACCGGGACCGCTTTGACTGGGATGAAATCGACCGCAATCCGTTCTGGGTGCCCGATGCCAAAGCCGCCGAGGATTGGGCGGGATACCTCGACGATCTGCGCAAGTCGGGCAATTCGGTGGGGGCCGTGATCGAGATCACAGCGCGGGGCGTTCCGGCGGGTCTTGGCGCGCCGATCTACGCCAAGCTCGACACCGATCTTGCGGCCGGGATGATGTCGATCAACGCCGTCAAGGGCGTCGAGATCGGCGAAGGCATGTCAGCGGCGATGCTGACCGGCGATCTGAATGCGGACGAGATCACGATGGGGCCCGACGGCCCCGAATATTCCAGCAACCATGCCGGCGGCATCCTTGGCGGGATCAGCACAGGGCAGGACATCGTCGTGCGCTTTGCGGTCAAGCCGACCTCATCCATCCTGACCCCCCGCAAGACCATCACCAAGACGGGCGAGGCGACCGAGATCGTGACCAAGGGCCGCCATGACCCCTGCGTCGGTATCCGCGCCGTTCCGGTGGGCGAGGCGATGATGGCCTGCATCCTCCTGGATCATATGCTGCTGCATCGTGGCCAGATCGGCGAAAACCGCGGGACGATCGGCTAAGCCGAAACTTCCCCAAGCGCGCATGACCCGCTATGCCTGATCAAAACGACGGGGCAGTGATGCAAAACACGCCACAGGCAACACGATGAAGCCGATCCGGCTGATGGCGGGCTTTCTGACCGTCGGGTTCTGGACCCTGATGTCGCGGATCCTCGGCTTCGTGCGCGAAATCCTGATCCTGTCTCTGATTGGCCCGGGGCCGCTGATGGATGCGTTCGTGGCGGCCTTTCGCCTGCCAAACATGTTCCGCCGGTTCTTTGCCGAAGGTGCCTTTAACGCATCCTTCGTGCCGATGTTCTCGAAGCGGGTCGAGGGAGACGAAGATGCCGCCAACTTTGCATCGGACGCGCTGGCTTGGCTGAGCCTTCTGACCCTGTCGCTGACAGCGCTTGCCATGATCTTCATGCCGGCGCTGGTCTGGGCCACGGCGGGCGGCTTCGCCGGCGACGAGCGTTTCGACATCACGGTCGGATATGGCCGCATCACCTTCCCATACATCTTTTTCATGTCGCTTGCCGCGCTCTTTTCCGGGATCCTGAACGCGACCGGGCGGTTTGCCGTGGCCGCTGCCGCGCCGGTGCTGCTGAACGTTATGGTCATCGCCGCCATGTTGGCCGCCCGGGCTGCCGAAGCGCCGGTTGTCGAATGGCTGGTCTGGACGATCCCGTTTGCCGGGATCGCACAGCTGGCCCTGACATGGAGCGCTGCATCACGGGCAGGATACGCCCTGAACCTGCGCATACCGCGCCCAAGCCCCGCGATGCGCCAATTGCTGATAACGGCCATCCCGGCGGCGCTGGCAACCGGCGTCATGCAGATAAACCTGGTTGTCGGGCAACTCGTCGCCAGCCGGTTCGAAGGGGCGGTGAGCTGGCTTTTTGCCGCTGACCGGCTTTACCAGC
>CAWUIQ010000133.1:0-6804 GCA_963922565.1 uncultured Rhodobacterales bacterium
CCGGCGGTGTTGTCGGGGCGGCACAGGCCGCGCGTGAGGGCGCGGATGCCACCGCCGAAATCGGGCGCGCCAAGGCCGGACGCGCCTCTTACGTGCCAAAGGAAAACCTGATCGGTCACAACGATCCCGGTGCCGAAGCGGTCGCACGGCTCTTTGAAGGGCTGGCAAAAGCGATGTGAGAAGGCCATACGACGCCGATGACGCAAGACCAGGATACCAAGCCCACGATCAACGACATCGCGCGCGTCGCCGAAGTCAGCCTCGCCACGGTCGATCGGGTGCTCAATGCCCGTCCTGGCGTGCGCGAAAAGACGGTAAAAAAGGTCAATCAGGCCATCGCCGATCTTGGCTATGTCCGCGACACGGCTGCTGCCAATCTGGCGCGGGGGCGGGTCTATAACTTCGTCTTCATCCTGCCATCGAACGAAAACGAATTCCTCGCATCACTCGAGGCACAGATCGATCAGCTCAGCCTCAGTCTTCGGCACGAACGAACCCGCCTTTCCTTCGTCCGCGTCGCCGCGTTCGACCCCGTCGCGCTGGCACGGGCGATCGATGCGATCGATCCCACCAAGGTCGATGGTGTTGCCATCTTCGGCCCGGAAACACCGTCGGTTCGCGATTCAATCGCTCATCTCAAGGCCAATGGCCTGACAGTCGTGTCGCTGGTTGCTGACATCCCGAGTTCAGAGCGCGATCATTATGTCGGCATCGACAATGTCGCGGCGGGTCGGACGGCCGCGCAGCTTCTTGGTCGTTTTATCGGGCCGCGCGAGGGCAGCGTGCTTGTCCTGACCGGATCGATGCTGGCGCGGGATCATCTCGAGAGGCGCCTGGGCTTTGACGAAGTCATGGCCCGCGACTTTCCCAATCTCAAAACACTGGCGTCGCTCGAAGGGCGGGACGATCCCGACCTGATCGAGCGGCTTTTGCCCGGGACGTTTGAGGACAACCGCAATATCATCGGGATCTATTCCTCGGCCGCGGGCAACGAAGGACTGCTCAGGTTCTTTCGCGCGTCCCCGTCGGCGCAAAAGCCGGTTGTCATCGCGCACGAACTGACGCCGCTTTCGCGTGAGGCGCTGACAAGCGACCTTTTCGATGCAGTAATCAGCCAGGATTCGGGTCATCTCGTCCGCAGCGCCGTACGGATCATGCGCGCAAAAAGCGACCGCATGCCGATCAATATGGCGCAGGAACGCATTCGAATAGACGTTTATCTGAAAGAGAATATGCCGCCCTAGCGGCCAGGTATTTGGGAGGATCGAAGTATGAAAACCATAAAGGGGCCAGCGCTGTTTCTGGCCCAATTCGCGGGTGATGAGGCGCCGTTCAATTCGTGGGACTCAATCACCAAATGGGCGGCGGATTGCGGGTACAAGGGCGTGCAGGTGCCATCATGGGATGGCAGGCTCTTTGATCTCGCGCGCGCGGCCGAAAGCAAGGATTACTGCGACGAATTCAAGGGACAGGCGGCCGCAAACGGGGTCGAGGTGACCGAGCTTTCAACCCACCTGCAGGGACAGCTCGTGGCCGTTCATCCGGCATACGACGCGGCCTTTGACGGATTTGCCGATCCTTCGGTGCATGGCAACCCCAAGGCGCGTCAGGAATGGGCGGTCGAGCAGGTGATGAAGGCGATCTCGGCCTCAGCCAATATGGGGATCGAAAACCACGTGTCGTTCTCGGGCGCGCTGGCATGGCCCTATGTCTATCCGTGGCCGCAGCGGCCGGCGGGCCTGATCGAAACAGCCTTTGACGAACTCGCCAAGCGCTGGCGCCCGATCCTCGACCATGCGGATGCGAATGGCGTGAACATATGCTACGAAATCCACCCCGGAGAAGACCTGCATGACGGCGTGACGTTCGAGATGTTTCTTGAGCGCGTGGGAGGGCATGCCCGGTGCAACATGCTCTACGATCCGTCGCACTTTGTGCTTCAATGTCTCGACTACCTTGACCACATCGACATCTACAAGGACCGGATCAAGATGTTCCACGTCAAGGATGCCGAGTTTAATCCGACGGGCCGGCAAGGGGTCTATTCCGGATACCAATCATGGGTCGACAGGGCGGGGCGGTTCCGGTCCCTTGGCGACGGTCAGGTCGATTTCGGTGCGATCTTCTCAAAGATGGCGGCCAATGATTTCGACGGCTGGGCCGTTGTCGAATGGGAATGCTGCCTCAAACACCCCGAGGACGGGGCGCGGGAAGGCGCCCGGTTTGTCAGCGATCACATCATCCGGGTGACCGAGCGTGCCTTCGATGACTTTGCCGATGGCGGCACGGACGAGGCCGCGAACCGCGCCATGCTGGGGATTTCGTGATGGACCGGATCAGACTTGGCATGGTCGGCGGTGGTGCCGATGCCTTTATCGGTGCGGTGCACCGGATCGCGTCGCGCATCGATGATCGGTACGAATTGGTGGCCGGGGCGCTGTCGTCGACACCCGAAAAGTCGCGCACGTCAGGCGAGGCGCTTGGATTGCCGCGTGTTTATGACGATTTCAAATCCATGGCGATCCGCGAGGCGCGGCTCAAAAACGGGATCGAGGCGGTTTCGATCGTGACGCCCAACCACGTGCATTTCGCAGCCGCGCGCGAGTTTCTGAAACGCGGCATCCACGTGATTTGCGACAAGCCCCTCACATCGACACTGGCCGATGCAAAGAAGCTTGTTAAGGCTGCGGAAAGTTCCGGCGCGCTCTTTATCCTGACCCACAACTACACCGGCTATCCGATGGTTCGGCAGGCCCGTGAGATGGTCGCGAACGGCGAGATCGGAAGGATCCGTGTCGTGCAGGTCGAATATCCGCAAGATTGGCTGACCGTTCATCAGGACTTCAAACAGGCCGAATGGCGCACTGATCCCGAGCGGTCCGGTGCGGGTGGGTCAACCGGCGACATCGGGACCCATGCGCACAACCTTGCGCGGTTCATCACCGGGTTGGAGGTGGAAAGCCTCGCGGCCGATCTCGACGCTTTCGTCCCGGGTCGGCGCGTCGATGACAATGGGCATGTGCTGTTACGCTTCGAAGGCGGGGCCAAGGGCATGCTTTGGTGTTCGCAGGTTGCGCCGGGGAACGAGAATGCCCTGCGGATCCGCGTCTATGGTGAGACGGGCGGGCTGGAATGGGCGCAGGAAGATCCGAATTACCTTTGGCATACGCCCTTTGGCGAACCAAAACGTCTGATAACCCGCAACGGCGCCGGCGCAGGTGCTGCCGCGGCACGGGTCAGCCGCGTACCGCCCGGTCATCCGGAGGGGTACCTTGAGGGTTTTGCGAATATCTACAGCGAAGCCGCGGATGCGATTGTCGCGCATCAGACCGGCGGGGCGGTTGACCCGGATTGTGTCTATCCCACGGTCGAGGACGGCCTGCGCGGCGTGGAATTCATCGACGCCTGCGTTCGGTCCTCTGCCCGCAATGCCGCATGGATCAAGCTGCGGGCATAAGCGGCGCGCATGTCGGGTGGAATGACCCGCTGCCCCGGCTCGCGTCGGCCGGGCCGCCGGGCCTGGGCGCTTACCGCCCGGACCCGGTCAGCTGCGCAAGGCTTTCCTTCAGGATTGACTTGAGCAGATCAAGCTCCCGCACGGCGAGCAGGCCCAGGGATAGGAGCAGGATTACACCGGCTGGCCCCAGATACGCGGGCGCCAGGCCCGCGCAGATCAAGGCGCCCACGGCGGCGGCGTAAGACACGAGGCCGACCGCATCCCACGCCCGGATCCCGGCGATGCGCCACAAGACCAACGTTCCGGATGCAGCCAGCAAGGCTTGCGCAATGACAAACGATATCGCGGCGCCGAAAGCTGCGTATTTAGGGACGAGAAGAAGCAGCAAGCTGACAAAGATCAAAAGGCAGCCAAGCTGGATGGCTGTCGCAAGGCGGAGATGATCGCTCATCGACATGTGAATGGCATGCAGGCCCGCGCCCACCAGCAAAAGTTGCCCGGCGCACAAAAGCAAAAGGATGTCGAACGCCTCGTCACCCGCCCCGAACTGGTTCAGCAGCGGCTTGCCGACGATCATGAAGCACAGCGCCGCCGTTCCTGAGGCGAGAAAACCAAGGGTGCGCGACACGCCGTATTCGCGCGCCGCAAGCGACGGCGCACCCGCTTCGATATGGCGGCGGGCGCGGGGCGTATAAGCAGGCGCAAAGATCTGCAGCCCGGCTTCGAGGATCAGTGCAAATCGCGACGCGACGACATACGGCCCCAGCACCTCGGGCGGTGCGAACAGGCCAAGGATCAGGATGTCGGCGTGCAGAAAGCCGATCGTGGCAAAGCGCATGGCGAAAAAGTAGAGGCCGTCCCAGACATCGCTGAGTTCGAAATCGCCGGGTTCCGGCGTGCTTTTGCCAATCGTTCGTGCCGCCATGATGGTCGGCGGCAGGATCGATGCGACGACAGCAGCAAGGGCCACGGCCCATACACCTGCACCAACCGCAAAGACCAGTCCGAAACCGAGGCAACGCAACCCGTCGACCTGACCATAAATCGTCTGGGGCCGCCCGACGGAGTGGTTGGATTGCAGCCAAGCGACGAGCAACGCGGTCATCGCCACCGCCGGAACGATCGGGGACAGGATCAGAAACCAGCCTGCAAGATCGTTCTTGGCCGAAAGCGCGGGCAGGCTTTGCAGAACGATGATCGTCAACACAGCGGTCGCGGCGGACAGGAGCGCAACCCAAACCGCGATTTTCCGCGCCAGACGCCCACCCCATAGATGTCCGGGATCGGGGGTGAGGGGGCTGATTTTCAACAGCAGCACCCGCTCAAGCCCGAAGCTGGCGACAAAACCCAGCACGAAAACCAGGGACATGGTCAGCATGTAGCCTGCAAAGGCCTCGACGCTCAGGATCCGCGTCAGCAACCAGAGCGAGACGATCCCGGCAACGATCCCGACGGCCCGCGACACCAGAACGCCGAGGCTGCCGGAAAAATACATCTGTGCCGAGTTGGCATATGCCTCTTTGGACATGGGGGACGCTGTCGTTACTCGATTTGTCTTCTTGGCGTTAGACCATCTTCTTAAGGCTGTCCAACGCAGGGTTGTCTTCCATCGACCTGAGAAACCTGTTGTGTCAAAGTCCGCGCAGTTTCGATTTGGAGTTTTGTGTTCATGAGCGATCAGCAGGCGGTCGGTTCCACCGTCATCATACCCAGTTACAATCGGCCAGATCGTCTTGAGCGATGCCTGCAGGCTGTCATGGCGCAGGAAGATCCCGACTTTGAGGTGGTGGTGGTCGATGACGGGTCTTCGACACCCCTGGCCGAGATCTGTGCGCAGTTCGGTCCGCAGGTGCGTTGCATCAGGCAGGAAAACGCGGGGGCGGGCCTCGCAAGAAACCGGGGCGTCGCCGAAGCGCGGGCCGAGTTCCTTGCCTTTACCGATGATGATTGTCTGCCGCGCCCGGATTGGCTGGGCAAGTTGCGTGCGGCCCATGCCGGCGATCCGTCACGGCTTGTCGGCGGGTACGTCGTCAATGGGTTGCCCGACAACATCTATTCATCGACCAGCCAGGACCTCTGCGATTACCTCTATGAATATTTCGGCGCCTCCGAGGGGCGTATCAGCTTTTTCACCACCAACAATATGGGATGCTCCAAGGATGCATTCCTGGCGATCGAAGGCTTTGATGCGACATTTCCCGGCGCGGGTGCCGAGGATCGCGACTTTGGGATGCGGTGGCGCGAAAGCGGCCGCCACCTGCATTATGTCCCGGACGCGCTTGTCGATCATTACCATCACATGTCGTTTGCCAGTTTTCTGCGCCAACACCGCAATTACGGGCGTGGGGCGCGGATCCTGCACAAGCAGCTCAACAAACGGAATTCGCCGACGCCCAAGGTCGAACCCTTCCGCTTTTACCGGGAGCTTGTCCTGTGGCCGCTGCGCAAATACGGGCTGGCAGGCGCACGGCAGAGTTTCCTGATGGGCCTGACCCAGGTCGCAATGGTGGCTGGTTACGGCAAAAGCATCCTCGACGAACGGCGGCGTGCTTCGTGACGACCTGCGGTCCGGTTATGCAGACCCCGGTCGGGACGCTTCATGTTCCTTGACGCCACGGCGCTGTCGCAGGCCGGACCACCCCAAGCGGATCTTTGCATTATCGGCGCGGGGGCGGCGGGCCTTGCCATGGCGTGGCATCTGCGTGACAGCCCGCTGCGCATCGTTCTTCTGGAAAGTGGCGGCACCACGCAGAACCCGGCCGCGCCCGACGCAGCGGCATCGGTGCTGAATGCCGGGCTTTCCAATCATTCCGATTATCCATTTCAAACGTCGCGGGCGCGGGGCTTTGGCGGGACAACGGCACTTTGGACCGGTGCCTGCGTCCCCCTTGATGACGACGACTTTCAAGAAAGAGATTGGGTGCCGCATAGCGGCTGGCCGATCGGCACCGAGGATCTGGCGCCGTACTACCCCGTATCGGCATCCATCTTCGGGATGGTCGACCCCGGGCCGCATCTGGCCAGCGTTCAGTCGTCCCCCTTTCATGGCGGGGCGATGGAGGCGCGGTTCGCGCAGATAACGCGGCAGGGGCAGTTTGCGCCGCGCTTTGCCCCGATGGTCGAAGGGTCTCGATCCACGACCTGCATATTGGGCGCGACGGTCACCGGTTTCGAAGTGGCCGAGGGCGGGCGCGTGGTAACCGGTGTGCGAATCATGGACGGCGCAGCGAACCAGCACGTGATTCCCGCCCGCGCGACCGTGATCGCCACCGGCGGCATCGAAGCGCCGCGCCTGCTGCTCACGGCATTGGACCAGATCGGTGCGGCCATGGGGCCATCGGCCAACG
>CAWUIQ010000134.1:0-6747 GCA_963922565.1 uncultured Rhodobacterales bacterium
TCGGGAAGGGGCCCATGCCCAGCATCCCGTTTTCCGACTGCAGCGTCACCTCGATCCCGTCCGGGATGTAATTCGACACCAGCGTCGGGATGCCGATGCCAAGGTTGACGTACATCCCGTCTTCAAGCTCTTGGGCCGCGCGCGCGGCCATATCGTTCCGATCCCATGGCATGGAGAAGTTCCTATTCGTTAACGGATGCGCCAGCCGGCACATCAATCGTGATGAAGGATCCGGCGGCACCTCTGCCCAGTTGCAGTGTGCCTTCTAGCCCTTCGATCAGACCCGAGACAATGCGCCCACCCACCGTCGTGGGGTCAGGCCAGGCACGAGGCGACGGAATACCAACGCCATCATCCGACACGGTCAGACGCAGGCCACCGGCGCTCAGCTGCGACATGCGTACTTCCACCAGACCGGTGTCGAGCCGGTCAAAGGCATGCTGATAGGCGTTCGTCATCAGTTCCGACAGAACGAGACCCACACGGGTGGCAGTCTCGATCGGGACTTCGAGCGGATCGATCAGCAGCGACAGGCGCACGCCTGAGCGGCCCTCGATATGGGCGATAGCGGCGGCAAGGCGGCTGAGAAAGCTGCCCATCTGGATAGAGTCGCGGTTCGACTGGCTGTCGCTTAGCTTCATCTCTTCGTAAAGCAGTTGCAGCGTTTCGATCCGGCGGGCCAGAGCAGCAAAATCTTCTGGCACAGATGTCGTGCCGGATTGCTGGCGGATCATACCGATGATCATCGACAGATCCGACTTCACCCGGTTCTGAATCTCAACCAGTTGAGTGTTGATCTTTTCGGCGCTGCCCTGCGCTTCGGTCTGGGTGATCTCTTTCTGGATCCCCATGAAGAACTGTGTCTTGCCCTTGCGGTCCGCGAGGGGGGTAACGATCAGGCGGTTGAGGAACGGTTCACCATTGGCCCGATAGTTCATGATGTCGACGGTTACGCTCTGCTCGGCCTCGATGGCGCGGCGCAACTTGTCGACATCGGCCTTGTTCGTGTCCTCACCCTGCAGGAACCGGCAATTTCGGCCGATCGATGCGCTGCGGGCATAGCCGGTGCTTCGGGTAAAGGCCTGGTTGACATAGACGATCGGATTGTCCTCGAGATGAGGATTGGTCACGATCATCGAAACCTGCGCTCGGGCAAAGCCTTCGAACGCCTTGTCATCCTGTAGCAGTTCTTCGACGGTGTCGGGCATGGGCTCTCGCCTTATGCTGCGCGGGTTGTCCGCTGTTCGATACGCTTTTCGTGTTCACCCTGGATGACCCGGTGTACGTAGATGCCGGGCAGGTGGATGTGATCGGGTTCAAGACTGCCGGTCGGCACGATCTCTTCGACCTCCATCACGCAAACCTTGCCGCACATGGCGGCAGGCGGATTGAAGTTGCGGGCGGTCTTGCGGAAAACGGCATTTCCGGTCTCATCCGCTTTCCACGCTTTCACGATGGAAAGATCGGCAAAGATGCCGCGCTCCATGATGTAGGTTTCGCCATCGAAATCCTTGTGTTCCTTGCCCTCGGCAATCACCGTTCCGACGCCGGTCTTTGTATAAAAGCCGGGTATGCCGCAGCCGCCGGCCCGCATCCGCTCGGCCAGGGTGCCTTGAGGATTGAATTCCAGTTCAAGCTCGCCCGAAAGATATTGCCGCATGAATTCGGCATTCTCGCCCACATAGGACGAGATCATCTTTTTCACCTGTCGCGTCTGCAACAGGATACCGATGCCGAAGTCGTCGACGCCCGCATTGTTCGAGGCAAAGGTCAGATCCTTGGTGCCCGCATCCTTGATGGCGTCCAGCAGCAATTCGGGGATGCCGCATAGACCAAAGCCACCGGCAGCGATGAACATCCCGTCAAACAACAGGCCGTCCAATGCCTCAGCGGCAGAACCATACACTTTCTTCATATCACTTCCTGACGCCTGGCGGGCGTTGCTTATGTGCCCGATTACGGCGCGTCTGGGCGCGCACGGCATCGCAGCATTTCCCTTGATTGAATTGATTGCAGAGTTTCCGCTCAACTTCAAGAAATTGACATCGCGATGCATACTATCGTGCACCTTTCGGATCGGATGCCGCGTTCCCTCGCCGGACCTAAACGGCCGCAGCCAATTTACCGGCCCGTTTTCTTTTAAAGAGGCCAAATCGACCTCGAGGAACGCCTGATCAGACCGCCAAGTCCTGGCAGGTGGAGGCTCGGCAGATATTATTCATGGCGCATCCGCTGGCGGCGGCGATGTCCACGATCCGGCAGGTGAATGAGGCAACGCCTTCGATAAGAGTGCCTTCGTCGACGCAGGCTCGACGCCTGCAGACCCCCGAACTGCCCGGCGTCCGGATTATTCTATGTGCTTTCGATCACTGTGATATGGGCGATACAAGCCAACCGGTGAGCAGTGTGGGATGCGATATAATGCACCGACTTTGAGGTGATCGGCCTTGGCAAGACATCCCGGGCATCCGCGTTGACGAGATCGTACCGTGGTTGGGAATCGCCCCGAAAATGGCCAGCAGGCAAATCGCCCGTCTGGTCCGAAGTCGGCCCGAGCGCGCTGTTCAAAGAGTAGTCGCGCCTATGCGCTAGGCGCTCTTCTTGCGCTTGGTTGTCCGTTTCTTGCCGCCCTTGGCCGCCTTTTCGGCAATCAGTTCAAGCGCCTGATCCAACGTCACGGCGTCGGGTTCGATGCTTTCGGGCAGGGTGGCGTTGATCTTGTCCCATTTGACGTAGGGGCCATAGCGTCCCTTCATCACGTTGACGGGGCCGCCATCCGGATGCTCGCCCAGTTCCCTGAGCGGCGTGGCCGGGGCCGGCTTGCCGCGTTTGGGCTTGGCCGCGATCACCTCGACCGCGCGGTTCATGCCGATCTCGAACACATCCTCGATGCTGTCGAGGTTGGCGTTCGTCCCGCCCCGGTCGCTGATGCTGTCGGCGTGTTTCAGATAGGGGCCGTAGCGCCCGATATTGGCCCAGATCATCACGCCATCTTCGGGATGCGGGCCGATCTGGCGGGGCAGGGACAAAAGGCGCAGGCCCTGCTCCAGCGTCAGTTCCTCGGGCACCCAGCCCTTGGGAACCGATTGGCGGGGCGGTTTGGGTTGTTCCTCGGTCACTGCACCGCGCTGGACATAGGGCCCGAAGCGACCCTTGAAGACCCGGATTTCGTCGCCTTGATCCTCGCCCAGAAGTTTCCCATCGGGCGGGATGCCGGTTGCTTCGCCATCCTCCGAGGGCGGCCCAAAGGCGCGCGTATACCGGCATTCGGGGTAGTTTGAGCAACCGATAAAGGCACCACCTGACCGGGCCGTGCGCATCGAAAGCCGCCCAACCCCACAATTGGGGCAAAGCCGCGGGTCGCCGCCATTCTCTTTCGGTGGGAAGAGGTGCGGCTCAAGCACTTCGTTGATCTTTTCCAGCACCTCGGTGATGCGCAGATCGGATGTTTCGGCAATCGCGGCCGAGAAATCGCGCCAGAAGCTGCCCAGGACGTCCTTGTAGTTCCGGCTGCCCGCGCTCACGTCATCAAGTTGCTCTTCCAGATCGGCGGTAAAGCCGTATCCCACATAGCGGCGGAAATAGTTTTCGAGGAACGCGGTCACCAAGCGCCCCTTGTCCTCCGGGATCAGGCGGTTGCGGTCCTTGCGGACATAGCCGCGATCCTGGATCGTCGTGACGATGCTTGCATAGGTCGAGGGGCGACCGATGCCCAGCTCTTCCATCCGCTTGACCAGCGTCGCCTCTGTATAGCGGGGCGGCGGCTGGGTGAAGGACTGGGTGGCCAGCACGGCCTCATCCGCTGACAAAACCGCCGATCCGTTCTTGGCCATCTGACCGGTGTCGCCCGCGTTGATTACCGTATCGGTCTTGGCGCCCGCCTTGTCGAAATCGGCCCGCAGGCTTTCGCGCGCAAAGGCGGCTGGTTCGCCCTGCATGATCTGCGGCAGGCGTTTGTCGTCGTCATCCTCGGCCACGTCATCGCGGCCTTCCTCATAAACCTTGAGAAAACCGTCGAACATGATGACCTGACCGGTCGCACGCAGACCGACCTGGCTATCCGCGCTGCCAATCTCGACCGTGGTGCGTTCCAGCCGGGCTGCGGCCATCTGGCAGGCCAGCGTCCGTTTCCAGATCAGATCGTAGAGCTTGCGCTGGTCATCGTCGGTCGTCTTGATGGCGCTTGCGTCCCGGGCCATGTCGGTGGGGCGGATACATTCGTGCGCCTCTTGCGCGTTCTTGGCCTTGTTCTTGTAGACGCGGGGCTTTTCGGGAACGTACTCGGCGCCATAGCGGTCGGTGATCGCGTCGCGGGCCATGGTGACGGCCTCGGGTGCCATGTCGATGCCGTCGGTCCGCATGTAGGTGATGTAGCCCGCCTCATAAAGCCGCTGCGCCGTGCTCATCGTCTGGCGCGCGCCCATGCCGAATTTGCGGCTGGCTTCCTGCTGCAGGGTCGATGTCATGAAGGGGGGCGAGGGGTTGCGGGTGGCCGGCTTGGCCTCGACCGACTGGATCGTCAGGTCGCGGCTGGTGATGGCCTGCACCGCCATTTCGGCCTGCGTTTCGTTCTCGATGTCGTAGCGGTCGAGCTTTTTGCCCGCCAGAACGGTCAGACGCGCCTCATAGGTCTGGCCGCGTGGAGTTTCGAGCAGCGCCTTGACCTGCCAGTATTCGCGGGGGCGAAACGCCTCGATCTCCATCTCGCGCTCGACAATCAGGCGGAGACAGACGGATTGAACGCGACCCGCCGACTTGGCCCCCGGCAGCTTGCGCCACAGGACCGGCGACAGGTTAAAGCCCACAAGGTAGTCCAGCGCGCGGCGGGCGAGATACGCCTCGACCAGCGGCATGTCGACCTCGCGTGGGTTCTGCATCGCCTCGGTCACCGCGGATTTGGTGATGGCGTTAAAGACGACGCGGCTGACGGGCGTGTCTTTCTTGATCGAGCGGCGTTTTGTGAGCGCCTCCTGCAGGTGCCAGCTGATCGCCTCGCCCTCGCGATCGGGGTCGGTGGCGAGGATCAGTTCGCTGTCTTCCTTTAGGGCATCCGCGATGGCCTTGACGTGTTTCTTGCTGTCCGAGCCGACCTCCCACAGCATTTCGAACTCATGCTCAGGGTCGACGGAACCGTCCTTTGGGGGCAGATCGCGGACATGCCCATAGCTAGCCAGAACGGTGTAATTGTCGCCGAGATACTTGTTGATCGTTTTGGCTTTGGCCGGGGATTCGACAACTACGACTGGCATGCGAGCAGGGCACCTTACGTTAAATTAACGGCGTCTATGGCGGCGCTTGATGTGCGGTGCAAGTGGGAATTGTCAACCGGTAAGCGAAGGATTGCCTCACCGCGTCCGGGTCAAGAGGCCGCCGGGCTGGCGTTCGATCTGGCCCTCAAGCTCAAGCTCGAGCAGGGCTGGGGTCACGCCCTCGGCGGTGGTTTCGAGATCCCGGATCAGCTGGTCCTCGGCCGTGGGGGCCGGACCCAGCCGAGCGAGGATCTGGCTGTGCAGATTGGCGGTTTCACGCAAGCTCCGCTTGTCTTTCGGCGGTGTGGGCGGGGGCGTCAGAGGTAATTCGGGGGCTGCTTGCGGGGCAAGTGGGCTCAGTGCCTCGATCACGTCATCGGCACCGCGCACCAGCGTGGCGCCGTCGCGGATCAACATGTTGCAGCCCGCCGCGCGGGGATCGATCGGGTGGCCGGGAACCGCGAGAACGTCGCGTCCGATATCAAGGGCATCGCGCGCGGTGATCAGGCTGCCCGATTTCGCGGCAGCCTCGACGACGATCGTTGCATGACCGAGGGCCGAGATGATCCGGTTGCGCGCCGGAAAATGGCGGGCGATCGGCTGCAGCCCCATGGGCTGTTCCGACAATCTGAGCCCGTGGGCAGCGATTTCGGCTGCAAGCCCCGTGTTTTCAGCGGGATACATCACGTCGACGCCGCCGGCCTGCACCGCGATGGTGCCAGTGGGTATCGCTGCCTTGTGGGCGGCGGCATCAATTCCGCGGGCCAGCCCCGAGACGACGACAAATCCGGCCTCGCCCAGTTCGCGGGCAAGCCCCCGCGCCATGCGCAGCCCGAGCGACGATGCGTTGCGCGCGCCGACCATGGCAATCATTGGCTTTTGCAGCAATTCCGGTTCGCCAATTAGCCACAGAAAGGGCGGTGCATCCGGCAGATCGTTCAGAGCCTCGGGATAGCCCAGGGCACCGCGTGCCAGCAAACCGGCACCGGCTTTCGTACCTGCATTCAGCTCGGCCTCGATGACCGCTTCGGGGCAGATTTCGTAGTTCTTAACGCCGGCGGCGCGCGCTACCTGTGGTAGCGCGGCCAGCGCATTTTGCGCGGTGCCGTGTTCAATCAGCAAACGTTGATACGTTGAAATACCGACCCGGCGTGACCGCAACAGACGGAGCCGATGAAACATGTCAGCTTCCGAGGTGGGTGGGAGTGGGGGGTGAGTGGAAGAAGGATTTGCATCCTTAACAGTCATCCGCCGCTCCGTCCGTTGCTGTCCTTGTTATAGAATCATGAAGGTTAACAAGTGTTGAACCGATCCTAGAGAAGTTGTGGCAAAGACATCTTTTGGTTGAGCCGCTTTGTCAGAAAAGCGGGCGGCATCTGCGGATGCTCCGGCGTTTGACCGTTGGAGTTTGGGGGGCTCTGCCCCCGTCCCTTCGGGACTCCACCGGCGTATTGATCGACGAGAAGAAGCAGGCCGTCCTTTGATCGGGCGGCCTTCA
>CAWUIQ010000135.1:0-6727 GCA_963922565.1 uncultured Rhodobacterales bacterium
AGACGATGGAGGTGGCATGAAAACCAATGCAGTCCCCTATTACGACCTGTCCGACAACGAAACCGGATGCTGCCCGCGCTTCGATCCGGTGGGCTGGGATGACCAGATCCTGCATTTTAAGGACAAACCCTTTGTCAGGGCGGTGTCCAAAAGCGCGATGCATGTGCCACTGAACATGGGGCAGGTGTTCGAGCGGGTGCAGATCCATCTGGAAGATGCAGGCGCGCTTGATCCCGAAAACATGATTATCCTCAGCCGCGATCTCTCCCCATGGCAGGAAGAGCACCTGTTTTCGATCCCCGAAGACGCCGACATCGAGGGCGAAGAGATCGTGACGCTGTCCGGCGAATATCTGACCCGCGTCTTCGAAGGCCCCTATCGCGAAGCGCGATCATGGCACCACCAGATGGAAGTGGCGGCCAAGGCGCGGGGGCGCACGGCTGAGGAGATTTACTTTTTCTACACGTCCTGTCCCCGCTGCGCGAAAGCCTATGGTGAGAATTACCTCGTTGGCGTCGCCAAGCTTTCCGAACCCGCTCCCCCGTCTTGACCCCCATCAAGGTGCCTTCCCCGTCGTTCGGTATCTCCAAGCCCGACGACCCCTGATCAGAGAACCCAATGGCCGACAAAGACCCGAAAGACGAACTGCCCCCGAACTGGATCTCGCAGGTTTTGTTCGCTGTGCTGCTGGGCATTATGGTCGTTGCCTTTGTCCTTCGGCCGGATCAGATGGCCGGCTTTACCACCGTCCCGTACTCTGACTTCAAATCCCGCATCGCCGACGGCGAATTCCAGTCGGTCGAGATTGCCGAGACGGAAATCACCGGCGTCTCGCAGGACGGAACCACGCAGCGGATGCGCGCCCTGCTGCCCCCGGTCGAGGACGCAGACCTGTTGCCGATGCTCGAAGATGCCGGGGTCGAGGTGACCGGCAAGCCGTCAACAGGCGGCGGCGCATTGGCTTGGATCCTTCCCTGGTTGGTGATCCTAGGTTTCTATTTCTGGATCAGCCGCCGGATGATGATGAACATGCCTGGTGCGGCGGGCGGTATGGGTGGGCTCTTTGGCGGGCGGTTCATGAAACCCGCTGTGCAGCGCGAAAAGATCACCTTCGCCGATGTCGCGGGGCAGGATGCAGCCAAGAAAGAAGTCGCTGAACTGGTCGAATTTCTGCAGGATTTCGAACGGTTTGAACGCGTCGGCGCCGAGGTGCCGCATGGTGTCCTGCTGACCGGGCCGCCGGGTACGGGCAAGACGCTGTTGGCCCGCGCCCTCGCCGGTGAGGCGGGCGTGCCGTTCTTCTCGACCTCCGGATCGGAGTTCATCGAGGTGTTCGTCGGGGTCGGGGCCGGGCGGGTGCGGCGCCTTTTCGAAGAGGCCCGCAAACAGGCGCCTTCGGTCATCTTTATTGACGAACTCGACAGCATCGGGCGCACGCGCGGTACGGGGCTGGGCGGCGGTCATGACGAACGCGAACAGACCCTCAACCAGATCCTTGCCGAACTGGACGGGTTTTCCGGGAAAGAGGCGGTCGTCGTGCTCGCAGCCACCAACCGGCCCGATGTTCTGGATGCCGCGCTTCTGCGACCGGGCCGGTTTGACCGGCATGTCGCTCTCACGCTGCCCGATAAATCCGCGCGGCGCGCGATCCTCGATATCCACGCCAAGGGGCGGCCGCTGGCAGAGGACGCGGATCTCGATCAGGTGGCCGCGGGCACCCCGGGCTTTTCCGGCGCAGATCTCGAAAACCTGCTGAACGAGGCCGCAATTCGTGCAGCCCGGCGCAGTGGCACCGAAATCAGCCCGCAAGATCTTGATGATGCGCGGGACCGGATCATGATGGGCACCGTCCGCACGCTCGCGATCCAGCCCGCCGAGAAACATCGCCTTGCCGTGCATGAGGCAGGCCATACCGCAGCCGCGTTTTTCACGCCCAAGGCCGATCCGATCTACAAGGTCACGATCATCCCGCGCGGCCATGCCCTCGGCGGGACGCACATGCTGCCCGAGGAAGAACGGCACACGTTGGAAGAGGGGTATCTGCGCGCCCAACTCACAACCCTGCTGGCGGGCCGGGTGGCCGAACAGGTCTTTCTCGACGAGGTCAGCTCGGGCGCCGATGATGATATCCGCCGCGCAACCGGTCTGGCCCGCAACATGGTCGCCCGGTGGGGGATGTCGAAAAAGCTCGGCCCCATCGACCTGCGCACCGCCGAGGATCACCCGTTTCTCGGGCAAAGCATCGCGCAACCCCGGGATCATTCGGATGCAACAGCGGCGCAGGTCGACGAAGAGGTGGCAGCCCTGCTGCGGGAAAGCGAGGCGGCAGCGCGCGCGGTGATCGAAGAGAAACGGCCCCAGATGGAACGGCTGATCGCGCGGCTGGAGGCAGAGGAGACGCTTGACCGCGAGGCGATCACCGAATGCCTCGCGCCCGATGACACCGTCACACCCTTGCGGCCACGGAACTCGGCCGATCCTTGAACGCCAGAGGGGCCGCACCGACCAATCCGGCGCGGCTTTGACACCGAATTGAACCCAGATCAAAGCGCGGGCACCCGATCCGTGCTCGACTCCGACCCAGATGAGAGGAGGCCATCATGAGCGCATTGGGTTTGAAGATCATCGATACATCCGTCGAGGCGGCAAACAACTGGGTCAACGAACTGAACGAACGCACCGGCTGGGACAACAAGCAGCGGGCCTATCGGCTGCTGCGGCAGGTTCTGCATGTCGTGCGCGACCATCTCAGCGTCGATGAGGCGGCACAGCTTGCCGCCCAATTGCCGATCATCATCCGCGGCATTTACTACGAAGGCTGGAACCCGTCGAAAACGCCCGTGATCGAACGCAACAAGGCACGCTTTGTCGAGATGGTTCAGCAGGGTTTTGAACCCGATCCGCTTGGCGATGCCGAACATGCGATCGCCGCGGTGTTTGACCTGTTGGATGCAAAGGTGTCCAAGGGCGAAATGGACGAGGTCAAGCGCACGTTCTCAAAGGACATCCAGAAGCTGTTCACCGACCCCGCCGTCACCTGACGGCCCCGGACCATCTGCTTCGCCTGTTTCCGCCTCACCGAAATTGTCTTGCAATTTCAACAGCGAAACGGCTGACTTGGTGCCGCAAGGATAAGGTCCGCGCGGGGGGCAACCGGCATGCAGTATCATTTCGACGGCTTTCGGCCCGGCGATCCCAGCGTTCAGACCGCAACCGATGAGGCGGCAATCCCGCGATCCGATATCGACGTCGCGATTGTCGGGTGCGGCCCTGCCGGTCTGACGCTCGCGGCCCAGCTATCGGCGTTTCCTGACATACGCACCCGTATATTCGAACGTAAGACCGGGCCCCTCGAAGTCGGGCAGGCCGACGGCATCGCCTGCCGGTCGATGGAAATGTTCGAGGCGTTCGGCTTTGCCGAGAAGGTCGCCAAGGAAGCCTATTGGGTCAACGAAACCACGTTCTGGCGGCCCGATGACGGCGGCCAATTGCACCGGGCCGATCGCATTCAGGATGTCGAAGACGACCTGTCAGAGATGCCACACGTGATCCTGAGCCAGGCGCGGGTTCACGATTTTTATCTAGAGAGGATGCGGAACAGCCCCTGCCGCCTGCAACCGGATTACGGGCTTGAATTCACCGGGATGGATCGCGGCGCAAACCCCGATTATCCGCTCGAGCTGACATTCACGCGCACTGATGACGGCGCGGCCGAAACCATCCGCACCAAGTTCCTCGTGGGCTGTGATGGCGCGCGCAGCGCCGTGCGTCAGGCGCTTGGGTATACGCTTGATGGGCAATCGGCGCGCCAGCTCTGGGGTGTGATGGACGTACTGGCCGTCACCGATTTCCCGGACATCCGTCTCAAATGCGCGATCCAGTCCGCCAGCGCGGGCAGTCTCTTGATCATCCCGCGCGAGGGCGGCGCGATGGTGCGCACCTATGTCGAACTGGCGGAACTGCAGGGCGACGAGCGCGCAGCAGACCGCGCGGTCAATGCCGACATGCTGATCGACAAGATCACGCGGATTATCGCGCCCTACCGCTTCGACGTGAAAGAGGTGGCGTGGTGCTCGGCCTACGAAATCGGGCAACGGGTTTGCCACTCCTTCGACGATCTCGGCCCGGACCGTGACACCGCCACCATCCCCCGCGTCTTTATCGCCGGTGACGCCTGCCACACCCACAGCCCGAAGGCCGGACAGGGCATGAACGTATCAATGGCGGATGCCTTTAACCTCGGCTGGAAGCTGGCGGCGGTCCTGCGTGGTGGGGCGCGGCCAGAGCTGCTAAGGACCTACTCGGATGAACGGCAGGCCAAGGCGCAGGAACTGATCGACTTCGACCGGGACATGGCCCGGCTCTTTGCCTCAGAGGGGCAGGGCGACGCCGATACCGCCCAATTCCAGCGCTATTTCCAGAAACACGGGCGCTATACTGCCGGGGTCGAAACCCGCTATGAGCCGTCCCCGATCATCAGCGGGGCAGACCATCAGGAACTGGCCAAGGGGTTAACGGTCGGTATGCGTTTTCACTCCGCCCCGGTCATTCGTCTGGCCGACGCCAAGCCTATGCAGTTGGGCCATGTTCTGAAAGCCGACGGGCGATGGCGGCTGATGATTTTTGCACCGCGCGGCGATGGGGGAGAGGGCGGCAAGGCGGTCGCCGCCTTATGCGATTACCTGCAGGCTGATCCGGACAGTCCCGTCACGCGCTATACGCCGCGCGGTGCTGACACCGATGCGGTGATCGACGTGAGGGCCGTGTTTCAAAGCCATCATCGCGATCTGCGGCTCGAAGCCATGCCGCCGCTTCTTAGGCCCCCAAAAGGCCGGTTTGGCCTGACCGACTATGAAAAGATCTTTTGTCCGAACCTGGTCCAAGGTCCTGACATCTTTGAGCTTCGTGGCATTGACCGCGATCGCGGCGCGCTGGTCATCATTCGCCCGGATCAGTTCGTCGCCGGGGTGCAGCCGCTCGAAGACCATGGCGCGATTGCCGCCTTTTTCGATGGGTTCATGACCGCGCCCGATCCCGCACGATAGCATCAGGCGACTTCGGCACGGTCTCGGTGATCTATCCGGCCCACCACGAACGCAGCTGCGCCTCTGTCGTCATATCCGCCAGACCGATGGCAACGATGCCCTGCGGGCTGTCCGAAGGCCGCGCGATGATCTCGAATTGGGTGCCGACGACATGGACCTCCCAACAACCGCCCGATGGGTCCGGTACGATGCCCTTCAGACGAAGTAACCCCGGCGGCAATCCCGTTAGCCGGTCTCGAATGGCTGCACTGTCCATAGGCGGCGGTTCCGCGTCCGACCAGTGCACATAGGCCGGATGCGACGATGCCCCCGGCTTCTGAGGCGAGGACGTCAAGGTCGCCCCCAGAACCAGCGGTAGGATCGACGCCACCGCATCGGCGCTGATCCAGCCACCCACGTCCAATGCACACAGCGCCGCTGCGATCACCGGATCCTCTGAGGGCACCTTGCTCACCGCAATGAAATCCGCCGCGCAGATCTGATCGGCGACCTGATCCGAGATATGCGGATCGGCGAGTTGCTGCGGCAGGTTCAGGCCGTCCACGACGGTCAGGATGCCGGAATAGGACAGATCCGGCTCTGCCAGCGCCACGGCCGCGATCCTTGACGGGTCCGCGATCCCGCTGGCCTCGACGATCAGGTGATCAGGGCGCTCGGCCCGGTCAAGGATGTCGCCGATGGCAAAAAAGAGATCCCCGCGCATCGCGCAGCACACGCAGCCATTGGTCAGCTCGATCGTGTCCTCGCTGGCCGAGCGCAAAAGGGACGCATCGATATTCAGAGCACCGAAATCGTTGACCAGAACCGTGATGCGCAGGCCATGGTCAGAGGCGAGCAGGCGATTGATCAGGGTCGTCTTGCCCGCGCCAAGATAGCCGCCAATCACCGTGAGGGGCAGCGCCGTCATAGCCGGTGCACGCGTCCGCCGAATACGGTGCCCAGAACGGGAATATCTTTCAGATCAACGGGTTCACAGATCGTTGGGTCGGCCCCGAGGATTGCAAAATCGGCCCGTTTGCCGGGCGCGATGCTGCCAATCTCGGTATCGAGTTTGAGGGTGCGGGCCGCCCCCAGCGTGATCAGCTCCAGCGCTTCGGACACCTCGATGCATTCGGCGGCCCCCAGAACCTTGCCTGACATCGTGTTGCGGTTGACCGCGCACCAGGCGGTGAAGAGCGGCCCCAGCGGCGTGACGGGCGCGTCGGAATGAACGGCCGCCATGACCCCTTCATCAAGCGCGGTCCGGGCGGCATCCATCCGCGCGGCGCGGTCCGGTCCGATCGTGTAGGCGCAGTGCTGATCGCCGAAATACCAGATGTGATTGGCAAAGATGTTGCAGGCCACCCCAAGCTCGGCGGCGCGGGCATAAAGCGCCCGGTCCATCATCTGGCAATGTTGCAGGACGTGGCGGGCGCCGGGCCACGGATGCTTGCGCGCCGCCGCTGCAAGCGCGTCGAGCGATACGGCAGCGGCCTCGTCGCCGTTGACATGGATATGCATCTGAACGCCTTGGCGCTGCATCTCTTCGGCCAATGCGTGGATCTCGGCCGGGGCGGTGTTCCAGATGCCGTTGGGCTGGCCGCCAACATAGCCGGGCCAGCGCATCCGCGCCGTCCAACCCTGGATCGCGCCGTCGGTCATCAGCTTGATTTCGACCGTGTCACCGGCCCGAGGCCTACGCG
>CAWUIQ010000136.1:0-6417 GCA_963922565.1 uncultured Rhodobacterales bacterium
GCGAGCGCGCCGGGGGCTGCGATCAGCGCCGCCCGCGCCGATATCGTGGACCGGCACGGGCGCATTCTGGCGACCAACTTCGAGACCCACGCGCTTTATGCCCAGCCGCCGCTGATGATCGACCCCGAGCAGACGGTCGCCGACCTCGTGCGGATATTCCCTGACCTCGATGCGGATCGTTTGCGCAAGGATTTCACCGGCAAACGCAAATTCGTCTGGATCAAGCGCAAGATCAGCCCCGAGCAGATGCAGGCCGTGCATGATATCGGTGATCCCGGACTGCTCTTCGGTCCGCGCGAGATGCGGCTTTACCCCAACGGCAAGCTCGCCGCGCATGTTCTGGGCGGTGCGTCCTTCGGCAAAGAGGGTGTGAGCGCGGCAGAGGTCGTGGGGGTTGCGGGCATCGAGAAGTATTTCGACGACCGTTTGCGTGATCCGGCCCTGGCCAATCAGCCGCTTCAATTGTCGCTCGATCTGACGGTTCAGGCAGCGGCTGAGCGGGTTCTTTACGGCGGCATGCGCCTTATGAACGCCAAGGGTGCGACTTCGATCCTGATGGACGTGCATACGGGCGAGGTGATTTCCGTCGTCAGCCTTCCGAATTTCGATCCGAATGACAGGCCACGCCCGATCCTGACCGGCGATCAGTCGGACAGCCCCCTGTTCAACCGCTCGGTCCAGGGCGTCTATGAGCTCGGCTCGACCTTCAAGATCTTCACGGCCGCGCACGCCATCGATCTGGGCGTCGTCAACCCGTCCACGGTAATCGATATCAAGGGGCCGCTCCGCTGGGGTAAGTTCCGCATCCGCGATTTCCGCAACTATGGCGAAGAGCTTTCGGTCGAAGAGATCATCATCAAGTCGTCGAATATCGGGACTGCGCGGATCGCCCAGATGATCGGGGCGGACCGGCAGCAGGACTTCCTGAGACAGCTCGGCATGTTCGAGGCGACCCCGTTCGAGATTGTCGAGGCCGCGACGGGCAAACCTCTCCTGCCGCGCAAGTGGTCGGAACTCTCGGCGATGACGATTTCCTATGGCCACGGGCTCAGCACCTCGCCGATGCATCTGGCGGCGGGCTATGCCGCGATCGCGAATGGCGGCCACCGGATCGCACCGACCATTCTGCGGCAAAGGGGGCCACGGTTGGGGCAGCGGGTCATGAGCGAAAGCGCCGCGCGGGCCGCGCGATTGATGCTGCGTAAGGTGGTTCGCGAAGGGACGGCCAGCATGGGTGATGTCGCGGGCTATGCCGTCGGCGGCAAAACCGGCACAGCCGACAAACCCAAGCCGCGCGGCGGGTATTACGAAGAAAAGGTGATCGCGACTTTCGCTACCATCTTCCCGGCCCATGATCCGAAATACGTGCTGGTGGTAACCCTGGACGAACCGGTTGAGACCAGCGGCGAAGAACCACGGCGCACCGCGGGCTGGACCGCCGTGCCGGTCGCGGCCGAGATGATCACCCGCATCGCACCCCTGTTGGGCCTGCGGCCTGACGTTGAACCCCGTGTCTTGAGTGATATACAACTGACGAGCAGCCAGTAAGGCAGAAAATCACCGACATGTCCCCTCCAAACACCCCTCTTTCGGCGCTTGGCCTGACCGCAAGAGGCGGTGCGAACCCCGTCATTACCGGCCTCGCGGTGGACAGTCGCCGGGTCAAGCCGGGTTACCTCTTTGCGGCGATGCCGGGCAGCCGGATGCACGGGGCCGAATTCATCCAATTTGCGCTGCGGATGGACGCCGCGGCGGTACTGACCGATCCTGATGGCGCCGCCATGGCGGCGGAGGTTCTGGCGGATGCCAAGGTTGCGCTGGTCGTCACCGACGCGCCGCGCGAGGCGCTCAGCCGGGCTGCGGCTCTCTGGTACGGTGCGCAGCCCGAAACGATGGTCGCCGTCACGGGGACAAACGGGAAAACCTCGGTCGCCTCTTTCGTTCAACAGATCTGGTCGGCGCTTGGTCATCCAGCTGTCAATCTCGGCACCAACGGGGTCGAGGGCGACTGGAACGCGCCGCTTGCCCACACCACGCCCGAACCGATCACCCTGCACCGCGTTCTGGCCGAAGCCAAGGCCGCCGGTATCACCCATGCCGCGATGGAGGCATCATCCCACGGCCTCGATCAGCGCAGGCTCGATGGCGTGATGCTCAAGGCCGCCGGGTTCACCAATTTCTCGCAGGATCATCTGGACTACCACGAAAGCTTTGACGCCTATTTCGATGCCAAGGCCGGCTTGTTCGCCCGCGTCCTGTCAGAGGACGGCACGGCGGTGATCAACATCGACGATCCGCGGGGTATCGACATTATGGCCATCGCCAAGGCGCGTGGCCAGAGCATCATCACCGTGGGCCGCGACGCCGGTGATCTGCGCCTGAGCGGACAGCGTTTCGACGCGACAGGCCAGGACATTCGGCTGACCTATCAGGCCAAGACGGCGCAGGTGCGTCTGGCGCTGATCGGTGGGTTTCAGGCCGAAAACGTCATGGTCGCAGCCGGTTTGGTCATCGCCTGTGGCGGGACCTTCTCGGATGTGGTCGAGGTTCTGCCGGGACTGGAAACGGTGCGTGGCCGCATGCAACTGGCGGCCCGGCGCAGCAATGGCGGGTCGGTCTTTGTCGATTATGCCCACACGCCCGATGCGGTTCGGACCGCGTTGCAGGCATTGCGCCCGCATGTGATGGGCCGGCTGATCGTTGTACTGGGCGCGGGCGGGGACCGTGACCGGGGCAAGCGCCCCCTCATGGGGGCTGCAGCCGCTGAAAACGCCGACGTCGTGTTCGTGACCGACGACAACCCGCGCAGCGAGGATCCGGCAACAATCCGGGCCGCAGTGATGGAAGGTGCGCCGCAAGCAACCGAGGTTGGTGACAGGGCCGAGGCGATCCTGCGTGCCGTCGACGCGCTGGAGACGGGCGATGCCCTGCTTATCGCGGGCAAGGGGCACGAGACGGGTCAGGTCGTCGGTGATGCTGTCCTGCCCTTCGACGACACCGAACAGGCGAGTGTGGCCGTTGCCGCACTTGAGGGTCGGCTTGCATGACGCTCTGGACCGCAGAAGAAGCTGCACGCGCGACGGGCGGGACAGTGACCGGAGACTGGAGCGCGACCGGCGTCTCAATCGATACCCGCACCCTGCAGCCCGGCGATCTGTTCGTCGCGCTCAAGGCGGCGCGGGACGGCCATGATTTCGTGGCGCAGGCCTTTGAAAAGGGGGCCGCCGCCGCGCTGGTGACCCATCGGCCGGAAGGCGTCGACGCGGACGCGCCCTTGCTCGTTGTCGATGATGTGCAGTCAGGGCTCGAAGCCCTGGGGCAGGCCGGGCGCGCAAGGACAGGCGCAAAGGTCGTGGCCATCACCGGCAGCGTGGGCAAGACATCGACCAAAGAGATGCTGCGCGCGATGCTGGCCGATCAGGGACGAACTCACGCGAGTGTCGCAAGCTACAACAACCACTGGGGTGTTCCGCTCACACTGGCCCGGATGCCGCGTGACACCGAATTCGCCGTCATCGAGATTGGGATGAACCACCCGGGCGAGATCGCGCCGCTGGCCCGCCTTGCCCGCCCCCATGTCGCGCTCGTGACCACCGTGGCCGCCGCGCACCTTGCCGCGTTCGATGATGTTGCCGGCATTGCTGTGGAAAAAGCATCGATCATGGAAGGGCTCGAACCTGACGGCATCGGTGTTCTGAACGCCGATTGCGATACGGCGGATATCCTCACTGCCAAAGCGCAGGAGCTTGGCATTCGCCATATCACGTTTGGGCTGGATGAGGCTGACTTTACGGCCTCCACCGTCACCCTGAAACGCGACACCACTGTTGTCGAGGCGACCGCCGCAAACGACCTGCCGCTGCTCTACAAGGTTTCCGCAGCGGGGCGGCATTTCGCCATTAACGGTCTGGGGGCGCTGGCTGCGGCGTCTGCCCTCGGCGCCGATCTTGCCCTGGCCGCGCAGAGCCTTGGCCGGTGGCGGCCTGTCGATGGGCGGGGCGTGCGCGAAGTCATCGTGCTCGATCCGCTTGAGCCTGCCTATTCGCTCGAGTTGATCGACGACAGCTACAACGCCAACCCGACGTCCATGGCCGCCGCCCTTGATGTGCTCGCCGCGGCGGATGTGGTCAATGATGTGGGTCGTGTGAGTAAGGGGCGCCGCGTCGCTTTTCTGGGTGATATGAAAGAGTTGGGCGGCGAAGCTGATCAAATGCACGAGGCTTTGTCCGGCCTGCCTGCGATCCAGTCCATCGACCGGGTGCATTGCATCGGTCCCCATATGCGGGCACTCTACAATGCCTTGCCCGAACATAGGCGTGGCGCATGGACGGAGACGGCCGAAGAGATGGCGCCGCGCGTCGCCTCCCGCCTCGACAGTGGCGACGTGGTGCTGGCCAAGGGGTCGCTCTCGATGCGCCTTGCCGTCATCGTTGACGCCATCCGAAAAATGGGTCATCCGCTCGGCCCCGAAGAACAACAAGAACAGAATTAGAGGCCGGTCAGATGCTCTATTGGCTCACTGCTTTGTCGGATGGCGGCGATTTCTTTAACCTCTTTCGCTACATCACGTTTCGGGCCGGGGGCGCATTCCTGACCGCACTTGTCTTTGGCTTCATCTTCGGCAAGCCGCTGATCGCCGTGCTGCGCAAGCGGCAGGGCAAGGGGCAGCCCATTCGTGACGACGGGCCAGAGGCGCATTTCGCCAAGGCCGGAACGCCAACGATGGGCGGGCTCCTGATCGTCGGGGCATTGCTGACGGCCACGCTGCTCTGGGCGCGGCTCGACAATCCGTTCGTCTGGATCGTGCTTTTCGTCACCGTCACCTTCGCGATCATCGGGTTCGCGGACGACTACGCCAAGGTGTCCAAACAGAACACCGCCGGCGTGCCCGGGCGATTGCGCCTGCTGCTTGGCCTCGTCATCGCGGGCATCGCCGCCTGGCTCTCGGCCCAAGCCCATCCCGACGCCCTGCAGAACCAGCTGGCGCTGCCCGTCTTCAAGGACACGCTGATCAATCTGGGGCTCTTCTTCATCCCCTTCTCGATCCTCGTGATCGTCGGGTCCGCCAATGCGGTGAACCTGACCGACGGGCTCGACGGGCTCGCCATCATGCCCGCCATGATCGCGGGTGGGACGCTTGGCATCATCGCCTACGCCGTGGGGCGGGTCGACTTTACCGAGTATCTCGACGTGCATTACGTGCCCGGCACGGGTGAGCTGCTGATATTCACCGCCGCGCTCTTTGGCGGCGGGCTCGGGTTTCTCTGGTACAACGCGCCCCCCGCCGCCGTCTTCATGGGCGATACCGGGTCACTGGCGCTTGGCGGCGCACTCGGAGCCATCGCGGTCGCGACCAAGCACGAACTGGTGCTCGCGGTCGTTGGCGGGCTCTTCGTCGTCGAGGCGCTGAGCGTGATCATCCAGGTGCTCTATTTTAAGCGGACGGGAAAGCGGGTGTTCCTCATGGCGCCCATCCACCACCATTATGAAAAGAAGGGATGGGCCGAGCCGCAGATCGTCATCCGGTTCTGGATCATCTCGCTCATTCTGGCGATGATCGGGCTCGCTACCTTGAAGGTCCGGTAGTCCTTCAAGGTAGCGAGCAGTGCGCGGCAGTCGTTTTTGCCAGCAAAAACGATGAGAGCGGCACCCAGTGGCAGCAACAGAACCTAGCCTTGTAATTCTGCGCCGAGAGAACCGGCATCATTTGCAAAACTCACGCCCGGGGCCCCGCCCCGGGCAGCGCCCGACCCTCCCCACGGGAGGGCGCACTGCGTGCTCCCTGGGCTAACGCCCCCTCCGGCCTCAAACGCTCCCCCGGAGCGTTTGCAAGACGGCCTGCGGCCCAGGGTCGGGCGCTGCCCTCATCTCTTGGCACATCATGCAAAACGGGTATTATGGGGCGCATTAAACAAAGGTGATTTGACGTGAACCCATTCCGTTTCGACTGGTGGCGCGACGAAAATAACCGCGATGGCGCCACCGCCGTAACCAGCATAGCAAAAGTTGTGGTGCCCGCTGCGCTCGCTGTCGGTGTTGGCATAGCCGGATGGCTCGGCTTCCAATCCGAGACGGGCGCCAAAGACACGCCCGCTATCCAGACAGGCGACAACAGCCCGGTGAATAACGGTGGCGGCACTCAGATCATCGGGGACAACGCCACCATCGTTCACGGGTTCTCCGAAGAGATGTTTCGCGATGTCCTCGCCAGCAAGGAAGCGGCCTTGCGGGCAGAACTGGGCCAAGCAAATGCGGACGAACAGGCTGTTCTCCGCGCGCAACTGTCAGAGGTGGAACGGCAAAGGGCAGACCTGCACACCGCCTACACCGAAACCGTCGAGGCGAACCGGCAATTGCGCTTGCGTCTGAGTGATTTCGAAGATCAGATCCCGCGTGCCAAGCTTGAAGAAGCGCAAC
>CAWUIQ010000137.1:0-6345 GCA_963922565.1 uncultured Rhodobacterales bacterium
ACGAGTTCGGCATGACGGCGCAGCAGTTTCACGCAGATGGCGTGAAACGTGCCCAGCCACGGCATCCCCTCGATCGCGTGGCCCAGCATCTGGCCGACGCGGTTCTTCATCTCGCGCGCGGCCTTGTTGGTAAACGTAACGGCGAGGATTTCGTTGGGACGCGCCCGCCCGGTATTGAGCAGGTGCACGATCCGGGCCGTCAGCGCCCGGGTCTTGCCCGTGCCCGCCCCGGCCAGCATCAGGACCGGACCGTCGAGCTGTTCGACCGCTTCGCGCTGCGCCGGGTTCAATCCGTCGAGGTAAGGCGTCGGGCGGGCTGCCATGGCCCGGGCTGACAATGACGCGCCTTCGAACGCATCGGATTCATCGTAGCTGCTCATGCCGGGAACTTAGCCCGAAGCGGCCTGAAGGAAAAGCCGTGTTCGCAGGATGTTCTCATGCGCCGGGTTTGCCGTGGCCCTGCCTGCTGCGCGACCGGACATCCGCTGTGCCGCTGGGACGCGTCATGGGCGGTTTGCTGACCAAAATAGCGGTTTGGTCTGTCCAATTGCGTTCATTCCGTTCGCGTTGACAAAAAATTAGCAGATTTCAACCACGACGTAGTTAACGCAGGTCACAAAGCCGCCAAGAATCGCAGTCAAGATGAGGGTATCAGATGGTTAACAGCAGGGTAAAAGGTATGAGCACGACGATCACACATCGCGGCACGGCCGACATGGCCCGCATGGCATTGACGGGCCGCCAGACTATGGGGGCGATGGTGCGTTCTGTCGTTATCGGACCGGCGACCAAAGACCCCACCTGCCCGCTGCGCGAACGAGTCGTGGGCGCCTACCGCCCCAACGATGGGCGTTGGCTGAGGACCTTGGCGGCATCAGCTCTCCTCTTGACGACCCTGGTTGCGCTTGCCATCAAGTTCCACGGCTCATGGATGTACTATATCGAACTGATCATTTCGCTCTGCACCTAGACCGGGTTTCCCGGTCTGGCTGAGGCGATGGATCGTTCGACCCGTTTCCCGGCCATCGCCGACCTTGCCGCGCGCGCGCGGCAGCGCATACCGAAATTCGTCTGGGAATACCTCGACAGCGGTACGGGCGTCGAAGCCACCAAAGCCCGAAATCGCAGTGCCCTTGATCGGATCGGCCTGATGCCATCGATCCTGCATGGCGAGTTCGAACCGGACCTTGCCGTTTCCCTGCTGGGCCAGACCTTTCCATTACCCTTTGGCATCGCGCCCGTCGGCATGTCGGGCCTGATCTGGCCAAACGCCGAACGTCTCCTGGCCAAGGCCGCCGCCAAGGCAGGCATCCCCTATACCCTGAGCACCGTGGCCACCGCCGCACCCGAGGATCTGGCGGGGTCCATCGGCGACCACGGATGGTTCCAGATGTACCCGCCCCGCGACGAGGCGATCCGTACCGATATGCTGGACCGCGCCCGGGCCGCAGGATTTTCGACCCTGGTGCTGACCGTCGACGTGCCCGTCGCGTCGCGGCGAGAGCGGCAGACCCGGTCGGGCCTGACCAATCCCCCGCGCCTCAGACCACGGCTGCTGGCGCAGATCGCGACCTGCCCGGCCTGGGCTATGGGCATGGCGCAGAACGGGATGCCGCGCATGCGGATGCTCGACAAATACAGCACCGGGATGACGGGCAACCTGCCCTCCAACGCCCATGTCGGATATCTGCTGCGGACATCGCCCGACTGGGATTACGTATCGTGGCTTCGGGACGCATGGGCCGGACCCTTCGTCGTGAAAGGTGTCTCACGGCCCGACGATGCGGCCCGGCTGAGCGAATTGGGCGTCGATGCAATCTGGGTCTCAAACCACGCGGGGCGGCAGTTCGACGGGGCACCGGGAACGGCAGCCGCCCTGCCGGGCATCCGGGACGCGACCGAATTGCCGATCATCTTCGACAGCGGGATCGAAGGCGGGCTGGACATCATCCGCGCCCTGGCACTAGGCGCGGATTTCGTGATGATGGGCCGGGCCTGGCATTTCGCGCTTGGCGCGCTTGGGGCCGAGGGGCCCGCCCATCTGGTTGATATCCTGACGAAAGACCTGCAGGCCAACATGGGGCAATTGGGCAGCCGTACGCTGCGCGATCTGCCCATACCGATCCGTTTGGATTGACCAAACACGGCAGGGGTACGGACCAGCCGCGCGCGCAGGATACCCAATATTACGTTGTTTACCCCTTCACGAGAACGTCATAAACCTTGCTGCGACTGCGAAGTGACGTTCCGGAAAGGATGGCAGCGATGACCGAATTCAGCAAAATCCTCATTGCAAACCGGGGCGAGATCGCGATCCGCATCATGCGGGCGGCGAATGAGATGGGCAAGAAAACCGTCGCCGTCTTTGCCGAAGAGGACAAGCTGGGCCTGCACCGTTTCAAGGCGGATGAAGCCTATTTGATCGGCGAAGGGCTGGGACCGGTTGCCGCCTATCTTAGCATTGACGAAATCATTCGTGTGGCACGACAAAGCGGGGCGGATGCGATCCATCCCGGTTATGGTCTGCTGTCCGAGAACCCCGAACTGGTCGAAGCCTGCGAAAAGGCGGGGATCACCTTTATCGGACCCAAGGCGGAAACCATGCGGGCCCTGGGTGACAAGGCCAGCGCGCGCAGGGTTGCCATCGAGGCCGGCGTGCCCGTCATCCCGGCGACGGAAGTTCTGGGCGACGACATGAAGGCGATCCGCAAGGAAGCGGCCGAGATCGGATACCCCCTGATGCTCAAGGCGTCGTGGGGCGGTGGCGGGCGCGGCATGCGCCCGATCCATGGCGAGGATGAACTGGAAGAAAAGGTGCTGGAGGGCCGCCGCGAGGCCGAGGCGGCCTTTGGCAATGGCGAGGGCTACCTCGAAAAGATGATCACGCGGGCGCGGCATGTCGAGGTTCAGATCCTCGGCGACAAGCATGGCGGGATGTACCACCTTTTCGAACGGGACTGTTCGGTTCAGCGCCGCAACCAAAAGGTCGTTGAACGCGCCCCGGCCCCGTACCTGACCGATGCACAGCGGGCCGAGATCTGCGATCTTGGCTACAAGATCTGCAAGCACGTCAATTACGAATGCGCCGGCACTGTCGAGTTCCTGATGGACATGGAATCCGGCAACTTCTATTTCATCGAGGTCAATCCCCGTGTTCAGGTCGAACACACCGTGACCGAAGAGGTGACGGGCATCGACATCGTCCGCGCCCAGATCCTGATCGCCGAGGGCAAAACCATTGCCGAAGCAACGGGTTACGACCGGCAGGAAGACATTACGCTGCATGGTCACGCCTTGCAGACCCGGGTCACGACGGAAGACCCCCAGAACAACTTCATTCCCGACTATGGCCGCATCACCGCTTACCGGGGTGCCACGGGCATGGGCATCCGTCTCGATGGCGGTACAGCATATTCGGGGGCCGTGATCACGCGGTATTACGACTCGCTTCTGGAAAAGGTGACGGCCTGGGCCCCTACCCCTGAAATGGCCATCGCGCGGATGGACCGCGCCCTGCGCGAGTTCCGTATCCGGGGCGTCAGCACCAACATCGCGTTTGTCGAAAACCTGCTGAAGCACCCGACGTTCCTATCGAACGAATACACGACCAAGTTCATCGACGAGACGCCGGATCTGTTCGTGTTCCCCAAGCGGCGCGACCGGGGCACGAAGGTTCTGACCTATATCGCCGATGTCACCGTCAACGGGCATCCTGAAACCAAGGATCGGCCGCGCCCCCCCGCCGATCTGAAAGACCCCAAGCCACCCGCGCTGCGTGGTGAGCCGCAGATGGGGACGCGGAACCTGCTGGAACAAAAGGGCCCGCAGGCCGTGGCAGACTGGATGAAGGCGCGCCCGGAGCTGTTGATCACCGACACCACCATGCGCGACGGGCACCAGTCGCTGCTGGCCACGCGCATGCGGTCCTATGACATGATCAAGGTGGCGCCTGCCTATTCCGCCAACCTGCCGCAGCTTTTCAGCGTTGAATGCTGGGGTGGTGCGACCTTCGACGTCGCGTACCGCTTCCTTCAGGAATGCCCGTGGCAACGCCTGCGCGACCTGCGCGAGCGGATGCCGAACCTGATGACGCAGATGCTGCTGCGCGGCTCGAACGGCGTGGGCTACACCAACTATCCCGACAATGTCGTGCAGGAATTCGTCCGGGTCGCCGCGACAACCGGGATCGACATCTTCCGCGTCTTTGACAGTCTCAACTGGGTCGAAAACATGCGCGTCGCGATGGATGCCGTGGTCGAGCAGAACAAGATCTGCGAAGGCACGATCTGTTACACCGGCGACATCCTGAACCCTGATCGGGCGAAGTACGACCTGCAATACTATGTCAACATGGGCAAGGAATTGCGGGACGCGGGCGCGCATGTTCTGGGGCTCAAGGACATGGCCGGCCTTTTGAAACCGGCATCGGCCAAGGTGCTGATCCGCGCCCTGAAACAAGAGGTCGGCCTGCCGATCCACTTCCACACCCATGACACGGCAGGTGTCGCGGTTGCGACAATCCTCGCCGCCGCAGAGGCCGGTGTCGATGCCGTCGATTGTGCGATGGACGCGCTTTCGGGCAATACCAGCCAGGCAACGCTGGGCACCGTGGTCGAGGCCCTGCGCCACACCGACCGCGACACCGAGCTCGACATCACCGCGGTTCGGGAAATCAGCGATTATTGGGAAGCCGTGCGCGAACACTACGCCGCTTTCGAATCCGGGATGCAGGCCCCCTCCTCCGAGGTCTATCTGCACGAAATGCCGGGCGGTCAGTTCACCAACCTCAAGGCGCAGGCCCGCTCGCTGGGTCTGGAGGAACGCTGGCACGAGGTTGCGCGCACCTATGCGGATGTGAACCAGATGTTCGGCGATATCGTGAAGGTCACGCCATCGTCCAAGGTGGTGGGCGACATGGCCCTGATGATGGTCAGCCAAGGATTGACCCGGGCCGATGTCGAGGATCCGGACAAGGAAGTCGCCTTTCCCGACAGCGTCATCGACATGATGCGCGGCAATCTCGGCCAGCCTCCGGGCGGTTTTCCATCGGGCATCGCCGCAAAGGTCCTGAAAGGCGAAGCGCAGAATACGGAACGTCCTGGCAAGCATCTGGAAGCGGTGGATCTGGAGGCGACCCGCGCCGAGGTGTCAGCGCAAATGGAGGGCAAGGTCGTCGATGACGAGGATCTGAGCGGCTATCTGATGTATCCCAAGGTTTTCCTCGACTATATGGGCCGCCACCGGACCTATGGGCCTGTCCGATCCCTGCCGACAAAGACGTTCTTTTACGGGATGGAACCCAGCGAAGAGATCACCGCGGAAATCGATCCGGGCAAAACGCTCGAAATCCGGCTTCAGGCCGTGGGCGAGACGCACGAGGACGGCGAGGTGCGGGTGTTTTTCGAATTGAATGGACAGCCCCGGGTCATCCGTGTTCCGAACCGGAATGTTGCGGCGGGCAAGGCCCAGCGGCCCAAGGCCGAGGATGGTAACCCGGCCCATGTGGGCGCGCCAATGCCAGGCGTCGTTGCGACCGTCGCTGCACAGGCGGGTGCACAGGTCAAAGAGGGCGATCTCTTGCTGACCATCGAGGCGATGAAGATGGAGACCGGTATCCACGCCGAGCGGGACGCGACCATCAAGGCGGTGCATGTTCAGCCTGGCGGGCAGATCGATGCAAAGGATTTGCTGGTCGAACTGGACTAAGCCAAAAAGCGCATTAATCGTCTAAGTGCAATCAAGTACCGCGAGGAAGACGCCGCCCAAAGTTCTGCTTTGCGGCACCTACTCTGCGTCGTTCACCCTGAGTTCATGCAGGGCTCGCTAGTGTAGCTCCGTGAAATCGACTGTCTTGATCATATGCGCTCTGCTGGCAGGGCTCGCTGGGCCAGCAACTATGGCCGCCGCTCAGATCCAGGAGCTTGGATCGCGCGATATGCGCCGTCTCGTGGCGACCGGCCAGAGCAAAAGCATCAAGGAACTGCTTCGGACATTGAGCAAGCGGGTCAAGGGCGAGGCCGTGGATGTCCGGGCCTTCAAGGCCGACAAGACTTACGTCCGCGTTCTGGTGATGCAGCCCAACGGCAAGATCGGCAGCGTCGTGATGGATGCACAGACCGGCGCCTTGCTGCCCGGTCGCTCACGCATCGCCAAGGAAATCCGCGCCGTCGCGCAGCAAGACAGCAAGTCTGCCCGAAAATCCGCCTCTGCCAAGAGCAAGGGGAAGAGCAACGGCAAAGGTAAAGGAAATTCCGGCGGCAATAAGGGTGGGAACGGCCGCGGAAATGGCGGTGGCAACGGTGGCGGCGATCGTGGTGGCGGCGGCGGAAACGGCGGCGGCGGCGG
>CAWUIQ010000138.1:0-6329 GCA_963922565.1 uncultured Rhodobacterales bacterium
GCTGTCATCCCGGTCAGGACGGTCAGAACACCAAGGGCGATCATCCATCCCGGCCGAATGCCTTGCACGCTCACGGCAAAGGCGGCATCACCGCCCTCGACTTTTGTATCTGCAACAGTCATTTGCGTGTCCTCCGAAGGTCAGTCAGTTGGCATAGCTAAACGGCGGCATCGCCTTGAGCGCGGCCGCGCTGGCGTCGGCAAGAATGACCTTGCTGTTGCCATCAGCCTCGAAAAGATGCGCTGGCACAGCGACCCATTTCGACCCGATGCCAAGGAAACCGCCAACCTCGAGAATGGCGAGGCTGACCTCACCCTCGACACCGACGATCAGGTCATGGACCGAACCAACCACCTGATCCGCGCTGTTGTGAACGTCCGCACCAATCAACCTGTTGGCGCTGTAACCGTTGGCGTTGATGCTGGCGACATTAACCTCGACGCCCAGAACCGTCTGGCCTGCGACGGGCGCCGTGTTTTCGGCGAACGCGGGCGCTGCTATGAGCAACGCAGCGCATGTGATCACGATATTCCTCATTGTGTTTCTCTCTATTCCGATGGGTCAAACGTTGACCGACTTGGCCACATGTTCGCGGTAGGTGGCGACGGCAGCATGCAGGGCGTCCCAATGGCGCTTGGCCTGGTCATGTGCATCCGCGACCGCTTCTTCGCCTTCACGGTCCAGACGCTCGGCAAGATTGGTGACCTTCTGCTTGGCATCAGCCAGATCGGCCTTCAGTTTCGCGGCCTGATCGGTTGTCCACTTGTCGGCCGCTTCGCCGGCATCGCGGATCTTTTGTTCGGTTGCTTTCAGTTCAGCCTCCACGCGATGATAATCGTCTTTGGCTTGCTGGATGAAATCGGAAAAAGACGTCATGATATGTTCCTTTGTCAGGTTTGAGTTTGGCTTTGGGCCCAGGGCATCGGGCCACGTCGCCAACCTGACAGGGCGCGCTGCTGCACCTAAGTGAGTCACGGTAAACTTGCGTTAACCAATGGGCGCCGCCTAAGTTTCGGAGCGAAGGAGACCGACCCGTGCCTGCGGCGATTACGTCATCCATTGAACCCAGCGTGATTGCGGAACAGCTCAAGCGCGTCTTGGCCAGCCCCCATTTCGCGGAAACAACGCGGATGAAACGGTTCCTGTCGCACCTCGTGAACGAGGCCCTTGCCGGTCGCGCCGATGAGCTCAAGGGCTACGCGCTCGGGGTCGATGTTTTCGACAAACCGGATGATTTCGACCCGGGCCTCGACACGATCGTTCGGGTTCAGGCCAACAAGCTGCGCGCGCGGCTCGATCTCTACTACAGCCAGCAAGGGCGCGAGGATCCCGTGCGCATCCACGTTCCCAAAGGGTCATACGCGCCGGTGTTCGAAATTGCCCTCGATCCAAAGGTGTTAGACGCGCCCGCACCGCCCGCCACAACAGGGAAAAAGCGAACGTCACTTGCGGTCATGCCGTTTGACAACCTCAGCGGTGATCCCGGCCAGGAATTCATGGCAATCGGATTGACCGAAGAACTGATCGCCGCCATCGCTCGCTTTCGAGAGGTCAGCGTGCTGTCGCGCCATGTGACCTATCGCTACAGCGACAGGGCCCGTGACCCCCGCGACGTCGGTCGGGAACTCGATGTCAGCTATCTCGTCGAGGGCAGCATTCGCCATTGGGACGGCAACCTTCGGGTCGTCGCCCAGCTGGTCGACGCGGATTCGGGCGAGCAGATCTTTGCAGAAACCTACGATCGGGACCTCAGCGCCGAGACACTCTTTGCCGTTCAGGAAGACGTGGCCGCCCGGATCGCGACCGAGATCGCCGACCCGCATGGCGTCGTCCATCGCACAGGCACAGCCGAACGCAAGGCCGGAACCCGCGCTTTCGACGCCTATCAATGCCGGTTGCTGGCCACCGAATACTGGCGGCACCCCACGGCGAAACAGCATGCGCGTGTTCGCGACCTGCTGGAACGCGCCGTCCAGATCGACCCGGATTACGCCGGCGCCTGGGGCATGCTGGCGATCGTTTACGGTGACGAGGTGCGCGGCGGTTTCAACGTCAGATCAGACCCGCCCGCGATGGTTCGCGCGCTTGAGGCGGCAGAAAGATCGGTGACGCTCGATCCTCTCAATGCGACCGGTCAGCATGCCCTGTTTCTGACCCGCTTTCATCTCGGCGACTTCGAAGGCTACCGCGACGCCGCAGACAAGGCCCTGAAAGCAAACCCGAATTACGCCGACATGCTGGCCGATCAGTCGGTTTGTGAGGCCCTCAGAGGAGAAGTTGACCAGGGCTTGGCGCTAAACGCCCGCGCCATCGAACTCTGCCCCGATCCACCCGGATGGTATCATGCAGGCACCTGCCTCCTGCATTTCAGAGTGGGAAACTACGATGCCGCGCTCGCTTCGGCCCGGCGCATCGGCAACGGGATGTGGAACGGATCAGAGGCGTTGGTTCTGATGTGCCTCGGGCATCTGAACGAACCTTTGGCCAACCCTGACACCGCAGAGCTCATCGCGCGTTTCCACGAAAAGGTGCCGGACCCGACCGCATATATCGGATCCATCCTGGAAACTTGGCAGGTACCGGAGAATATGGCCAAAAGGATCGAAGCGGGTCTAAAGGCCGTCGGCGCGATCTAGCAGTCTTCAGCGTTCACGGTGACTCACTCTGCCCCGCCTGCGGGACGGCCTAGCATAACGCAGAACCAATCAAACGAGCGATCACATGCTGAATGTTGCCCAACGTATCGATCTGATGAAATTGTCGGTGGATCTGGCCAAGGCCGAGACTGCGGTCTTGAAGAATACGGACACGCCACTGGTGAACAGGGCTGCCGAGATCTTCGGCATTCTCAAGTCCGTCCTGGAAGGTGAGAGCGTGTTGGACGACACCGACATCAGCGAAGTGAAATCGGTCGTGGATGTCGCTTCTCACATCGAGGATCTGATTGAATAGGTCGGCGTTCTGTTGCGGGCCGCGTACAGCACGCATCGGCGTCGTGGTTGCATGCAACCGAATTTGGGGCCTGTAATCCTCCCACCGGCAAAGCGGCGCTGATGCCCGGCAACAGGCGAAAATCGTGAACGCCTGCCACCTTTGCCGTTCTGAAACCGCCTGCTAGGTTGCCCCGGAACGCTGTCATCGCGGGGGGATGAATGACCGTGCCGGAGTTTCTATTGGGCCTGATGCGCATCTGGGGCGCGATTGGTGCCATCGTCGCGGTGCCTTTCCTGTTGTGGGGCATCGACCGCATAGACGAGGACGCCCGCGGCGCCTACGTCTTCCGGCTCTTGCTGATCCCCGGCATCCTCTTGATCTGGCCCATCGTGTTATGGCGCTGGTGGCAGATCGAAGCGCAGGACGCGCCATGGCTTGCCCGGTATCAGCCCGCCATGGCCCACGGGCCCCTCATCGCCGCGATGAGCGCGGCCATCATTCTCGTCTTTGCCCTCGGTCTTGCCGTGCGTCAGGACTGGCCCGCCGACATCGCCCCCATTCAACTGAGCGAGACCCAATGAGCGTCAAGTACATTCCCGTTCAGTGGAACGTGAACAAGTGGTTCTACGACGCGATCATGCTGATTGGCGTGATCCTTTTTCTTTGGATTTTCCTGTATGTCGCGCCTGACGTGCTGGGGCATGAACAACCCATTAACCCGCAGATCTACAACGCCCGCGCCTTTGGGGTCTGTGCCTTCCTGATGCTGACGATCATCCTGTGCATCGGCCCCCTCGCCCGGCTCGACACCCGGTTTCTGCCACTGCTTTATAACCGTCGGCATTTTGGGGTGATGACCGCCTTCGTGGCACTGACCCATGCGGGTTACATTCTGAACTGGTACTTTGCCTTTGCCGGGCAGGACAAGATCCTCGGGCTGCTGGAGGCCAATACAAGCTATGGGCAGATCGCCGGCTTCCCGTTCGAGGCCTTTGGCATCGTGGCGCTTATCGCGTTGCTGATCCTCGCAGCTACCAGCCACGACTTCTGGCTCAAGTTCTTGACCCCGCCGGTCTGGAAGCGGCTGCATTACCTGATCTATCTCGCCTATTTCGCAGTCGTGGCCCACGTGGCCCTCGGCATCCTGCAGGATCAGCAGAACCATGCGCTGACGGCCTTCTTCATGGCATGCGCCGGTGTCGTTGTGGCCCTACATGTGGCCGTTGCCGTTCAGGATCGGAGGGGCGAGGCCGCACGCGATGGTGCGTGGATCGAAGTCGGCATGGCCGACGGGATGGAAGAGGGACGCGCCCGCATCGTCACGCTGCCCAGCGGTGACCGGGTCGCAGTATTCCTACACGAAGGCCAGCTTTCCGCCATCGGCAATGCCTGCGCCCATCAGAATGGTCCCTTGGGAGAGGGCCGCATCGTCGATTGCTTGGTGACCTGCCCCTGGCATGGATTTCAATACGACGTCCGGTCGGGTGCATCCCCCGCCCCCTTCACTGAAAAGGTCCCGACCTATCGGCTGCGCCTCGTTGGTCCAATGGTCGAGGTGCATCCCGATCCAAACCCGCCCGGCACCTATGTCGAACCCATCGCTTTGCCGCATTTCGGCGGACCGCCCGACAAACCGGTCGAGGAGGCGCCGGCATGAGTGACAAGCCCTTTTTCATCGGTTTCCTTCCCGCTCCTATCGCGCTGCGTCGTTTCCTTCTGGCCATCGGCGCGCTGCTGATGGGTGGGTTCGCCGCAGCTGGGTATCTCGCCGGGACGGCACAGGACGACCCGGGGCCGGGTGCGGTGCGGTTTGACTACGGGCGACAGACGGTGACCGGCGTTATCGAGCTGACACCCTATCCGCTGGTTCATGTGACCGAAGGCAACGATCGGATCAAACCCGGCGATACATTCATGATGACGGCGGGGGGCAAATCAGGCGTCGACAGCCGTGCCGCACCGCTTGAAGGCCAGCTTGCGCGCGTGTCGGGCGTTGTGCTTGAGCGGGGTGACCTGAACATGCTGCAACTGCGCGGCGGCGGTGCAGGCCTGCGGGCAGAAGAAGGGACCGGCGCGATCCCCGAACCGCAGCCTCTGGGCAAGTGGCGATTGGCGGGTGAGATCTGCGATGGCAAATGCCTGGCTGGAGCCATGCGGCCCGGGCGCGGGCTGGCCCACAAGGCCTGTGCCAATCTGTGCCTTCTGGGCGATGTGCCACCGGTCTTTGTCTCCACGCAACCCGTTGATGGCGAGGAGTTCCTGCTGGTGACCGGCCCGGACGGAACTCGCCTGCCCGAAGCCGCCTATGACGCGGTCGCCCAATACGTCACGGTCGAGGGCGACATCACCCGGCGGGGCAGCCTGCTGGTCTTTGCCATCGATCCCACGACGATCGAGGTGATCCGATGAACCGCGTGCTATCGCTCATCGGCGTCGCGGTCGTAGGCTTCATCCTCTTCTACGTCTCACGCTTCTGGTATCTCAGCCTCTGGGGGCGGCCCGGACTTTTCGGCAGCGAAGCCCTGCCGCCACAAGGCGGGCTGCTGGGCCGGTGGCTGCGGGGCACCGATGCGGCTCCGTTCGAGTTGATCATCTGGGCCGTCGCCGCGTTTCTGATCCTCTCCGCCGTGCATTGGGTAAGCAAAAAGATCTCCGGCAGCGACTGACCCGCAAGATCTTGGTTCGCGCCTCAACCTGCCCTAGTAAGGACCAAAGACCAGAAGCAGGGCAGTGATGGCGCAGGCAGCCACTTTCAACGTTGCAATCGTCGGCCAAGGGGGGCGGCTGTCGTACGAGGCGCTCTTATTTGTCGCCTCACTCCGACACTTCTCACCAGATTTCGTGGGCAAGGTGTTCGTGGCTGAACCGCAGCCCGGCCCGCTTTGGCCGAACAATCCTCGGATCCGCCCATCCGAACTGCGCGACATGCTGATCGACCTCGGGGCCGAGATCATACCGTTCGAAGCACAGCATTTCGGATCGGACTATCCGCAGGGCAACAAGATCGAGATGCTGAGCACCCTGCCCAAAGGCGAGCCGTTCGTCTTTTTTGACACTGACACGCTGATCCGCGGCGATCTGACAACCGTTCCGTTCGATTTCGCGCGGCCAACCGCTTCGCTGCGACGCGAGGGCACCTGGCCCAAGCCCGCACTGTATGGCCCGGGCTATGCCGGGATCTGGCGGTCGCTCTACGATCGTTTCGGGCTCGATTTCGAAAGCAGCCTCGACCTGAACGAACCGGACGAATTCTGGCGCAGATACCTTTATTTCAATGCCGGGTATTTCTTTTACGAATGCCCCCATCAATTCGGGCGACTATTTCTCGAATACGCTCTTTCAATTCGCGATGATCCCCCGGATACCCTCGCTTGCCAGCAAATTGATCCGTGGCT
>CAWUIQ010000139.1:0-6019 GCA_963922565.1 uncultured Rhodobacterales bacterium
TGCTTGCCACGGGGCAAAAGGCGATGGTGCCCTGCACCCCGTTGGGCTGTCTCATGATGCTGCGCGACCACCACGGATCGCTTTCGGGCCTTGATGCGGTCGTCATCGGCCGGTCCAACATCGTGGGCAAACCGATGGCCCAGCTTCTCTTGGGCGAAAGTTGCACCGTGACAATTGCCCATTCCCGGACAAAGGATTTGCCAGAGGTCGTGCGGCGGGCGGATATCGTCGTGGCCGCCGTGGGCCGCCCGCAGATGGTGCCCGGCGACTGGATCAAGCCGGGGGCAACGGTCATCGACGTGGGCATCAATCGCATCGATGCGGGCGACGGCAAGACGCGTCTGGTGGGTGATGTGGATTTCGAAAGCTGCGCTGCAGTGGCGGGGGCCATCACACCGGTGCCGGGCGGTGTCGGGCCGATGACCATCGCCTGTCTGTTGGCCAACACCCTGACCGCCTGCTATCGTGCAAACGGTCTGCCGGAGCCCGCGGGCCTGACGGTCTGATCAGCGCGGCATCGGCACCTCGACCGGGCGCGTACCGGTCAGGATAGCACGGGCACCCGGCATCATCAGATCTGACAGAGTGCTTTCGTGGCTGCGCAAACCCCCGGTATAGGTGCCGTAGGCGGGCATGATCAGGCGCGCGTCGTCGTAAAGAAAGGCGGGCCGCGTGATGGGCCGCGCCCGCGTCGGCAGGACTGCCTTTGGATGGTAATGCCCAGATACTTCACCCTTCGCGCCAGATCGCGCGATATGGCGGAACACGAGGTTGTCGACGGCCATCTCTGCCATATGCTCGCCGCCCAGTTCGACCGGGCCGGGGTCGTGGTTGCCCTCGATCCAGATCCATCGCCGCCCCGCCTGCAGGCGCGCGATCCACAGCCGTTCATCCTCGGGTATCGCCGCTGCGGCAGCCCGATCGTCAAAGCTGTCCCCAAGGCAGATGACCGTTTGCGCGCCCGTCGCCTCAAGGTCGGAGGAAAGCCGGGTCAGTGTATCGCGCGTCTCATAAGGGGGCAGGGCGGTGCCACCGCGGCGGGCCATCCGCTCGGCCTTGCCAAGATGAAGATCGGATACGCAGAGCAGCCGCCTGTCAGGCCACCACAGGGCCCCGGAGCCAAGGGCATGCAGCGCGGTGCCGCAGAAATGGAACGGGTGACAGTTCATGATTTGTTCATCCGACACGGTGGGGCGAATTGCAAGGCTGATTGCGCGCGGGGGCCGTGACGAGGATCGCGAAAGTCGGGTCAGGTGGGGCCGCCGCAGGATCCCTGCGCGGCCCATTCACGTCGACCCAGACCAACGCAGGTCAGTAGGGCACCCGCCATTGCCGTTTCTGGGGCGCTGGCTCCATCGCGGTTGCGATCAGGCGTTCGGCCTCTTCCGCCAGCAGGCGTTCTTCGGCCAGCCCTTTGATCGGCACGCGACCGGGTTCAAGGAATAGTGGGGCGGCAAGCGGCGTGATCCGGTCCAGCACCAGATGGTCGATCCGGTCACCGACCCGGGCGGCCATTTCCTCGATCCGTCCGAAATCGACAAGGCCCCGCAACGCCTCCTCTCGGGTGATGTCCAGCATCAGGTGGTCGGGGTCGTACTTGACGAGGGTGTCGTAAAGGATGTCTGAACTGAACGTGGCCTGCCGCCCGGTCTTGCGCGCGGACGGCGTGTTGCGTTCGATCAGGCCAGCAATGGTGGCCGAGGCGCGAAAGGTCCGCTTCATCACCGCGTTCCCGGCCAGCCATTTTTCGAACCCGTCGCGCAGGGCCTCAATCTCGAAGAAATGCGTGGGGTCGGTCATGGTCTCCAACCCCCAGATCAGCGTCGCATAATCGGTCGAGACAAAGCCCAGCGGGTCAAGGCCCATCTCTTCCATCCGCTTGGTCAGCAACAACCCCAGCGTCTGTTGCGCGTTGCGCCCGGCAAACCCGTAGATCACCGTGTTTGACCGACCGTCATGCGGAAAGCTCTCGATCAGCAGCAGCCCGGGTTCGGGCAGGCGGCTGACCTCGCGCTGCAGCGCAAGCCAGTCCGCCGTGTGCTTTGGCAGATCGGGCCAGCTTTCCTGCTGGAACATGTCGATGATGCGGGCCGACAACTGGGTCGAGGTGGCGAATTTGGTGCCCATGAACGTCGCGATCTTGGGTTTTTGGTCCGACCGGCGCGTGACTTCGACGGTCATCTGGTTCAAGCCTTCGTACTGCACAATCTGGCCACCGATCAGGAAGGTGTCGCCGGGGGTCAGGGTCGCGGCAAACCCCTCTTCGATCTCGCCCAGCGGTTTGCCCCCATACCGGTTCTTGAGCCGCACCTTGAGCGTATCGGTGTCTTGGATGGTACCCACATTCATTCGGATACGCTGGGCGGCGCGTGGATCGCGCAGTTGCCACGTGCCATCGGGGCGCTTTTTCAGCCGTTGCCACTGATCATAGGCCCGCAACGCGTAGCCACCCGTCGCGCAGAAATCGAGGCAGGCGTCGAATTCGTCCCGGGTGAGCGTTGCGTAGCGTCCGGCGGTGGTGATTTCGCTAAAAAGAGCGTCAGCATCGAACGGGCCGGCGGCGGCCGTGATCAGGATATGCTGGCAAAGGACGTCGCGCGGGCCGGGGCCCGGCGGATCACCGTCAAGGTCATGGGCCAGCACCGCGTCGAGTGCAGCGACGCATTCTACCACCTCGAACCGGTTGGCGGGCACCAGCAGCGCCTTGGATGGGGCGTTATAGCGGTGGTTGGCGCGACCGATCCGCTGCACCAGCCGCTTGACGTTCTTGGGCGCGCCGATCTGGATCACCAGATCCACGTCACCCCAGTCGATCCCCAGGTCGAGACTGCCGGTGCAGACGATGGCCCGCAGATCACCGCTGACCATGGCCGCTTCGACCCTTTCGCGCTGCGCCCGGTCGAGCGAGCCGTGGTGGATGCCGATGGGCAGCCCCTCTTCGTTGGCGAGCCACAGATTGTGGAAGAACAGCTCGGCCTGTGCCCGAGTGTTGTGAAAAATCAGCGTCGTGTTGTGCTTCTTGACCTCTTCCAGAACGCGGGGGATCGCGTATTTGGCCCCACCCCCGGCCCAGGGCGGAGCCTCGTCGGTTTCAAGCATCGCGATATCGGGTGCCGGTCCGGGATCAGCTTCGAGTATTTCGCAGGTATCAGGATGCCGGGCGAGCTGGCGGGCGATTGCGGCGGGATCCTCGACCGTGGCCGAAAGGCCGACGCGCCGCAGGTTCGGGCACAGGGTCTGTACCCGGGCCAGGGCTAGCATCAACTGATCGCCGCGCTTCGACTCGGCCAGCGCATGGATCTCATCGACAACAACGCGCTGCAGGCCGCGAAAGATATGCGGGGCGTCCTCGTAGCTGGTGAGCAGCGCAAGGCTTTCCGGGGTCGTGAGCAGGATATGGGGCGGGTCCGCGCGTTGGCGTTTCTTCTGGGTGGCCGACGTGTCGCCCGTCCGGTCCTCGATCCGGATGGACAGGCCCATCTCGTCGACCGGGGTGCGCAGGTTACGCTTGATGTCAGCCGCCAGCGCTTTCAGGGGCGAGATATAGAGCGTGTGCAGCCCGTCATGCGGGTGCTCTGCGAGATCGACAAGCGTCGGCAGGAACCCCGCGAGCGTCTTGCCCCCGCCCGTCGGCGCGATCAGCAGCAGTGTCGGTGCGTCGGCCCGGTCAAGCATGGCCTGCTGGTGCGGGTGGATGGACCAGCCTTTGCTGGCGAACCAATTCTCGAAAAGGCTGGGCAGACTGCGCATGTCGCTGAGGGTAGGGCAGAGAGGATGCGGGGCCAACAGCATCGAAGCCCCGCATCGGGTCAGTGTATTTCGTTATCCAACATAATTGTTATGCCAGATAATCGTTTTCAGCTCACCGCCTTTGACAGCGCCTGATCCAGATCGGCGATCAGGTCGTCGGCGTCTTCGATCCCGATCGACAGCCGGACAACCTCAGGTGCTGCTCCGGCGGCGCGCTGTTGTTCTTCGGTCAGTTGCCGGTGCGTGGTCGACGCCGAGTGGATGATCAGCGACCGCGCATCGCCGAGATTGGCCACGTGGCTGAAGATTTCGAGCGCGTTGACCAGCTTGACGCACGCGTCATAGCCGCCCTTGACCGCGAAGGTGAAAAGCGAACCGGCACCGCGCGGACAAATCGTGGCGACCCGGTCGAAGTAAGGTGAGCTTTCGAGCCCCGCATAGGTGACGTAGTCGACACGGTCATCGCCTTCGAGCCACTTGGCGATCTTGGCCGCGTTCTCGACATGCCGGTCCATGCGGAGCGAGAGCGTCTCGACCCCCATCAGCGTGTAATGCGCAGCCTGCGGGTTCATTGTCATGCCAAGATCCCGCAATCCCACGGCGATGCTGTGGAACGTAAAGGCCAGAGGCCCGAACGTTTCATGGAACTTCAGCCCGTGATAGGCGGGCTCCGGTTCGCTGAGCGACGCGAATTTGTCGTTGGCCGACCAGTCGAATTTCCCGCTATCGATGACACAGCCGCCCGTGACGGTGCCGTTGCCCGTAAGGAACTTGGTCGTGGAATGAACAACCAGCGTGGCGCCATGTTCGATTGGCCGGCAGAGATATGGCGTGGCGGATGTGTTGTCGACGATCAGGGGCAGGCCCGCATCGTCGGCGATGGCGCTGATGGTCGGAAGATCGGTGATGTAACCGCCCGGGTTCGCGATGGATTCGCAAAAGACCGCTCGGGTATCGTCGTCAATGGCGGCCTTCACGGCTTTGACGTCGTCGAAATCGACGAACTTGGCCGACCATCCGAAACGTTTGATCGTCTGGCTGAACTGCGTGACGGTGCCGCCGTAAAGGCGTGTCGATACCACGACGTTCTTGCCGGGGCTCATCAACGGAAAGAGCGCCATGATCTGGGCGGCGTGGCCGGAAGAACAGCAGACAGCGCCAACACCGCCTTCAAGGGTCGCCAGACGCTCTTGCAGAACAGCGACTGTCGGATTGGTCAGGCGCGAGTAGATGTAGCCGACTTCCTGCAGGTTAAAGAGTGCGGCCGCGTGTTCGGCATCGCGAAAGACATAAGCCGTCGTCTGGTAGATCGGTGTCTGCCGCGCGCCGGTTGCCGGATCAGGCCGTGCGCCTGCGTGGATTTGAAGGGTGTCGAAACCGTAAACCGGGCCGTCGTTCATGGCGGTGTCCTTTCGCTGTCGCAGTGTTGGCCCCATGGGTAAGCCAAGCACCGCAGAGCGGCAAGGCACCGTCAGGCCGGGCGCGTCACCTTGTCGACACTGACCATGGCCATTTTTTCAACGATATCTTCAATGCTGAGATCGTCGTAGTCTACCATTTCGATTTTCGGGTACTTCTGATCCTCGGGCCATGACATGACATAAGAGGCGTTAAAAACGTCAAAGATATTTCCGTCGGTGTCACGCTGTTTCCATTCAACGCGCACTTTTCTGAATGAATTGTTAACCGATTCACCATCCTTGATGTGGACATCAAATCCTGCAATGCCCTTTTCTTTCATCTTTTGACTGTAAATCCGCAATGCGTCGGCATAGCGATCGGGTGACCCGAAGATGATCAGCTCGTCCAGTGCCGTGAAGGGCAGGGGATAGCGATAATGCTCCACAACGGCGTCATAGTCCTCGGCAAAAAAAGCAGTGGACAGATGACGAAAGAACGCGTCGAGAGAACGCGGCATTGCAATCTCCTCTAGGTAGAGCCCCGGTCAGTAGACTCGCGTAAATATCACGTCAACCTGGGCGGGCAAGTCGAACTCGAAACATGAACTATATGACAAACTCAACTTGTTTTTGCCGCGTTAAAAGTTCCCTCAAAAGGGGAAATGAAGCAATGGCTTCCCCGAAATTCGTTAACGCATCCAATGACCTTCGGCCTTGATGCGATTTCGGATGGCTTGTTCGCGACGCGGAAGGTCGTTTTGGTCAAAAAGTGCCCGAACCTTGGCGCCGCGCCCCTGATAGACCATCCGCTTGATCGGCTCGTATCCCTTGAGCAGCTTCTTGATCCGGTTCGGCGCGCAGACGGTTTC
>CAWUIQ010000140.1:0-5701 GCA_963922565.1 uncultured Rhodobacterales bacterium
ATCGCGCGGATCGCGACAGGCTGTGGACCGAGGCGCTCGAAGCCTGGATTGACGGCTTTCCCACCCGCTCGATCGAGAAGATCGAAGAGGTTCTGCATCGGTTCCCCCAAGACACGCTGTCGGCCAAGGTTAGCCATGCCATCCGCTTCATCCTTGGTGACAACAAGGGCATGCGGCGCTCGATCGAGGCCGTTCTGGCCGCACATGGCCCGGATCATCCCTGCCGCGGATATCTTTTGGGCTGTCACGCCTTTTCGCTTGAGGAAACAGGCGACTATCACGCGGCCGAACGGGCGGGATTGGAAGGTCTGAAATTCGCGCCCGACGACGCCTGGGGCTTGCATGCAGTCGCGCATGTCTATGACATGACGGGCCAGCCGGATCGGGGCATCGGCCTCATCGAAAGCAATTGTTCGGCATGGGATCACTGCAACAACTTCCGCTACCACGTGTGGTGGCACAAGGCGCTGTTGCATCTCGACCGGGGCGAAATCGACACGGCCCTGCAACTCTATGACACCCAGATCCGCGAGGAGAAGTCCGACGATTATCGCGACATCGCCAACGCCACATCCCTGCTGGTCCGGCTGGAGCTCGAAGGCTTGACCGTCGGCGACCGCTGGGAAGAGCTGGCGGATCTGGCAGAAAACCGGATCGACGACGGATGCGTCGTGTTCGCCGATCTGCATTACATGCTGGCGCTGGCCAATGCGGGCCGCAGCAAAGAGCAGGCGGCCCTGCAGGCGCGTTTCGCAATGGATGCGCGGCGCACCGGTGACATGAACAAGCGCGTCGCCAACCCGGGTGTCGCGGCCCTTGTCGGCCTTAATGCCTTCGCCGAGGGGCGCTATGACACGGCGTTTCGCAACCTCGCGGCGGCGCGGGCAACGATGCAGACCATCGGCGGCAGCCACGCGCAGCGCGATGTGTTCGACCGGATGACCATTGATGCGGGCCTGCGGGCCGGGCTGGCCGATGGGGCGCAGGCCATTCTGGAGGAGCGTATTGCGCTCAGGGATGGTATCGAAGACCGCTTTGCCGCCACCCGGCTGGCCAGCCTGGCCGAGATGCGGCGGATCCCGGCGCAATAGGGCGCGCAGCCCTTGAACGCGCAAGGAAAGAAGACGAAAGACCGGCCATGACGTTTGCCGACCCGACCCGTGCAGAAAGCAAGACGCAGGCCATTCCGGCCAGCCCTGCCCGCGTCCGCGATCTGCGGCTCGATTTCTTTCGCGGGATCGCGATGTTCATCATCCTGATGGCGCACACACCGGGGAACTTTCTGACGCTGTGGATCCCTGCCCGCTGGGGGTTTTCCGACGCGACCGAGATCTTTGTCTTCTGCTCGGGGATGGCCAGCGCAATTGCCTTTGGGGGTGCCTTTCGAAAATCCGGCTGGGCTCTGGGCACCGCGCGTGTCGGCTTTCGGGTCTGGCAGGTCTATTGGGCGCATGTGGGGCTGTTTTTTGCCACGACGGCGCTGGTGATTTTCCTGACCGATCTGGACATCACGGGCCGGAATTACTGGGGGCGGCTGAACCTCTGGCCGCTATTCGTCGAAAGCGAAAAATGGACGAACCCCGATATCCTGCTCAGCTTCATGACGCTGCGCTATGTGCCGAACTATTTCGACATTCTGCCGATGTACATGGTCGTGCTGATCATGATGCCACTGATCATGGCGCTCAGCCGGGTCAGCCTGTGGGCGGTTCTGGCTTTCGTGCTGGTTATGTGGGTGTTTGCGCAAAAGACCCTGATGGCAACGCTGGGGCTGCCGCATTTTGGTCTGCCGGCCGAGCCGTGGACCGAACGGTCGTGGTTCTTCAACCCCTTCGGCTGGCAGCTGATCTTTTTCACCGGTTTCGCGTTCATGCTGGGCTGGCTGCCGAAACCCCCGGTCAACGCGGTCTTGATCGGCATCGCCCTCGTCATCGTTCTGGCCAATATTCCGCTATCGAATATCGGCGTGCGTGAACTGGGTCTGGACTGGGCCAAGGAATGGCGCGGCGGCAACCGCGCGTGGTTCGACAAGTCGAGCTTTGGCATCCTGCGCTACACGCACTTTCTGGCACTGGCCTATCTCGCCTGGGTCGCGGCAGGGGATAAGGGCGCGCGGCTGGTCGCCCATGGAACCCACACGCTGGCCCGCATCTGGCAGGGCCTGCTCACGATCATTCTGAAGGTCGGGCAGCAATCGCTTGCCGTCTTTGTCGTGTCGATGTTCATCGCCCGGATCATGGGTTTCGCCATGGATGTGCTGGGGCGCGACACCGGCACCGTTCTGCTGGTCAACCTGGCCGGGGCCTGCGTTCTGGTTCTGACCGCCTATGTTGCCGGTTGGTTCAAATCCACCCCATGGAAAAAGAAGACCGCCTGATGCTGCGCCGCGATCTCCTCAAATCCATCCTTGCCCTTGGTGCCGCGCCAGCGGTGGCCTGGGCCGAAGAGCCCGGGATCGCCCTGGGCGACGCGGTGCCGTTCTCACCCGACGACGTGCGCGCCATGGCCCGGGATATGGCCACACGGGCCTATGAACCCCGCCCGATGATCCCAGAGGATTGGCGCAACCTGACATACGACCAGTACCGCAAAATCTGGTTCGACAGTCGCAACGCGCTTTGGCGCGACGACGACAGCATACCCCAGCGGGTCGATGTGTTTCCGCCGGGCCTGTACTTTCCCCAAGGGGTCAAGATGTACGAGGTCGATGGCGGCATGGCCCGTCCGCTCACCTTTGGCATGGGCGTTTTCGATACGACCGACAAGTTCCCGGACGTCACCATCGATGACACGCTGGGCTATTCCGGCCTGCGGCTGCGCGCCGAACTGCGAGAGAAAGGCACCTACGAGGAATACGCCGTCTTTCAGGGGGCGAGCTATTTCCGTGGGATCGGGACGGGGCAGATCTATGGCCTGTCGGCCCGCGGACTCGCGCTGAAAACCGGCGATCCGATGGGCGAAGAGTTCCCCGATTTCGTCGCCTTCTGGATGGAAAAGCCCGTCGCGGATACCGGAAACGTCGTGCTGCACGCCTTGCTGGACAGCCCGTCATGCACCGGGGCCTACCGTTTCGACATCCGCCATGGCGAGACGCTGGTGATGGAGGTCGAGGCCGAGATCTTTGCCCGTGAGCGGCTCAAACATGTCGGCATCGCGCCCCTGACCTCGATGTTCCTCTTTGACGACACCGACCGGCAGCGTTTCGACGATTTCCGCCCGGCCGTGCATGACAATGACGGCCTGCTCATTCACAACGGCGCGGGCGAAGTGATCTGGCGGCCCCTCGCCAATCACCTGACGCTTCAGTTCAGCGCGTTCCGCGACAACAATCCGCGCGGTTTTGGCCTGATGCAGCGGGCGCGAGATTTCGGTGACTTCAACGACCTCGAGGCGCTTTATCACCAGCGACCCGGCCTATGGATCACACCCGGCGAAGGCTGGGGCCGCGGATCGGTCACGTTGGTCGAAATCCCGTCGGATCGCGAGATCTACGACAACATCGTCGCCTATTGGCGCCCCTCGGCGGATATCGAGGCGGGATCATCCCACCGCATGACCTACCGGATGGATTGGGGCACCGAGCCGACGCGCCCGCCCGAAATGCCGCTACGCGTGCTCAACACGGCAGCAGGCGGACGGCCCGAGGGTGGACGGATCTTTACCATCGATTTTGAGGGCGGCCCAAACGTACCCGACGATCTGAGCCAGATCGAGCGGCTGGTCCGAACCAGCGCGGGCGACGTCACCGAAGGCATCATTCAGCGCAATCCCGAAACCGGTGGTCCGCGGCTGGCCTTCACGTTCATGCCCGGCGATGCCACCTGGGCCGAGTTCCGGGCGCAGCTGCGCCACGATGGCAAACCCCTGAGCGAAGTGTGGCTTTACCGGTGGACCAAGACGTGAGCGAACCGCGCCTCATAGCGATGCCGCCCCGCGCGCCGTTGGCGATGCCGGTGCAGGATCTGCGGCAGGCCCCGGCCCAGAAGACAGCTGGGTCAAGACGGTCCGCATTGGGCCGGATCGCGGTGTTCCTACCAGCACTGGCCGCGACCGGTTTGATGATCTGGGGGCTTTGGAGCCTGTTTCAAAGCGATGGCGTCACGCCGCTTGAATACGTGCTACTGGCGTTGATCGGGATCACCTTCGTCTGGGTCACCCTGGCCGTCAGCACCGTCGGCGTGGGCCTTTTGGGTAGTACGCCAAAGCCCGCGCAGGGCGGTGCGCCCCTCGACGTGGCGCTTCTGATCCCGATCTACAACGAAAACCCCAGCGTTGTGTTCGGCAATGCCCGCGCCATGCTCGACGCGCTGGCCCGCCGCCACGGCACGCACCGGTTCAGCCTGTTCTTTCTCAGCGACACGCAGAATGCCGAAATTGCCGGGCAAGAAGAAAGCGCCTTTGCCACCCTGTCTGAGACGGCCCAGATCCCGGTGCATTACCGGCGGCGCGCCGAGAATACGGACCGAAAGGTCGGCAACATCGTCGACTGGATCACGGGATGGGGGGCCGCATTCGAGGCGATGATCGTGCTGGATGCCGACAGCCTGATGTCAGGCCGCAGCATTCATCGGCTGGCCAGCGAAATGTCGGCCGACCCGCAGGCCGGCCTGATCCAGACCTATCCACAGCTTATTGCGGCCGAGACGGTTTTCGCCCGCCTTCAACAGTTTTCGAACCGGGCCTATGGCTGGCTTTTGGCCGAGGGGCTGGCGCATTGGGCGCAAACCGAAGGAAATTATTGGGGTCACAACGCCATCATCCGGACACGCGCCTTTGCCGCCGCCGCCGGGCTGCCCCGCATCTCGGGCCTCTTCGGTGACAAACTGATCCTCAGCCACGATTTCGTCGAGGCGGGTCTCTTGCGCCGGGCGGGCTGGCGTGTGCGGTTCCTGCCCCGCATGTCGGGCAGCTTTGAGGAAACCCCAAGCAACCTGATCGACTATACCCTGCGCGATCAGCGCTGGTGCAGGGGCAACCTGCAGCACCTGCGGCTCTTGGGCGCACGCGGTCTGCACCCGGTTTCGCGCTTTTATCTCTTTCAGGGAGCGATGGCCTACCTGATGTCGCCCGCCTGGTTCATCCTGCTGGTCTTTTGGACCCTGCTTGGGCGGGATGCCGAGACAAACGTCATCCGCTATTTCAACGAGGCGAACCCGATGTTTCCGAACTGGCCTCCAGAGATGACCCATCTCGACAGCGCCACGTTCCTCCTGATCATGTACGCGATGCTGCTGGCCCCGAAACTGACGGCGGCGGCGATGATCGCGACGCGGCGGCGGGCCGTACGCAGCTTTGGTGGATACCCTGCATTCGCAGCGGCGGTTGTAGTCGAGATCGTGCTTTCGGTCGCCTATGCGCCGATCCTGATGATCCAGCAGACCCGGGCAGTGCTGCGCGGCCTTTTAGGCCTGTCGCAAGGCTGGTCACCGCAACGGCGCGGCATTGTGCAACACGGTCTTGGCACGCTCTTCCGCTTTCACTGGATCGAAACGGTGATCGGTGCGTTGCTGTTCTGCGGGTTTTTCGCGGGGCTGGTGTCGTGGTGGCTTTTCCCGATCATGGGGAGCCTCCTGCTGGCTGTACCCCTTTCGGCCCTCAGCGGGTTGCGGTTCTCTGACAGCGTGCCGCGCTGGTTGCGGCTTGAAAACCCGCTGACGCTACACGAACCGGCCATCGTCCGCAGCGCCCGTGCAGCCAGTCG
>CAWUIQ010000141.1:0-5512 GCA_963922565.1 uncultured Rhodobacterales bacterium
GTAAATCCGCTGCGCGCATCATTTTTCTGTTCAGGTTTCCACCGCGAGAAAAGCTCAGTTGTCTGCGCCTCCAACGCCCGGATAGGCACCTGAATATGCTTGGGTCGCTGTCGATCCGTTCGAAATTCGGTGAACGCCCGGTCGATCAAAGCAAAGGCTGCCTCGGCCGTCCGTGCCTCCTCCGACCAATCGCATACCGTCGCAGCGGCCCCTCGCTGGTCCCGCATCTGGTGCAACTGGCCCCGGGTCGCCGCCGTCTCATCCAGACAAGACGAAATCACCAGCATTGGCACGCTGTCGGAATAGGCCTGCCCCATCGGCGTCATGATATTCGTCAGCCCCGGCCCGGTGATCACATAGGCCATCCCGGGCCTGCCCGTCGCACGGGCATAGCCATCGGCCATGAAGCCCGCACCCTGTTCGTGTCGGGCCAGCACATGGGTGATCCCCGCCTCTTCGATCCCACGATAAAGCTCCTGATTATGTACGCCGGGAATGCCGAAGATCACGTCGACCCCGCGATCCTTCAGCATGTGGGAAATCTGCGCACCAAGGGGGCGTTGCATTCACGCTCTCCAGAATTGAATGGTCAGGATGGCGTAAACGGCCAAAAGCTCCAGCCGCCCGATCAGCATCGCCATGGCGAGCAGCCATTTGGCGGTATCGTTCAGCGGCGCGTAGTTCCCCGCCGGCCCGATGATGTCGCCCAATCCCGGCCCGATATTGGCAAGCGCCGCCGCCGCACCCGAAATCGACGTCGTGAAATCAAGGCCCGTGAGGCCAAGCGCCACGGCCAGCGCACCCAGCGTCACGGTGAAGAACATGAAGAACGACATGACCGAGCTCAGCACATCGTCACCCACGGCGCGGCCTGCATAGCGCGGGGTAAAGATGCCATGGGGGCTGCGGGTTTTTTGCAGCTGCGCACGGATCGACGCGATCAAAAGCTGGTAGCGGAAAATCTTGATGGAACAGGCAGTCGAACCCGCGCACCCCCCGATGAGGCCCGCGAAGAACAGCACCGTGATCGCGAAACTGCCCCAAACCATGTAATCGGCGCTGGCATATCCCGTACCCGTCAGCAGTGAAACGGCGTTGAAGAGGGCTTTGCGCACCGCCTCTTCGCCGACCCCGTTCTGCTGCGTCAGGTTCCATGTCGCGACCAGCACCACGATAACCAGCGCCGTGCCGAAAAACCCCCGGATCTGCGGATCGACCAACAGGGGCCGCGCGGTGCCGGTGCTCAGCTGGACAAAGCGCACAAACGGCAGAGCGGCGAGCAGCATGAAAACCGCGGCAACGTATTCGGTACTGGCGCCAAACGCACCGAACGAGGCGTCGTAATTCGCAAAACCACCTGTCGCAATGGTAGTCATGGCGTGGACGGTCGCGTCAAACGGATCAAGCCCGGTCGCCATATAGGCCAGCGCGCATATCATCGTCAGGGCCACGTAAACGACCGATATGCGGCTCGCGATCTCGGTCGCGCGCGGCAGGATCTTTCCGAAGGTGTCGAACCCCTCGGATCGGAAGATCTGCATGCCACCGACCCGCAATTCGGGCAGGAAAACCATGGCGACAACGATGATCCCGATACCGCCCAGCCATTGCAGGATGCCGCGCCAGAGCAGAATACCGGCGGGCAGTTGATCAAGCCCGCTTAAGACCGTGGACCCCGTTGTCGTGAGGCCCGACATCGCCTCGAAAAACGCATCGGTAAAGTCGGCCCCGGTTGCGCCGAACATAAAAGGCAGCGCGCCAAAGATCGGAAGGGCCAGCCAGACCCCGGTCGTCAGCAGGAATGTCTGCTGGATCGTCAGCCCTTGGCCCACCCCGTTGGCGCAGGAAAGCGCGAGGGTAACGCCGGCAAGAACCGTGATCAGGCCGCTTTGCGCAAAGGCCGGCCAGTGCCCCCGCCCCTCGGCCAGATCGGCCAGCAGGGGCAGCAGCATCGCGGCACCCAGGACAGCGACAAGCAGTCCGATCACATATCCAACAGGGCGCAGGTCAACCATCGGCGACAGCGTTGGAGCCTTCGGACGGGCGTGTCAAGCCGCCGGGTGGGGTGCTTCAGACGTAGAGAATGTCGCGGAAGACAAAGGCCGGGATGTCGACGCGGCGCAGGCCCATCTCGGCCAGTTCCTCATCCGTCTTCGCTGTCAAAGCCTCGATCCGTTTCATCCGCCCCTCGGCGGCCGATGCAAGGCGCAGGCCGCGGCGGAAGCTCCAGAAGATGTTCCAGAACGAACTTGGCTCTTGTGGTTGTGCAGTGTCAGTGAGTGCCATTTGGAAACCCTTTGATAACGTTCGGTTTCCTCCCTTGGGCTTCAGGTAACCCAACCCTAACCTGTTCGGTAGGGCCAAGGCCGCATGGCCGGTTTGCAGACAGGGCAAGGATGCGCGGGCCGACGTCGGGCCCATTTCATGAAAAAGGCGGGTCCGAAAACCCGCCTTCCAAGAGCTTGATATGATTGATCCTAGCCGACGTGGAACAGCGTGTTGAACAGCTTGGGATCCAGGCTGTCGGTCGCGAAGGTTTCGCCCTCGGTCAGGACCGAAACCGCATCGTGGCTGTGCAGGCTTTCCTGATGGCTTGCGATCACACGGAAATCCCCGATGCGCACATCCGCCAAGAGCTGCTCGCAGAAAAGCCGCGCCGCATCCTCGACAAAGATCGGGTTGGCCGCGTTCAGTTCGGCAAAGGCCTGTTCGTCTTCACGCTTCACCATCACCTGCGTTTCGGTCGGCACCGCCCGGCGGCACGCCTCGATCAGGTCCTCGAACCACAGGCAATCGGCATCGTCTTCCAGAGCGACCGAAACCCGGGCAACCGACCGCTGCGAATGCGGGGTGGCAAGCTGCCCGCGCGTCGCCCGCGCATGTTCGGACAATTCCAGCGAACAGGGGCATGTCGACGAATAGACATAGTCGAGATGCATGATCTTCTTGCGAACGCCATTCCGCTCAACCAGTTCGAGCGCAATATCATAATACTGATACCCAGACAGGCCTGACCGCAGGCTGTCGACCTTCATCGGGAAGGAAAAGCGCATCTGAATGCGGGCATCAAAGCTTTCGAGGTCGGCCTTATAGTCATCAAGCGCCGCCTCGATCACCCCGAAGCTGAAGGTGCGGTCGGCATGCTTGTAGAACGACCGCATGATGCGGCTCATGTTGATGCCCTTCTTGTCGGCCTCCAGGCTGACCGTGCCTGTCACCGACGTTTCAAGCGTGATGTCGCCGTTGTCGCGGGTGTGGAATTGCAGCGGCAGGCGGAAATTCGAAATGCCCACATGCTGGATCTGCTGCTTTGAACCACGGATCAGGCTGCTTGGACCATTTTGCAGATCCGGCAGCGTCGATTTGTAACCTGCATCGACCCGAAAATCGTCGGGATAGATGCGGTCAAACGCGGGATACTCGACACCGTCAGCGCCGGGCACAAGCCGGGCAACGGATGGGTCGAGTTCGAAAATCTCGGTCGTGTCGGCCTGTTGGGCCCAACGACGCAGGACGGCAAGCGCCTCTTCTGCCTCGTCACGGTCGGGTATTGCGGTGATCTCGGGCGTATGAATGTTCATAGAGTAGCCCCCCTTTCAGTCTGTCCGCCTCAACACTTAGGGCGGCTTCCGGTACATTGCCACAGAGATCACTATTACGAGAGTAATCCCGCCTTGGATGACAGTTTGATGGGGGCTAACCCTTAATTTTGTGTTTCGATCCGAACCGGCAATTGTTTCAAATGCCAGAAAGTGCACCTTTGATGTCGTCCAACAGATCGCCCGGATCCTCAAGTCCGACTGACATCCGCACCAGCCCCGGCGTGATCCCAAGCGCGTCCTTCTGATCCTGGGGCAGACGTTGGTGCGTCGTGGTCGCCGGGTGCGTCAGGATCGACTTGGCATCGCCCAAATTGTTCGAGATGACGGCCATCTGAAGGGTATTGAGGAAGGCGAATGCCGCGGCCTGCCCGCCTTTGAGATCCAGCGAAAGAACGGTGCCGCCCCCTCCGCCCATCTGGTCCTGAACCAAAGCGTGCTGCGGATGGCTTGGGTGTCCCGGATAAAGCACCCGGTCAAGCGACGGATGACCGTGCAGCGCCTCCGCCAACGAGGCTGCCGACGCCGCCTGTGCCCGCACCCGTAAATCGAGGGTTTCCAGACCCTTAAGCATAATCCATGCATTGAACGGCGACATCGAACCGCCCGTGTGTTTCATATAGGGTTCGACCGTCTTGCGGATGAACTCCCGGGTGCCAAGGATTACACCGCCAAGCGCGCGCCCCTGCCCATCGATATGCTTGGTGGCTGAATAAATCACCACATCCGCGCCCTGGGTAATCGCGTTCGAAAAGACCGGTGTGGCAAAGACATTGTCGACCAGAACCGTCGCTCCGACCCTGTGGGCAAGTTCAGAAACAGACTTGATATCAATGACTTCAAGCGTGGGGTTGGAAATTGACTCGAAGAAGACCGCCTTTGTGTCTGCTGTGATTGCCTTTTCCCACTGATCCAGATCGGTTCCATCGACAAAAACAACCTCGACACCAAAGCGGGTCAGGATCTCTTCGAGAACGTAGAGGCATGACCCGAAAAGCGCGCGCGACGACACGACCCGGTCGCCCGCTCTGAGCATCGATGTCAGCGCACCCGAAACCGCGGCCATGCCCGACGCAGTGGCAAAGGCATCCTCGGCCCCCTCGATCGCCGCGATCCGCTCTTCGAACATACGGACGGTGGGGTTGCCATAACGGGCATAGATGAACTCGTCTTCGCCCGCCTGAATGAACCGGGCCTCGGCCTCTTCGGCGCTGTCGTAGACAAACCCCTGGGTCAGAAAGATCGCCTCTGACACCTCGCCGTACTGACTGCGGCGGGTGCCGCCATGCACGGCACGGGTGCGGGGCTTCCATGTATCGCTCATGGCGCAACTCCATCGGACCTTTGGACTGGGCAAGGCCACAAAAAACCCCCGAACGCTGGGTCAAGCGAAAGGGGGCCTTCGACCTGACCTTTTAGCGGCATATTTAACGTGGCCCGCAATCCGGTAACAAATCGCCACGCGGACGCAGTACAAAAGGGGGTGTTGCGCGTCAACACCGTCACGGTGGTGTAACGGAAGTTTCATGGCGACGTCATATGTCTCGGGCAAAGGGGCGCCACAAGATGTGGTAGGAGGTGCTGCGATGCCCATCCTGAGACTGAACGCAGGTGATGACGGGCTGAGCCTGAACGGCAGCCCCGCTTCCGCCATGTCAGGGATCAGGTCGGCCGCAAAAGGGTCCGGTCCCGTGATCGTCATGATCCATGGGTTCAAGTACGATCCGAACAGCGTGTCCTGCAATCCTCATTCAACCATCTTCGCCCGCGCCGCACGCCCGGACCGCACGGAAGATACGCAATGGCCGCGACATCTGGGGTTCGGCAACGGACACGCGGATGAAGGCCTTGCCGTCGCCTTCGGATGGCGGGCGCGCGGCAATCTCTGGCGCGCCGAGCGCTCGGCCCGCGCG
>CAWUIQ010000142.1:0-5471 GCA_963922565.1 uncultured Rhodobacterales bacterium
GCAGCGGACGGACCCACCGCAGCGGGCCACTGCCCCAACGCATCGACTTGGGCCACGGGAAATTGCGGATAGTGTCGGCCAGCACCTCGGCGACTATTTCTACGGCAGGATAGGCAGGAACCTCGTCAGTCGCGAAAATTGTACGACGTCCCTTTAACTCCCTTGTCGCAATCAGCAGCGTATCGCTTGAGATGACACCACCGGATCTCAGGATTTCCAGTCGTTCTTCGACGAAATCTTCTGGGCCGGCCAAGCCATAGCTGGCCAAGAAACCTTGGATCGCCCTGATTGGTGCGTCGAGTGGAGGCCCTTTCCTTTCGACTGCCTGCTTCTTGGCCGTTTCCGATAACCCCTCGACCGACAGCGTCAACCGGCGTGGGGTCGAAAACGCACCCGCGCTCGCATAAGTCAGTCCGGCATCGACCAGACCGTCGGTCACAAGACGCTTCAGGTCCTCCGCAGCGCGGCGTTGCATCCGGGCCGGAATTTCCTCGGAAAAGAGTTCGATCAGCAGATCAGGCATTACTCACTGTCCCTTGTGGGGCATTTTTAGTTGTTGTCTCTTGGCGGGCATTCTTCACCTACGACTGTCCCGTCATAGGCCTTTTCACCGCAATCGTTCAGTTCGTGCCAGACATAGCCGCGCCCGTCTTCGGTGATGGCCACGATTCGGTCGACGCCATACTGGATGTTCTTTTCGCCCAGAAACGGCAGGGCCGCGCCGGATGCAAGTTCGGCCGCGATAGCCTCGGCATCAAAGCAGTCGAACCACCCGGGCGCGTTGCGCGGGGTCGCGTCGTCCAGCAGAACGAATGTTTCGGTCATCGTCGCGAGGCTCGTAGGCGTGGTGAAACAGGCCCGGAACCGGATGGGCGAGCTGTCGGCGTCGATGGCCTGCAGATTTTCCACTAACAGGGCTTCCGGTTCGTTCGAAACGACCGAGACAAGGCGGATCTCAGGTGCCTCGACCTCTTCATAAAAGCCATAGACCTGCAGGTAATAGAGCGCCAGACCGGCAATGAGAGCACTGACCAAGATGAATACTCCGATGACTTTGCCGCTCATCCGGCATCCTCGCCCAGGCACAGGACGTTGCCATCCGGATCGGTGACCTCGATCTCACGCATGCCGTATTCGGTGACATTGGGCCCGACAATTGCGGTCCCCGTCTTGGCGATGCGGTCGACCATATCGGACAGGCTTTCAGGATAAAGATAGACCCGCCACCGCTCGTATCCGGCCTCCGGGCCATCCCACGCGATCAGAAAAACCTGAGCCTGACCGGCGCGCAGAATGCCAAAGCCGACGACCGGGTCGCCAGCTTCCTGCATCACGTCAAAACCCAGTACGTCAGTATAGAACGCGCGGGCGCGTTGATAATCCGAAACCCGCAACACCGGTGTCGCGTTCCTGTAGGTCATGCCGCATGCTCCGGTTGCCAGCCGCCCGCGCGCGTCTGAACGAATGCGTCGGCGCACAGCTTGGCCAATGCCCGGACGCGCCCGATATAGGCTTGCCGCTCGGTGACTGAGATGACGCCGCGCGCGTCGAGCAGATTGAAGATATGGCTTGCCTTGATGCATTGATCATAGGCCGGATGCGCCATCACGATGCGTTTCCCGGTCTTGGGGTCGTCTGCCGCCTCATCCAGAATACGCCGACATTCCGCCTCCGCCTCTTCGAAATGGCGCAGCAAAACGGAGGTGTCAGCCACGTCAAAGTTCCAGCGGGCATATTCCTCTTCGGTTTGTTTGAACACATCGCCATAGCTCAGCGCGATCGGCGTCTGCGGATCGTTGAACGGCATGTCCATCACATGGTCGATGCCCAGCACATACATGGCCAGCCGTTCCAGACCATAGGTCAGCTCGCCGGAAACCGGGTGGCAATCGTGGCCGCCCACCTGCTGGAAATAGGTGTACTGGCTGACCTCCATCCCGTCACACCAGACCTCCCAGCCAAGGCCCCATGCGCCGAGGGTGGGGCTCTCCCAGTCATCCTCGACAAAACGAATATCATGCAGGGCCATGTCGATCCCGATAGCCTCGAGCGAGCCCAGATACAGGTCCTGCAGATCGGGCGGCGAGGGTTTGATGAGCACCTGAAACTGGTAATAGTGCTGCAACCGGTTCGGGTTCTCACCATAGCGCCCATCAGTGGGACGGCGAGAGGGTTGGACATAAGCCGCAGACCAGGGCTGGGTGCCGAGTGATCGCAGCGTCGTGGCCGGGTGAAACGTGCCCGCCCCCACTTCCATGTCATATGGTTGCAATATCGCGCATCCTTTCGACGCCCAGTAGGTCTGGAGCCTCAGGATGATTTCCTGAAAGGAACGGGGCGCGTCGAGTGTGGTCGATGACATGGGCGATCTCGCGGCGGAAGAGAGGTTTCACTCCATTAAGAAAGCCCGGGCAAAGGGTCAATCGGCGATCTGGCGTTCGCTATGCCCATGGCCATCCAGACCGTTCTCGGCCGACGTCTGACGTGCCCAAAGTCACACCCACGGCAATTTGCACCGTTTGCCGTTTTCATATGCGCGGATTCCTGCTTTATGCTCCCCCGAACGCGCCATCTATTGGGAACGGGCTGAATGTTGCGCAGATTGATCATTGCGTTTTTCTTGACGATTTTCTGGACCATCCGCGCCGTCGCCCAGAATGCCGACGACATCGTGTTTGTGCAGATCGAGGCGCAGCCGGATCTGGCCCTCGCATCGTCCCGCGCACAGGCGTATTCACAGCGTCTGGCGGACGTGAACGGGTTTGCCATCGGACGCGAGTGGCACGCCATCGCCCTCGGTCCTTACACCCGCGCAGACGCGAACCAGGTGCTGCGCGTTTACCGCGCCGAAGGGATCATCCCACGCGACAGCTTCATCGCGTTCCCCCGGAACTATGGTCAGCAATTCTTTCCCGCCGGCGACGATGTGTTGGGGCGCGGCGTCCTGCGCGCGCCCGTTCCAAACCCGCAGCCCGAACCCCAGGTACAAGTGCCCCAGCCTTCCGACGAAACCCCGAACCAGGCGCGGCGCAGCGAACGTAACCTGACCGCCGAAGGGCGGAAGGAACTGCAAACCGCCCTGAAATGGGCCGGGTTCTATCAGGGCGCGATCGATGGCGCCTATGGGCGCGGCACGCGAAACGCCATGGGTGGCTGGCAGACGGCGAACGGGTTCGAGGCAACCGGCATTCTCACCACGCTTCAGCGCGCAGCGCTCATCGCGCAGTACAACGCCGTGCTCGAAGGTCTGGATCTCGATATCGTCAATGACACCCGCACCGGTATTTCGATCAAGGTGCCCCTCGGCGTTGTCGGGTTTGACCGGTACGAAGCGCCGTTCGCGCATTTCGAAGACGGCGACGGCCCGACCCGGGTTCTGCTGCTGAGCCAGCGCGGCACGCGCGATACGCTCTATGGTCTCTACGACGTTCTCCAAACACTCGAAGTCATGCCGCTCGAGGGTCCACGCGAACGGGGCCGGAATACGTTTTCGATTACCGGGCAAGGCGAAAAGATCGTGTCGGAGGCGCGGGCCAGCCTCGAGGGCGACGAGATCAAGGGTTACATCCTGGTCTGGCCCGCCGGCGACGAAGAGCGTCGAACCCGCCTGCTGCAGGAAATGGACAAGAGCTTTACGCGCATCCAGGGCGTGCTCGAAGACGACAACGCGCAGCTCAGCCAATCGCTGGATCTGGTGGCGGGGCTTCAGATCCGCCGTCCCCGCCTCTCCCGGTCCGGGTTCTTCGTCGATCCGCAAGGCACCGTGGTCACCACCTCGGAAGCGGTCCAAAGCTGCACCCGCATCACGCTCGATGACGAGACCGAGGCCAGTATCGCGCTCGACGATCCGTCGCGCGGCGTGGCGGTGCTCAGCCCGAACGCTCCGCTTTCGCCTCTGACGGTGGGCCGGTTCAGCCCGGTCCCGCCACGGCTGCAATCGGACGTCCTGATCGCGGGCTACAGTTATGAAGGGGTTCTTAACGCCCCAACAGTCACCGCCGGTACGCTCGACGATCTGCGGGGCCTGCGGGGCGAGGCGGGGCTGGCCCGTCTTGGGCTCAGCGCACTGCCCGGCGATGCGGGCGGACCCGTGCTCGACAATCAGGGCGGCGTGCTGGGCATGCTGCTGCCGCGTGGCAACGGGGCACGGCAACTGCCCGAGGATGTGAACTTTGCCGCCGACAGCGCATCGATCACGGATGTGCTGACCGAGGCGGGCAAGACGGTGAGCGAGGCCAACGGCAATGGCACGCTTGATCCCGTCGAACTGGCGCAGGCCGCGACGGGCATGACCGTGCTGGTCAGCTGCTGGGACTAGGGCAGCGCGATATCGGCCTTCACATGGATCAGGGTCGGGCCATCGGCGTCGAACGCGGCGCGGACGGCATCCTTTAGCTGGTCGAGCGTTTTCGGCCGGGCCGAATGCGCGCCAAAGGCAGCCGCAAGCTGCACGAAATCCGGGTTGCGGGCATGGACGGCATTGGGCGCGATCTGGGCGCGGACCATGCTGTCTTCGATCTCTTTCAGTCCATCATTGTCCCACAGGACGATCGGGATCGGCAGGCCAAGCTCCACCGCGACGGCCAGCTCGGCCATGGTGTACTGAAAGCCGTAGTCGCCGATGATGCACATCGTCGGCAGACCCTTACGGGCCACCGCACCGCCGATCGAGGCAGGCAGGCTGTAGCCCAGCGTGCCGAAGCCTGACGGGTGATGCCAATGGCCAGAGCGATCCATGTCCCAAACCTCCTTGGCGACATAGGCCAGCTGGGTCATATCGGAATAGATCATGGTGTCCGACGGCACGGCCTCACGCAGAGCATCGCAAACGGGGACGATACCGGGTCGCTCGGCATCAACCTCGGCGCGCCAGCGGTCGCGATAGCCTGCAACGATGTCCGCAGACCAGCCGGATTTTGGGGGCTTTTTGACGTTGCCGGCATGTTTCTCCAAGGCCAACTGCAACCGGGCGATCGCATCGAACGCGTCATACTGCAGGCACCAATCTGTTGGGTGCGCGCGGGCCAAGACCTCAGGATCGATATTGATGTGGTACGCACCGGGGCGGTTCCCGACGTCAGATCGCCAAATGTCCACTTCAGCCAGATCACTGCCGACAATCACGACGCAATCGCTTGCGTCCAGAACCGCCGCACTGTCGGGTCGTGCAAGGCCGGAACCGAACAGAAGTGGCCAGTCGGCAGGAACAACACCACGCCCGGCATAGGTCGTGATCGCGGCGGCCTTGCATTGTCTTAACATCTCGACAACCGGTGACCCTTGGGCACCGAGAAACTTCGCGCCCCCGCCACCAAAAACGAATAATGGCCGCTCCGCGTGCAGCAGCCGGATAGCCAGCGTATCAATCACATCAAGCGAAATCGCCGGTTTGATCGGTGCTGGCACTCTCGTGATCGTAAATCCGCTGCGCGCATCATTTTTCTGTTCAGGTTTCCACCGCGAGAAAAGCT
>CAWUIQ010000143.1:0-5271 GCA_963922565.1 uncultured Rhodobacterales bacterium
GGCGGCGGCGGAAACGGCGGCGGCGGAAACGGCGGCGGCGGTGGCAACGGTGGTGGCAATGGCGGCGGCAAAAAGTAGGCCGATTGTCCGCTAACCCTGCACAACTTCGACAAAATTCAGTCATTTTGTCATGTATTGTGACCTGCCATGAGAATACTTGTCGCCGAAGATGACACCGAACTAGCCGACCAGCTCAAGCGGGCACTGGCCGCCGACGGATACGCCGTCGACGTTCAACATGACGGAGAAGAGATTCACTTTCTCGGCTCCACCGAACCCTATGATCTGATCATCCTTGATCTTGGTCTTCCGAAAATCGACGGCATAGAGATCCTGAAACGCTGGCGGCGTGAAGGCGTGGAAACGGCGGTGCTGATCCTGACGGCCCGCGACGGGTGGTCCGAGCGTGTGCACGGGCTCGACGCCGGTGCCGACGACTACATGACCAAGCCATTCCACATGCCCGAGCTGAGCGCCCGGGTCCGGGCCATGCTGCGGCGCAAGTCACAAATGACCAATCCGGTCTTTGACCGCGATGGTTTCTTTTTCGACACGCGCAACGCGACCGCGATGCATGACGGGATGCCGATCCGCCTGACAGCTCAGGAAACGGCAGTTCTGTCGTATCTCATCCACAATCAGGGCCGCACCATCTCGCGTACGGAACTGTCCGAACACATCTACGACTACGATGGCGACCGCGACTCCAACACGATCGCGGTTTTCGTTGCCCGCCTGCGGCGCAAGCTGAACAATGACCTGATCGAGACGATCCGCGGCCGGGGCTACATGATCAAAGCGGCGGGATGACCTCGCTCAGAGTGCGAGCGGTTCTGGGTGGCCTAATCTGGGTCGCCTTTTCGCTTGCGCTTGGTACCTTCGGCATCCTCACCTTCGTCAACAATCTTTCGGAACGTCGGTTTGACGAAGCGCTTGTCGAGCGGCAGTTGCAGGTACTTGTGGCGCTCAGCAGCAGTGAAGGCGATGAGGAGGCGCTGGAGAGTTTCCTGACCGATCCGGGTTATCGTCGCCCCTATTCCGGCCGCTACTGGCAGCTGCGCAAGACAACCGGTCAGCTTTTGACCTCGCGGTCGCTGCTCGACGGTTTGCTGCGCATGCGCGAACCGGATGCGACCGATCCCGAACTCTGGCAAGGCCGGGGGCCTGACGATGAACCTCTGCGTGGCATCATCCAGCGCGTGACGCTCGACAACGGGGACGGCTGGCTGGTTCTGGTCGCGGATTCCGAAACCAAGCTGAGCGAGGAAAAGGCCCAGGTGCGCCGATCGGTCCTGCTCGCCTTCGGTATTCTCGGGGTCATCGGAGTGGCGGCATTGGCGACCCAGATCGCCACCGTGCTGCATCCGCTGAGCAAGCTGCGGTCGGACGTGCTGCATCGCTGGGACAAGGGACAAAGCCTCGATCCGGGCGAATACCCGACCGAGGTTGCGCCGCTGGTTACCGATATCAACACCCTGCTTGCACGCAATCACGATACGGTTTCACGCTCCAGAAGGCAGGCCGCCGACCTCGCCCATGCGCTCAAAACGCCCTCGGCGATCCTGCGCAACGAACTGCATGCACTTCAGAACGGTGGAACCGAAACGACCCGGGCCCTTTCCGCGCTGGATCGCGTGGATGCACAGGTGTCGCGGTCGCTGGCGCGGATGCGCGCGTCGTTCAGTGGCCAAGCGGCCTTCAAACCGCTGGACGTCACCAGCGTCGCAGAAAGACTGGGCCGGGCACTGTCAAAGATCGCGGAAATGTCCGGAAAGACGATATCGCTTGATGTGGAGCCGGGCCTGAATCTGCAGGGCGACGCGCAGGATATCGAAGAAATCCTCGGCATATTGCTCGACAATGCGATCAAATGGGCGGGCCAGCATGTGCGCCTAACCGTCCATGGGCAGGACAATCACATCACTTTCACGGTCGAGGATGACGGGCCTGGGATCTCTCCCAAACAGAGGTCATTCGTGCTGCAGCCCGGATCCCGGCTGGATACATCCGAGGCGGGAAATGGCCTCGGACTGGCGATCGTGAATGACCTCTGCGCGGCCTATGGCGGCACGTTCGCGCTGGAAACATCCGACGAACTGGGTGGGCTCGAGGCGCGGTGCACCTTGCCCCGCCGCAGGCTAGCCGCCTAGGCAAGGCCGGTTGGTCAGCCCATCACCATCGCGTTGCTGCACAGAAAGACAAGGCCCGACATCGCCCAAAGCGCATTACGCGATGTGAGCCACGCCGGCGCCATGTTCACGCCCACGGTCAGCAGACCCACGAACCCCACCGTCAAAGCCGTCATCGCCAAAATCATGTAGTCGAGCAGAAAGATCATCATCAAAAACGTACCCCTGGTTACTCTACCGCTTCTTCATCCAGCCCAAGCATTGCCTGAACCGTCGCCTCGACCTCTGGTGTCACCTCTTTGTTGGCAGCGGCGTCCAGCAGATCGGCCTGATCCTGTTGGTTGGTGGCCGCCTCTTCTGTCAGGTCAGCGACTTCTTGTTGCTTGTCTTCGTAGGCCTGCGCGTCGGCCAGATCATTCTGCAGCGCGTCGGCCTCGGCCTGAGCGGCGGCCAGATCATCCTGTGCCTTGCTCAGCGCCTCGGCCAGGGTCGGATCATCGCTCGACGCAATCTCGGTCTCGAGCGCGTCAACCACCTCTGCGAACGCATCACGCTTGTCGGAAGCGACCTGCAGGTCTGTCGCGATCTCGGTCGATGGCCGCGTCGGCGGGGTCAAATCACCCAGCTCAGCCTCAGCATTGGCGAGTTCGGTTTCCAGCGCCCGCCCGGCGATCACCGCATCACGGTATGCGCCCAGCTTACCGACGCGCGAATTCGGCGATGCGTTGGCAAATGCATTGGGGGACGCATTGGCAGCATTCAGGGCGCCAAGTTGCGAGGGATGAACGCCCAGAATGTCAGACAGCTTTGGCTTTGATTGCCGTCGAGCGGGGCTTTGTTTAGGGGGCCGCTTGGATGTGGCTGCCGCCACTTTCACCGTCTGCTTCTTGGCAACCTTCGCGGGTTTCGATGCTTTCGCCTGTTTGGATTTCCCGCCGAAGAGATCCCGCAACAGGCCGCCGCCTTTACGGTCACCGGATCGCTTGCTTGCGAACCCTTTCGACTTCTCGGTCTTGGACTTCCCGGAGCCCTTCGCGCTCCGGTCGGATTTGTCCCGACCTTTGTCGGATTTGCCACGGTCCCCGGCATCGCCGGATTTGCCGCGGTCGCCGCCGCGATCGGAATTGCCGCGATCACCGCCTTTCGCGCCGCCCTTTTCGCCTTTGGCATATGCAACGTCGACCGTGACAAGGGTGGTCGCCATGGAAACAGCGCCCAGACACATGACAGACACGGCCGCGGATTGCAGAGTTTTCTTGAGAAGCGCCATGGTAACCTCGAACTATTTAACGGGACGCCGTGAGTGGTGGGATTTGGCGGGTATACGATTGGCCCTGACCGGAACGGTTGCGCGCTCTTTACTGAACAGCGCGAAGCCCATGATCAGGGTCGGGATGGTAAAAATGGTGAAGAACAGGAAGGACAGCATTAGAACAATTTCGGCTTAGGCAGCGTCGGACCAAACGCGCGGAACAAGCTGGTCGAGAAGATCGTCGATTGGCTCAAAACGGGAGGCGGTCGCCCGGGTTTGCGCGGACGCCTTTGCCGCGCCTGCTGCCCCGAAACGGGACGTGTCACGCCCGCCGCCATCGGCGTCAAAAGCATCACTCGTCAAAACGTCAAATGGCATCTGTTAACCACTCCTCCAGCGTTGCGACCCAAACCAGCAGCCGGTTTGTGCCGCGTCGATGCCTTAATGTGCCTCGGGCGGAGTTAACCCTTACGAAACGGTTCGTTCATGTGGCGTTCATCTTGATGAACTGAAAGTTCGTCAGGCCTAACTATCTGAAATATATCGTCTTTCGTGGAAATGGCGGTCACTTTCTTTGCGCCGGGCGGGCCTTTCAAGCCAAACACACAGCACAAAATCTACAAATGGTTGAACAAATTTCGACCCGATCGTGCCCGAATCGTTTCAAGATTAACGCCTTGTTACGGTGTTCAACGGCCCTGATCCGACAAAGTGTCAGCGGCTCAACCCGCTTGTTGCCGATCGCGCGCCATGTCAGAGACAAGTCATGCGTCTGTCGGCCCTCACACTGATCGTCCCGGACTATGACGAAGCAATCGCGCATTACTGCGGGGTCCTTGGGTTCGTTCTGGCCGAGGATATCGACCAAGGGCGCAAAAGGTGGGTGCGGGTCACACCGCCGGGCGGTGGCGCGTCATTCATACTGGCCCGCGCGGACACCGCTGATCAGACCGCCACGATCGGACATCAGGGTGCGGGCCGCGTCTGGCTCTTTCTTGAAAGTGACGATTTCGCCCGTGATCACGCCCGGCTCATCGCTGCTGGCATTGAGTTCGAAGAAACGCCGCGCCATGAACTCTATGGAACCGTCGCAGTCTTTCGGGATCTCTATGGCAATCGCTGGGACCTGATCCAGTATTCCGAATGAACGCGAACGGAGACGCCGCATGCAGATAGCAATCACCCCAATCTATGCCGGGTTGCTGGCCCTTCTCTTCATTGCCCTGTCAGTGCGGGTCATCCGGTATCGCCAGGGCTCTGGCATATCACTGGGGGATGCGGGTGATGTCGCCATACAAAGGCGGATACGGGCGCAGGCGAATTTTGCGGAATATGCGCCACTGGGGCTGATCCTGCTTTTGGTCATCGAGATGCAGGGGGCACCAGCGCTGGCGGTGCATGCGCTTGGTCTTTTGCTGCTTGCCGGGCGAACCGCGCATGGCATCGGGCTTACACGGGAAAAGCCGACCCCCATCCTTCGTGTCAGCGGAATGATCATGACGCTCGGAGCCATCATACTGATGGCAGCAGGCACCCTGTTGCACGCCATTTTCTGAGGCTTGTCAGACCATTTGGAGCAAGCGTTCGCAGATCGAAGCCGCGCCTTCCATCTTTGCGTTGGCCGCGTGACCGACGAAAATTGCGAGCAAAAGAACGACGGCTTTGACGTCTCCGGCGGTGATCCACATGAACGCGCTCCCTGATCCTTGTGTTGGTCTTTCCCTTATTGAACGGAGGAGCTGGCAGTTTCCGTCACCAGATGGGTTTTTTTCGCCGATCCCTTCACTTTCCTCTTGCGGAGGTCTGCCACGGTTTGTATCCCACGCCTCACCCAAGGATGCGGGCGTAGCTCAGGGGTAGAGCATTACCTTGCCAAGGTAAGGGTCGTGA
>CAWUIQ010000144.1:0-5267 GCA_963922565.1 uncultured Rhodobacterales bacterium
ATCTGCCAGGGCCTGACCGGCTCGCAGGGAACCTTTCATACCGAGCAGGCCATTGCTTACGGTACAAAGATGGTCGGCGGTGTGACCCCGGGCAAAGGCGGCATTACCCATCTGGACCTGCCGGTTTTCAACTCCGTCCACGAAGCGATGGCCAAAACCGACGCGAACGCCTCTGTCATCTATGTTCCACCTCCCTTCGCTGCAGATTCCATTCTTGAGGCGATCGACGCCGAAATGCCCCTGATCGTCTGCATCACCGAAGGCATTCCTGTCCTCGACATGATGAAGGTGAAAAAGGCGCTTGAGGGGTCGGCATCCAAGCTGATCGGGCCGAACTGCCCGGGTGTCATCACCCCGGATGCCTGCAAGATCGGCATCATGCCGGGCCACATCCACAAGCGCGGCAGCGTGGGTGTTGTGAGCCGTTCGGGCACCCTTACATACGAAGCGGTGAAGCAGACGACGGATATGGGTTTGGGGCAATCTTCGGCAGTCGGTATCGGCGGTGACCCGATCAAGGGGACCGAGCATATCGACGTGCTCGAGATGTTCCTCGGCGACCCGGAAACCGAAAGCATCATCATGATCGGCGAAATCGGTGGCTCGGCGGAAGAGGACGCCGCGCAATTTCTGGCCGATGAGAAGAAAAAGGGCCGCTGGAAACCAACTGCCGGTTTCATCGCGGGCCGCACCGCGCCTCCGGGTCGCCGCATGGGCCATGCAGGCGCCATCGTGGCTGGCGGCAAAGGCGGTGCCGAGGACAAGATCGAAGCAATGCGCTCTGCCGGGATAGTCGTGGCCGATAGCCCCGCGACGCTGGGCGAGGCGGTGATGGAGGCGATGAAGGGGTAAAGCGCGTGCGGCGCGCTCGGGGTTCGAACACAACGGCCCACCGAACGCGGCGGGTATGATCCACGGTGAGCCGACCGGAACACAGGGACTGGAAGATGACACTGATTGAAGCGACCAAGACTTCCTTCCGCAAATACGCGACCTTTTCCGGCCGTGCCGCCCGACCGGAATTCTGGAAGTTTGTGCTCTTTCTGGTTCTGGTTTCGATTGTCCTGACGGCGCTCAACTCAGCGCTCTTTGGCCCGACTGTCACAGACAACGTTGAGGTTTCGATCAGCAGTTCCGGCGAGCAGCAGACAAGCGTCTCACAGAACTATGAGTACAACGCAGGCTGGTTCGGCACGGTGTTCGGGATCGCGACGATCATACCGCTTCTGGCGGTCACATGGCGTCGTCTGCACGATACTGGCCGACCAGGCTGGCATGTATTTCTGCCCGTCGCCGGATTGGCTGTCATGCTCGCGATCTTTTTTCTGGTTGCAGAACGCGTCACCGTTGATGCGACGGATCTGCCGTCTTCTGTCCCGGTGCCGGAGAGTGTTCTGATCCCCGGCAATGCATTTCTGTTTTTGATCGCATGGCTGGCCGGCTTCGGTTCGTTCATCGTGGTCATCTGGTGGCTCGCACGCCCAACCCAACCCGGCCCCAACAAATACGGTCCCAACCCACATGAGGTGTCCCAATGACCGATCAATCCCCCAACGACCAGTTTCATGCCTCGTCCTTCATGCAGGGGCACAATGCGGAATATCTTGAACAGATGTATGCGCGATACGCGGGTGATCCGGCAGCCGTGGATGAGGCGTGGCAGGCGTTCTTCCGCGCCATGGGTGATGACGAGATCAGCGTCAAGCGCGAGGCCGAAGGACCCTCCTGGGCCCGCGCGGACTGGCCGCCGCAACCAAATGACGATCTGACTAGCGCGCTGACAGGGGAATGGGCGCAGCCGGTCGAGGCCAAGGCGGCGGGCGACAAGATTAAAGCCAAGGCGCAGGAAAAAGGCGTCGAAGTCACCGACGACCAGATCAAGCGGGCGGTGCTCGACTCGATCCGCGCTCTTATGCTGATCCGTGCCTATCGGATCAGGGGCCACCTGATCGCCGATATCGACCCGCTGGGGATGCGCGACCAGACCCCCCACCCCGAGCTTGACCCGAAATCCTATGGCTTTTCCGAGGCCGATATGGACCGGCCGATCTTTATCGACCAGGTCCTTGGCCTACAGCTCGCCTCGATGCGTCAGATCCTCGAGATCGTGAAGCGGACCTATTGTGGCACTTTCGCGCTGCAGTACATGCACATCTCAGATCCCGAGCAGGCGGGTTGGCTGAAAGAGCGGATCGAGGGCTACGACAAAGAGATCACCTTCACCCGCGAGGGGCGCAAGGCGATCCTGAACAAGCTGGTCGAGGCCGAGGGCTTTGAGAAGTTCCTGCACGTCAAATATACCGGAACCAAGCGCTTTGGCCTCGATGGTGGTGAGGCGCTGATCCCGGCGATGGAACAGATCATCAAGCGCGGCGGCGCGCTCGGCCTCAAGGACATCGTGATCGGCATGCCTCACCGAGGGCGGCTCAACATCCTCGCCAATGTTATGCGCAAACCCTACCGGGCGATCTTTAACGAATTTCAGGGCGGATCCTTCAAACCGGATGAGGTCGATGGGTCGGGCGACGTCAAATACCACCTTGGCGCTTCCTCGGATCGGGATTTCGACGGCAATATTGTCCACCTGAGCCTCACCGCTAACCCGTCCCACCTCGAGGCGGTCAATCCGGTCGTGCTGGGCAAGTCGCGGGCGAAACAGGACCAGCTTGGTGACCATGACCGCACACAAGTCATGCCGCTGCTGCTGCACGGCGATGCGGCTTTTGCCGGCCAAGGCGTGGTGGCTGAATGTTTTGCCCTGTCGGGTCTGCGCGGCCACAAGACCGGCGGCACGATGCACATCGTCGTCAACAACCAGATCGGTTTCACCACAGCGCCGCACTTTTCACGCTCATCCCCCTATCCCACCGACAACGCGTTGGTCGTGGAGGCGCCGATTTTCCACGTCAACGGCGACGATCCCGAAGCCGTGGTGCATGCCGCCAAGGTGGCAACCGAGTTCCGCCAGAAGTTCGGCAAGGATGTGGTGATCGACGTCTTCTGCTATCGCCGGTTTGGTCACAACGAGGGCGATGAGCCCATGTTCACCAACCCGATCATGTACAAGCGGATCAAAAAGCACAAAACGACCCTGACGCTTTATACCGAACGCCTTGTCAATGACGGCCTGATCCCCGAGGGCGAGATCGAGGACATGAAGGCGGCCTTCCAAGTCCAGATGAACGACGAGTTCGAGGCCGGCAAGGACTTCAAGCCGAACAAGGCCGACTGGCTGGATGGGAAATGGTCCCATCTCGACCGCAACAAGGAAGATTATGTACGCGGCGAAACCGCGATCGAACGGGAAACGCTTGACCAGATCGGCGCGGCGCTGACAGCCGCGCCTGACGGCTTTCCCATGCACCGCACGGTTGGACGTCTGATAGAAGCCAAAAAAGAGATGTTCGAAACCGGACGGGGTTTTGACTGGGCAACGGGTGAGGCGCTGGCCTTTGGCTCGCTTCTGACCGAAGGGTATCCCGTACGTCTCGCCGGACAGGACAGCGCGCGCGGTACCTTCAGCCAGCGGCACTCGGCCTTTATCAACCAGGAAACCGAAGAGCGTTTTTATCCTCTCAACCAAATCCGCGAAGGGCAATCACGCTACGAGGTGATCGACTCCGCCCTTTCGGAATACGCCGTGCTTGGCTTTGAATACGGCTATTCGCTGGCCGAACCGAACGCGCTGACGATGTGGGAGGCACAGTTTGGCGACTTTGCCAACGGTGCCCAGATCATGTTCGACCAGTTCATCAGTTCTGGCGAATCCAAGTGGCTGCGGATGTCCGGTCTGGTCGTTCTGTTGCCCCACGGGTTCGAAGGACAGGGACCCGAGCACTCCTCCGCCCGTCTCGAACGGTTCCTGCAGATGTGTGGTCAGGACAACTGGATCGTCGCCAACTGCACGACGCCCGCCAACTATTTCCACATCCTGCGGCGGCAGCTTCACCGGGACTTCCGCAAACCACTGATCCTGATGACCCCGAAATCACTGCTGCGCCACAAGCTGGCCATCTCGCAGACAGAGGATTTCGTCACCGGGTCAAGCTTTCACCGGGTCCTTTGGGACGACGCGGAAAAGGGCAATTCGGACACCGAACTGGTCAAGGACGACAAGATCAAGCGCGTCGTGATGTGCTCGGGCAAAGTCTATTACGACCTGCTCGAAGAGCGTGACGACCGCGGTATCGATGACGTCTATCTGCTGCGGATCGAGCAATACTATCCCTTCCCGGCTCTGAGCCTCGTGAAGGAACTGGAACGCTTTGCCGAGGCCGAGATGGTCTGGTGCCAGGAGGAACCCAAGAACCAGGGGGCGTGGTCCTTTATTGAACCCAACATTGAATGGGTCCTCAGCCGGATTGGCGCCAAGCACAGCCGCCCACGCTATGTGGGCCGCGCGACATCGGCATCGCCCGCAACGGGCCTCGCCAGCCAGCACAAAGCCCAACAAGCAGCGCTCGTGAACGAAGCGCTGACCATCGAAGGATAAGCGAAATGACTACCGAAGTCCGCGTGCCCACCCTGGGCGAAAGCGTCACCGAAGCAACGGTCGCGACATGGTTCAAGCAGCCCGGCGAAACCGTTGCCGTCGACGAGATGCTTTGCGAGCTTGAAACCGACAAGGTGACCGTCGAGGTCCCAAGCCCGGTTGCCGGAACGCTGGGTGAAATCGTTGCGGCAGAAGGCGAGACCGTGGGCGTCGATGCATTGCTTGCCACGATCACAGAAGGCGCGGCTGCAAGTGCAGAACCCAAGAAATCCGCCGCACCCGCCGAAACACCCAAAACAGAAGGTGGAAAGTCGGTCGATGTGATGGTTCCCACCTTGGGCGAAAGCGTGACCGAGGCCACCGTCAGCACCTGGTTCAAGGCGGTTGGCGACAGCGTTGCGCAAGACGAAATGCTCTGCGAGCTCGAAACCGACAAGGTGAGCGTCGAGGTGCCGGCCCCCGCTGCCGGCGTCCTGTCTGAAATCACCGCGCCCGAGGGCACAACCGTTGATGCGTCAGCCAAGCTCGCTGTCATCGCCGCAAGCGGCAGTGTCAAACAGCCGGCCGAGGCCAACGTTCAACCCTCGCCAGCGCCTGCCGCTGCCGGACACAAGGATGTCGAGGATGCCCCAAGCGCCAAGAAAGCCATGGCCGAGGCCGGGGTCAGCCGCGATGCAGTGACGGCCACGGGTCGCGACGGTCGTGTGATGAAAGAGGATGTCGCCAAGGCCATCGCCACCGCATCCGCCACACCTGCAGCCACGGCAGCACCCGC
>CAWUIQ010000145.1:0-5183 GCA_963922565.1 uncultured Rhodobacterales bacterium
GACCTCGCCGTGGATCGGCGCACGCAGATGGATATCTTCGACGACCAGCGGCTTGCCGAACTCGTGACACACCGCAGCTTTGATCTTTTGCATGTCCCCATACTCCCTGCCGCGTCTGGACCGCCCAACCCTATCGCGCGCAGCCTCACTGGAATTTCAGTGGCGTGGCAAGTGCGAAAGCGACGTTTAACGCTAGGGCAATGCCGCGCGTGTAGCGAACCGTGAAAAAGCGAGAAGGCCGAGGACGATCAGGATTGCGGACAACACGAACGGTGCGCCCGGCATGTAGAACGGCGCGGCGGGGGATGTGAACGCTGCAAAGGTCGAAGTCATCAGCATTGGCGAAAGGATCATGGCCAGGGCCGAGACACTGGTAAGTGCGCCCTGCAATTCGCCCTGTTGATCGTCGCCGACCGCCTTTGACATGATAGCCTGAAGTGCGGGCGTGATCACCCCGGCCAGTGCCGCGACCGGTGCCAGGATCAGCGCGACGGTGCCTGATGTTACCGTCGCGATGGCGAGAAAAATGCCCACGTCGAAGACATGGCCATAGATCACCGTGCCCCGCTCCCCCAACCAACGCAGGACATACCGGATGAGCCCGCCCTGAACGATGGCCATCGCGACCCCGAACAGCGCCAGCGACAGTCCGATCGTCGCGGGCGTCCATCCGAACCTTGCCTGTCCGAAATAGCTCCAAACCGCCGGATAGACGCTGAAGGCAACCTGATAGAGGAAAAACACAAGCAGCAGCGGACCAACATCCGGCAGCCGCCCAAGCACCCGCAATGTCCCGATCGGGTTGGCGCGGGCCCATGAAAACGGCCGCCGGATCTTGTCGGTGACGGTCTCTTTCAGCACGAACCAGCCGAATGCGGCGTTGAGCGCGGCCAAGGCTGCAGCCGCATAAAACGGCGCACGCGTGCCGAACTCCCCCAACAGACCGCCGATGAGCGGCCCCAGCACAAAGCCGATCCCGAAGGCCGCGCCAATGAGGCCGAAATTCACGGCTTTTTCATCGGGTGTCGAGATATCGGCCATATAGGCCGATGCGGTCGATTGCGTGGCCGCAGTGATACCGCCAAACACCCGGCCCAGCAGCAGGAGCCACATCGCCCCGGCCACCGCCATCACGAGGTAGTCGAGCGCCATCACCACAAGCGACACCAGCAGGATGGGCCGCCGACCATAGCGATCTGAGAGATTACCGATGATGGGCCCAAACAGGAACTGCATGACCGCGAAGGTGGTCGACAGAACGCCACCCCACAGGGCCGCATCCGACAGGTTGACGTTACCGACCTCCTTGATGAGATCCGGCATGACCGGGATGATAAGCCCGATCCCCATGGCGTCGAGCACTACCGTGATCAGGATGAATACGACAGGCAGCCGCATCAGCCCTCAACAATCGTGCGGACTCGGGCCGCGAATGCCCGCGCGATGGCTGGCGCTTCTCCCATCTGTGCGCCCGGATCGAAGATCGCAGAGGGAAGCGTCGGATCGGCAGCGTGCGCCAGTTCGGCCAGTGGGGTGCCTGTTTCGTTGGCTTCTCGGCACAGTTTTTTCGTGAGCGCCTGCGCCTCTGGCCGAGCCATTTTGGCGGCAAGCGCAAAGCTGAGCGCTTCGGCGTGGATCAACCCGTTTGACCGGGCGAGGTTGGCTGCCATTCGCTGCGCATCGGGTTCGATCTGCGGAAGGACTGCACGCGCGGTTTGAAGCGCGCAGGCGGCCGTCAGCACGATCTGTGGCAACACCGACCATTCAGCGAACCACGCGCTGCCGTCTCTTTGGTGTTCATGCGTGGCGGCGGTTTGTAGCGCGGCGCGTTGGCCCGTCATCTGGATACCCAGGGCGGCGAGGACCGATGGGCCGACGGGGTTCTGCTTTTGCGGCATGGTTGACGATCCGCCGGCTCCGAATAGCCGGATCTCACCCACATCGCTGGACGCGAGTGCCACGAGGTTTTTGCCAAGACCTGCCAGAACAGTCGTCACATCCCCAAGCCATGATGCGATGCGCAAGACCGGGCCGCGATCCGTGTGCCAACTGCGTTCAGGATCGGACAGTTCAAGAAGATCCGCCAGCCTGGCGCGCAGTGGCGCAGCTTGCGTACCGAGCGCCGCACTCGTCCCGGCGGCCCCGCTCAGCGAGACCCAGAGCGATCGAGATCTGACATCATCGAGCGTCGCCAGAAGATCGGCGAGGGGCGCGCCCCATTGCGCAAGAACGGCGCCCCAACTGGTTGGCGTTGCGTGCTGTCCATACGTTCGCGCGGCCATCGGCGTTTCCGCGAATTCCTCGGATGCCGCACCAAGCATGGTCAGAACGGCCTTCAGATCGTCCTCGGCCAGCATGAGAGCCTGCCGCAGCCGCAGCATCAGCCCGGTGTCGATGATATCCTGACTGGTGGCGCCCCAATGTATGTATTGCGCATGCTCGGGCGCCTCCATCGCTTTGCGGAAGGCGGCAACAAGGCCCGGCACGCTCACGCCGTTCTGGCCTGTTGCATCAGCCAATGCGCCCGGGTCGATTTGAACTTCGCGGGCCGCCCGGTCGATGGCGGCCGCGCTGATTTCAGGGATGATGCCCAGCTGTCCCTGCGCCTTTGCAAGGGCACCTTCGACGAGCAGCATCGCGCGGATCTCGGCGCTGTCGGTGAAAAGGCGGCCGGTCGCGCCCGTCGGGAAGAGCTGGCCATAAAGCGCGCTGGAAAAGACCGAGACCGCCATGGATCAGATATGCCCCACGTCGCGCAGGAATTCGGTCAACACCTTCGCGAATTCTTCAGGCTGCTCGACGCAGGGCAGGTGCCCCGCCTTGCGGATCAGGTGAAAGCGGCTGCCGGGGATGAGGTCGATGGTTTCGCGGACAAGATCGGGCGGGGTCGATCCGTCATCCGATCCGGCAATACCGAGGGCGGGCAGGCGCAGCGATGCGGTCGTGCTGTAAAAGTCGGTGCCTGAAATCGCGGCGGAACACCCCGCATAGCCGGCGTCCTCCTGCCGAACGAGCATGTTGCGCCACAGCTCAAGGTTTGGTCCGTTGCGGAAATCACGGGTGAACCACCGTTCCATAACCGCATCGGCAAGCGCTTCGATCCCGCCTTCTTCGACGGCGCGGATCCGATCGTTCCACATCTCGGTCGTGCCGATCTTGGCACCCGTATTCGACAGGACAACCGCGCGCAGCAGGTCCAGACGCTTTACGGCAAGACCCTGGGCAATCATGCCGCCAACAGACAGGCCGACAAAGACGGCGTCGGCAAATCCAAGATGGTCCATCAACCGCTCGGCATCACCGATCAGCGACCCCATCGTGTACGGAGCAGGGGGGCAGGTGCTGAGACCATGACCGCGCTTGTCATACCGCAGGATCCGCAGCCCCGCAGGCAGTAACGGCAGGATCGGATCCCAAAGCCGCATGTCCGTCCCGAGCGAATTGGCAAAGACGACCGGCGCTCCATCGTCCGGCCCGTCGATGCGGTAGTGCAGGCGGACGTCACCGAGATCAGCGAGATGCATCGGAACCTCCAGCATCCTTCAAACGAAAATGAGCCATGATCTGACCGTGGTCAGAGGCCAGCTTGTTATACGGTGCCTCGGGGTGGCTGCCATCGGTCAGATGGTCATTAAACACGCTGAAATACTCCATCTCTCCGATACTGACCGGGGCCTCCGGTAGGAAGTGCCGCGACATATAGATCTGATCGATGCTTTCGTACACGCCCCCGAACGCCGCCGTATAGACCATGTCGCGGGCCGACTTCCGCACGAACTGCTTTTCGGCCGAATGCAGGCGCACCGCCTCGATGGCCTCGCGGATCTGGGCGTCTTCCTCTTCTGTGTACCGGTCAGACCGATGCTCGGCGTCGTGGCGCAGCATCCATGCATAGTTCTTGAACGGGTGTTCGCCGCTGATGATTTCGGAACTCACGGCGTGTTCGGCATCGTTGAAATCGCCAAGACAAAGCACGGGCCGACCGGCCTCGAGCTCGGTCACGATTTCACGCCGCAACACCCATGCCTCGGCCATCCGTCTCAACGCAGACCGCAGGCTGCCCAAGGCGCGACCGGTGGCATCGTATCGGGTCAGGTCCACCTCCCGCGCCGGGCTGCCGTCTGGCATCGGGGGATATTCGCCCAGCTTTGACTTGAGGTGGCAGTTGAACACCGTCACTTCGTGCCCTGCGACCGGTATGCGAACCCTCAGGATCGGGCGGCTGAGGCGGGTCACCCGGAAAGAACCGCCACCGTCGGGGCCCATCGGGCCAAACCCGATATCGAGCGGTTCGGCCAATTCCTGCAGCATCATCGGCTCATCGGCAAAGCCGAGACGCGACAGGATCGCCACGCCGGGGCGGCGTTTCCCCGGTTCGCCCGTGTCGTTCAGATTTGGTGCGACGGCGAGCGCTGCATTCGTGTACGGTCGGTAGGCGAGTTTTCGAAAGATGGCCTTCTTTCGATATCTCTTGTCTTCGCCCGGTATGTTCTGGGCATTGGCCGCGATCCCTTCGGCGTCGGCGTCGGCGATGACCTCTTCCAGAACCGCCTTGTCAAAGATTTCCTGAAAACCCACCACATCCGCGTCGAGCGTCTGGATCTGCTCGCTCAGCCAGTCCTTTTTCCAGGCAAACTCTTCGGGCGTGTAGCTTTGGAATCTGTAGTATTCCTGATCCGGCCCAATCAGGTTTTTCACGTTGAAACTTGCGATCGTGAACTCCGTCATTGTTCTGCCTCCAGTGTCGTCAGGGCTTTTGTGAACACATCCGGGTCCACGTTACCCCCGCTTATGACGACGATGACATCATCCCCTACGATCTGATCCTGTCGGAAAAGGGCAGCAGCGAGGGCGACCGCTCCGCCTGGCTCTGCCACAACCTTCAGCCGCAGAAACGCCTGGGCGACGGCGCGCATGGCCTCGTCTTCGGTCACGACGACACCCGGACCGCACAACCGCTGCATGATCGGAAACGTGATCTTGCCTGGGCTCGGCGTGATGATCGCGTCACAAAGGCTGCCCGAGGTGCGGTTGTTCCGCTCGATGCCGCCGGAACGCAATGACCGGGCGACGTCGTCAAATCCCTCCGGCTCGACCGGACGGGCACGCAGGCCTGGCGCTTCGGCCTCGAGCGCCAATGCGATGCCAGAGGTCAGGCCGCCGCCCCCGCAGCAGATCAGAAC
>CAWUIQ010000146.1:0-4712 GCA_963922565.1 uncultured Rhodobacterales bacterium
CTCCGACGCCGCGCAGCCCGGCAAGGGTCGGTTGCGGCGCGGGCAGGGCGCTTGAGATCGCGACGATCTCGACAGGCAGTGCCGGGTCGGCTTTTCTGATCCGTCCCGCCGCCTCCATCGCGATAGCGGCACCGGTGGAATGCCCAACGATATAGACGACGTCAAAACCGTTCTCGGCCACGAAATCCGCGATGTGATCGGCGGCAAAATCCAGATCGATGACCTCGCCCGCGGGGCGGCCGTCAAAACCCGGCAGGCGATAGTACACCACGGCGCGGTCGGTGGTCGCCAGCGTCTCAAGACCGGAAAGAACCAGAACGGGCGTCAATGCTCCCGGCACCGCGATGATGACGCTGTCTGCGCGGGCGACCCGGTCGGCTTTATAGAGCAGCGGATCGGAGGTGGTCGGCGGGGGGGCGGCGCAGGCCGCAAGCACCAGCAGCAGCCAAATCCAACGGATCATACCAGCGAAAAGTGGTGCCGCTCGATACGAATGCCGCGGTCGGTCAGGGCGGCCTCGAAATCCTTGTGGGGCGGCGTGGCCTCGAACGGCAGCCGCACCTTGCGGCCCGATTTCAGGACAGCGCTGGCACGGACCGAAAAATCAAGCCGCGTGTCGAACCGCATGTGATCGACCTCATCCCAGTCGAGCCCGTCGCGCTGTTTGCCGCTGAACCAGTCGATCCGGTCGGGACCCAGCTTGAGACCCGCCTGCCGGTCGACGACCAGGTCATAGACGGCGGGCAGGGTGAAAAGCATGAGGATGCCCATCAGGATTGGCGATGCGTTCAGCAGCAGAAGCGCCGCCGCGATTGCCGTCCAGACTGCCAGCACGGTCAGCAGCGTGGCCCGGTTGCGCCCGCTCGCGACATATTCGAATGGATCCGGCACGATGGCTCCGCCCTTGATCTTGGTCCGCGCCAGTATAACTGCCAGCGACGAAGCAGCGCCAGAGCGCGCCGCGCAATTGGACCGATGCACAAAAAACCGCACCTTCCCACCAAGATCTGCGCCGTTTGTCAGCGGCCCTTTGCTTGGCGCAAGAAATGGGCGCGGGATTGGGACGCGGTGCGATACTGCTCGGAACGATGCCGCCGGCAATCGAAGGAACGCGGGGCAGCGGACTCGCCTACTCCGTCCTAGCGGCGCCTGCCATCCGGACTTCCCCGCAGCAAAAAACGCAGATTTGGTCAAATTTTTTGACCAAAGTGTTTACGATCGGAAACACTTTCCCTAAACGGTATGCAAAGGTCGACGGAGGATCAAAGTCATGACGGAACGGGTCGAACGCAGCGATTTGCAGGTGGATGTGCAGATGGCGCGATTTGTCGAGGATCACGCCCTGCCGGGAACAGGTGTGACTGCGGCGGATTTCTGGAAAGGGCTGTCGGCTATCGTCCATGATCTGGGGCCGAAGAACCGGGTACTCCTGGCCACGCGTGAAGATCTGCAGGCAAAGATCGATGCCTGGCATGTCGCGCATCGCGGCCAGCCGCATGATCCCGCCGAGTATCGCGCCTTTCTGGAGGAAATCGGATACCTCGTTCCGGAAGGTCCGGACTTCGAAATCGAGACCGAAAATGTCGATCCGGAGATTGCGCTGACCCCGGGCGCTCAGCTGGTCGTGCCGATCACCAATGCCCGCTTTGCCCTTAATGCCGCGAATGCCCGCTGGGGTAATCTTTATGATGCGCTTTATGGCACCGATGCACTGGGTGATCTGCCCCGACCCGGCGGTTATGACCCAGTCCGCGGCGCGCGGGTGATCACATGGGCCAAGCGGTTTCTGGACGAGGCAGTGCCGCTCGACGGGGCAAGCTGGGAGGATGTGACCAGCCTCAAACCCGGAGCCGCGTTGCAGATCGAACCGGCCGGCCTGAAAGACCCGGCGCAGTATCTGGGCCACGCTGTACACGGCGAGTGGACGAGCATCCTGTTGCAGAACAACGGCCTCGGAATCGAGATACTCGTCAATGAAAACAACGAGATCGGCAAGGATGATCCGGCCCATATCGCGGCGGTGAACCTTGAGGCGGCGCTGTCGACGATCATGGATTGCGAGGATTCGGTTGCCTGCGTGGATGCCGAAGACAAGGTGCTGGCCTATTCCAACTGGCTGGGCCTGATGAAGGGCGATCTGCAGGACACGTTCGAAAAGGGCGGCAAGACGGTGACCCGCAAGCTCTTTGGCGATTTCACCTATACCGCGCCTGACGGATCGACCTTTGATTACAAGTGCCGGTCGCTGATGCTGGTACGCAATGTGGGTCATCTGATGACCAACCCCGCGATCCTCGACCGGGACGGTGCCGAGATCGGCGAAGGTCTGATGGATGCGATGATCACGACCCTCATCGCCATGCACGATCTGCAAAAGACCGAAGGACCGCGCAATTCGCTTCATGGGTCGGTTTACGTGGTGAAACCCAAGATGCATGGGCCCGAAGAGGTGGCTTTTTCCGACGAGATCTTTACCCGGGTCGAGACCGCCTTGGGTCTGCCGAAAAACACGGTCAAGCTGGGCATCATGGACGAGGAACGCCGGACCAGCGCCAACCTCAAGGAATGCATCCGGGCGGCAAAGGCGCGGGTGGCGTTCATTAATACCGGTTTCCTGGACCGGACGGGTGACGAGATCCACACGTCCATGGAAGCGGGGCCCATGGTCCCCAAGGGCGAGATGAAGGGCGCGGCGTGGATCGCGTCATACGAGGACCGCAACGTCGATATCGGGCTTGCCTGCGGGCTGAAGGGCAAGGCGCAGATCGGCAAGGGTATGTGGGCGATGCCGGACCGGATGGGCGATATGCTGGAACAGAAGATCGGGCATCCGCGCTCGGGCGCGACCTGTGCATGGGTGCCATCGCCAACGGCTGCCACGCTGCACGCCACCCATTATCACAAGGTTGACGTCATGGCCCGCCAGGACGCGTTGGCGGCGGGTGGCGCCCGCGGCACGATCGAGGATCTGTTGACCATTCCGGTGGCCACGGGCCGCAACTTTTCGGATGAGGAGATCACCCGCGAGATCGAGAACAACGCGCAGGGCATTCTGGGTTATGTCGTCCGCTGGATCGATCAGGGTGTGGGCTGTTCCAAGGTGCCCGATATCAACGATGTGGGGCTGATGGAGGACCGCGCGACCTGCCGCATCAGCGCGCAGGCCATGGCGAACTGGCTGCATCACGGGATCATCACCGAGGATCAGGTGGTGATGACGATGCAGAAGATGGCCGGCGTGGTGGACCGCCAGAATGCGGGCGACGGCGCCTATCATCCGATGGCGCCGGGCTATGATGGCATCGCCTTTCAGGCGGCCTGCGATCTGGTCCTGAAGGGGCGGATCCAGCCTTCGGGATATACCGAGCCGGTGCTGCATCAGCGGCGGCTGGAATACAAGGCGGCAAGCTGAGGGAGCGAGGGGGCTTTCTGCCCCCTCGCGCTCCCCCGAGCGTATTTTCGACGAGAAGAAGAGGTGGGCTATGACCATTACGATCCGCAAGGCGCGCACGATCATCAAGAAGGCGCTTGAGAAGGGCAAGGCGATGGAGCTGAAGCCGCTGTCGGTCATCGTTCTTGATCCCGGCGGGCATGTGCTGGCCTTCGAGCGCGAGGATGGCGCGGCACCGGGCCGTTTTGGCATCGCGCAGGGCAAGGCCTATGGATCGGTCATGCTGGGCATGGCCGGGACGGCACAGATGGCGCGTGCCGAGGGGCAGGCCTATTTCATGGCTGCGGTGAACGGCGTTTATGGCGGCAAGGTGGTTCCCGTGCCGGGCGGTGTTCTGGTGCGTGACAAGAAGGGAGTGATCGTCGGGGCCGTTGGTGTGACCGGCGATACCTCGGAGAACGATGCCGAGGCCGCCGTCGCGGGGATAGAAGCGGCCGGTCTGGTGGCGGAGATCTAATCTTCGAACCGGAAGCCGGGCGGATAGTGGTGGAACCCGTCGAAATCGCCCTTACTGAGCGGAACGCCCGCCATGCGCAGCGTCGCGTATCCCATCGAAAGGTGAAATCCGGCATTGGGCAGGGCGAAAAGCAGGGCATAGTCGATGGCGCTCTGGCTGAGCTGGGCCTGACCTGCGACATGGTCGATTTTCCGGTTTTCTGAGCCGGCGAAGTCCTCGCGCGTCAGATCTTTGAGCAGGGTTTGATCTTGCTTGGCCTGGGCCAGCAGCTCGGCGTTGCCTTGTGCGAGCGGCCTCTCCGGCACCGCCTTGCCCATGAGCGGCAGAACCGTTCTGGGCACGAAGCCGAGCGCGACCGAGAGGTGTTCGCCCGCATCGAAACCGTCAGGTGCGAGCCGGGCGTGCAGCGGTGCCTCGTCGTGACCAAGGCGGCCAAGGATGCGCGGCACCGCCTCGGTCAGTCGCATCAGTGGCGGAACGGTTGCATCATAGAGGTCCATCCGGTCATCCCCTCCTACTCTTGGGCATGCCGGGGGCCCTTGACGGGGTCAGGATTCACGGCATTCCGCATCACGATCGTTTTTGCTATGGTTTCGGCATTTGATGGAAGCTTTTCATGTTTGAACAAAACGATCCCATAGTTCTTTTCCGGATGGCCGAGCGGCTGACCCTCACCATTGTTGTCCTTCTCGTGGCGGCCATCGTCATGGTCGGGTTCTGGCGTGCGGTGCAGAAGTTCGACCTGACCAAGGCGGCCGGTGTCGGCATCAGCGGGTCCTTCGTCTTTTCCACGCCGGTCTTCGT
>CAWUIQ010000147.1:0-4469 GCA_963922565.1 uncultured Rhodobacterales bacterium
GACAACCGGACTGTTGCGCTGCGCGTGCCGGGTGGCGCGCCTGCTGCGCGGCGGCCATGGCCTGTTGCTGCAACGCGTCCTGACGGGACAGCCGCCCGATGCTTTGCTGATCCAGCTCTACCGGCTTACGGGCATCGCGCGTTTCTTCCGATGCGGTGGCAAGCGCTGCCTCTTCATCCAGCAGCCGCGCCCTGTACCGCGCGATCAGCTCTGCGTCCGTCGGGTCTGTCATGGGCGGTTGATGGGCCGGTCGCGCGTCCAGTCGTAAAGCCCGCTATCCCGTTCGCGCACGGCCTCTTTCCATCCGACCTCTTCGCTGCGCCTTTTGAAGTGGAGGCCCTCGGGCGAATGCCGCGTGATGCCGTCAAACACGGTGGCGAGCCGCTGGGCCTGCTGGATCTGCGCCTCGGCCACCTGGTTGATGACCATCTTGTTCATCGCCAGTTGATTGATCGGCACCGTGGACATCCTTTCGGCGAGCGCCTCGACCTCGGTATCGAGATCGGCCCTGGGCACGGCTTTGAGCACGAGCCCCATCTCGGCCGCTTCCGTTCCGGTTACCGTGTCGCCTGTCAGAAGCATCCGCTTTGCCTTTTCCGGACCCAGCCGGAACGCCCACATTGCGGTTGTCGGGCAGCCCCAGACGCGGGCGGGCATGTATCCGATGCGGGCCGTGTCCTCCATGATCACGATGTCGGAACAGAGCGCGATGTCGGACCCGCCTGCAACGGCATAGCCATGCACCTTGCAGATCACCGGTTTCATCGCCCGGAAGAGCGACATGAACCGCTGGGTGTTGGCCCACATGAACTGAAAGTCCTGCAAGGGGTCCCAAGGCATGTCCTGCGTTATGGGGTTGTCGGGGTCCTGGGCGTAATGCGCCAGATCGTAGCCCGCGCAAAACGCATCGCCTGTGCCCGAAAGGATCATCACATGCACATCGCGATCGGCATCCGCCATTTCGACGGCGTTCTGCAGGTCGCGCGGCAGGTCGTCGTTGATGGCGTTCAGGCATTCCGGCCGGTTCAGCGTGATCCGTCCGATCCGCCCGGTTTTCTCAAACGTTACCGTGGTCATTCATCCCCTCCCTACGACCAATAGACTAGCAGGAAGAATTTGCTGAATCCCAGTTGTTGCCGTTACGTTAACGGGATGAGGCAGGGCGGAAACCACTGAGCATCAGCTGAAAAGGGAGGATCAGCTCATGGATGTGGCATCGCCGCTGGGTCGCGTTGATACGTGGCTCGCAAAGTTCAGTGACGCGCTTGAGGCGCAGGATATCGAGGCCATCAAGGGATTGTTCGCACCGGATTGTTACTGGCGCGATCTGGTCTCGTTTACGTGGAATATCAAGACGATGGAGGGGCGGGATGCCATTGGCGAAATGGCCGGGGCCTGCCTGTCCAACGTCCATCCGAAGAACTGGAAGATAGACGGCGACGCGACCGAGGCCGATGGCATCACCGAGGCCTGGGTGACATTCGAAACCGACGCGGTGCGCGGTCGGGGGCATGTGCGTCTCAACGATGAAGGCTGCTGGACCCTGCTGACAACCGCGCAGGAGCTGGTCGATTATCCCGAACAGAAGGGCCGGACCCGTCCGCATGGGGTCGAACACGGGGCCTTCAAGGATCGAGAGACCTATGCCGAGGCCCGCGCCCGCGAGGCAAAGGAACTGGGATACACCAAGCAACCCTATGTCGTCATTGTCGGCGGCGGGCAGGGTGGCATTGCCTTGGGTGCGCGCCTGCGCCGCCAGAACGTGCCGACCATCATCATCGAAAAGAACGACCGCCCCGGTGACAGCTGGCGCAAGCGCTACAAGTCGCTCTGCCTGCATGATCCGGTCTGGTACGACCATCTGCCCTATCTGCCCTTCCCGGACGATTGGCCGGTCTTCAGCCCGAAGGACAAGATCGGGGATTGGCTGGAAAGCTATACCAAGATCATGGAGCTGAATTACTGGACCAGAACGACCTGCAAGTCGGCCAAATACGATGAGGCGAGCGGCGAATGGACAGTGACGGTCGACCGCGATGGCGAAGAGGTTGTTCTGCGCCCCAGGCAGCTCGTGCTGGCCACCGGCATGTCTGGTGTGCCGAACCTGCCGGATCTGCCGGGCGCCGGTACGTTCAAGGGCGAGATCCAGCATTCCTCGCAGCATCCGGGGCCGGATGCCTATGAGGGCAAGAAGGTGGTTGTCGTGGGTTCCAACAACTCGTCCCACGATATCTGTGCGGCCTTGTGGGAGGCCGGGGCGGACGTGACGATGGTGCAGCGCTCCACCACCCACATCGTGAAATCCGACACGCTGATGGAGCTTGCCCTTGGCGCGCTTTACTCCGAGGACGCGGTGGCCAACGGGATCACGACAGATGTGGCCGACCTGATCTTTGCCTCGATCCCCTACAAGGTCCTGCCGGCGATCCAGAAACCCCAATGCGACGAGACCCGCAAACGCGACGCCGATTTCTACAAACGGCTTGAGGATGCGGGTTTTCAACTGGATTTCGGGGCCGATGATACCGGCCTGTTCCTAAAATACCTGCGACGCGGGTCGGGGTACTACATTGATGTGGGCGCTTCGGAGCTGGTGGCTGACGGCAAGATCAAGCTGGCCCATGGGCAGGCCGTGCGGTTCACCGAGAATACGCTTGTCCTGGAGGACGGGACAGAGCTGCCTGCCGATCTGGTGGTCTTTGCGACTGGTTATGGATCGATGAACGGCTGGGCGGCGCAGCTGATCAGCCAGGCGGTTGCGGACAAGGTCGGCAAATGCTGGGGCCTTGGGTCGGATACGCCCAAGGATCCGGGCCCGTGGGAGGGCGAGCTGCGCAACATGTGGAAGCCCACCCAGCAAGAGGCGCTGTGGTTCCACGGCGGCAACCTGCACCAGTCGCGGCATTATTCGCAATTCCTTGCCCTACAACTGAAAGCGCGGGCCGAAGGCATCGCGACGCCGGTTTATGGCCTGCAGGAGGTTCATCACAAGGGCTGACGGGCAGGGCTATCACCGTTCGGCATCCGGGCTGAATGCGCAACGGCAGCCCGGATGCCGTATTGTCCGTGCCGCGCAAAAGCGGGGCGAGGACGATGAAGACGCAGGACCGATTGCTGGACGAGATGGGCGGCTATGTCCGCCGCTGGGCGGTGATGTACCGCCTTTGGATCGGCTGCCACTTCCTGCTGGGCGGGCTGGCGGTTCTGGCCCCTCTGGTTCTGACAACGGATGTCTTGGAACAGACCAACCTGACGCCCAGCGTCGTTGCGCTGGTGGCTGCATGTGCGGCGGGTCTCGTGACCTTTCTGCGCCCCGACCGCTATGCCAACGGATACTTTGCAGCCTTCAGTACGCTGGAAATCGCGCTGAAGCGGTGCCGCTTCGGGGGCGAAGGCACGTGGGACCACGACGATCTGATCGACGCTTTTGAGGCCTCACGCGCCCATATCGGCAAGATGCAACCGGTTCAGCCGATCATCCGGCGGGTTTAGACCGCGAGTACCGGGATGATCTGCTTTTTGCGGCTCATCACGCCGGGCAGGACGACCGTATCGCCGGTGGCCGTGGCGCCAAAGCTCTTTTCCGCGACGGATTTGACGAAATCGTTCGGCACCAGCAGCGTCGCCTCTTCGTTCAGGATGTCGACGACAAAGAGCAGCACCTGATCGGCGCCGTCTTCCTTAGCCACGTCCACCATGCTCGCCATCAGGTTGTCCTTGCGGTCGAGGATCAGCTTGGGCGCCGTGGTCTCAAGAACCGAGACGCGGAATTGCTTGCCGCCGACCTCGTATTCCTTGCTGTCCATCCGCAGCAGCTCGGCGTCCGAGAACGCGCTCACGTCCGATTTCGCCTCGAACATCTGTGCCGCGTAATCCGCGATGTCGACGCCCAGATCCTTGGCCAGATCATGGGCGATGGCCTTGTCTTCCTGCGTTGTCGTGGGCGAGCGGAATTCCAGCGTGTCGGACAGGATGCACGACAGCATGGCGCCCTTGATGGCCTCGGGGGCCTGCGCCATGTCCTTGCCGATCATCTTCCACATGATGGTTGCGGTGCAGGCCAGCGGCTCGATCCGGATGTCGATCGGGCCCTTGGTTTCCAGCCCGCCGACCAGCTTGTGGTGGTCGATGATGCCCCGGATGTCGCAATCGTTGATGCCGTCGGGCAGCTCAGCAGGGTTGTTTGTGTCGACGATAACGACGGGCGTTTCGGCGGCTACGTCGCTGACGATTTCCGGCTTATCGAGGTTCCAGCGCTTAAGGACAAAGGCCGCTTCGGTGTTGGGTTCGCCGAGCAGAACAGGCATGGCCGCTTCGCCTTTGATCTGGTTGAGGTACCAGGCCCAGATGATGGGGGAGCCGGTGGAGTCGGTATCAGGCGATTTGTGGCCGAAAACGAGGGTGGTCATGAATACGTGTCCTTGCACGGGAAAACTGGAATCGGCGCCCTTATAGCAAGGCCGCGCGCC
>CAWUIQ010000148.1:0-4165 GCA_963922565.1 uncultured Rhodobacterales bacterium
GCATCCGTTCTGTGCCACGGATGCCAACCATACATACAACGGTGTGATCACAGGCCGGCAACTTGAATGGCTGCGCAATGACCTTGCCAATGTTCCGCAGGACAAGCTGGTCGTCTTAACCGCGCACATCCCCTTCCAGACATTCACCGACAACACGGCGGCCAAGCACCAGACTGACAATCTTGACGAGCTTGTCGCGGTGTTGGGCGATCGCAAGGTTCTTGGGCTGTCGGGACACACGCACACGACCGAAAACATTGAACCCGGTGAACATTTTGAGGGTTGGGCCGACAACACCAACGTGGGGCCAGCGCCGTTCCATCAAATCGTGACGGGTGGTCTTTCGGGCAGTTGGTGGGCTGGTGACCTGAATGATCAGGGCGTTCCGCATGGCACCCAGCGGCTTGGCAGCCCGCGCGGATACTACCGCCTTGATTTCGACGGGGCCGATTATGTCGATACCTACCTCACCTTCAACGCAGACGAATCCACACAGTTTCGCGCCTCGTTCAACACGCCGCGCTTTCGTGGTTGGGCCGAACGCCTGCTGAACTACAGGTCGCTTTATGGCCGTACTTTTGATCAGGTTCCCAGTGTCGTACGGCGCGATCTGGGGGACATGCGCATGCTGACTGCTGAGGATCTGCAGGGGGGTTCATGGGTTAGCGTGAATGTGTGGAACGGCTCGGCGAAAAGCACCGTGACCGTGTCGATTAATGGCGGGGCAGAGATCGTTGCGGAACGGACTCAGACCGGGACCGGCGAAGCCAAGAACAAGGGCCCCGAATTTGCCGATCCGCTGGCGCTTGCCAAACAGGCGACGCAGCACTCGCTCGCGTCGCGATCCGTTGACGGTGGCGATGAAACGGCGGGCTTCACAACATGGCAAGGCTTTGAATGGAAAGGCATTGCGAACCCATTCCAGGACTGGATGTTGACCGACAACAGCCACCATCTGTGGCGGGCAGATCTGCCCGAAACGCTGCCAGTCGGAACCCATGTTCTGACCGTCAAAACGACGGACCGGCATGGCCGGACATTCGAGCGCAACATGGCTTTCGAAGTTGTCGAGGCACTGCCCGACCCGGATTGGCAGACGCGGTTTTGGGAATAGTTTTGACATATTGGGGCCGGGCATGTTGCCGCAGCCGGCCCCAATATACACGTAATACTAGAATTTCGGCTCCAATTTGGAAACGATCTGTTAACAAACCCTAGAATTACCGCCGATTGGCACGAATCGTGCCACATTTCCCCTTGATACCTTCCCGTGCAACGAGAAGGAGCGCGTCGATCCTGCGCTTCCCGTTCATGGAGACAGAGAAATGAAATTGAAACCTATCAAGCAATTTCTGTCGGGTACGGCAATTGCGACAGTGGCCATGATGTCGCCAGCAGCGGCATCCCAAGTAACCCTTAACAGCGCCGACAACACCGTCACCATCACGGGCGAGCTGATGGGCTATGACGGAGAAACCTACACGCTGAGCACCGCAATCGGCGTCGTAAGCTTGTTTTCCGAAGGCGTGACTTGCACCGGCGCAGGCTGCCCGGTGATCAGCAAGGATTCAGCGTTCAGCTTCGCTGGCTCGCGGGCGTTGTCCGATGCCCTGATCCCCACGCTGATCGATGGCTTCAGCACCTGGACCAAGGCATCGCTTTCGACATCGTCGATCAACGACAGCACCGAAGGCTTTTCGATCGACTCGACCGACAATGGCAAAGCAGAGATTTCGGTCATCGGTTCGAACACACGGTCGGGCTTTCAATCGGTCCTTAGCGGCGATGCAACGTTTGCTCTGGCAAGCCGTACCGCAGGCGCACGGGAACAACGCCAGTTTCTTGAGGCAGAAAAAGGCGATTTGAAAGACTCGGCCCAGCAGCACATCGTTGCGGTTGACGGTCTTCTTCTCGTAACCCACCCGAACAACCCCGTTCGTGCGATCACCGAGCTTAACGCGGCTTTCGCGTTCTCGGGCCAGGTCAACAACTGGGCACAACTTGGTGGCCGCAACGCCCCCATCACCCTCTACGTTCGTGAGGCCGACAGCGGCACACGCGAGGTGTTCGAAAACCTTCTGATGCGTCCCAACGGTCTTCGGATCTCGGACAACGTGACGGTCCTTCCGACCGATGCGGCCATTGCCGAGGCTGTCGAGAACGATCCGAACGGCATCGGCTTTACCAGCTTCGCACAGGCGGGCGATGCGGCGGCTCTGGACATCGAAGGTGTCTGCGGTCTGCGCACACCGGCCACGGCATTCACGATTAAGACGGAGGAATATCCGCTGACGCGCCTGATGTACATGTATCAGGCCAACGCGGATCTGGACTACCACGCCAAGCAATTCCTTGACTTCCTCCAAACGGACGAAGCACAGGAAGCCGTTGCAGAGGCTGGTTTCATCGATCAGTCGATCTCGGCTGAGACGATCAACTCGCAAGGCATTCGCGTTGCATCCGCAATCGTGAACAACCGCGATCCGCGGCAGATCAACTCGATCCAGTCGATGTTCCGTCTGCTGATCGCAGCGGAGCGCCTTTCGACAACTTACCGTTTCGAAACCGGTTCGGCCCGTCTTGACGCTCGTGCTCAGGCTGACGTCGAACGTCTTGCCGAGTTGCTGAACGCTGATCAGTTCGAAAACAAGGAGATCCTGTTTGTTGGCTTCACCGACTCGGTCGGTAAGGCGGATCTGAACCAGATCCTTTCGGTTCAACGTGCCGAACTGGTGCGTCAGAGCGTTCTCGCAGCAAACCCAGCCCTGCAAAACCGCGTCAAGACCAGCACGGTTGGATTTGGTGAAGCTTCACCATTGGGCTGTAACGAAACGGACACAGGTCGCCGGATTAACCGCCGGGTGGAAATCTGGGTTCAGGACATCGTTGCGGAAAACCGCAGCTAATCCTTCAGAAACCACCCACTAGGAGCCAATGAAATGAAGATGTTTTCTAAATTCGTTGCCGCGGCGGCACTGGCTCTCGCCCAGTCCGCAGCAGCAGACCCGGCGGGTTGTGATGCCGGGGAAACGGTCCTCAAGTTCAGCCTCGTGACATCGCTGAACGGCCACCCAAAGGGCGAGGCAGCCCTTGCCTATGCCGAAGCGATCAACGCCGAAATGGATGGTCGTTACTGCATGGAAGTCTATGGCAGCAGTGAGCTTTATGCGGACGGGCCAGAGCTTTTCGACGCGATGAACCGTGGCGAAGTCCACTTTGCCGCCCCGTCGATGTCGAAGCTTGGGGATTTCACCAAGGGCTTCCTGCTCTTCGACATCCCGTTCATCTTTGACGGTCCTCTCCATGTTCTGGAATTCCTCGATACAGAGGCCGCACGCGACCTTCTCTTGGAAATCGAAGATGATGGTCTGGTCGGTCTCGGGTTCTGGAGCAACGGGATGCGCCACCTCTCGGCAACCGTTCCGATGCGCTTGCCCGGTGATGCCGAAGGTCTGACCTTCCGGGTTCAGTCAAGCTCGCCGGTTACGTTGATGGCCATGGACATCATGGGTATCACGGCCAAGAAACTGGCCTTCTCCAAGGTCTATGACGCTCTTGCGTCGGGCGAGGTTCAGGGCCAGCAGAACACGTGGTCGAACATCCAGTCCAAGGGCTTCTATCTGGAGCAGGCGGCTGTGACCGAGACAAACCACACCTACCTTGGCTATGTCGTCATGGCGTCCAAGGTGTTCTTCGACGGTATTCCGGCATCGGACCGCCAGGTATTCATCGACACGATGAAGCTGGTCACGCATGAACGGAACCGTTTTGCCTTCGAAATCAACCAGGCGCGCCGTCAGGACATTCTCGACGACGAGGGTATCATTATCCGGCTGGCTCCGCAGGAAGTTCAGGCATGGCGCGACGCCTTTGCCCCGATCCTGACCGCCTTCCGCGATGAGATCGGCGCGAACCTTATCGATGCAGCGATCCGCAGCAACGCACAAACAGATCCGTACAACTGATCTGCAGGGCTACGGAAGGGAAGGGGCGGGTTCTTCGGAGCTCGCCCTTTCTCTTTGGGTCGTTTGTTACAGTTTTTTGACAGGATTTCCGGGTGTTGCCCTTGCAGTCCGGAACGACTCACAATACATCAGCCGAACCAGATGGCGCGGGATGGAGCAGCCCGGTAGCTCGTCAGGCTCATAACCTGAAGGTCGCAGGT
>CAWUIQ010000149.1:0-4157 GCA_963922565.1 uncultured Rhodobacterales bacterium
GAAACCGAGAATCCGATCATGCGCAACGATCTGACGGGTGTGAAGCTGGCGCTGATCGCCCCGCTCTGGCAGCCGGAATTCGGCGATTTCGGTGAGTTCGAGCTGTGGGCGCGGGGCCTGTCGCGCGTGCAACCTGACCAGAGCGTGCGCGAAGCCTATGAGGCGATGTTGCAGCCATGCTGAAATACATCCTGATCCTTCTGATCACCGCCTGCGCCGCGCAGGCCGAAATCCGGTATACCGAGGCGGATCTCAATCGGGTGCGTGAGCGCGCCGTGCCCGACATCAAGACCGTCTTTTACGAAGACATCATCGGGCGGCTTCCCCGCGATCAGCAGGCCCGGGCCCGGCAGGTGAAGCTGGCCTTTCCCGAAGCCGGGCGGTCGCCTCTTGATTTCTATGCCGATCCGTCGACCCAGACGATATCGATGCCGCTCACGTCGATCCGGTTTTTCGATGACATGGCGGTGCTTTACAGCTGGTTTGAAAGCAAAGGGTGCCGGGCGGAAAACATCCAGTCCTACCTTTTGGCGACGCTCAGGCAGGGCCGGACCATGCCGACCCCGCTGCGGGCCTTCGACATAGATCGGCAGACGGCGTTTGCCGATCCTTTCGCGGGGGATGTCTCGGGCAAGATCTACAGTTCGGGTCTGCAGTTTATCCTGGCCCACGAGTTGGGGCATCTGCTGCTCGATCACAGGACGGACGTCAATGCGGCTGGCAGCCAGCGGCAGGAGGTCGAGGCGGATGCCTTTGCCCTTGAGCATTTCGCACGACTGGGCGGCAATCCGATGGGCGTTTTCTGGTACTACATGACGGCGTGGTGGTACGACCCGCAGGACGCCATCCGGCGCGCAGCCAGCACCCACCCCGTTTCGCCCGAACGCATCAACGCCCTCGCCGCGCGGCTGCTGCGGGAACCGATGGATTTCGCCCATGGCGAGGAAAACCCGCAGCGCGAGGCCGTCTTTGTCCGCCAGATCGCGGGGATGGCGGGGACGCTTGCCGGTTTTGTCGAAGAGAACGGGATGCTCAATTTCATGATTGCGACGCTGCATGACGAGTTCCCTATCGAAGGGTTCGCCGAAGCCTGCCCCAGCTGAGGGGCCGCGACCGGAGCAGCAATCACTAAAGAAAAAGGAGGCGCGCAGAACACGGGGCTTCTGCGCGCCTCAGCGCATTGGATTGTACTCGATACGCCAACGTCTTCAGGCCGGAACCGGTGCGGAGAAGGGGGCCGGTTCCAAACCCGTCACGACGTCGTGGAATAGTAATCGTATCCGTTGCGCGTTCCGCCTGCGTGGGCCATCGCAGTCTTGTTTTTCCTCGTCATGGTCAGTTCCAGTCTCTAGTTCGCCATTGAAGAGGCTGGGCCGATCGCACTCCGTTTGAGCGGCCATTCAATGGTTCGATGCTAGGTGAACGCGCGGGCACCGGGGATTATTCACTCCGGGGCAAAAAATTTTTCGACACGACGGGCCGGTGCGCTCGGATCAGCTTATCCGGGCAATGAAACAGCCAACTGCCCGGCGACCGATTGGCCGCCGAGGTGACGTTCGTCGAGGTTTCGGGTTCGCCCTAAGCTTCGCAGATCCGGGTAATCATCTCTGTCACGTCACGGCTCAGGCCGTCCGTGTCGGCAATGCGGTCGAGCTGTTCTTTGACCAGCACCTGCCGGTCCTTGTCGTACCGCTTCCAGGTCTGGAACGCCGTACAGATCCGCGCCGTGGTCTGCGGGTTCAGCGGATCAAGCTTGATCAGCCAGTCCGCGAGAAAGCGATAGCCCGAGCCATCCTTCTGGTGGAAACCCGCGTGATTGCTCGCAAACACCCCGATAACCGAGCGGAAGCGATTGGGGTTGGTCATGGTAAAGTCCGGATGCTCGGTCAGGGTCTTTGCGGTTGCGACGGCTTCGTCCGGCTTGGCCAGCATCACCTGCAACGCAAACCACTTGTTCATGACCAACCGGTCGGCTTTCCACTGCGCCTCGAACGCGGCCAAAGCATCCGTTCCGTTGCCCGCCCGAAGGAGGGCCGAGAGAGCCCCCAGTTGCAGGGTCATGTTGTCGGCGTTGTCGTACTGGGTCTGGGCCGCACGCCCGCCATCGAGGCGCGACAGCAGGGACAGGGCAGCATTGCCGAGTGCCCGGCGCCCCGATTGTTCGGCGTTCGGCTGGTAGGGCTCGGTCACCTGGCAGGTCAGACACATCTCGGCGAAATGGGGTTCGAGCATGCGGGCCTGTGCCCGCTTCATCGCCTCGACCGCGTCGTAGATGGCATCCGGATCGGGCGTCGTACCTTCGCCATGCAGGTCGGCGGCCAGTTCCGACTGCCCCGGCAGATCCAGCATTTGCGCGCGGTAGGCCGGATCGAGATCCTTGTCGAGCACGACGGACATCAACCCGTCCAGATAGGCGCTGATGGGGCGTGTGCCGGATTTGATCGTGCTGAGCAGTGACGCCTTGGCGAGGGTCCGGGCAGCCTCCCACCGGTTAAACGTATCGGTATCATGGGCCAGCAGAAAGGCGTGGTCGGCGTCATGATCCAGCACCACGGGCGCCGAAAAGCCGCGCAGGATCGACGGAACCGGCTTGTCGGAAAACCCTTCGAAAACGAATGTCTGGCTGGGTTCGGTCAGTTCCAGAACCTCGGTCGGCAGCGCCTCTGACCCGTCGGGGTTCAGCAGACCCACGGCGACCGGGATTACCATCGGTTGCGGCTCCGGGGTCGCTGTGCTGGGGGGCAGGTTTTGGGTCAGGGTCAGGCGGTAATTGTCGCCTTCGAACTCTTCCTTTACCGCGACATGGGGCGTGCCTGCCTGGCTGTACCAGCGTTTGAACTGGGTCAGATCGCGGCCTGTCGCGTCCTCAAAGACCTTCAGCCAATCTTCGATCGTGGCGGCATCGCCATCGTGGCGGTCGAAATAGAGGCTGAGCGCCTTTTGATACCCCTGATCGCCGACAAGCGTCTTGAGCATCCCGATGACCTCGGCCCCTTTTTCATAGACCGTGGCCGTATAGAAGTTGTTGATTTCCTGAAAGCTTTCGGGGCGCACGGGATGGGCGAGAGGGCCCTGATCTTCGGGAAACTGGCGCGCGCGCAGATCGATGACGTCGTCGATCCTTTTGACGGGGGCGCTACGCATGTCAGAGGTGAACTGAGCGTCGCGGAAAACCGTGAGCCCCTCTTTGAGGCAGAGCTGGAACCAGTCGCGGCAGGTGATCCGGTTGCCGGTCCAGTTGTGAAAATACTCATGCGCGATGATCGCTTCGATGCGCTCGAAATTGTTGTCGGTCGCGGTTTCGGGGCTGGCCAGGACGGCGGAGGAGTTGAAGATGTTCAGCCCCTTGTTTTCCATCGCCCCCATGTTGAAATCGTCGACCGCCACGATGTTGAAGACATCGAGATCGTATTCGCGGCCATAGACCTCTTCGTCCCACTTCATGCTGTCCTTGAGGGCCTGCATGCCAAAGGCGCATTTGCCTTCGTCCCCGGGCCTAACGTAGAGCGCCAGATCGACGTGCTTGCCTGACTTGCTGGTAAAGCTGTCACGGTGCGCCACCAGATCACCCGCAACAAGGGCGAAGAGATAGGATGGTTTGGGCCACGGGTCGTGCCATTCCGCCCAGCCGTCGCCGCTGGCGGTCGGGTTGCCGTTTGAAAGGAGGGCAGGAAAGTCGCCGTTGATCCGGACGGTAAAGGTCGACATGACGTCGGGCCGATCCGGGTAATAGGTGATCTTGCGAAAACCCTCGGCCTCGCATTGGGTGCAATACATGCCGTTCGACAGATAAAGACCCTCGAGTGCGGTGTTGGCCTCCGGGTTGATCTCGACCTCGGCCTCCCATGTAAAAGGGCCGTCCGGTACCGCGCAGGTGATCCCGCCGTCTTCGAGGGTGGGGATCACTTCGGTACCGTCGATCGTGGCGGAGATCAGCGCGAGATCCTCACCATGAAGAAAGAAGCGCCGGTCCTTCGTTTCGGGGTTGGGGCTGAAGCGGATCCGGGCGCGCACGCTTGTCGCCGTCGGCGCAAGATCGAAGGTCAGATGTACCTCTTCGACGATGTATCCAAAGGGCTGGTAGTCTTTGAGATAGATGGTCTTGGGGGATGGATCGCGCATGCCGCTGACACCTCGCCTGTGTGGGTTGGCGTCAC
>CAWUIQ010000150.1:0-4106 GCA_963922565.1 uncultured Rhodobacterales bacterium
GCAGCGGCAGAACCCTTGGCCGACGTGCCGGGGATCGATCCGATCGACGGGCTCAAGGCCCTCATCGGATCAGCCAATTATGCCGCCAAGCAATGGGTCTATGAACAATACGACACGATGGTGATGGCCGACACGGCGCGTACGCCAGGGCTGGGGGCCGGGATCATTCGCGTGCACGGGACCGACAAGGCGCTGGCCTTCACCTCCGACGTCACACCCCGTTACGTCAAGGCGAACCCCGTCGAGGGCGGCAAGCAGGCCGTGGCCGAGGCTTATCGCAACCTCTCGGCCGTGGGCGCAACACCCCTGGCCACCACCGACAACCTCAATTTCGGCAACCCCGAAAAGCCCGAGATCATGGGCCAGTTCGTCGGCGCGATCCAAGGGATCGGGGCGGCTTGCGGCGCGCTCGGCATGCCGATCGTGTCGGGCAACGTATCGCTCTACAACGAAACCGACGGGCAGGCGATCCTGCCAACGCCAACCATCGGCGCGGTCGGATTGCTGGACCATCAGGACGACATCATCGGCACCGAGGTGCGCGAAGGCCACGTGGCGCTGCTGCTTGGCGAAACGGCGGGACATCTGGGGCAATCCGCGCTTCTGGCCGAAGTCTTCAACCGCGTCGAAGGGGATGCACCGCCTGTTGATCTCAAGGCCGAGCGCAAGGCGGGCGATTTTATCCGCGCCAACCGTGAACTGATCCGGGCCTGCACCGATCTGTCGGATGGCGGGCTTGCCCTCGCCGCCTTCGAGCTCGCCGAGGGGTCGGGCGTTGGCGTCCAACTCGACAGCGACGACACAGCGTTCCTCTTTGGTGAGGATCAGGGACGGTATCTGATTGCCTGCAACTTCGATCAGGCCGAAGGGCTTATGGTCGCCGCGGGGCAAGTGGGCCTGCCAATCCAGAGCATCGGCAAATTCGGCGGTGACACCGTGCGGTTCGGCGGGTCGGATGCACCGCTTGCCGATCTCGCGGCGATCTATCGGTCTAGCTTTGCAGAGGCGCTTGCCTAACCCGTCAGGCGGCCAGTGACGGCTCAACCTGGTGAGTGAACTTCTCGTTGATCAGCGCAACCCGCGCAGAAAGCGATCACGCAACCGAACCCAGTCGCGGGCAACCTCCGACCGGACCCGCCGGTGCGGGGCCGCAGCGACGCGCTGGTGTGCCGAGGTGCCATCGAGCCAGAACTCGATGCGACCCGCAGCGACGTCCTGGCGATCCGTGAATGCACGCGCCTCCACGCCAAAGTCATTGGCAAGGCTCTTGGCCATGGCCGCGTCCTGTTCGTTGTAATACCGGATATGGGGCGCAGAGATGTTGAAATTGATGCGCCGTACATCGGCGATCGGCAGCCCGCTTTCGTCCAGTCGTGTTTTCTGAGCATCCAGTGCCGCCTGCCCCACGCTGTCGGGGGCGTAGAGATAAAGCTTGTAGGTGTCCGCTGGCGCAGCGGCGACCTCGGCGGGCGGTTTCAACACTTTTGCCGCGCCTTCGGCCTCCGGGTCCTCCGCGAACTCAAACAGCGGCAGCGGCGGCGCGTCCGTACCGCTTTCGGCTGGTTCGGCCCTGCCCTGACCGCCGACGAGCGGATCAGACGCAGCCGCACCGCGCACGGGGACAAACTCCAATTCGGGAACGGGCGGCGCCACCCCGTCGACGGCAAGGCGATCAGGCACGGTTGGGGCACCTTCGGCAACTCTGGCTTGAGACAGGTTCTCAACACCCGATTGGTCGATTTCGAGCGCCGAGAATTCAAACAGCGGCGCAGTGGATTGCGCGCTGGCAGCGGTCTGGCCTTCCGCCACGGCCCCCGACCCAAGCGAGAACGGACCAAGATCAGACGTTTGGATAGCGCCCTCTTCCGCGGGCGCGCGCTCAGCCGCCTGGTTCTGCGGCATCCCGGCAAATCCGAAGATGACGCCAAAGCCCATGGCAAGACCCAGACCCAATCCGAAAAAGCAGGCTACGGCGACAAAGACACTGCGTATCATCCATGGTGACCAGGATGCGGCAACTATCCTTGTAGGTTCGTCTGCGGCCTCGCTCGACGCTATTGCGGGCTGATCCGGCGGCGTATTGGGTTCCTGCACCAGCTTGAGAGCGAGGACTTTTTCGCGCGCGGCGCGCGCCTTTTGCAGCCGCTCTTCCCAGTTGGAAGACGTCAGCAATTCCTCAACGCCCGCACGTCCACCGTCCGTGAGAAAAGCTTCTTCCGCAAGATCGTTCATCGCCTTTGGCATCCGTACCGGTCCCTGGTCGAATGGTCTAAGTCACACAAAACTCGCGCTTTACTGGTGTGCTTGAATTAAACCGTGTCCGGCTAAGTACCAAAAACCACAAACGTTTTTACCAAGGATCTGAGCGGATTCCCGCCGAGAACGGGGTGGAGTGGTAAGCGCCCGCCCAGTCGACCAGGCGGGCACGCCAGGGACGCGAGGATCTTTACTCAGCGGGCACGCGCGCTCGTTCACCGCCGCCGGCAAGGCTGTCCGGCAGGATGATGGCGACGGCGATGAACACAAGGCCCACGCCGATACCCAGCCAGTCGCCCGACACCGGGATCAGGGCCGGATACTCCGCGCCCGGGATCTGGCCCAGCGTCGTCTTGCCGCCCGCAATGCTGTCGAGCAGGCCGCTTGCCTGCCACAACGGATAGCTGAGCATGTAGGCACCGGCGCCCAAAAGGCCGCCCACGACAAAGAACATCGCATCGACGCGGCCCGACGCGGCTCCGACCACCCCCGTGCCGGGGCAATAGCCCGACGCAGCCCAGCCGACGCCCAGAAGAACGCCACCGATGATAACGCCGATATAGGTCGCCTTGATGCTCATATGGCCGACATCGACAAGGCCCAGCATCTGCCCGCCAAACATCAGGACGGAACCGATACCGATAGCCAGCAGGATCGTCTTCATCAGATGCAGGCGCCGCAGCGTCAGCATCCCCCCGATCCAGTTGGGATCACTGGCACCGATCCGGTCGAGCACGAAACCGAAGGCGGCCCCGATGAGAATTGCAAGTATGATCGTGGTCATGGCTCAACCCTCCTTGTAGATCATCATGGCTGTGGGGATCGCAGCGGCGAAGGCCGCAAGGGCAAAGAGGTATCCCGACAGCGCGGTCTGCATCATCCCCGACATCATGTGCCCGGACGTACACCCCCCGGCGAGCCGCGCGCCGTAAAGCACGATAAACCCACCCGCGAAGGCCATGGCATAACGGGCCCATGGCGTGTCACCGTAGTTTGCGCGCCAGATTGCCGGGACGCGCCGCTCGGAGCGGTCGATGCCACCTCTGAGCTGTGCGGACAATAGGGCACCCAGTGCCATCGCAAGAACAAAGACAAAGCTGTAATTGAGGGGGTTCGCGGCGCTTTCCGCGTATTTGCCGCCAGATTTCGCCATATAGGCGTTTGTCGAAGTCCAGCCGTCCTCGGTCTGGGTAATGAACCCGTCCGAAACGGCGTCGGCGACAATACCGTCAAAGATGACGAATTGCGTGCTGACCCCGATGGGTTTGACCAGGAGAACCGCCGCGAAAAAGACGAGGCCCAGCAGCAGCCCTCCGTATTTCCAGTTGAGTGTCATGGCACTCTCCTCCAATTATATTCGTTTTTTGGAATATAATTGGGCGCAGAGCGGTTGTGATTGATCTACGTCAACCGGTGCCCATCGCGGCCATCAGCCGCGCCTTTTCACCCACGTCATCGCGACGGGAAATCGCGGCCGCCAACTCTTCGAGCGACGCGATGGAATGGCCTGCGCGGAAACTGTCGACGTTGGGCAGCATCGTCATGATCCCCTGCGCCTTCGGGGCAAAGCCATCGAAGCGCAAAAGCGGGTTCAGCCAGATCAGGCGTTTCGACGACAGGTGCAGCCGCTCCATCTGCCGGGCGAGGTTGTCCGGCTCGCCCCTGTCCAGTCCATCGGTGATCAGCAGCACGACCGCGCCCTGCCCCATGACACGGCGCGACCAGTCGCGGTTGAAGGTCTCAAGACAGGACCCGATCCGGGTGCCGCCTTCCCAATCCTGCGCCTCGGCCCCGGCGGCCTTGAGGGCGGCATCCACATCGCGCTGCCGCAGATGCCGGGTGATGTTGGT
>CAWUIQ010000151.1:0-4091 GCA_963922565.1 uncultured Rhodobacterales bacterium
GAGGTCGCCACTGCGGTCATCCAAATACGCAGGAGGACCGCAAGGCGTATGGCCTAGACCATCGCTATCACGCGTGCGGGTCCGCCAGTGCCACCGGCAAACTTGGGCGCACCGATGAAAATCGTCGCACCTGCGGCAGGCAACTTGTCAAGGTTCGCGACGTTTTCGATCCCGAAACGATTGCTCGGGAGCCAAGCATAGTGCGTTGCAAAATCCGCTGAGTTTCCGGGATCGAGCGAAAGCGTATCCACGGCAATCGATGCCGCACCGGTTTCTTCCATCAGCATGTTTGCCGCTTCGACATGAAAGCCCGGATAGTGCTGTGCGGTTCCGTCAAAATTACGGAATTCATCGGTTGCGACCTTCGCGCCCCAGCCCGAATGCATCGCGACGCAGGCTCCATCCGGGATATCACCGTTTGCAGCAATCCATGCCTTCAGATCGTCCGGAGTGACAGTTGTATCCGCATCTTCTGCGGCGCGTGCAGCAATATCGACGACACAAAGCGGAGCGATCAGGCTTTCGACCGGCATCTCGTCTACAGAATTGCCGTCTTCCGAGAAGTGCAACGGCGCATCGATATGTGTGCCGGTGTGTTCGTTGATGGTCAGGTTGAAAAGGTTGAAGCCGCTCTCAGAGAATTTGAATGCCTGATCCATCGCAAACCCGGGCTCTCCGCCCCAGGTCGGAAACTCTGGGTGCAGAGCGTGCGTGAGATCCACCGCCGAACCATGCCCGCCCGCGACTGCGGGTGTCGCCGTCGCAGTTCCGACTGCAGCCGCAGCGCCCGCTGCAGCGGTTGCCTTGAAGAACCCCCTACGCGAGAGCATACGCTCTTTCACAGAATTCATGACGCAGATATCGCACATATTCATTTCTCCCCGTTGATCTTGCTCAATTGCTGTATGCGGCCCCCATAGCTTAACACGATCAAATCTGGCTGGGTTGGGATGGAACAGTCAAGCGATAGCTGACCTTGGTGCGAGTGCAGTGAATTCACGCCTTAATGGCACCGCAGTCATCCGGAAGTCACCATTGTCTTGGTGTGCGGGAAACACCCGCTTCGGAGGGCTGCGATGCGGTATTCTGGATCCAGGATGAAAGTGAGCATCGGGCCGCTTACCCGAACGAAGTAGCCTCGATGGTGAGATACTGCGTGGGTCCCCGCCTCGATGGTGAGCCCGTGCCTTTGGACGTCGAAAAGAGGCGTGAATGTCAGCCTAAATTCGCTTGGTTTCACAGGTGCATCCGGCAAATGCCCGACCTTGTCACCAAGGCCGGGCGTGTTCCTTTTATGCATCGGGCGCTTCGACATCCGACCATGCAGCCACGAGCTCTGGTGCGCGGCCACCCCTCACCTCGATCGCGTCGAGTGCCGTACGCAGATCAGCCAGCTCGTCTGCTGCAAAGGTGATATGTGCCGCGCCGATGTTATCGCGCAGATGTGGCATCTGCGTCGTACCTGGGATTGGGACGATATTGTCGCCCTGCGCAAGCAGCCAGGCCAGCGCGATCTGGCCCGGTTTTGCGCCCTTGCGATCGGCCCATTCGCGGGCCAGCTCCACCAGCGCCATGTTCGATGCGCGGTTGTCGGTGTCCATGCGCGACGTGTTGGCGCGGAAATCACCCGGTGCAAAGCTGGTGCCCATGTCGATAGCTCCGGTCAGGAAGCCATAGCCCAGCGGGGCAAAGGGCACAAAGCCGATCCCCAGTTCTGCGCACAGCGGGATGATGTCCGCTTCGCGGCCGCGCCAAAGCATCGAGTATTCGCTTTGAACGGCGCTGACGGGCAGGAGTTCGTGTGCGCGGCGTAGGGTGTTCGGCCCCATTTCGGACAGGCCCCAGTGCAGCACTTTGCCTTCGTCCATCAGCTCCTGCACCACTCCGGCGACGTCTTCGATCGGGACGTTGGGGTCGACGCGATGCTGGTAGAGCAGGTCGATCCGGTCGGTGCCAAGGCGCTGCAACGACCCTTCGACCGCGCGGCGGATGCGCTCGGGCTGGCTGGTCACGGTAAAGTCCCATTCGCCTGTTTCGGGATCGACACCGAAGCCGAACTTGGTGGTGATCTGGACATCATTGCGGAAGGGCGCCATCGCCTCGCCCAGGATGCGTTCGCATTCGAAGGGGCCGTAAACCTCGGCGCAGTCAAAGAATGTGACCCCCTGGTCATAGGCAGACCGGATCAGGTCGATCATGTCGTCGCGGTTCGGCACAACAGTGTGGAACGTGCGGTGCATGTTCTGCACACCGAGGCCAAGTTCCGACGTCTCCAGATTGCCGAGAATCCGACGCCCCGGGGCGGGCGTGGCTGCGGTTGCGGTTGTCTGCGCAATGGCGCCCGCGCTGCCAAGGGCAATTGTCGCTGCCGTGGCGGGCACGCCGGTCAGAAAGGCGCGGCGACTGCGATTGATGTGCTGCGTGTCGTTGGTCATCTAAAGGCTCCTTTGACGGTGTTTGTGCGCGGCTGTGATCAGCTGCCAGGTGTGTTGCGTACGAAGGCGTTGCCGCGCTCTGCGGTTGCGAAGAAGCTCATTCCGTCAACGCGCCAGCCGTCTTCGGTGCGGGTAAAGCTGTGTTCGTAGGTGCCCCAGACTTCCCAGAGGGCCTCGCCCCCGTTTTCCGGCAGGGCGCCACGCTCCATGTGGTTCCAAGCGTATCCGTGGCTGTGCAGGATGGCGGCATCCGCGCCTTCAAAAGTGACGCGGTGATTGCCGCGCAGGTGGAACGAGGTCTTTTCGGCCGTGAGGTTGGTCGCCCAGCCGTCAATCAATGCGTCGGCTGGGATTGTTGCCGGCTCGCCTCCGATCAACGAGGTAAAATCCACGCGGATCTCATCGGTAAAGAAGCTGCGGGCCAGCGCCCAATCCTTGGCATCCACGGCCGCATCGATGGCGTCGGCGACACGGACCATTTCAGCGTGGTCAACCAGGGTTTCGACCGTGATCGGGGTGCCAGCGGTTGTCTCAGCCTCCAAGGGCGCGGTGAACGCGGTGGCAATGGCGGCGCCAACAAGGGTGTTTGTCAGGATGCGGCTCATGTCTTGTCTCCATCGTTGCGTGTTTCGATGGGTTAGACATGGGCCTTTTATTTCATAACTAAAAAGTCTGTTTAGTTATGAATTTCATGCCTATTTGGCATTTAATTGTAGAACCGTTTCTGCGAGCAGTTGCGTCAAGCTTCCGGGTGAGCGGCGGGTGACGAACAGAAAGTCGATGGGCACGGACAACCCCTGGACCTCGCGGAACTGCACTCGGCGGGGTGGCCGCTGCATGTTGGCCGAGTTGACAAAGGCACAGCCTACCCCGGCGGAGACGAGGCTGAGCATCGTTGTTTCGTCCACAGCGTCCTGGATGATCTCGGGCTGCAGGCCGATGTCTGCAAGTGCGCCAAACAACTGGTCGTAATAGGCGGGAGCCACGGGTCGGGGAAAGGCGACGATGGGCAAGCCGTCGATGTCCTCGAAGGAAAGAGGGCCTTCGTGGTCAAAGACCAGATCGACAGATGCTGCCAGCACGACGTCATCGGTGCGCAGCGGGTGTATCGCGAGCATCTCTTCGGACAGGTTGTCTTGCCTATAGACAAAGGCTGCGTCGATCTCTCCGGCCAAGAGCGCATCGATCTGATCGACCGAGCTCATGGTGCGGATGTCGAGGCGGATGCGGTCATGCTGTCGCTTGAAGCGGTTGAGGGTAAGTGGCACATGCCCGGCCCATGATGCGCTTTCCAGAAGGCCAACCCGGATGGCCCCCGCCTCGCCATTGGCGATACGGCGGGCGGCTTCTGTGGCCTCTTCTGTCTGTTGCAGGATGGCGCGCGCGCGTTTTGCGAATTCTTGTCCCGCATCGGTTAGGACCACCCGGCGCCCCTCACGCAAGAGAAGATCGAAGCCAAGCTCAAGCTCCAGGTCCCGGATCTGTCGCGACACGGCAGGCTGGGCGATGTTAAGCCGCTCGGCGGCGTGGCTGATCCCGCCATGTTCGGCAACAGCGACGAAATAGCGAAGGTGACGCAGTTCCAATTGTATAACTCACAGGCATTAAGGTCAGTTATTTATAGCATTAGAAAGTATCAATTAACAGCGACATTCT
>CAWUIQ010000152.1:0-4078 GCA_963922565.1 uncultured Rhodobacterales bacterium
TCCAGCTGCGCGCGCCACCTGGGGGGATGTCTGCTCGCTCGCGCGCCGGATCTCTGGTCGGATGAAATCGAGGTGCCTGTATGAAACCTGCTAAGTTTGTTGGGGTCGTTCAGCGCCCCGGCTCGTTCTCATCTGATGACCAAGGGATGCCACGGGAAATTATGGGAATCAACTGTTTTCTGCGGGGTTTTGTGCTCTTGAGCGAATTATGCATCATCCGGCTCACTGCTGATGACCATCGATCGACGTTTAGATCTGCTTATTTAGTAGATTGCGAAACCTGAGACACAATATATTCCAGAAGTGCCATCAAAGATACGATGGCCCACGAATTCCCAGAAACTGAGCCTTTTTCGAGCAGTGGGGCCAGAGAGCGACCCATTTTTCGCTGTTTTACGGCGAATTCAGGCGTATTGCCACGCCTCCCCGGCGACTCGATTCGTCAAACCGAGGGGTATCTCCCACGAATTCCCATGGTGTGCTCTGGCCTCAGCTCAGGCCATCCCGCCCTTCACCAGGCCCGCCGCGATACGGTCGTAGGCTTCCGCCATAGCTCCATCGCCTAGCGCGACAGGCGTGCCACTGTCGCCGGCGAGGCGTGTCTCGAGGTCGATTGGTAATGCCCCAAGCAGCGGAATGCCCATTTTCTCGGCCTCGGCGGCGACACCGCCATGACCAAAGATATGCGCCTCGAACCCGCATTGAGGGCAATGAAAGAGGCTCATGTTCTCGATCAGGCCCAAGACCGGAGTGTTGAGCGTCGCAAACATGTCCAGCGCCTTGCGCGCATCAAGAAGGGCGACGTCCTGCGGGGTGCTGACGACAATGGCGCCGGTCAGTTCCGACTTTGTACAGAGTGTCAGCTGCACGTCGCCTGTGCCGGGCGGCAGATCGACCAGCAGTACATCCAGCTCGCCCCAGGCCACCTGCCCCAGCATTTGCTGCAACGCGCCCATCAGCATGGGACCACGCCAGACCACGGCCTTGGCCTCGTCCAGCATGAAACCGATGGACATCAGTGTGACCCCATGGGCGTGAAGCGGGATGATCGTCTTGCCGTCGGGGCTTGCCGGGCGCTTGTTGACGCCCATCATGCGCGGCTGGGACGGGCCATAGATATCGGCATCCAGCAACCCCACCCTCCGCCCGGCCTTGGCCAGGGCGACGGCGAGGTTCGAGGCGACGGTCGACTTGCCGACACCCCCCTTGCCGGACCCGATGGCCAGTATGCGATCGACACCGACGGGTTTGGTCGGCCCCGCCTGCGGCTTGGGATGTCCGCCGATCTTGAGACTGGGTGGCGCCTGTTTCACGGGGCCATGCGCGGTCAGCGCCACCTGGGCCGACACGACGCCCGATACCTGTCTTACAGCCTCTTCCGCGACCGCGCGCACCGCTTCCATCTTTTTGGCAGCATCCGGATCGGGTGCTTCGATGACAAAGCGCACAGCGCCCTCGTCGACCGTCAGGGCGCGGACCAGATCCTTTGAAACCAGCGTGCCACCATCCGGCAAGGCAACGCGGGACAAGGCCTCCATCACATCTTCCCTGAGCGGTTTCATGCGCGCCTATCCTTTCATTCCGCGTGAATCGGCCATCATTACATATGGTCAAAAATATTAACGACCAGATGGCCAGCATCCTCTACCATCGCGAGAAAAAGTTGCACAATTTCAAGGCTGCGCGCTCATGCATTTGCTGCATAGCAGCATTGTCGATCTTTCCATTGTGCAACTGCAGCATTGGCTTATGTTAGCGCCTGTAAACAAGATAACGAGCGCGAGGCAACGTAATCATGGCCTACACTACTGGACTTTCGCACCGCACCGATCTGGTCGAGCGCGCCCTTGCATATGGCGCCTCCCTTCTCGAAGCGGCCGCTCATAAACATGCCGAACGTCGGATCTATCGCGAAACGCTGGGCGAATTGCGGCGGCTCGACGATCGGGAACTCGCAGATCTGGGTCTCAGCCGGTCGATGCTGAAAGGCCTCGCACTTGAGGCCGCACAGAAAGCCGCGAACGGCTGAGAAACAACGGGATCAGATGCCTCTCCTCCTCCCTGAGGTATCTGTGATTGGCGGCGGCACCGTCCTCCTCCCTGGTGTCGCCGCATTTTTCCCAACCCGAATACCGCACCTGGCCCTCCTCCTCCCTGGTCCAGGTCGGTGAACGAAGCGGCGGCACCCCTCCTCCTCCCTGGGTGCCGCCGTTTTCTTTTTCACGGTCATGCGAAGTGACGCGGCAATGAGGGACGGTGGGCGGGGCGATCTGCGCAGCAGGAGCGTCGTCCGACCGGTCCAAAACGGAAATCAACTTCTCTAGAACGGAATGTCGTCGCAGCCAGAGACAAAGCGCGACACCACTTTCTTGGTTCCGGCCTTTTCGAACTCGATCTCAAGCTTGTCACCCTCGATCCCGACGATCGCGCCATAGCCGAATTTCTGGTGAAAGACCCGTTCGCCCACGGTAAAGGCCGATACCGCATCCAGATCGATGACGGCATTCTTGGCCTCGCGGGGCTGGCTCATCGGCCGCTCGCCAGCACGCGCCTGCAAACGTCGCCATCCGGGTGAGTTGTAGACATTGGCCTCGGCCGCCGCCTGATCCAGACGCGATGTGCCCATGCCCACCGCGCCGTAGCCGCCCCCGTAAAGGCCGGGCGGGGTCAGCACGTCGACATGATCCTCGGGCAGTTCATCAATAAAGCGCGACGCCATCGACGATTGCCACTGGCCAAAAATGCGCCGGTTGGCCGCAAACGAGATGGTACAGACCTCTTCGGCCCGGGTGATGCCGACATAGGCCAGCCGCCGCTCTTCCTCGAGCCCCTTGATCCCCTCTTCGTCCATCGCCCGCTGCGACGGGAAAAGCCCGTCTTCCCAGCCCGGCAAAAAGATCATCGGAAATTCCAGACCCTTGGCGGCGTGCAGCGTCATGATGCTGACCTTGGCCCCGCCATCATCGGTTTCGTTGTCCATGATCAGGCTGACATGCTCAAGAAAGCCGGTCAGGTTCTCGAATTGCTCAAGCGCCTTGACCAGTTCCTTGAGGTTTTCCAGCCGGCCGGGCGCTTCCGGCGTCTTGTCGTTTTGCCACATCGCGGTATAGCCGCTTTCGTCGAGGACCTGTTCGGCCAGTTCCACATGGCTCAGATCCTTGGCGCTGACCAAGCGGCCCCAGCGGTCGATCCCGTCGATCAGCTGCCGCAACTCGTTGCCGCCCTTGCCCTTGATGAGGCCCTGTTCCACGGCCAGACGCGCGCCCTCGACCAGGCTGACGCCGTTGGCGCGTGCCGCCACCTGAATGGTCTGCTGCGCCTTGTCGCCCAGGCCGCGTTTCGGCGTGTTGACGATGCGTTCGAACGCCAGATCGTCGTCGGGTGAGACCACGACGCGGAAATAGGCCATCGCGTCCCGGATCTCCATCCGCTCGTAAAAGCGGGGGCCGCCGATGACACGGTACGGCAGGCCGATGGTCAGAAACCGGTCTTCGAAGGCGCGCATCTGGTGCGAGGCGCGCACCAGTATCGCCATCTCGTCCAGTGTCATTGGCCGTACGCCGCGCGTGCCGCCTTGGGCGGACTCGACCTCTTCGCCGATCCACCGCGCCTCTTCCTCGCCGTCCCAATGCCCGATCAGGCGGACCTTTTCGCCGTCGTTCTTGTCGGTCCAGAGGGTCTTGCCCAGCCGCCCCTGATTGCCCGCAATCACACCGGATGCAGCACCCAGAATATGGGGGGTCGAGCGGTAATTCTGTTCCAGTCGGACAACATGCGCGCCCGGAAAATCGGTTTCGAACCGCAGGATGTTGCCTACCTCCGCACCGCGCCAGCCATAGATCGACTGGTCGTCGTCACCCACGCAACAGATGTTCTTGTGCCCCTGCGCCAACAGCCGCAGCCACAGATATTGGGCCACGTTGGTGTCCTGATACTCGTCCACGAGGATGAAGGCGAACCAGCGTTGGTACTGCTCCAGCACGTCGGGGTGGGTCTGAAAGATTGTCACCATATGCAAGAGCAGATCGCCGAAATCGCAGGCGTTCAGCTCTTTCAGTCGGGCTTGATACTGAGCGTA
>CAWUIQ010000153.1:0-4030 GCA_963922565.1 uncultured Rhodobacterales bacterium
GACAGCGCCAGCACCTCGCTCTCGGTCCAGCCATAGGCGCGGGCCAGATCGGCGACATCGGACAGCGTGCGCATGGCGGCGGCTTCCACTTCGGTCCAAAGGTGGGCCGCGATGTCGAGCGCTTCGCTCCAGGTCGCGCCGCAGTCGGGGCACGACAGGTGGCACAAGGTTTCGGCTGCGGCGGCCTGAGCCTCGATGGCTGCATCGATCTGCGCGGCATCCGTTGCGTCCAACGCTTCGTAGCCCGGCGTCAAACGTGCGCGTAGCAGTTCGAGCATATCCTCGGGCGGGACCTCTTGAGCAGCGGCTAGATCGCGGCTGGTCATCACGCGCAACGTGATACCACGCCCGCCAACATCGACAGACATATCGAGCGGTGGCGCTAGCGCCTCTGCCAGCATCGCGGCGTCCAGCGACACTTCCACTTCGGCGCCGCAGTCGGGGCAGGTGGCCAGACATTCGATCTGCGTGCCAAAGGTGGCGCTGTGCAGGGCCAAAAGCCGACGGTCGCGCGCCGGCAGGGCAAGGTCAGCCCCGTCACCGGTACCGCCCGCCCAAAGCAGCGTCAGCGCGCGATCAAGCGGGCCGCGCGTTGCTCCCGCTTCCCACGCTGTCAGCATCGCCTCTGCGCTTAGTCCCGATTGCATTATTCACCCCCTGGAACGGCGTCTCAACCGCCAGCGAAGGAAGGTTCGGTGGGTTCGACCACCTCGACATCGCGGACCCAGCCTTCGTTTTCGAGCTTGATTGTCTGGATCGCGACCGCGTTGGCATTGGCGTCCAGCTCGGGCAGTGCCTGAAACTCTGATACCCAGCAGCGGAACACCTTGTAGGCAATGGCAAGTTGTCCGGCCTCGTTATACATCTCGATGATGATGTCCTTGCGGAAATCGCTCAGCGATACCTCGGCGCCCAGCCCGGCCTCGACGTTCCAGACCAGATTGGCCCAGGCCTCGAAATCGGTGTCGTGGGTCACGCCGCGTTCCAGCATGATGGCTTCGAATTTCGACCGGCCCGGCGATTTGCGGCTGGTCGAACTGTCGCCGCCCACGCGGTGTTCGACGACCTCGGTTGATCGCTTGAGCGCACCCACCTTGCTGATCCCCGCCACGTATCGCCCATCCCACTTCACGCGGAATTTGAAGTTCTTGTACGGATCGAACCGCTGCGGGTTCACACTGAATTCCACCATAGTCTGGTCTCCCTTAGCGCGGCTGTGGCTCAGCTCTGGCTCTGACCGGCGAGCTGTTGAATCTGGATGATGACGAACTCGGCGGGTTTGAGCGGTGCAAAGCCCACGACGACGTTGACGATGCCAAGATCGATATCGGCCTGTGTCGTGGTCGAACTATCGCAGCGCACCAGATAGGCATCCTGTGGTGTCGAACCCTGGAAGGCGCCCTGCCGGAAGAGGTTGTTCATGAAGGTCCCAACCGACAGCCGGATCTGCGCCCAGAGCGGTTCGTCATTGGGTTCGAACACGACGAACTGCGTGCCGCGATAGAGGCTTTCCTCGATGAAGAGCGCCAGCCTGCGGACGGGTACGTACTTCCATTCGCTGGCCAGCGCATCGGCACCCACCATCGTGCGTGCCCCCCAGCTGATCGAGCCATAGACCGGGAAGGTGCGCAGGCAGTTCAGACCCAGCGGGTTGAGCACACCATTTTCCTGGTCTGACAGCACGTAGTCCAGTGCGATGACACCACGCAGCCGGGCCTCGATCCCCGCCGGGGCCTTCCAGACGCCGCGCGCCGCATCGGTGCGAGCGAAAAGTCCCGCCATCAGCCCCGAATTGGCAAAGGATCGTGCGCGGTTGCCTTGCAACGGGTCGGGCATCTGGACCCGGGGCCAATAGACAGCGGCGTTGCGATGGCGCAATCCTGCATTGGCTGGGTCCTCTATCCAGGCGCGCGCCTGGTCAAAGGTGGTGTCGGTGTCGTCCACGTCGATCAGGATCATCGCGCGCCGGTCCTCGGCATAGGTGATCGCGTTGGCCAGAACACCCGGGTCATAGACCTCGGGCAGGTTGATGATGTTGACGTCGCGCACATCCTCCAACGCATAAAGGCCGGATTTCTGCGCCAGCGAGCCCTGGATTTCGATGTCGCTGGGCACGCTGCCGTCATCGCCGGGCACTGCACCCTGTTGGGCGGCGACCGTTGGCCCGGTGCCCATCTGGTAGCCCGCAACATTCTCGACCGCGCCAGAGCCCGCATCGAGGTTCAGCGTGACCGCGCCTGCCCCTGTCAGTTGCAACCGCAGCGACGCGTCCGTACCGCCGGCGCGCAGCACCAACGTATTGTCGACCGTACTTACGGTTGCGCCCGAAAGTGCCTCGTGACTGGCACCACGCAGTGCCGCCTGGATCATCGTGCGCGCCTCAGCCAGGCTGGTCGGTGCAGTGACGGCAGGGGCGGCCGTGCGGTTCAGCGTTACGGTCTCTGTCGCTACAACACCGCCGCCTGAATCACGCAAATTCACCGTCATCGTTTCGGGATCTGCAAAGGCAAGGGCCGAGAAGTCGGGGATCCGGTCACCCACGGTGCCGCTGATGGCCGGGCGGGTTGGCGATGACCCGTGGATTTCCCGGCCGCCATTGGCCAGCCCCAGTGTCAGCAGGGCCGTCGCGCTGCGTTGCGATGCGCGACGGAACCGGACCGAGCTTTGCCGTGACGTGCTGCCCGACGTCGCCACCAAATGGCCACTGTCGATGGTGCAGGCAAAGCCGGAAAACCCTGTATTCGCCGGCTCCAGCGTCGGCACGATTGTATCGATGGCATTTCGCACCGCATCAAGGTCGGCCAGGCTGCCGCCTTCGGCGAAAAGGTCGAATTCGTAAAACGGGCCGCCGTCGATTGAAATGGCAAGGCGTCGCGCGTCGTCGGTCAGCAATGCGGCCACTGCATCGGTCAGCGGACCCGACCGGCTTTCGCCCGCAATCGCTCCTGCAGCGCTTTCGTCGTTCAGTGTGATCAGCCGCGAATCCGCTTCCGTGACCATCGGGGCATAGGTGGCCGACAGTGGGTCCATCGACAGGTTACGGTGCGCTTCGGTCCGGCCGGACACCAGGCGCCCGCCGCGTTCCACGAATTCCGTCACGGCGAGGTTGAAGCTTTCGTTCGGATTGGCGGTGTCATAGTCAACCGTCAGAACAAGCGCGTTGGCCCAGGTCCCTTCGCTGGCCGCCGTCGCCGTCAGCGTCAAATCCCCCCCTGCGGTTTCCATCCCGATAGCCGCCGCGACCGCGCCCGAGGCAACGCGCACAACCCACGCCGTCGCTCCACCATTTAGAAAGAAGTGATTGACCGCGTAGCTCAAAGGGCTGTCCAGATGCAGCCCGCCAAACGTACGCTCGAAATCGGCGTAGCTGAACAGTTGCACGGGGTCGTTGACAGGCCCGCGAGCAGTATAGCCGACGAACGCCGCAATCGACGTAGGTACACCCGCGATTGCACGCGAGCCCGAAGGAACCTCTTGAATATACACGCCGGGGTAGGAAACAGCGACAGCCATTGGATGCTCCTTGCATCAACGACGCGCCGATAAGCGGATAGCCAAATTGCGGGGCCGTCAGGCTCCGCGCTGAGCCTTTGGGGAAAAAGCTATCATTTGAAAATTAGCATCGCTCGGAAGCGCACAAATAACAGGTCGCACGCCAGCAGCTTCGCCAACATACTTGTCAAACACGTCAAGATTTAGATGTAATACCAAAGCATCAGTGACGGGTAGATTCGAGTCAAGGTAGAAAACTGCGGGACAGATGATGTGACCGCCCTATCGGCCTAGATGCGCCGAGATGGTTCTACGTTGCCCCGTCGTGGTGGCCTTTGTTACCTCTGAGCATGTGGCTTGTAGTCCCTGAGAGTCTCTTATGCCGCGCCTGAATCGATTAAGACGCTACGACTTTCGAAAGGATGTGATCTGGACGCGGCGACGATCTATTGGCGGGTCCGGAAGCCCGGGGCGGAAGTGCGCGAGCGCGCCCAGGGCCAGCACCGCCAGGGCATTCATGAGCGAGGCAAGCGACACT
>CAWUIQ010000154.1:0-4013 GCA_963922565.1 uncultured Rhodobacterales bacterium
CGGTTTTCGAGACCGCCCCGTTCGACCACTCCGGCACCTCTCCGCGGGGGTCTGGCCTGCCCCTTTAGTGGGAACGGCAAAACCTTGCAAGGCCGCAATGATGCCGGGTGTCGCCTTACGGGAAATTTAATGGACCTCTGGCGCGGATGGCATAATCTTAACGGTGCAACAACAAGGTGACCCATGTCTTTCGTTCGTATGTTTGCCGTCTCGCTTGCCGTCTTGGTGGGTTCCGCTGTCTCTGTGTTGGCTGCCGACCGGGTCAAGCTTGAGGATTTCCTCGAAACCACCGGGTTTGACGTGGCACTGGAAAGCATTCGCCTGTCCGCTGAATCAGCCCCTCAGATGATCGGTGTCGCGCCCGAGGCGTTCGGATCGGAATGGCGACGGCTGGCCAACGAGGTCTTTGACACGACCGTGATGCACAAACTGGCGCTCGATATTCTTGAAGAGACGCTTGAAGAAGATCTTCTGGACCACGCGGCGGCCTTCTATGCCAGTGATTTCGGTCAGCGGATCGTCGAAGCCGAAAACGCCTCGCACCTTCTGGAAGACGACACGCTGAAATCGGAAAGCGGCGCGGCGATCCTTGACGCGCTCGAACGTATAGAAAGCCCGCGGCTCGACTATCTCAACCGCATGAACGCGGCGAGCGGTAGCGCTGAATCGTCCGTCCGGGCCATTCAGGAGATCCAGGTTCGCTTCATCATGGCGGCGTCGGGTGCTGGGGTGATCGATCTGCGCATGGACGAACCCGACCTGCGCGAAGCGTTGCGGGCGGATGAAGAGGCGCTTCTGCAATCGATCCAGGCTTCGGCTCTCGAAGGGGCGGCCTATACCTATCAGTCGTTCTCTGACGAAGAGACGCTGCTTTATGCTGAGGCGCTGGAACATCCCAAGATGCGCGAAGTCTACGAATTGATGAACGCCGTCCAATACGAAGTGATGGCCAACCGGTTCGAGGCACTGGCGGGTGCCATGACCCGCCTAAGACCAAGTCAGGAGCTCTGATGGCATTTCTGCGGGCAGCCCTTTTCCTAATCTGCCTGCCGCTGACGACCTGGGCCGGTCCGGCGCATGACCGGCTGCTCGAAACAGTCCGGATCGATGACCAGCTCGCGGTCATCTCGGCCGAGGGTCTGGCGGGCGCTCAGGACATCGACGAAACCCTGCTGGAAGGGGCAGGGGGCGGCGTCTGGACCGAGCAGGTTCAACAGCTTTATGCGCCTGAGCGGCTGAAGCCGATGATCCGGGAAAAGATGATCGAGGTGCTGGATGAGGATCCTGCACTTGCCGTCGCTTCGTTTTTCCAAAGCGATGAAGGGCAGCGGATCATCGAGGTCGAACTCTCGGGACGGCAGGCCTTTCTCGACCCTGAACTTGAAGAAGCGGCGCGCGATCTCGCCGTTGGACATGAGAAGTCCGAGCTTGTGATGCGGTTTCTCGAAGCCAACAACCTGATCGATTTGAACGTCGATGCAGGGCTTAATTCGGATCTGCGGTTTCTGCAGGGGCTGAGCCAAGGCGGGACGCTGGATATGGATGAGACCGAGATGCTGGAATCGGTCTGGTCCGAGGAACCTGCCATGCGGATCGAGGTTTCGGGTTGGTTGACGGCCTATTACACGCTGGTCTTTTCGGCGCTGTCGGATGTCGAGATCGAAACATACATCGCTTTCTCTGAAACCAAGAGCGGACGGGCCTATAACAGGGCCCTCTTCGAGGCCTTCAATCACGTTTTCGAAGAGGTGGCGTTCGGACTGGGTCAGAGTGCGGCGCTCTTTATCACGGACAACGAAATCTGACCTTTCCGGCTTGACTTCAAAGGGCGATCCGAGGATAAGCCCGCATCTCGGGCCAGCCAATGCTGGCCTGACGTGATTCAACTCCGCCCGATCAAGGCGCGCTGTCCGCGGTGGCCCAGTGCCGAAACGCCCGAATGTCCGGGGACCAAACGACGCGGTAAATGAAGGAAAGACACATGTTCGCGGTTATGAAAACCGGCGGCAAGCAGTACAGGGTTCAGGCGGGCGACACGCTCCGCGTCGAAAAACTGGCAGCCGCAGCAGGTGACAAGGTTCAATTCAACGATGTGCTGATGCTGGGCGGTGACAAGACCGTCGTCGGTGCGCCCATGGTGGCCGACGCCGCCGTTCAGGCCGAGGTGATCGACCAGATCCGTGGTGAAAAGCTCATCAATTTCGTCAAGCGTCGCCGTAAGCACAGCTCGAAGCGCACCAAGGGTCATCGTCAGTACCTGACGCTGGTTCGGGTGACGGACATTCTCGCATCCGGCGCGGACAAGTCCGGTGTAATGGCGGCTGTCGGCGCAGGTTCGGCGGTTGAGGCGCCCGTTGCGGCGGCTCCGGCCAAGAAAGCGGCCCCCAAAAAAGCGGCCAAAGCCGAAGCACCCAAGGCAGCGGCCCCCAAGGCTGACGCGGCGGCTGATGATCTGAAAAAGCTGTCGGGCGTTGGTCCGGCGCTTGAGAAGAAGCTGCACGAAAACGGCGTCACGACCTTTGCCCAGATCGCGGCATGGACGGCAGACGACGTTGCTGCTATGGACGAGAAGCTGTCGTTCAAGGGCCGGATCGAGCGTGAAGGCTGGATCGAACAGGCCAAAGAACTGGCCAAAGGCTAAGGAGAGAGAGAATGGCACATAAGAAAGCAGGCGGTTCCTCCCGTAACGGACGCGACTCAGCGGGCCGTCGTCTTGGCGTTAAGCTCTATGGCGGTCAGGCCGCGATCCCGGGCAACATCATCGTGCGCCAGCGCGGCACCAAGTTCTGGCCGGGCCAGGGTGTCGGCATGGGCAAGGACCACACAATCTTCGCAACAGTCGAAGGTGCGGTGACGTTCCACAAAGGGCTCAAAGGCCGCACGTTCATCTCGGTTCTCCCACAAGCGGAGGCTGCTGAGTAAGCCGAACCTAGACAGGTAAAAGAATTACCAGGGGATCGGCGAACAGCCGGTCCCCTTTCTCATTTTGGAGCGGTCCGATGACCGATGAATTGAAGACAGAGCGTTTGGTTCTGAGGCGCGTCCGGCGCGCCGACGCTGACGACATTGCAGCTTTGCTCGGCAATATCGCCGTGGCGAAATGGTTGACCCCGATTCCATGGCCGTATGATCGCAGTGACGCCGAGGAGTTCGTCACCCGGGTCGAAGAGCAACGCAGCGATCACTTTGCCATCACGCGTGACTCCCGACTAATCGGGATGATGTCCGTGCAGGATCATCTAGGGTATTGGCTGGGCCAGCCCTATTGGGGACATGGCTTTGCGACCGAAGCGGGCCGTGCCGTCATCGACTACTTTTTCGATGGCAACGCTGATCAGCTGAGATCGGGCTATCTGGAGGGCAATGACGCCTCGTGCCGGGTGCTGAAGAAGCTGGGGTTCGAGGAAACGCACCTCCAAGACTCATTTGTTCCGGCTCTGGGTAAGACGGTAGCGCAGCACAAGATGGTGCTGATCCGTGAGGTATGGGAGGCCGCCGCATGAATTTCGCTGCGAACGAGCTACCGGTTCTTATTGAAGGTGATCTGCGGCTCCGCCCTCCGGCGCCTGAGGATGTCGCGGCGCGCTATGCCCTTGGCAACACACCCGAAATCCAGCGGATGTTCGGAGGCGACCCCAAGGCGACGCGCCCGATGTCGCAGGAACAGGCGCAGGCCTGGGTCGATCATCACCTGGACGAACCATATGCGTGGATGATCGAGGAAAGCGGGCGCCTGATCGGGTCAGTGCGTCTGCATACTCTGAACGTGATGGACCGACGCGCAAGTCTCGCCATCGGCATTCTCGACCCAGAGAGGCTGGGCTGTGGCGTCGGCACGCGCGCGATGCATCTTGTCGTTCGTCACGCCTTTCAGACGATGGAATTACACCGTCTCTCGGTGCGGGTGGTGTCATACAACACGCGCGCGATCGCGGCCTATCGCAAGGCCGGCTTTGTCGAAGAAGGGCGCGAGCGCGAGGCGGCGCGCGTGGGCGAAACCTGGCACGATGATG
>CAWUIQ010000155.1:0-3977 GCA_963922565.1 uncultured Rhodobacterales bacterium
CGTCAGCTTGGGCCGCAGCGCCTGGCGCGCTTCGGCAGCGGTGCAGGCGGCGCAGTCACAGGCGCGCTGAACCACGGAATGGGCTACGTCCGTTGCGGGGATTGCGGCATGCTGCGCCATCACCGGCCCTCCCCAAGTGTGAAGGCACCGGAAAACAGGATGTCGTCGCTTTTCAGATCGTCCGGGTTGACCTCGGCGGACAGGGTTGAACCGGTCTGACGCCACAACTCGACCTCGGGCGTGCCGGAGAGCACGTATACATGATAGGTCCTGCCGGTCAGATCACCGGACAGCACCCTGACCGTCGCGACATCGAAAATCTGCGACGTGCCATCGTCGAAGTCATCGAACATGGCGTCGACTTGGTAATTTGTGATCTCAAAGGTCAGTTCCATTGTCGTCACTTTCAAGCCGCTTTACGCATAGGCGATGTCCGATCTGGGCGTAGGGAAGTCGCCCACCGGCGGGCAGGCAAAGGGCCCGGGAATTGTGGTTTCGCCGCCATAGCGCCGGCTGCCGGGAATGCGGGTGCGGCCCGTCGGGCTGTAGTGGGGCGAGGCCTGCATCTGCTGGCGAATGAAAGCTTCGTCGACGCGCCCGTCCGCCGTGCGATAGCCGCGCCGGGTTTCCGGCCAGCCCCGGTCGATGGCCATCTGCTCTGTTGCGATGCGCGCCTGGACTTCACTTTCCAAGCCTCTTGGGCCGCTTGGCGTCTGGCGGTGGATCCAGTGCTGCATTTCATGAAACAGGGTCTCGACCATTTGCCGGTCGGACAGGTTTTCGTTGATCCGGATGATGCCGTGCCCCGTGGACGGATCGATATGCGTGTTGCCCCGCAAGCGCCGCGAAAGGTCAGACACCTCTTCGGTTCCATCGGCCAGCCGCCACCGTTCCGAGGCCGTGCGAAAGAGGCGGATTTCGACATTGTCCGCGTCAATGCGCGCGAGGATTGATGCGGTGTCGGACCGGCGGCACATCTCCATCGTGGCTGACAGCAGGCGGAGGCGTGGTGCGAGCCCGGCCATAGATCGCGACGGGGTCGGCGGCGTGAGTTGCGGCGTACGGGTCCCTGTCCCGGTCTGGGGCACCCTGTGAATGCGGTGCGGGGCGCGGTGGCCTCGCTGTTGCAGCGTGTGCGTCAGTTCATGTGCGATCAGATGCCGACCCGCCTGCGTTTGCGGAGCAAATTCGCCCGGGGCAAAGGCGATGTTGGACCCAAGAGTATAGGCGCGCGCATTGATTTCGCGGGCGGCGGCAGCGGCCCCGGCACTGTCGTGGATGCGCACCGCCGACAGATCGCGGCCGAAGCGCGGTTCGAAATAGGCGCGTTCCGACGCAGGCAGCGGGCGACCCCCTTGGTTTACCGCTTGCGCGGCCTGCTGGACCGCCCCTGCCGTTGCGCCTGTGCCTTGCGCCTTGGGTTGCAGCATCTCCTCTTCTTCCTCTTCCTCGACCTGACGCTGGATCATGGGCGTCACGGGCAAAGGACCGGCCAGAGGTACGGCGCGGTCGGATGTGACCTGATCGGCGATGCGGTCGGCCTCCTGCTCATAAGCATCGCCGGGAGCGCCGAGCGTCAGCTTGGGCTGAAGGGCCTGGCGCTCTTCAGCGACGGCGCAGGCGGCACAGTCACAGGCGCGCTGAACCGTTGCTGCACATGCGGCAACGGTTTGGGGCTCGGCATCGGCCACTGCGCGGGTCATGTTCCACCCCCGCCCGCTGCTCTGACGCGCGCATCGCTGGCAAAAGCCGCATAGGCGCAGATGTTTTCCATCGACTGCATCGGCCGCGCAGGCGGGTAGCCGCCTGTGCCAGCTTGCACGCACGGCCTGCACAGTCCGATGATGCGCCCTGCCTCATGCAACATGATCGATTCGAGATCGGGCTCGTCGCAACCACCGGCCGCACCCCGAAAGGCCCGGGGGCACAGATGGGTCAGCGTTCCGGCTCCGGGGCAATAGCTGAAGGCGCACCATACCCTGTCCTGGCAGTAGACCGGGTTGGAGGCAGGGTTGCAGATCACAAGGTTGCGCGCGTTCATTGCGGCCAGTCGCCCGGCGATCCGTCGAAACCGATCGATGAGCGTAGCCCGGTTTCCCCGCCTCATGGCCGGCCCGAAATGCGCCGTCAGCGCTTGCGTGAGGGAAGCGGGCGCGCCGCTGCCTTGGAGTTGTTGCAGTGCGGCGAGGGCGCTGCGCGCCCAGATCTCTGCGGTGCTGATTGCCTGAGCAATCCTCATGTCGATATCAGCCTGCGGCAGGGACAAGCCAGTGATGGCCGGAGTGCAATCCTGGAAACGGGGTTCCGGGGTGGCAGCTTCGTGTTGGACCACCATCGGCATGGCGCGCTGTTGCAGCGTGTGCGTCAGTTCATGTGCGATCAGATGCCGACCCGCCTGCGTTTGCGGAGCAAATTCGCCCGGGGCAAAGGCGATGTTGGACCCAAGAGTATAGGCGCGCGCATTGATTTCGCGGGCGGCGGCAGCGGCCCCGGCACTGTCGTGGATGCGCACCGCCGACAGATCGCGGCCGAAGCGCGGTTCGAAATAGGCGCGTTCCGACGCAGGCAGCGGGCGACCCCCTTGGTTTACCGCTTGCGCGGCCTGCTGGACCGCCCCTGCCGTTGCGCCTGTGCCTTGCGCCTTGGGTTGCAGCATCTCCTCTTCTTCCTCTTCCTCGACCTGACGCTGGATCATGGGCGTCACGGGCAAAGGACCGGCCAGAGGTACGGCGCGGTCGGATGTGACCTGATCCGCGATGCGGTCGGCCTCTTGTTCATACCGGTCCCCCGGCGTTCCCAGAGTGATCTTGCTCTGCGCCTCATGGGTGCAGGCAGGGCACGAACAGGCGCGTTGGATGGCGACGGCTGGGTCCGGGGCGGTCTCGCGGACAGGGTCGGCGGCAACATGGGTCACGGCTTCAATACTCCATGAGCGGCTTGGGCGACGGCACGGCCGATGGCGGTTTCGCGGCCCGACCCCTGGCGCGTTGGCTGCGCGGTTGCCGAAAGTGTCTCGATGGCCGCTGGCTGCGGGTGCAATGGCGTCTGCGGCGTCGAAAGGCGTTCGGCCAAGGCCGTGTGGATCGCTTCGGTCAGGGCCGCACGCGACAGTCGCGCGCCCTCGACAGTTAGTGCATCGATGGTGATATGCACGCGCTGTCGGGTCATTCGATCGCCCGCCGTTCTGAGGCCGAGAGCGGTTTTTCGAGCTTGGCGTATTCGCGTTCCACGGCGGCCAGCACATGGGTCATCTCGACCGGTCCGCCGGTTTCGGCGGCCAGATAGCTGGCGTTAAGCGCCACAGACCTGATCGCACCACCCGCGAGGTTCAGCCGAGCCAACCGCGCAGGGTCAAGCCCCTCTGTCGGTGTCGCGGCGGGAAAGATCCGCGCCCAGATCGCCGCCCGCGCAGCGGCATCGGGGAAGGGGAAGGTGACGACGAAACGCAGCCGTCGCAGAAATGACTGATCCAGCGCGTTTTTCTGGTTCGTCGTCAGGATGGCGAGGCCGCGATAGGCCTCCATCTGCTGCAATAGATAGCTGACCTCGATATTGGCATAGCGGTCGTGGCTGTCCTTGACCTCGGACCGTTTGCCAAAGAGTGCGTCAGCCTCATCGAAGAGCAGGATCGCGCCGCTTTGCTCGGCCGCGGTGAACACCCGCGACAGGTTCTTTTCCGTCTCGCCGATATACTTGCTGACCACCTGGCTCAGATCGATGCGGAAGAGGTCAAGCGCCAGTTCGCCTGCGATCACTTCGGCGGCCAACGTCTTGCCGGTGCCGGACGCTCCGGCAAACAGGGCGGCGGCGCCCAGGCCGCGCGGGCTCTTGTCGCGCCAGCCCCAGCTTTCGGACACCTGCCAGGATTGGCGCACATGGGTGGCAAGATCGCGCAATTGCGCAAGGACGGGGGCGGGCAACACCAGGTCGTCCCACGTGGCTTGCGACACGATGCGCTGCGCCAACCCGTTCAGCCG
>CAWUIQ010000156.1:0-3968 GCA_963922565.1 uncultured Rhodobacterales bacterium
ACGGGCAGCGATGTGGTGGGCTATGGCCTGCTGCCGTCCAATCCCGGACATGTTGCCTGGGCGCATATCTATGCCCAGTTCGGCGGCGCGGTGCCGCCTCAGCCATCGGGGTATCAAAAGCGGCTGGGCCCGCACCACGTTGCGTATAGGGCAAGCGCGCTGCCGCTCGATGACCCGGCCATAGGCGCGCTTCTCAGTAACGAGGCCGCCTTGCACGAAATGATGCGCCAGCAGGGAAAGCGTCTTTATTTCCGCGGTGACCTGGCCTTGCGGCACGCCCAGATTTCGGATTTCTGGAGCCTTTTCACGCACGAGTTTCTTTCCGGCGTCACCTTCGCCGATGCCCGGCGGGCCGCACAGAACTGGTCGATCTGGAAACGGGCCGTCTATGTCCTGGGCGCGCCGCTTATCCCGTTCTGGCGAACCGGGCGGGCCATGGTCGACATGCATCGATCCGGGCGGCTGACTAAGCTGTTGCCGGTCTCGCCGCTGATCATGCTGGCGGTTTCGACAGCGGGGGCTGCGGGCGAAGTCGTCGGCTATACCATCGGAACACGTAAATGGATCACGGACTGGCGCTCGACCTTCGAACTTGACCGGTTCGCCTTTGTTAACGAAAGCGATCAGATGACTGCGCCCAAAACGGCCGAGGAAGCGCGCAAGTTGACCTAGCCCGGAGGCTCAACCCGCCGCGATCGCCATTTCGATCTCGGGCAGGGCTTCGCGGAAATAGCGGATCGTGCTCTCCAACCCTGTGCGCAAGGGCACGTGGGGTGACCAATCCAGCACCTCGTCGGCAAGCGAAATGTCGGGCCGCCGCTGTTGCGGGTCGTCCTGCGGCAGATCGCGATAGGTCAGCTTCGATCCGGATCCGGTCAGGGCGATGACCTCTTCGGCAAGGCTTCGGATGGTGAATTCGGACGGATTGCCCAGATTGATGGGGCCGGTCACCGCCTCTTCGGTATCCATCAGTTTCAACAGCCCGTCGATCAGATCATCGACATAGCAGAATGAACGGGTCTGCGCGCCGTCTCCGTAGATCGTGATCGGCTGACCCCGCAGGGCCTGAACGACGAAATTCGATACGACCCGCCCGTCGGCGTGATGCATGCGCGGCCCGTAGGTGTTGAAGATCCGCGCGACCTTCACCTGCAGATTGTGCTGCCGGTAATAGTCAAAAAACAGCGTCTCGGCGCAGCGCTTGCCCTCGTCATAGCACGACCGCAATCCAATCGGATTGACGTTGCCCCAATAGTCTTCGCTTTGGGGGTGGACGGTCGGATCGCCATAGACTTCGCTGGTCGAGGCCTGCAGGATCTTGCAATTCAGCCGCTTTGCCAGCCCCAGCATGTTGATCGCACCATGCACGGATGTCTTGGTGGTCTGAACCGGATCGTGTTGATAATGCACGGGCGATGCCGGGCAGGCGAGGTTATAGATCTCGTCGACTTCCACATAGAGCGGAAAGGTCACATCGTGGCGCATGAATTCGAAACGCGGATGATCATGCAGATGCTCGATATTCCGCTTGGTGCCGGAAAAAAGGTTATCGAGGCAAATGACCTCGTGACCCTGGGTGAGCAGCCGATCGACCAAATGCGAGCCCAGAAAGCCGGCCCCGCCCGTTACAAGAATACATTTTCGACTATCCGAAAGGCGCGGCATGCCACGATCCCTTAACTATTTTAACCTTCATGCCGTTACGGCATCTGTTGCCTAATGAACAAGCAGTTACGGTACAAATCCACGACGCACCTAACCATTTTTGGACATCTTATGGCAATTAGAGCACTCATGCGTAGTTTTGAAATCATCCGGAAAAGAGTTTCCCATCGGCCCGATTGCATGACCGTCTGCCACGACGTTTGACAGGTGACCGCGATGCCAACCGAAACCGAGATCTGCGATACGACATCGGTTCAGGGTGCAAAGATCGCACTCATCCACGGGGATACCCTTGTTGCTTATCTGAGGGACGATTTCACCCATATCCCCAACCCGAATGAGTGGGATTTGCCGGGCGGTGTCCGCGAACCGGGTGAAACCGCATTTGCCTGCGCCGCCCGCGAAACGCTTGAAGAATTCGGGATCCGCATCTGTCGGGACGCTGTCATTCACGCCGTGCTCTATAGCGCCCAAGGTCCGGAGCGCCGGGTTGCGTTCTTCGTCGCCAAAATCTCGGATCAATTGGTGGCCCAAATTGAGTTCGGGGATGAGGGCCAGATGTGGCGCATGATGTCGATCAGCGAATTTCTTGCCCGAAAAGATGCTGTCGAGGATTTGCAAAGCTGTCTTTCGGCATATTTGGATATGGCAGGCAGCTAATGGCAGAATGGACCGGCGGACCGCGAATGTGATATCACCCGATCGGGGAATTTAAGGTGTTTGGTATGGCAAATGAGTGACAACGGCCCAATCGCTAGCATTGTACTGGTCGCGTCGTCCGGGGCGACGAGCATTCAGAAAACACTTGCCTGCCTAAAGGCGCAGACGGTCGCGAGCAAGCTGCAAGTGGTGTTATCGGCGCGGCCCTCCGCCATGGATGAATTAAAAGCCATCGCCACCAGCCCCTTTCACTCGATCAAGGTCGTCGAGGCAGACTTTACCACCTCGGCACGCGCACGGGTTCCGGCCATCGAGGCGGCTGAGGCCGAGATCATCATCTTTTGCGAAGATCACTGCTTTCCCACATCCGCCGATTGGGCAGAGCGCATGATCGACGCCCACAAAGGTGGTCATGCCGCCGTCGGCCCCCGCATGACCAACGCCAACCCCGAAACGCCCAGCAGCTGGGCGAACCTGTTGATCGAATACGGCCCATGGGTGGGCGTCGAACAATCCGGCGAGGTAGAACTGCTGCCGGGTCACAATTCGTCCTACAAACGTGATGCCTTGCTGAGCTATGGCGATGCGCTTGGTGACATGCTTGAGGTCGAATGGGTGCTTCACCGTGACTTGCGCGAAAAGGGCGGGTCGCTCTGGATAGAGGCGGATATCGCCTCGGCCCATTTGAATTTCTCGATCATGCGCAATTCGATGAAGCTGCACTTGCTTGAAGGTTGGACCTTTGCGGCCAGCCGTGCGGCCAAGTGGTCGTGGCCGCGCCGGGCACTTTATGCGGTTTCATTCCCGGCGATTTTCTTCGTGCGGGCCATTCGGGTGTCCGGGATGATCCTTGGCAACCCGGTGTCGCGCGGCATGGTCCTCCCCACATTCTTGATGAGCTATTTCTTCCTCGCGATCAGCGCGGCTGGCGAAGGGCTTGGTTATGCGCTTGGCGAACAGGGCAGTCGCGAGGCCCTGGGTGGAATGGAATATGACCGCTGGAACAACGTCGTTGCCAAGGAAAAAGCGCTGGCATTTGAAGGCGATACCGGCTTGTGCGATCCGGTCGAAAACCACAACGAGGCGATGGCGGGCTAGGTACGGCACACGCCCCTCGGCAGGGCAAATCCTTAACCTCCCGCATGCTCTTTCATCAGCCTGATGACCTCATCATCGCTGACCTGATCGAAGACTTCGAAATGCGCGCCGACCGCGATGAAGGGCGCGGGCGTGGACAGGCAGACGACCTCATCGGCCAGATCCTGCAGTGCTGCCACAGTCTCCTCCGGGGCAACCGGCAAAGCGACGACAATCTGCACCGGCTTGCTTTGTCGCAAGGCCATCAGGCTGGCCTTCAATGTCGCGCCGGTGGCCGCACCGTCGTCGACAACGACCAAAGTCTTTCCGGACAGGTCCGGGACTGAAAGATCGCCAAGATAGAGCTCTCTGCGGCGGGCGATTTCGGGCAGCAATGCCATCCCCATCTGCCTGATCTCGTCGTCGCTCAGCCCGACACGCGCGCCGATATGTGACGCGATATAGACCTCGACGTCCTGCGCCTCTGCGATCGCGCCAATGGCAAGTTCGGGGTGACCCGGCATGCCGATCTTGCGGACGAATACCAGCGCCAGGGGCAGGTTGCG
>CAWUIQ010000157.1:0-3872 GCA_963922565.1 uncultured Rhodobacterales bacterium
AGCTGATCATCGGCGACCGCCAGACCGGCAAGACCGCCGTGGCGCTCGACACGATCTTGAATCAGAAAGCCTATAACGACGCCGCGGGCGATGATGAGAGCAAAAAGCTCTACTGCGTCTATGTCGCGATCGGCCAGAAGCGTTCGACCGTTGCGCAGCTGGTGAAGCGTCTCGAAGAGAGCGGCGCGATCGAATACTCGGTCGTCGTGGCTGCCACGGCGTCCGAACCGGCACCGATGCAGTTCCTCGCACCTTACGCCGCGACGGCCATGGCCGAATACTTCCGTGACAACGGTCGCCACGCGCTGATCATTTACGATGACCTGTCGAAGCAGGCCGTCGCCTATCGCCAGATGTCGCTGCTGCTGCGCCGTCCGCCGGGCCGCGAAGCCTATCCGGGCGACGTTTTCTATCTCCACTCGCGTCTGCTGGAGCGTTCGGCCAAGCTGAACGAAGACAATGGTGCCGGTTCGCTGACGGCTCTGCCGATCATCGAAACGCAAGGCGGCGACGTGTCGGCCTTTATTCCGACTAACGTGATCTCGATCACCGACGGCCAGATCTTCCTTGAAACCGAGCTGTTTTATCAGGGCATCCGCCCGGCCGTGAACACCGGTCTGTCGGTCAGCCGGGTGGGTTCGTCCGCCCAGACCAACGCGATGAAATCGGTCGCCGGTCCGGTCAAGCTGTCGCTCGCGCAGTATCGTGAGATGGCGGCCTTTGCCCAGTTCGGCTCGGATCTCGATGCCGCGACCCAGCAGCTCCTGAACCGGGGCGCGCGCCTGACCGAGCTGATGAAGCAGCCGCAATATTCGCCGCTGACCAATGCCGAGATCGTCTGCGTCATCTATGCGGGCGTGAACGGGTACCTCGACAAGATCGACGTCAAGGATGTCGGCCGGTTCGAGCAGGGCCTGCTGAACCACCTGCGGACCAAGAAAGCGGATCTGCTGGACTATATCACCAACGAAGATCCCAAGGTGAAGGGCGAAGCCGAAGACAAGATCAAGGCCGCGCTCGACGAATACGCCGCAGACTTCGCCTAAGGGAGGCGCGCCATGCCTTCTTTGAAGGATCTCAAGAACCGGATCGAAAGCGTGAAATCCACGCGGAAGATCACCAAGGCCATGCAGATGGTGGCCGCCGCGAAACTGCGGCGGGCACAGGAAGCGGCCGAACAATCGCGCCCCTATGCCGAACGGTTCAACGCCGTGATGGCGGGCCTTGCCGCATCTGTCGGCGGGTCGGACAGCGCGCCGAAATTGCTGAGCGGTACGGGGTCGGATCAGACCCACCTTCTGGTCGTCATGACGGCGGAACGGGGCCTCTGCGGCGGCTTCAACTCGAACATCGCCAAGATCGCCCGCCAAAGGGCGCAGGATCTGCTGGCCGCGGGCAAGACCGTCAAGATCCTGACGGTGGGCAAAAAGGGCCGGGATGCGCTGAAACGCGACCTCGGGGATCATTTTGTCGGCCATATCGACCTGAGCGCGGTCAAGCGGATGAGTTATGGCGACGCCCAGGGCATCGCCAAGGACATCCTGAACCGTTTCGACGCGGATGAATTCGACGTCGCCACGATCTTCTTCTCGAAGTTCCAGAACGTGGTCACCCAGATCCCGACTGCGCAGCAGGTCATCCCCTTCGAGGTGCCTGAAGATTATGAGGCGGGTGAGACGCTTTATGACTACGAACCCGACGAAGAGGCCATCCTGGCCGACCTTCTGCCGCGGGGCGTGGCCACGGCGATCTTCTCGGGCCTTCTGGAAAACGGAGCGTCCGAACAGGGCGCCCGGATGAGCGCGATGGACAACGCGACGCGGAACGCGGGCGAAATGATCGACCGCCTGACGATCCAGTTCAACCGCTCGCGCCAGGCCGTCATCACGAACGAGCTGATCGAAATTATTTCCGGCGCGGAAGCGCTATAAGAGACCGGAGACGAAGAGAATGGCGAACGCTAAAGGTAAAATCACACAGATCATCGGGGCCGTCTGCGACGTGCAGTTCGATGACCATCTGCCGGAAATTCTGAACGCGCTGGAAACCGACAACAACGGCAACCGCCTTGTGCTGGAAGTGGCGCAGCACCTTGGTGAAAACACCGTGCGCTGCATCGCGATGGACAGCTCCGAAGGTCTGGTCCGTGGTCAGGAAGTGACCGACACCGACGGCCCGATCACAATCCCGGTGGGCAACGCGACGCTGGGCCGGATCCTGAACGTCGTTGGTGAACCGGTGGACGAAGGCGGCCCCGTCGAAGCGGATGAGCGCCGCCCGATCCACCAGCCGGCCCCGGAATTCGCTGAGCAGTCGACCGAATCCGAGGTCCTCGTCACCGGCATCAAGGTTGTTGACCTGCTGGCCCCTTACGCCAAGGGCGGTAAGATCGGCCTCTTTGGTGGTGCCGGCGTGGGCAAGACGGTTCTGATCATGGAACTGATCAACAACATCGCCAAGGTGCACTCGGGCTACTCGGTCTTTGCCGGTGTGGGCGAGCGGACGCGTGAAGGCAACGACCTGTATCACGAGATGATCGAATCGAACGTGATCAAGCCCGAGAACCTGAGCGACAGCCAGGTGGCGCTGGTTTACGGTCAGATGAACGAGCCTCCCGGAGCGCGTGCCCGCGTTGCCCTGACAGGTCTGACGCTGGCCGAACAGTTCCGCGACCAATCCGGTACCGACGTTCTGTTCTTTGTCGACAACATCTTCCGCTTCACGCAGGCCGGTTCCGAAGTGTCGGCCCTCTTGGGCCGGATCCCGTCTGCTGTGGGCTATCAGCCGACGCTTGCCACCGACATGGGCGCGATGCAGGAGCGGATCACCTCGACCAAGAACGGCTCGATCACGTCGATCCAGGCGGTTTACGTCCCTGCGGACGACCTGACCGACCCGGCGCCTGCGACGACCTTTGCGCACCTCGACGCGACAACGGTTCTCAGCCGCGCGATCTCCGAGCTGGGGATCTATCCGGCGGTGGACCCGCTCGATTCCACGTCGCGTCTGATGGACCCGGCGATCGTTGGCGAAGAGCATTACGGCGTCGCGATGGCGGTGCAGAACATCCTGCAACGCTACAAGTCGCTTCAGGACATCATCGCGATCCTCGGGATGGACGAACTGAGCGAAGAGGATAAGCTGACGGTGGCACGGGCGCGCAAGATCCAGCGCTTCCTGTCGCAGCCTTTCGACGTGGCGAAAGTCTTTACCGGGTCGGACGGTGTTCAGGTGCCGCTGGAAGAAACGATTTCGTCCTTCAAGGCGGTTGTGAACGGCGAATACGACCATCTGCCCGAAGGCGCGTTCTACATGGTCGGCGGCATCCAGGAAGTGATCGCCAAGGCCGAGAAAATGGCTGCTGACGCGGCCTAGGGAGAAGCCAGATGGCAGCAGACATCCAGTTTGACCTCGTCTCGCCCGAGCGAAGCCTTGCTTCGCTCATGGCGGCGGCGGTCCAGATCCCCGGCGCGGACGGGGACATGACGGTGATGGCGGATCATGCGCCGACGATCACCACGCTGCGGCCCGGCATTCTGAAGGTCGAGGCGGGCGGTTCGACGTCGGAATACATCGTCACCGGCGGTTTTGCCGAAATCGGTGCGCAGGGCGTTTCGGTTCTGGCCGAGAAAGCCGTTGCGCGGGCCGACATGACGCAGGAACAGCTCGACGAGATGTTCGACGCGGCACAAGAGGCTTACACCCACGCCAAGGATGTGGGTGGTGCGGTGGACGACGCTGCGAAGCTGCTGGCCGACATGGTTGCCGTCGGAACCGAGATCGGTCTGAGCACCAGGCAGCCGGCACTGTAAGAAAAGGGGGCTCTGCCCCCGTCCCTTCGGGACTCCCCCGGCGTATTGATCGACGAGAAG
>CAWUIQ010000158.1:0-3589 GCA_963922565.1 uncultured Rhodobacterales bacterium
ACGCGCTCGATACGATGCGCAAGGGGGGGCGTATGGCCGTCGAGGACGGGCCGCTGGCGCTGCAACTCGCCACGACCCTCGCCAACCGGATCGTCGGCGGCTGGACAGCCCGGCAGGCCGAGATCGCACTGGAGAGCCTGCGCCTGCCCCGCCCAACGCAGGAAGAGCTCGCCGCCGATTTTGAAACGACGCAGCAAACGATACAGCAGCATTGGGACGCATCCGGCCTATCGGATTTGCTCGAAGCGTGCGAAATGTATGAAGATGGTTGAGGTATTACTTTGTAATCGGTTTCGGCATGCGGTTTTCGTAACGAAGAACATGATGGTATGATGCACCCCGCCCCAAATACAGCCTATTGTAACTGTTTTTATGAATTACAGCCTTTTATGACTGTTATTGAGATCCACAGCCTTTTTAACCTGTATAAAACGCCAAGCCTTCCCGCATGCTAGAAACCTTCACCGCCCTGCTCTTTGCTCACTGCCTCGCAGATTTCGTGCTCCAGACCGGCTGGATCGTCGAGAACAAGCGCCGTCTGCTGGTGCTGCTCCTGCACATCGCCATCGTCTGGGCCACGGCGGCGGCGGCGCTGGGCACGGTTACAGCGCTGCCCCTTGTCTATCTGGCGGTGGCGCATCTGGTGATCGACGCGACCAAGACCTATGGGCGGTTCGAAGGTGTCGGTGCCTTCCTGCTGGATCAGGCGGCCCATATCGCAACGCTGATCGTGATTGCGGTGCTTTATCCCGCGCTTTGGACCAGCGGGCCATGGGCCGCGCAAACCAGCCTGCCCGCCCTGATGGCGCTGTTGTCGGGCCTGATCTTCGCCGTGACCGCGGGGATGTATGCCATCGGGCTTCTGATGCAGCCCTACGGTTTTCTCTTCCGGTCTTCGGGGCTGAAGAACGGCGGGCGGCTCATTGGGATCATGGAACGGGGGCTGATCTTTCTCTTTATCCTGCAGGGCCAGGCCACCGCCGTGGGGCTCTTGATCGCGGCCAAGTCGATTCTGCGATTTGGAACGGCCAGCAAGGATCAACGTTCAGCCGAATATGTCATCATCGGCACACTGGCGTCCTTTGGCTGGGCCATCCTGATCGCTTATGCCACGCGGGGGTTGCTTGGTCTTCTGCCCGCGCTTGAGATCAGGACGCTCATTTCCTAAGTTCAGGTCAAAGCCAGTGGAGCGCGCAGATGTTTTCAATTCCCGGTAAGCAAGCGGTAACCATGACCCCGGCAGCGGCGACCCAGATCGCCCGGCTGATGGAAAAGGACGGCCATCGCGGCCTTCGCATCGGCGTCAAGAAAGGCGGCTGCGCGGGCATGGAATACACGATGGACTACGTGACCGAACAGGACCCGCATGACGAGGTCGTGGAACAGGATGGCGCGCGGGTGCTGATCGCGCCGATGGCGCAGATGTTCCTTTTCGGGACCGAGATCGACTATGAGACGTCGCTGCTCGAGTCCGGGTTCAAATTCCGCAATCCGAACGTGGCCGACGCCTGCGGCTGCGGTGAATCGATCTCGTTCAAGGATGTCGAAACGCTCGCAGCAGAGCGGAACGAAGGCTGACAGGCGCGACGGCCAAAATCATTACTTAATGATTTTGCGCAAGGGCCCACGGTCGGGGTCCGAGCGTATCGGTCACGCCATGCGTTCGGGCTGATTTTCCTGCGCGGCCCTGATATCCTGACGTCAGCATTCAGCCCCACCCGCGAGAGGACGTTGTCATGGCCGCCACCCCACCCGTTTGCGACTTCGACTGGCCCGCCCCGGATTTCACCCTGCCCGCCACGGACGGCCGCAGCTATGCGCTTGCCGACATCCGAGGAAAGAGCGGAACCCTCATCATGTTCATCTGCAACCACTGTCCATACGTTCTGGCCGTTCTCGACAAGATCATCCGGGACACGACGGACCTGCAGGCCCTGGGCATCGGTGTTGCGGCGATTTGTTCGAACGACGCGGTCGCCTACCCCGCCGACAGCTTTGAGAACATGAAGAACATGGCCGCTGCAAAAGCGTTCCCCTTTCCCTATCTCCACGATGCCGACCAATCCGTCGCCCGCGCCTATGACGCCGCCTGCACGCCGGATTTCTTTGGCTTCGACGCCCATGGCGGTCTGCAATACCGTGGCCGCCTCGACGCTTCCCGCGCGACACCCGGCCCCCATGACCTGCGACGCGATCTTTTCGAGGCGATGAAGCAGGTGGCAGAAACCGGCAAAGGCCCGCAAGATCAGATCCCGTCGATGGGATGTTCGATCAAGTGGAAAGCCGCATGAGAAGCGGCTCAGCGGGTCATGCCGACCGGATCAGGCCCTACCGACGGCCCTGTTTCCATCGGACGGGCCGTGCGCGCGCTTGATCCCGCGCTCAGCACCTGCTGTTTGACGCTGAAAAGCGCACCAATCAGCATGACCGTCGGCACGAGGGAAAAGGCCCCCAAGACCCCGGCTTCGGTCGTGCTTCTCACAAGGTTCACGGCCGTCGCGCAGATAAAGAACGCCGCCACCACCGTCTGTTGCCGATGGGCCTCGTAGACGGTGCGGAGCACCGCCCATCCGATCGCCAGAACCGCGATCGCCACGCCGATCAGACCCTGGTGAACCGCGATCTCATAGTAGGAATTGTGGAACGTGAAGAGCGCATTGGGCGCCTTGTGGAACTCTTCGAAAATCCGCGCCGACAGGCTCAGACCGTCGCGGGGCGTCCAGAAGCCACCCTCGCCCACGCCCAGAAACGGGTTTTGCCGGATCTGTTCCTCGGCATATTCCCACAGCACGGTGCGACCAGTCAGGGACCTGTCCTTGCCGAACGCTTCGAGCACCATGCCGACAGGGTCGAACTCGGCCCCGATCATCATGAACCCGATGATCGATACCACGGCACCGCAGAGCAGAAGGAAGCCACCGATCACGACCCGCGAGCTCAGCCAACGCCGGCGCAGAACGACGGCGTAGAAGAATACGATGCCCGTCACGCCAAGCATCAGCAGAACCGCCGTCGCGGAATTCGACAGAAAGATGAGGTACATCGCCAAAACCCCGACACAGGCCGCCATCGCCCGAAGCCAGCCGGGAAAACCACGGTCGAGCACGATGCAGAGAACGCACATCCACACAACGACCATGGCCTGCCCCATGGAGTTCTTGCTGAGAAACGCGCCCCGTGCCGCGATCCCGCCCCCTGAGGCCTCGGCAAGGCTCATGACGGCCCAATAGGCACCCGGCGCAAAGATGGACACGACGATGTGGCGGGGATCGGTCCGCAGCACCGCGCAATAGCAGATCATGACACCGAGAAAGAGCTGCAGACCGGATCTGACGATCAAAAAGGTCTCGTCCCCCCAAAACGCCGTCAGCATCCACCAGGTCGGAAAGGCAAAGAGGATGAGGCTGCGCCAGACGATCGGAAACAGGAACTGAAAGTCGCGGATGAACGCCCAGCAGAAGTAAAGCGCCATTGGGTAAAGCAGCAATTCATCATAGCGGAAGGACTTGAAGGTCAGGATGAACCAGAGCGAGACGAGGATGTAATCCCGCCGCGTGCGCCAGTCCGACGGTATGTGGTATCGGTCCGG
>CAWUIQ010000159.1:0-3565 GCA_963922565.1 uncultured Rhodobacterales bacterium
CAAGAACCAGGCCGAAAGCCTCATCCACTCGACCGAAAAGTCGATGGAAGAGCATGGCGACAAGGTCGATCCGACAACCATCGAAGCCATCGAGCTCGCGATCGCGGCGCTCAAGGACGAGATGGAGACGGAAAACGCCGACAAGATCAAATCGGGTATCCAGAACGTGACCGAAGCGGCCATGAAACTGGGCGAGGCGATCTACAAGGCGTCGCAGGATGACGGCGACGAAGAGCCTGATGTCGATGCGGGTCCGCGTTCCGACGATGACGACATCGTCGACGCTGAATTCGAGGATCTTGACGACAACAAGCGTGCCTAAGGCGCATGCCAAGGAACCAATCATCGGGCCGGTCCCTGCGGACCGGCCCGTGACGTTCCGGACAGGAGACTGATCCCATGGCGAAACGCGACTATTATGATGTCCTCGGCGTCTCCAAAGGAGCATCAGCCGACGAAATCAAGAAGGGTTTTCGCAGCAAGGCGAAAGAACTTCACCCCGATCGCAACAAGGACAACCCGGACGCCGAAGCCCAGTTCAAAGAGGTCAACGAAGCCTACGAAATCCTTAAGGACGGCGAAAAGAAAGCCGCCTACGATCGCTTTGGCCATGCGGCATTCGAAGGCGGGATGGGTGGTGGCCCAGGCCCCCGTCCCGGTCAGGGCTTTGGCGGCGGCCAGGACTTTGGTTCGGCCTTTTCGGACGTGTTCGACGATCTCTTCGGCGACTTCATGGGCGGCCGGGGCACCGGTCGGCAGCGCGCCACGCGCGGATCCGACCTGCGCTATAACCTGCGGGTGTCGCTGGAAGAAGCCTATTCCGGCCTTCAAAAGACAATCAACGTCCCCACTGCTGTCGCATGCGGATCATGCAACGGATCCGGCGCAGAGGGCGGGGCCGAACCCACAACCTGCCCAACCTGTTCAGGAATGGGCAAGGTGCGCGCGCAGCAGGGTTTCTTTACGGTCGAACGGACTTGCCCCACCTGCAACGGTCTTGGGCAGATCATCAAGAACCCCTGTAACTCGTGCGGCGGTGCAGGCCGGGTCGAAAAGGACCGGTCGCTTAGCGTCAATATCCCTGCGGGGGTCGAGACCGGCACCCGGATCCGATTGGGCGGCGAAGGCGAAGCGGGGCTGCGGGGCGGTCCGTCGGGCGATCTCTATATCTTCATCGAAGTGGAAGACCACAAACTCTTCGAGCGGGACGGCGTTAACCTGTTCTGCCGTGTTCCCGTCGCGATGAGCACGGCCGCCCTGGGCGGCAATATCGAGGTTCCCACAATCGATGGCGGACGCGCCCGCGTGCAGATCCCGTCAGGCTCTCAATCCGGTCGTCAGATGCGTCTGCGCAGCAAAGGCATGCCGGCCCTGCGCGGTGGCGGATCGGGCGACATGTTCATCGAACTGGCGGTCGAAACACCGGTAAACCTGACCAGCCGTCAGAAAGAACTGTTGCGCGAATTTGAAGAGATTTCGGAGCAGAACAATAACCCGGAAAGCCACAGCTTCTTTTCGTCGGTCAAGAGCTTCTGGGATTCCATGAAGGGTTAAACACCGGTCCGGCCCGCGCGCCGGACCTTGCCTTTGTGCCGAGGACCGCCCCTTTCGAGCGATAGAACCACGCGGATGGAACATCCGGTGCGGGCGTTAACCCCTCCTAAACCTTGCTGACGCAAGGCTTCCCCATGGTTCACTTTCGCGAACAGCCACAGCTTTTTGATCCGGATGAGGCGACGCCAGTTGCCCTGCCCCAAGGGACGACACCATCCTACATCGCAGACCACCGCAGCCGCCTGCGCCAAAGGTTTCTGACGGGGGGTGCCGATGCCCTGCCAGACTATGAAATGCTGGAGCTTGTTCTGTTCCGCGCCATTCCCCGCAGGGATGTGAAACCACTGGCGCATGAGTTGCTGAAACGGTTCGGCGATTTCAACCGCGTTGTGACTGCGCCTGCCGACCGTCTGAGCGACGTCAAAGGCGTCGGCGATGCCGTCATCACAGAACTGAAGATCGTCGAGGCTGCTGCACAACGGTTGGCGCGATCAAGGGTGATGAACCGTCAGGTGATCTCCAGTTGGGATGCTCTTCTCGATTACTGCCACACCACGATGGCCCATCGGGAAACCGAACAGTTCCGGGTCCTGTTTCTTGATCGCAAGAACATCCTGATCGCTGACGAGGAACAGGCCAAGGGTACCGTCGATCACGTGCCGGTCTATCCGCGAGAGGTTGTCAAAAGGGCGCTGGAGCTGAACGCCAGTGCCTTGATCCTCGTCCACAACCACCCATCCGGCGACCCAACCCCCAGCCAGGCTGATATCGACATGACCAACCAGATCGAAATGGCGTGCCAGTCGCTTGGGCTGACGCTGCATGATCACATCATCGTCGGCAAATCGCGCGAGCTCAGCTTCAAGTCCGCAGGGTATCTCTAGCGTACCCAGACCTCGACACGCCTGTTGACCCGGCGGCCCCAGGCGGTGTCGTCGCATGCCATCGGCAGGGCCTCTCCAAAAGCGTCGGCGATCATATTGATCCTGTCGAATTTGGCTGTCTCAGCTGCTGATCGAACCGCCGCAAGAACCGCCTGCGACCGTTGCAAGGCGATGGCCCGGTTTGGGTCCGCCGCGCCTTGCCCGTCGCTGAATCCGACAAAGAGAACATCCCGGCCATCAAGCCGCCCGCTTTCCAGCGTCTGCGCCAGCTGCTGGATGTTTGACCGCGACTGCGCATCAAGGCGGGCCGATCCAACCTCGAACCGGAACGAGATCGACATCCGCGCCGCATCGGCCAAAAACCCGACCATACGCTGCAATTCCTCAAGCGGAACTTCAGCCCCGGCATTCATAATCGCATTGGTGAACCGCTGACCCTGCTGCGCCAGCGTCACCCGCTCGGTCGCCTGATCGACCAGACCGGATCGACGAATGACGGCCTGGGCCGCCGGACCCCGCGTATAGGCCAGGAAATCCCGCGCAACCTTGGGCAGGCGGCGCACCGGAAGATACAGAAACATGGGGGCCGTGAGCGGGTAGTCTTCGGTCTTGATGGTCAGCCGGCCCGCCACCGACTCAAAGCCGCAAGACCCCGCCAAGGTCAGCACCTGCGCCTCGCCATGATCGGAATAGCTCGCGATCCCGATGGCGAACGGATCGGCAAGAACCTCGGCAACAAGGTCAGCCGATCGATCGTGCAGCACTGCTGCTTCCGACACCGTCGATCCAGCTGGCATCAGAACAAGGTCATCCAACGATTGCCCCATCCCAGTCGTCGGACCCGGTACATGGATTGAAATCGGCGCGTCTGGCCCCCCAAGGACTGACCAATTCGTGACGGCCCCCGAAAGTACCCGCGCAAGCGCCAACGGCTCGATCGACCGCACCGGCAGATCCGGGTTCACGATGGGTACAAGCGCGTCGAGGGCCAGAACGCGGCTGCGGTTTGGGCCTTTCAGATCGCCAAGCGCGCTCTCAATCGCCCGCGTTCTTTCTTCACCCCGGATTTCGCGCAGTGCCATGACGATATCGGCCTCGTTGGCCAGAAGGTCGGCAAATCCTTCATC
>CAWUIQ010000160.1:0-3559 GCA_963922565.1 uncultured Rhodobacterales bacterium
GCAAAGGAAAAGCCGCGCAGGCGAAAGACTGGCCGCCGGACGCACGCCTTCCCCAAGACACACCCGACTTAACCACCCTCTGCCTGCGCGGCCCGGTCGGCCAATACCGACCGTTCCGTTCGCCGATGCCCACTCACGCCAAAGACAGACGAACGGAATCTCTGATTGTGCAATCTCCCTTACTCGCCGACACTGACAGTCTTTCTGTCGCCCGGAATTGACATAGGTCAATTTCCACACTCGCCGCCGATCCAAAAACGCCCCTTGCAATAAACCAAACGCAGGCGTGAGTTGCGGCCCGCGCCACCGCGTGACAGGAAAGCGCGATAACCGGGGACTGATCCATGACCGATACGCCGCGCACCGCTGATGTTTTGGCCCAACGCTTGTATGCCGAAGGCTGCCGCTACGCCTTTGGGATGCCCGGCGGTGAAGTTCTGACCTTGGTCGATGCCCTTGAAAAGGCTGGCATCCGTTTTGTTCTGGCCAAGCATGAAAACGCTGCCGCCTTCATGGCCGAAGGCACGTGGCATCGCACTGGCGCCCCCGGGATACTGGTTGCAACAGTTGGCCCCGGTGCCCTGAACGGCGTCAATGCGGTGGCGAATGCTCATCAGGATCGTGTGCCGCTGATCGTTCTAGCAGGCTGTGTCGATGCGGACGAGGCGCAGACCTATACCCATCAGGTGCTGGATCAGACGCAGGTCTTTGGCCCCATCACCAAGGCGTCGTTCACACTGAACACCGGAGCCGCCCATGTTATCGCGGACAAGGCCGTGGCCATCGCGATCGAAGGCCAACCGGGCCCGGTTCACATCGATGTTCCGATTTCGGTTGCGACCGCGCCCACGTCGGATAGGCCCGTGCATCGCAAACCGGCAGCAAGGGTGGCCCCCGCTGGCCAGGATTTACAGGCGGCACGCGACCTTTTCGCCGACGCCACGCGGCCGCTGATCATCGCCGGTGTCGATGCCGTCAATGAAGATGCCGGCGAGGCCATTGCGGACCTAGCCAAAAAACACGCCATCCCCGTCGTAACATCCTACAAAGCCAAGGGATTGCTGCCCGAGGATGATCCGCTTGCCCTTGGCGGCGCGGGTCTCTCACCCAAGGCGGATGCGATCCTTTTGCCCATCATCCAGCAATCCGATCTGGTTATCGGTGTCGGTTATGATCCGATCGAGATGCGCGTGGGCTGGCGGGATTTTCTTGCCCCCGGACAGCAGATGATCGACATCACCGCCGTGCCAAACCACCACTACATGCATCAAGGCACGCTCAACATCGTGGGCGATTGCAACGCCAGCCTGCGGGCCATCGCGGATGACAACACACCGAAATCCCAATGGCCAAGTGATGATATTGCGGCCTGTAAGTCAGCGCTGGCGCAAGCCTTTCCGACAGATGAAGATTGGGGGCCCGCGGCGATCATTGACACCTGTCGCACCGTTCTGCCCCGTGACGCGCTGGCCACGGCGGATAGCGGTGCGCATCGGATCCTCCTGAGCCAGATGTGGGAATGTTACGAGCCGCGGGGTCTGATGCAATCCTCGGCCCTTTGCACGATGGGATGTGCCGTGCCGCTGGCCATGGGTGCCGCCCTTGCCTCACCAGATCGCACGGTCGTCAGCTTTTCCGGCGACGCAGGCTTCCTGATGGTTGCGGGCGAACTGGCAACAGCCAAGGAATTGGGGCTGAAACCGATCTTCGTCGTGTTTGTCGACGCATCGCTTGCGCTGATCGAGCTGAAACAACGCCAGCGACAATTGCCGAATGCGGGGGTCGACTTCGATACCCACGATTTCGCTGCCATGGGAAAGGCGTTCGGCGGCGTCGGGCACCAGGTGCATTCGCGGCAGGAACTGACCGCTGCGCTGCAAGAGGCCATGGCAGCCGACACCTTCACCGTTATCGCGGCGCATATCGAACGAGGTGCCTATGACGGACGCATCTAAACCCATGGCACTCGATGGGATCGTCGTTCTGGATCTGAGCCGCATTCTTGCCGGCCCAACCGCCACGCAGCTTTTGGGGGATCTGGGTGCAGAGGTCATCAAGATTGAAAACCCCAAGACGGGCGGGGACGATACGCGCACATGGGGCCCAGTCTATGCCAAGGGTGCCAACGGCAATCCAACGGACCTGTCGGCCTATTTCATGTCTGCCAACCGCAACAAGAAATCGGTTGCCGTGGATCTTTCGACCGAAGAGGGGCAGGCCACCGTTCGGGCGCTGGCGGCGCGGGCCGACGTGGTGATCGAGAACTACAAACCCGGCGGGCTGGTCAAATACGGTCTGGATCATGAAACGTTGCTGGGGGCCCACCCCGGCCTGGTCTATTGCTCGATCTCGGGCTTTGGCCAGACCGGACCCAACCGCGACTTGCCGGGGTATGACCTGATGGCCCAGGGCTATGGCGGGATCATGTCACTGACGGGTGATCCGGACGGGGTGCCCACCAAGGTGGGCGTGGGCATCGCGGATGTGATGTGCGGAATGTATGCGACCATCGGTATTCTCGCGGCCTTGCGTCACCGCGACAGAACGGGCGAAGGCCAGCATATCGACCTCAGCCTCGTTGACGCCCAGATGGCGTGGCTGATCAACGAGGGGGTCAATTACCTGACCAGCGGCCAGTTGCCCGAGCGGCGCGGCAATGCCCATCCCAACATCGTGCCTTACGATGCCTTTCCCGCCTCTGACGGGTATATCCTTGTCGCTGTCGGCAACGACGCGCAGTTCGTGCGGTTCTGCGATTGCATCGGCCGCGCCGACCTTGGGGGAGATCCTAAGTACACCACCAACCTCAAGCGGATCGAGAACCGCGTTACCCTGACCGAAGCCCTGCGCGAGACACTGGCCACAATGCCCAAGGCCGAAATCCTGCAGCGGATGAACGATGCGAAGGTGCCGGGCGGTCCGATCCACGACGTCGCCGAAGCGCTTGGTTCTGATCAGGCCGAGGCGCGCGGCACCGTCCTGCGCATGCAACGGGACGATATCGAGGGCCAGGAACTGAAATTGCTGGCGAATCCACTGAAGTTATCAGCGACACCAGTTCAGTATCGCCGCCCCCCACCCCGCTTTGGTCAGGACACCGACGAGGTCCTTGAAACACTCCGCGCTGAAAAAGACGGCAAGGCCGGGAATTGATCTGCGAATAATCGCCTGAATTCCTGCTGTTACGGCTGGTCAACTTACATTTTCGATCACGGAATTTGCCGCCCACTTCACGCTTGCGTGTAAACTCGGCGGAACATCTGCGCGACGCTGTTTCCATCGGCTACATCAATAGAGATCGAGCCAACGAGGGCCAAGAATGCTGCAAGATATCTGCCATACCCCCGTGAGCCTGCATACGCAGGACGCGCTGACCGACTGGAACGCGATGACGCTTGCGTTTCTGTCCCACGGCAAGACCACCCCGCAACACCTTGGCGCCGTTCTCGCCGCCGAACCCGGATTTGCCCAGGGCCACGCGGCCAAGGGGCTGTTTTCGATGATGATGGGCCGCGCCGAATTGGTCGCGGTCGCCCGCGAGGCCGCCGGGGCGGCCCGC
>CAWUIQ010000161.1:0-3513 GCA_963922565.1 uncultured Rhodobacterales bacterium
CGAGCGGCCTCTTCATCGCTGAGCGCCTGCTGCGCTGCATCAAGATCGGCGCGCAGAGCCGCCGATTGCGTGGCGCTTTCGGCCTTGTCCCGTTCCAGCTCTTCGACCAGCGCCTGCAGGGCGTCGGTGCGTGCTGCCGCAAGCCGCGCCTCTTCGGTCTGTGTGTCGATTTCGGTGCGGGCCTGCGCGAGGGCGAGGTTCAGCGCCTCTTGTTCAGAAATCAGCCGGGTTTGTTCCGTCTCAAGCGCCGTCACTTGATCAAGCGCCCCGTCCCGTTCGGCGATGAGGGCCGCGACCCGTGCCTCGAAACTGGTGATGCGGGTTGCGGCCTCATCCAGTGCTGCGGCCTGCGCATCCCGTTCGGCACGCAGCGAATTCAGCAGGATGGATTGTTGTGCAAGCTGATCCTGATTGTCGGCGATGGTGGTGTTAAGCTCGCTGACCCGCGCATCGAGTTCGTTGGCCCGACGTTCTTCAAGACCGAGGGCCTGCGCCAGCGCCGCAACCTCGCCCGCAAGCGCGTCAAGCTCGCTTTCCTGCCCGCTGATAGTTTCGCGCAGCACGAACTGCACGATCATGAAGATGGTCAGAACGAACATCAGAACCAGCAAGAGGCCCGTCATCGCATCCACGAAACCGGGCCAGATGGAGGCCTGAAATCGCGCTCCGGTCCGGCGGGACAGCGCCATGGTCAGGCCTCACCCTGCCCTTGCCGCGCGGTGCGCAGCGTGCGGGAGAGCCTGTCCTGGCCGCGCGGCTGGCTGAGCGCCTGGGCCAGTGCCGAAATGTCGGTGCGCAGCTCTGCCATGCTTTCCTGCCGTCCGGCCGAAATCTCTTCGAGGATCCGCAGCATCTGCACGTCGATCGACCGCAGGCGCATCCGGCTTTCGGCGTCGATCCCGTCGCCCATGCCGTTGGATTCAATGAGGGCGATCAGGCGTTCCTGCCCGTCGGCCACCCGATCCATGGCGTTGCCCTCGCCACCGCCCTCGGCCAGTTTTTCCACCGCGTCGGCCAGTTTGCCCAGCCGTTCATCCACCAGCGTCCGTGTCATTTCGGACTGCGTGAACATCTGCTGCAGCGTTTCCATCTGTTCGGTCAGATGATCGATGACCCCGGCGAGCGCCGCCTGTTCGGGGCTGGCATCGTCGCCTGCGGCAAAGCCAACGCGGGTGATGGTGCTGAGCCATTCCTCAAGCTCGCGGTAAAAGCGGTTCTGGCCGTGACCGGCAAAAAGTTCCAGCAGCCCAACGACCAGCGACCCGGCAAGACCCAGCAGCGATGACGCAAAGGCGACGCCCATGCCACCCAGCTGCGCCTCAAGCCCGGTCATCAGACGGTTGAAGACGGCGACACCGCCTTCACCCTCTTGTGGTGCAAGGCTGCGGATAGTGTCGACGACCGCCGGGACCGTCGTCGCTAGCCCGTAGAATGTACCCAAAAGGCCAAGGAAAATCAGGGTGTTGACGATGTAGCGCGTGATCTCCCGCGCCTCGTCGATCCGGGTCGCCACGGAATCGAGGATCGACCGCGTGGACGAGGCCGGGATCTGCATGCGCGCCCCGCGCGACCGCAGAAGCGATGCAAGCGGCGCCAGCAGTTGCGGCGCCTTCGCTTTCGGATCGGCCTTTTCCGAGGCGGCAAACCGTTCGATCCAGCGCACCGAACCGATCAGCTGGAACACCTGCCAGAAGGTGGCCATGACACCCACGAAGAAGACAAACAGGATAAAGCCGTTCAGATACGGGTTGGCCTGAAACACCGGCAGAACCCGGGGCAGAGCCATGAACGCACCAAAGCCCGTCAGGCCCAGCACCAGAAGCATCAGAGCGATCTGGCGGACCGGTTGCGAGAACTGGGGGCGCGTTTTTCTGGCGTTTTGCGCCATGTCGGGCTCCTGACCCTGGTTATTCTGCTCGCGCGTAACTTATCCACAAAATGGCATTCGCGCCAACGGATTATCCTAAGATGCTACGCACACGGGCTGCTAACCAGTCAAGATCGTCATCTGCAAGGCCCAATTCGCGCAAATGTGTGGCGGTGTTGAACAGATATTCGGAATTCGGCCCGCGCCCGCCCTGGGCATGGGCGATAATGTGCGCCTGTTCCTCAAGCGGCATTCCGCCACAATACTGGCTGTGAAACGGGTCGATCACATAGGTCACGGCCGAAACCTTGCGCCCGTCAATCAACCGGACATCCACCTGCTTTTCGAAATAGGCCGACGAGATCAGCTCGCGGTCGCGCAGCATCTGCAGCGTCTGGTCCTCGTGCCCGTCGGCCACCCGCATGGCGAGCCCCTGGCAATGCGCTCCGGGTTGTTCGTCAAGGGCCAGAACAAGGCCCGGATCCTCCTCGCTGCCGCGATGGTGGATCGACCACATGCAGAACGACCGGGCATAGCCGTTGGCCCGCGCCACCGCGCTTTCAGCGACGTCAAAGCCGGGGTCCCACAAGAGGCTGCCATAGGCGAAAACCCACATGGTCATGGCGCTGGTCCTTTCCCTGCGGCCCCGGTAAACCGGAAATCGAAGCCAAGGGAAAGGCCCGCGTGATGCGTAAAGTGTTGGGTTTGATCGCCGTTCTCGCCATCCTTTGGACCGGGTGGTGGTTCATCGCCAGCGTGGGCTTGCGCGGCGGCGTGACCACATGGCTTGAGACCCGCGTCGCGGCCGGGTGGCAGGCCGAGGTGGCGGATGTCGAGATGGCGGGCTTTCCCACCGATCTGCGCGCCCGCATGGTTGAACCCAAACTGGCCGATCCAGTCACCGGCGTCGCCGTCGAGATGGAGGATCTGACCCTTGCCGCCCCTGCATGGTGGCCCGGCCATGCAACCCTGACCCTGCCCGAAACGCCCATCCTGCTGGCCAGTCCGCAGGGCCGGTCGTTTCTGACGATGACCGGCAGCGAGATGGAGCTGCGCCTGCATCCCGGCACCGCGCTGGAACTGGAGCGCATGGGCTGGACCGCTGGCCCATGGGGTCTCACCGAGAATGCCGGCAGCCTGATGAGCGCCGATACCCTGACCCTGACGATGACCCAGGTGGGGGACGGTCCGGCCTATGATCTCAACGCCGTTGCCGCCGGTTTCCGACCTGGCGATCTGCCCCGGTCCAGCCTGCGCATCCCCGACGACTGGCCCCTGACCTTTGACGCGCTGGCCCTGCGTGGCGCGGTCACTTTCGACCGCCCGTGGGATCGCCGCGCCATCGAAGAGCGCCGCCCACAGCCCCGCCGGATCGCGCTTGAACTTGCCGAGGCTGCGTGGGCCGATCTGCGTCTGAACCTTGCTGCCGATCTGACAGTCGACGAGGCGGGTGTTCCCGAGGGAACGCTGAACATTCAGGCCGAGAACTGGCCGCTGATGCTGGATCTTGCCCAGACGGCTGGCCTGATGCCAGCGGGGATGCGGGCCGAGGCCGAAGGCTGGCTGCGGCGCCTTGCCGGTCTGTCAGGCAATCCGAATTCCCTGGATGTGCAGTTGAACCTCGCGGGGGGCTTCGTCGCCGTGGG
>CAWUIQ010000162.1:0-3509 GCA_963922565.1 uncultured Rhodobacterales bacterium
CCATCGACATCTCGGGCTTCACCCTCAAGGACGGCAGCGTGATCTCGGTCGAAGATGATTGGGGCCGCGGGCGCAAAGGGCGGATCCTGCGGCAGATGCACCGCAAGGCCTGCGGCCCCTTCGGCACAGTGCTCGGGCCCGAGGCCGACAGGCACCACCGGGATCACTTCCACTTCGACACCGCCCGGTACCGAAGCGGAAGCTATTGCCGCTGACATAATTCCCGGCGGGTTGACGCTTCATCCGCCCCAGAGGATCGAACGCGCGCATCGCCGAAGCCCGCAACTCGACTGCTGAGACGAGTTACCTGATTTCCAGGGTTGCCAGCCCGCTGCTATTCGCTTTCAGCACATCCATTGCTAGCCGCCCAAAGCGACAAGAAGGATCAGTAGGGGCCTGTCGGCTCCGCCAGCAGCACGTCGTTCGGAACCATCAGGGACTGAAGTTGTGCTGTCGGCTCTCCCTCGATTGCACCGATCAGGGACTTGGCCAACGCTCGCCCCGCCTCGCGCACGTCCTCTTGGATCACATGGATCTGCTCGCGCAGGAAGGGCAGCGAAGCGAATTGTTGTTTGGTCACGATATCGACATCCTGGCCCGGGACCAAACCCGCATCATGGATGCCGGCCAGCAGTGTCAGCAGCGTACCGCCGGCACCGCTCAACCCGCCGGCACTGTTGACGATGCCATCCGGTCGGTCCGTTTGCTGCATGACTTGGCGGACGTGACGGCGAACGTCCTCGAACGCGCTATCGCTTGTCAAATCAGGAAGCGGAAACTCTTTGATGCCGTGCTCTTTCAACGCGGCTTGAAACCCATGGTTCAGATGATCGTGAAAGCTGAGGTTTGCAGGTGGAGCCAACAGGGCAATGCGCTGCCGACCAAGCGCGGCAAGCCTTCGCACGGCCAACCGTGCGAAGGCCTCGTTGTCGAAATCGTGGTAGGGATGGTCGACCCCCATTTGGGTTCGTCCGCGCGTGGCAAAGGGCATGTTGTTAGCCAACAGGTATTCCACCCGGGCGTCCTTTGGCTCAATCCGGGTGATCAGGATCCCATCCACAGACTCCGTTTCCACGAGGTATCGGATCGGGGCGACAGGATCCGACAAACGGGAGTACGGCATGACAAAGAGGTGATACGGCGTCTTTTCCAGCACGTCCGAAATACCAAAGATCAGTTCCGACACAAAGCTGCCGGCCTGCTCCTCCGTATCAATGACAAGGCCGATCGCGTTAGTCTTGCCTGTGCGCAAGCGCAGCCCGGCACGGCTGGGGTGATAGGAAAGTTTCCGGGCCGTCTCGTGCACAATCTTGCGCGTTTCGGCGCTGATCTTTTCGTCGTTTCGCAAAGCACGCGAAACGGTCGTCACCCCCAGGCCAAGCTCTTTCGCGATTGTCTTGAGGGTCGGCTTGGCGCCGCTTCTGGGTCCCTTCAACCGCAGAGCCCCTCTTCGGTCTTTCTGCAACTCTTATTTCCCCCGCAAGAAGTAAGCCTCACAACGTTGCTGCGTCCTCCATAGGATCTATCGCAGCCTTGCCGCACTGGGCAGATGAACACTGGCGCATTGGATCCTGTTCGGCGGAGTCTTGTTCAATAGAGCCAAGACAATTGAAAAGAGTTTTCGAATCAAGTTGTATCGTTACAAAACTATAGTTGTAACGATACAACTAGTTAATTCCTTCATCATACTCAGGGGGAGCGCTCGTGAATGTTCTTCGATTGAACCCGTCATCTCTGCCAGACGCCGGAAAGGTGGGTTACTCGCAAATCACCGTCGCAGATCGGCTCGCCTTCGTTTCCGGGCAGGTGGCCTGGCGGGCAGAGGGCGGTCCGGTGCCCGGATCGCTTTCTGAACAGACGGCAGTTGTCATCCAGAACCTGGATGCCGCCCTTTCCGCGCTTGATGCGACGCCTGAGCACATCGTCCAGATGCGCGTCTACATGACCGACCTGACGGACGAGACGCAGGAAATCGCGATGACTAGGATCTTGCGCCTCCTGAACGGCGCACAACCGAGCCTCACCGGTGTTGGCGTCGCTGCTTTGGCTGCCCCCGATCTGCAGATCGAAGTCGAGATGATCGTTCGCGTTCCCGACTGACCAGACCAAGGAGCACCATGGAATGACGATGACTGACCACCAGAAGCGCGCCCCGAACCGGCGCGACATTCTGCTGACTGGCACCGCTGCGTCTGTTGCGGCGGCCATTCCGGGCTTTGCTTACGCCCAAACACAATCCAACCCTCAAGGAATTGCTCAAATGGCTATGTTCACGACAACCGATGGCACCGAAATTTTCTATAAGGATTGGGGTCCGAAAGACGCCCAGCCCATCGTGTTCCATCATGGCTGGCCGCTTTCAAGTGACGATTGGGACAACCAGATGCTGTTTTTTGCCTCCAAGGGGTTTCGGGTCATTGCTCATGATCGCCGGGGGCACGGCCGGTCGAGCCAGACCGACATCGGCCACGACATGGATACCTATGCGGCCGATGTCGCCGAACTTGCCAATGAACTGGACCTGCGAGATGCGGTGCATATCGGACACTCCACCGGCGGTGGCGAAGCGGCGCGCTATGTGGCCCGGGCCGAGCCGGGGCGCGTTGCCAAGGCCGCGCTGCTGGGCGCGATCCCGCCCCTGATGCTGCAGACAGACGCCAACCCTGACGGCATCCCGATGGAGGTTTTTGACGGCTTCCGCTCGGCCCTGGCCGCCAACCGGGCGCAGTTCTACCTCGATGTGCCCGCGGGCCCCTTTTTTGGCTTCAATCGTGAGGGCGCCGAGGTCAGCCATGGCCAGATCCAGAACTGGTGGCGGCAGGGCATGATGGGCAATGCGTCGGCGCACTACCAGTGCATCGCTGTCTTCTCCGAAACCGATCAGACCGAAGATCTGCAGGCGATCGACGTGCCGGTTCTCGTGATGCATGGCGATGACGACCAGGTCGTGCCGATCGCGAATTCGGCGGAGAAGGCGGTCAAACTGCTGAGCAACGGGACGCTGAAGGTTTACGAAGGCCTCTCGCACGGCTTCTTTGCGACCCACCCCGATCAGGTCAACGCCGACCTGCTGGCTTTTGTTGAAAGCTGACGGGCTGGCGCAGCAAATGACCTTGGTCAGCCTGCGGGAGAGCGTTCCGCAGGTCTGTCACAACCTCGCGCCCAAGGTCGGGCCATGCTCGGCTGTTCGGATCTGGGGCCAGTGCGAAGTCACAAGAACCGATCATGCCGAAAGGATGCGACCGCCCAGTCGCTGAAAGCGCGCACGCGCGATGAAAGCTGACAGCTTCGAGGATAGAGCAGGGAAACAGGCATCCGCAGCAAAGGGCAGGATGCAGGCTTCTTTCGTACCGCCTCGCGCTCCCATCAGGTTTCTATCCAGACCGGCCTCTTCGTAGTGCTTTTCGTCGCTCAGCGGATGATCAACCGGGGCGCGGGCCCGATGGGAATGAAACCCACGGCGACGAAGCCCCCCGCGAGGTTCAACTGCACATCCAGGGAATTCGGAT
>CAWUIQ010000163.1:0-3448 GCA_963922565.1 uncultured Rhodobacterales bacterium
AATCGAATATGAAGGTTTCGATATTGGGTCTGTTTTCACCGAACATGGGCCGGATGCCCATCGACGCCACCCCGTGATAGCTGCCCGCATGGGGGCCATCGAGCACGTCGACCAGCACCGCATAGACTCCGAAGGCCGGCGGGTGCAGCCCGTCGATGGACATATTGGCGGTCGGGTAACCAAGCGTGCGTCCACGCTGTTCGCCCCCGATGACCTCGCCCTCGATCCGGTGCCAGTGGCCCAGCATCGCCGCGGCATCGCGCGGGCGGCCCTGGGTCAGGGCGGTGCGGATCGCGGTGGATGACACGACATCCTCGGCCCGTTCGATCAGGGGGGCGATGCTCACGCCAAACCCCATGACTGTCCCGAACCGGGCCATGTCCTGCGCGGTGCCGGCCCGGCCCTTGCCAAAGCAGAAATCGGCGCCCACCACCACGTGGCGCAGCCCCAGCCCCTCGCTGATCACGTCGCGGGCAAAGGCCTCGGGCGTGAGGGCGGCAAGGGCGGTGTTGAAGGGCAACTCGTAAAGACGCTCGACCCCCAGCTTTTGCAACCGGCTGGCCCGGGCCGCCGGGTTCATCAGGCGAAAGGGGGCCTGCCCCGGGGCAAAGAATTCGCGCGGATGCGGCTCGAACGTCAGAACGCCCAAAGGTGCATCCGGTGCCGCATTGCGGGCCAGCGCGATGACGGATTGATGGCCGAGATGAACACCATCGAAATTGCCGATGGCGACCGTGGCCCCCCGATCCAATTCATCCACAAACTGATAGTCACGCACGATCCGCATGCTGCATGCCTAGCCGCGCACCTTGGCGGAGGCAAGACGCGCGCCCGGCTTCTTCTGGGCCCGCATGCGCGAGGGCACAGCCGCAGGACCGGGTCGAGATCGATCAATGGCCCCCGGCGCGGGTTCAGCGTGTCACGTCCCCAGAATTGTCAGCGCACCCACGAGGATGGTCGAGAGCGCAAATCCCGCGATCTTCTGGAAATGAAACCAGTTTTCGACAAAACGGTTGCCGTGGCGGATATCGGCATGATTGCCCGACAGGTCGATCAACGGCACCGCCGTCTCCATCGAATACCAGAACCGCGCCCAAGAGCTGCGGCCCTGCAGACCATCATGGCGGCGGTCGCCGACGCTCCAGCGGGCGAGGATGGTGCCGATCAGCACGAGGCCGAAGAACCAATAAAGCACCCGGAACGGCTCCAGCCCATGCCCGACCAGTGCCCACAGCATCAGGCTGCCCCCAAGCGTGGCCGCATCCGTGGCCAGGGTTGCGAACCGCGATTGGCTCGGGCCGTTGCGCCAGTCTTCCCATGAACGCATGAAATCCCGGTACTCGACCACCCGCCGGTGCCGCAGCTTTGCCTTGTTCACCTCGCGGGCTGCGGCCTCGGCCCCCATGGCGTTGAGCACGCTGGCCAGCTGCGCATAGGGCTGCGGCGCATAACCGGCGTGGTGGTCCTTGCCCTCGGCCCGGTCGCGGCGCGCATCAGGCGCCTCGATCCACGCGATCAGCGCGGCATGATCAACCTGCGACAGATCCGCGTTGCGCCCCGAACCCAACCCGCCCAGCCGCTCGAACGTGAAGCCCTGCAGATCGACCGGCAGCGGGCCGTTCGGACGCCGCCAGCTGTTGGGCATATGCGCCTCAAGCGCCTTGGCATGCGCGTTGCGCAGGATCAGCCGTGCGTCCGTCCCCCATGTCACGTTCTGGGAATCGTGGGTCAGCGCCAGATCGTCATGAAGGACCGCGCCGGTCAGATCGATGGGGCCGTCAAAGGTCGACCCGAGGAACTGCACAACGCCATGGATCTCGGCCCCCAAGAGATCGACCCCCCCTTTGCCGAAGCTGGCCCCGCCCCGCATATAGAGCCCCGACCCGACAGTGAGACCGTCGGCGTTGAACGGCCCCTCGAAGATCGATCCGCTTGCATTGACGTCGCCATCGATCCGGGCACCCAGCAGGTGGATGCCGTCCTTGCCGAATTGGGTCTTGTCCTTGAGGTAAAAACCGCCCTCGATCTTCATCAGGCCGCCGTTGAACGAGCCGAGAAATTTGGAGCCGTCGATCTCGAAATTGCCGCCGACGCGCATGCCGAGCGCGCGGACGTCGCGAAAGCTGCCGTCCCGCATCAGAAGATCGCCGTCGGTCTTGAAACCCGACATTTGCAGGGGGCCTTCGAGCCGCGCGCCGTCGAGGTTGATGTCGCGCAAGGCCCGCGCATTGGTCAGAACCAGCCCGCCCTCGAGCAGGTTGTTGCCCAGCCAGATTTCCTGCTGGATCACTTCGTTCCGCAAGCGGATCTGATCACTGATGCGCGCACATCGCAGCCATACGCCGGACTGCGCCGGCGCTGATACAAAAGGCTGGCGTGTCATGATCAGCTTGAGGAAGCGGGCCGAGATGTTGCGGCTTTCCGGCCAGGCATCTGTTGCCGCCGCATCCATTGCATCACACCCTTTGCCATCATCGGACCCGGTGGCATAGCTCATCATTGCGGTGTTGCCCGCGCAGATGCGGGACCAGGCGTACTCCTCGGAGGCTGAAAACCAGTCGAGCGGCTCGACCGGGCAGGCACCGCGCGCGTCCAGACGCCGGACCACGTCCTGCGCGAAAGCGGGCAGGGCTGATGAAATCAACAAAAGAAAAAACAATCTGAAAAGCATTTGAGCGAAGGATAAGCCCGTTCGCCGATTCCCGCCTAGAGGGTTTTTTCGGTGCGGGCCGTCTTTTCTGCCTGATCAGCTAGGCCGGGCCGCCACGCACGATTTCATACCCTTCCTCTTCGGGTTCTTCGTCGATCATCTCGGCCGGAAACCCACCCGCGGTGATGTCTAGCCCGGTCGCCTCTTCCAGCCTGCGTACAATGTCATCGGATTGGGCGCGGGCACCGTAGCGGGCGACGCCGTCCTGAAAGATCCGGATCAGCTGCGGCGATAGTTCCAGCGGAACGCCGGCGTCCTCGGCAAGCTGTTGGAAGAGGCCGATATCCTTGAGCACCAGATCCATGGTGAAGTTGATGTCGCGCGACCCGTTCAGGATCATCTGGCTTTCGGTTTCGTGCACGAAGGAATTGCCGGACGAGATCCGGATCGCCTCGTACGTGGTTTCGAGATCGAGGCCGGCTGCCTTCATCGTCACAAGAGCCTCGCAAAGCGTCAGCAGGTTCGCGGTGGCCAGGTAATTGGTCATGACCTTGAGTTTCGAGGCGCTGCCAATCGGCCCGGTATGCAGGATCCGCCGCCCGAGACGTTTCAGCACCGGCAAGGCGCGCTCGAACGTGGCCCTGTCGCCGCCGACGAAGATCGAGATGTTGCCGGTGGCGGCGCGGTGGCAGCCGCCGGAAACCGGGCATTCGATGGCGTGCCCGCCTTTCTCTTCGACCAGAGCGGCCAGCTGCGCGACCTCGACCGCGTCGTTGGTCGACATCTCGGCCCAGAGCG
>CAWUIQ010000164.1:0-3430 GCA_963922565.1 uncultured Rhodobacterales bacterium
ACAGCGGGTTGTCCAATCTTTGTGCATCCCGCTCGCCTTGCAAGTTTGGCCGGGAGTGCGGGAAATCCGGATGTCAGCTTCGCTCAGGCTGCCGCCACCCTCTGAGGACAAGGTTTCAAACCGCAATGAACCCCGCATTGAGGATGATCTGACGGCGCCCACAGAATTGATTGGTGCCTCCACTGCCATAGATCTTGCCGCATTGAAACAGCCGGGGCGCGCCAGCCCGGCGCACCCCGGAGTATCGTGCCCCCTCAGACGATCACGATATCGTCGAGGCCCATCTCCGAGATGTGCACATCATCCAACCGCAGGCTGCCGGACGCGGTCGAGAGGTAGGTGTCGCTGCCCCACATCCACATCGCATCGAGCGCGGCCGAGGCCGAGGCGAAGACCTCTGCGCCGAAGACCAGAACATCCCCGTCCCATGCGCCCGAGTCAAAGTCGGTAATGACGTCGTTGCCGGACAGTCCCGCGCTGAAGTCGAACGTGTCGTGCCCGGCATCCCCTGAAAGGCGGTCATTGCCGCTGCCCGCGACCAGCAGGTCGTTGCCGGAACCGCCAAACATACGATCATCGCCCGAGCCGCCATCGAGCGTATCCGCCCCCGTGCCGCCGACGATCAGGTCCGCACCGCCCTGGCCCATTATCTGATCCGCGCCGTCGCGCCCAAAGAGCCTGTCGTTGCCCGAACCGCCCAACATGTTGTCTGCGCCCGTCGACCCCTCGGTCCGGGTGGCATAGGACTTGTCCGAGGTGAACCATGTCCGGCTGTCGAGCCGGGACGCGAGCACATCGAAGGTCTGATCGACAAGGGGGCCGGTGAAGGTGACCTTTTCGACGCTGGTCATCTCTTTCAACCCATAGGTCTGGCTGTTGAGATAGAGGGTCCCGTCGCTGAGCCTGATCGCGGTATAGTCAGAGGCCGATCCGTCGAGATAGACCCGATCAGACCCTGAGCCACCTGCCACCCTGTCATTGCCAAGCGACAGGTCGAATTCGTCATTGCCGCCGAACCCGTCGAGGGCATCGCTGCCCACATTGTCGCGCAGCTTGTCGCTGGCATCCGTGCCGAGGATGAAGGCATCCTGCCCATAGTGATCCGAGGTGACGCGGGACACGTCCGCAACCCAGGTAAAGGGGCGCAGGATCGGGGAAAGGGCCGCGATGACGATGGCCGAGTCCGTCTCGATATCCTCGTAGAAGGTGCTTTGCGCGATTGTCGTCCAGGGGGTCTCGAAAACGCCCCGCACATGGGCCGCCCACCCGTTGGTGAGGTTCAGAAGGCTGAATACGCCGAGCGGGAAAAGCGGGTTGGCATAGACATCTTCGAAGAGAACGATGTTGTCGGCTGACGAGGCGAACATCTTGTCGTCGTTGATCGCGGCTTCAAAAAGCCCCTCGGCAAGGGAGGCATCGACATCGCCGACGGAGCGATAGACGACGTCGTTTTCCATGCCGAAATTCAGGATGCGATCGGGATCGTCATGGACCGTTGGCGAGGCGAAGCCGAAATAGTTGGACCCGGCGAAAAATCCGTCGGCCACTTCGTCGGCGCGGAACGCCATGGCATTCGTGATCGCCCCGCCAAGGCTATAGCCTGTGACGGTCACGTCCGCCCCGGTCAGGCCCGAAGCCTGGGCAAAGTCGGCAGCTGCTTCCAGCAGGACGGTGAAATCGTCGAGGATCCTCTGGTCTTCAAGGTCGAAATACGCGGCGATGTCGCCGAAATCCGAGGTCCCTGCGAAGGCAAGCGACAGATGGGTGATTTCCCCGTTCTCGACCTTGCCGGTGATCTTGATCTGGGCGCTGGACGAGGTCGGGCTGGACCAGACGCCGTATTTGTCGAACAGGGCCGGATCGAGGCCCAGCTCTGCCGGGGTCAGTTCCCGCCACCCGGTCGGCAGATCGAAATTGGTATCGTAATCCGATCCGCCGAGCGCCGCCCCGAGGGGGTTGTCAACGAGCAGGCTGATGCCCCCGAAAGCATTGACCTGCGAGACCCGGGCCAACTGGTAGGCCTCGATGACCTCAGCCGAGGCGTCGCGCCCCTTGTATTCGAAAATTGCCACTGTTTCCTCCCATGCGCAATTTTATGTCGCCATGCGACGCGGGGAGGGCGGTTGAATCAACCGGAAGGTGAGCGTTACGTGGCGGTAGCGACGCCACGTAACGCCTTGCATATCTTATTTGCAGCGCAGCATTTTATGCTGCACCTGCATTAGTTCTTGGATTTGTCGACCATTTTGCCGGCGCTGATCCAAGGCATCATGCCGCGAAGCTTTTCGCCGACTTCCTCGATCTGGTGCGCGTCGTTCATGCGGCGGGTGCCCTTGAAGAACGGCTGGCCGACTTGGTTTTCCTGCATGAAGTCACGCACGAATTTACCGGTCTGAATGTCCGTCAGGATGCCCTTCATCCGCGCCTTGGTCTCGTCATAAGGCAGGACACGCGGGCCCGAGACATACTCACCATACTCGGCGGTGTTCGAAATCGAGTAGTTCATGTTCGCGATGCCGCCTTCATAGATCAGGTCGACGATCAACTTCACTTCGTGGAGACACTCGAAATAGGCCATCTCGGGCGCATAGCCCGCCTCGACCAGCGTCTCGAAGCCCATCCGGATAAGCTCGACCAAGCCACCACACAGCACCGCCTGCTCGCCAAAGAGGTCGGTTTCGCATTCCTCTTTGAAATCGGTCTCGATGATGCCGGAACGCCCGCCGCCGATGGCAGAGCAATAGCTGAGGCCGATTTCGAGGGCACGGCCTGACGCGTCGTTGTCGACGGCGACCAGGCAGGGCACACCGCCGCCCTTCGTGTATTCGCCGCGCACTGTGTGGCCGGGGCCTTTGGGGGCCATCATGATGACGTCGACGCCGGGCTTGGGCTCAATCAGGCCGAAATGCACGTTCAGACCGTGGGCGAATGCGATGGCCGCGCCTTCGCTCAGGTTGTCATGCACATATTTGCGGTAGGTTTCGGCCTGCAGTTCATCGGGCATGGTGAACATGATCAGGTCGCACCATGCGGCGGCCGCCGCGATGTCCATGACCTGCAGCCCCTCACCTTCGGCCTTGGCGCGGCTGGCAGAGCCTTCACGCAGGGCGACGACGACGTTCTTTGCGCCGCTGTCTCGCAGGTTCAGGGCATGGGCATGGCCCTGGGAGCCGTAGCCGAGGATGGCGACTTTCATATCCTTGATGAGGTTCACGTCGCAGTCACGGTCGTAGTAGACGCGCATGGGATGTCCTTTCGGGTTTGATTTGGCGCGACCATATCGAATGGCCCGCGCCTGGTCAGCGTTGTGATTTGAGTATTTTTGGAACAATGAAGGTTGGATCATGCATGAAATTGCCCTAATGCGACGAAATCATGCTTGATGATGTGGATAGACGTATCCTGCGGCAGTGGCAGGCGGACCCGAGCC
>CAWUIQ010000165.1:0-3384 GCA_963922565.1 uncultured Rhodobacterales bacterium
TCTGCCCCCGGCTCCGTTGGAGCCTCCCCCGGACGTATTTGTGGAACAATGAAGGGCCGCCCCAATCAAAGAACGGCCTGCTTCTTCTCGTCGATCAATACGCCGGGGGAGGCCCGAAGTGACGGGGGCAGAGCCCCCAATTGTCGTTCCGGCCGCCTGTCACGGAAGGGATTGCAAGCCGCCGCGCAGCTTGGCAACTTGATCCTCAAAAGGGAGGACACGCGGCGCCGCCGGCACCGTGGTCAACAGAGCCTTCCACAGACAGAACGGGAGGGACCGATGCTTGGCCAGATGATGACTGCCCCTTTGACGATTTCGTCGCTGATCGACCATGCGGATCGGTATCATGGCGGCTCCGAGATCGTTTCCGTGAAGACTGGTGGAGGCAAGGAAATCACCACCTGGGCGGATGTTGCCGCGAATGCCCGGCGTCTCGGCAACGCGCTGACCGATCTTGGCCTTGAGCCCCAGGCCCGCTGCGCCACGATCGCCTGGAACAATCGCCGCCATCTCGAAATCTATTTCGGCGTCTCCGGCGCGGGCTTTGTCTGCCACACGATCAATCCGCGCCTTTTCCCCGAGCAACTGGTCTACATCATCAACCACGCCGAGGATAAGGTCCTTTTCATCGACCGCACCTTTATCCCGCTCGTTGCGGCGATCCGGGACAAGATCCCCGGGGTCGAGCATATCATCCTCATGGACGAACCGGATGTGGCACAGGGGGCCGATCTTCAGGGGCTGCATTCCTATGACACGTTCATCGCTGGCGGCACGCCGGATTTTGCGTGGCCCGATCTTGATGAGAACACCGCGTCGTCCCTCTGTTACACCTCTGGCACAACGGGCAACCCCAAGGGCGTGCTTTATTCGCATCGTTCCACCGTGCTCCATTCCGTTGTGGCCTGCGTGCCGGACAGCCTTGATCTCTCCGCAACAAATGTCGTTCTGCCCGTTGTCCCGATGTTCCATGTCAACGCCTGGGGTACGCCCTATGCCTGTGCGCTGGTCGGTGCGTCGATGGTGCTGCCGGGGCCGGGGCTGGATGGTGCGTCGCTCGTCAAACTCATTGACGAGCACGAGGTCAACTGCGCCCTCGGTGTTCCCACGATCTGGCTGGGCCTTCTGAACGAGGCGGAAAAGCTGGGCAGTGCGCTGACCTCCCTCAAACGCACCGTCGTCGGCGGCTCGGCCTGTCCGCCATCGATGATCACCACCTTCCGCGAAAAATACGGGGTCGAGACCGTGCACGCATGGGGCATGACCGAGATGTCGCCGCTGGGCACGGGCAACAAGCTGCTCGCCAAGCACCGAAAGCTGCCCGAGGCCGACCAGCACAAGCTGCGCGAAAACCAGGGGCGGCCGCCTTGGGGTGTGGAGCTCAAGATCATGGGCGATAACGGCGACGTGCTGCCCCATGACGGCGAGGCGCAGGGCGAACTGCACGTGCGGGGTCACTGGATTCTGAACAGCTATCTTGGCAAGACCGAGGCCGAGACCCTGACAGATGGATGGTTCGATACCGGCGACGTGGCCTCGATCGATGCGGACGGGTATCTCTATATCAAGGACCGGTCCAAGGACATCATCAAGTCGGGTGGCGAGTGGATCTCGTCCGTCGATCTGGAGAACATCGCGATTGCCCACCCCAAGCTGGCCGACGCCGCGGTCATCGGTGCACGGCACGAGAAGTGGGACGAACGGCCCGTGCTGGTTGCCGTGGCGGCAGACGGTGAAGCACCGACGGAAGATGAGGTGCTGAGCATTTTCGAAGGCAAGATCGCCAAGTGGCAGGTGCCCGACAAGGTGGTGTTCACGGACGTGCTACCGCGGAACGCCACCGGCAAGGTGCTCAAGCGGAACCTGCGGGACGAATTCGGGGATGTGCTGGTGGGGTGAAACCTATCACGACGCGAACGTCGCATCACATGGCATAATCATGGGGTGACAACGCGACCCCGAAGCCCCTTGGCGTACCGACTGCCGAGGGCATTGACCCTCCCTGTGCGGGTAAGCCGCGTTGAGATGAAGGTCAGTCAGTCGCCCCGAGTTCGCTCCCCGCGCAAATGCAAAGAATGATGGCTGGACACTAGCGCCTTGTCAGCAAACCAGATGCCGCCACGGCTCCGGCCACAACAAAAACTGCACCCAGTACCGCGCCCCATGTAACGGTAGCCACGCCAAAGATCGCCAACAGGGCAAGGGAACCGATAGGGGTCAGATAAGCGATACCGGCTATTGTCGAAACGAAGCCCGTTCGCGTCGCTTTGTCCCAAAGCATATTCGAGAGTGTTAAGGGCGCGATCCCGATACCGGCAATCGCAAGCCATTGGGTCGCGGACAGGTTGGCGGGGTCTTCAAAAAGCCAGTGTGCCGACAGGGCCAGCAGCGCCAGAAGGCCCATGGATGGGCCTATGACTTCCTGCTTTTCCTTCGCGGCGGACCGCATCGCCGCATAGACTGCGAAGGTCAAGCCGCTGAGAAACGCAAGAAGAATGCCGACTTGATCGAAACCCTGTTCAAATGTCGGCCCGATGGCCAGAACCGCGCCGACAAAAGCCAAAAGGATGCCAGCCTTGCTGACTAGAGCCAGCTTTTCGCGTCGAACGACTGACAAAATCGCAACCAGCAGGACCGGCCAAAGGTAGGCGATAACATTCGCCTCTGCCGGTCCGATACGTGGCATCGCCATCAGATAGAGTACGTTGTTTGCAAGCAGGGCGACCGCGACGAGGCCCATGGTTTGGGGTCTTGTTCGCACGAATGACGGGGCAGAGCCCCGCAAGACAGAGATCAGAAAAGCCAGCGCGAACCCGATCGCTGCAGCAAGTCCGAAGACCAGAAAAGGCGGCGCATTGCCTGCAATCGTCGCAAGGGTCGGCCAAGTTGCCCAAAACAGGACCGCGCCGCCAGCCAGTGTGATTGCCTTGCTTTGCGGTCCAAAAGGCCAGTGGGGGATTCCCACCCTTTCAGACCACCGGAAGCCGAGGGTCGTTTGGATTGCCATTCCTATTTTCTACTCCAAGCGGGCAAGTATTAGAACAGACGGTCGACCCGAATTGGGCCTCGCTGGCGGTCCGTTGTCCCAAGCATTGTCAGCGCGTTCCCCCCGGTGTTAACTGCTTGGGCGAATTTGCGCCTTCGGTCCGCTGGTGGCGGCATGATCATTTGCACAAGGTATTTACGATGTATCGAGGTCGGTTTTCAGAAGATGGGTGGAGCGTCGCGCCCGGCATGAGCCACAGCCCGGCAGAGGGTGCCTGCTGCCCTTGCGATCAGCCCTGCGACCTTGCGGCAGGCCCAGCATGACCCGCACCGACCACATGACGCCGGACCGATACCACATACCGTCGGACTGGCGCACGCGGCGGGATTACATCCTCG
>CAWUIQ010000166.1:0-3235 GCA_963922565.1 uncultured Rhodobacterales bacterium
GGAGGGATGACCAAGGCGCCGTGGCGATCGGCATGGATCAGCTCCCCCTGCGCGACGCGCATTCCGAAGATGTTGACCGGCGTCCCGATCTCGACGCAGTGCACGTAGCCGTGGCTTGGCCCGATCGAACCTGCGAGCACCGGGAACCCGTCATCAAGCACATCGAGATCCCGCATGACCCCATTGGTCACGGCACCGGCAAGGCCCAGCCCCTTGTGAACGGCCACATGCACCTCGCCCCACCATCCGGCGATGCAGTTGGGGAAATCCACATCCTCGACGACAGCGGCGGTTGGGCCGCTACCCGCGGCCATGGACTGGAAATACTCCAACCGACGGGCGCGGATAACCTCTGCCGGTTCTGTTGGCGGCGCGAGGCCCGCGATCTTGGCGGTTCGGGCGAACCCCACGATGGCAGGGTCGCCGGGACGCGAATGCTGCATCGTGCCGCGCGTAAAGCGATTGAAGCCGCGCTTGCCCTGGGCGATCTCGATGGCGTTGCACACGGTGGGTGTGTCGACCTTGCGCAAGAGCGCCAGAAGGTCGTCGGGGATCAGTGGGTCAGCCATGATTGCAGCGCCTCATTCGTGCGATTGGGTTGTTCGAGCGTCGGCAAATGACCGGCGCCGGGGATGACAACGAGTTCAGATTCCGGGATCAGATCATGCATCAGTTCATGCCGTTCTACAGGGCATAGCCGATCCTCTTGGCCGCAGAGAACCAGCGCCGGGACGGTCACGCCGCGAAGCGTATCGGATTGGTCGGGCCGGGTCTGAATGGCGTGGGATTGCCGCTCAAAAACCTCGGGCCCAAGGGCGTTTGCCATCTGCATGCACAGATCGAGGATGTCCCCCTTGGCCGGACCGTCCGCCAGATAGTTCGGTTTCATCTCGTCGCGCATCACTTCATCCAGGGCACCGTGCCTGACCTTCTCGACCTGCGCCTCGCGGATCGGAGCCTTCTCGGGCGGATCGGGCAGGGGGTTCGTATCCAAAAGTGCCAGGCGCGATACGCGGTCTGGCGCTTGGCGGATAATCTCCATCGCGACGATGCCGCCCAGAGAAAGCCCTGCGAGAGCAAAGCGGGGCGGCGCAGTCGCAAGAACATCCTGCGCCAAGCCCCCCATGGAGGATGAAACTGTCGGCAGAGCGACCGTCACCGGTCTCTTGGACGAAAACGCCGCCACTTGCGGCTCGAAAAGCCGGTCATCGCACATCATGCCTGGTATCAGAACAAGCGGCTCGGCCATCAGCTGAGTGGCATCGTCTTTCCGGCAGGATCGTCGGTGCCGCGAACGCGGTACATGCTGGCCTCACCCGTCATGTTCGGTTGAAGCGCGCGGGGCATTCCCGCCGGCACAAGACACGTATCGCCCGGGTTCAGCGTCACCGCGCCTTCGTCCCAACTTAGCCGCCAGTGACCGCGCACGGGCATCAGCACCTCTGGTTGATCGCAAACGTACGCGTCTTCTGCGATCGAACCGCGACGGATGAAGTCCACCTCGAAACCCGGGCGGTCGCGCAGCTTTGCATCCGGGCCGATCACCCGGGCGGGCTGATGATCAGCCAGGGCCACAAGGTCCAGATAGCGGGCCACGTAGTGCGGCACGACATCGAGGGTGGTGGGTTCGCCGCGCTTGGCAAGCTCCGCTTCAGACATCAGCGGCATTGGTGCCACTCCTTCGGGCAACGGTTCGCCCTTTTTGCTGTCATAGAGCTTGCCGTTCTCGCCCAGAACCAGCCCGTGCGCCGCGGCCTCTTCGATCACTTGGGGCGCCCAGTTCACTCCGCCGCCCGCATCGTCGCCGCCCAGAACGGCCATGATCATCCCATAGTCGGTGCCGATATTTTCAAACCCTCGGAAGATGCCGGTCGGGATATTGAATATGTCGCCTTCTTCCAAAGTCACCTCGCCCGCATCGCCCCAGCGACCCCAGAAGAACCGCCAGCGGCCCTTGAGCACAAAGAACACCTCGGCCGTGTTGTGGTCATGCAGAGAGTTACGGCACTTCGGTGGCTGTCCCGCCGCGCCAATGTTGAAGCCCGGCGTGTCGCGGATATGGACGTGCTGGTCAGGGCTCTCGGAAACTCCGCCACCGATGATCGTGAAGTTCTCTTTGAGGTCCGAACCCGGAGTGTGGGCGTCGATGAACGCTGTTTTGCAGGGTACCAGATCGCCATAGCGGACGATGCGTTGTTCCATCTCTTGTGGGGTCATGTCAGGCTCCATTGGTGATCGGGGAGGCATGGGTTTTGCGCCAGCCGACGGGCAGGCGGGCGGTGCCGCGCACGATCAGTTGCCCGGGCATCTCGACCTGCTCGGGTGGGCGGTCGCGGTCGCGTATCTCTTCCAGCAGTATGCTAACGGTTCGGTCGATCATCTGCCCAATGGGCTGGCGGATCGTTGTCAGGTCAAAGCTTTTCCAGCTTGCCATCGGTGCGTCGTCGTAGCCGATGATCGAAACGTCTTTGGGCACACGCAGACCGAGCTCTTCTCTCAGCACTTCGAGCACGCCGAAAGCCATGTGATCGGTCGCCACAAAGAGCGCGTCGGGCACTTCATCCCCGGCGAAGAGTTTGCGGGTCTCTTCCATGGCGACATTCCGGCGAAAATGGCAGTCGATGCAAGCCATCGGTTCCAGCCCTGCAGCGTTCATCGCGGCCAGAAAACCTTCCTTCCGCTGGATCCCGTTCATTGCCATCTGCCAACCGGCCAGATGGGCGATGCGCCGCGACCCCCCCTGGATCAGGAACTCAGTCGCCTGCCGTCCACCGTCAAAATTGGCGGCCGTGACCATCGAGGCCTTCGGGTCATCCTGCCCGCGATTGAACAGCACGCAGGGAATGCCCGATTTGCGAACGCGCGCCACCAGCTCATTCGACAGGCTGATCGAGGCGAGGATGATTCCGTCGACCTGATCGGCCAAAAGATCGCCCACGATGTCGTCAACCTCTTCGGCGCTGTTACCGGCGAAGTAGACGGTGACGGAATAGCCCTGCGCGTTCAGCGCCTTAGACATCCGTTGCAGCGCTTCGCTGAAAAAGCCGTTCTTGAGATAGGCAAGCACAACGCCGATGCGAAAGGACTGACCAGAGTTCAGCGTGCGCGCCACGAGGTTGGGGATATAGCCCAACTCGCGCGCGACGGTACGCACCCGCTCGGCCTTTGTCGGGTCGACCGAGGCGGAGCGGCTGAAAACACGGCTCACCGTGGGCTGGCTGACGCCTGCCGCGCG
>CAWUIQ010000167.1:0-3201 GCA_963922565.1 uncultured Rhodobacterales bacterium
GCATTAAGGTCAGTTATTTATAGCATTAGAAAGTATCAATTAACAGCGACATTCTAGCTGACACACACCGCCAAGAGGTCTGCACGATGTCCGATCATAAGCAATCCACTTTGTCCGGCGCTGCGCTTGGCGCTGTTACCATCCTGTGCTGGGCGGGCTTCAACGTGGCCGCAAAGGCCGGCATTGAGGCTGGCCTGTCGCCCGCTGCGCTGAGTTTTTTGCGCTATACGATCCCCGGTTTTGTAGCGCTGCCGATATGGGTGATCCTGCGCCGCCACAGCCGGGCAAACACCTTGCCTTTCGGGCGCCTATTGGTGTTGGCGCTGCTTGGCGGGCCCATTTTTGGCGTGATCGCTGTGTCCGGTTACCAGTACGCGCCGTTGTCGCATGGGCTTCTGTTCGCTCCCGTGGCGGTCTTTGTGTCCGGATCTGTGTGCGGTGCTGTTCTGATGAAAGAACGGATCGCAGCCCCGCGCGTGATTGGGGCCGTCGTGATGTTTGGCGGGCTCGCTCTGCTTGTCGGGGTGGAAACACGCAGCCTTGACGCGCGTTGGTCCACCGGCATCGCTCTGTTCATTGCGGCGGGGGCCATGTGGGGTGCCTACACTGCGCTTTTGCGGTACTGGCGCATCCCTTTGCTGGAAGGGACGGCAGCGATCGCGTCGCTTGGCGCGATATGCGCTGCCGTGGTTGTCGGCCCCTCTGCCCTGGAGTCTTTGGCGCAGGCCGATGCCGGAATGTTGGTGATGCAAGCCGTGATGCAAGGTCTTGTCGGCGGCGTCCTGAGTGTCGTCGCCCTTGTCGCGGCGCTCAGGCACCTTCCCACGCAGACGGCAGCGATGCTGCCGACCTTCACACCGGCCGTTGCCATGCTGATCGCCTGGGCGGTCATGGAAACAAGACCAGAGCCGGTAGAATTGCTGGGCACAATGATCGTCTTTGCGGGGTTTGCTTTTGCAACGCAGCAGCGGCTCGTATTTTGGAGCCGCTTCAGATCATGGCGCGCCGCGTCGATTGCCCGATGAAATCCGTCACTTCTCTGACGGGTACTTGACTGCCAAATCCAAGAAATCGCTTCTGTAGCGAATATCGGCAAAGCGGTCTGCAAGCGCAGCGACAGTGTACCCAAGTCAATGGCTGCTTTGGGTCGGCTCGAGTAGGTTTGACAGTCAGGCGGCAGATGCTGCGCTGCCTCCAATATGGGTTTTGAGCCCCCAAGCGGCCGAATAGTCGCCCGTGCGGCACTGTACGGAAGCACCGAAGTGCCAAGACATCTTTGCGCAAAAGAGGATCATTTGTGGCATGCTTGACGAAGTCTTGTGCGCTGCAGGTAGATTCGCGCCCATTTGGGCAACTCTCTGGATCGGGAGGGCACGCGAAACACTCGAAGTTTGGGCGGACATCCTTACGCTCAAATCAATTTGATACGAAATTAGAAAGGGACATTGAGATGAACTCACCATACCTGCGACTTGCAAGTTGCTGCATAGCCTCATTGGCGGCACCCGTTGTTGCCGATACCACCGACGTAACGTGGAAGACCGAGGTGGTGATCGCAAAGGAAGGCACTTTCTGTTCCGACGATCCAAATTGCTTCAATCGCTATCACCCCGATATCCCGGCGGTTGCGACCGCGTCGCCGGGGGATTTCATTGTCTTCGAGACACGTGATGCTCTGGATAGCGACCTGACGCTGGACTCAAATGCCGATGATGTTGCGGCCTTGGATCTGTCTGGCGTGCACCCGATGACTGGCCCGGTCGCGATTGAAGGCGCGGAACGCGGCGATGTCCTTGCCGTAACAGTTGTCGACATCGCGCCGGATGAGTTTGGCTATACCGTTATCGTACCAGGTTTTGGCTTCCTACGAGACGAGTTTACAGAACCCTTTTTCGTAGGATGGAAGCAGACGCGCACACATGCTGTATCCGATGCCATGCCGGGCATCGCGATCCCGTACGAAGCGTTCACGGGCTCTATCGGCACCATGCCGGGTGAGCCGGAGATCGAAGCGTGGCTTGCACGTGAGACCGAACTTGCCTCGGCTGGCGGTATCGCCTTGCCGCCAGAGCCTACGGGTGCACATCCGGCTGCGGTCTGTGGAGCAGGTGGTTCCCAGGAAGCGCGCTGTTTGCGGACCGTTCCGCCGCGTGAAAACGGCGGCAACATGGATGTGCAGCAGATGCAGGTGGGAACAACGATCCTCATCCCGTGTTTTGTCGATGGCTGCAGCCTTTTCATCGGCGATGTGCACTATGCGCAGGGAGACGGAGAGGTGTCTGGTACCGCAATCGAAACTGGTGCTGTGGTCACGGTGACGACTGAGATCCGCAAGGGTGAGGGCGAATTCATTACCAGCCCTCAGGTCGAAGGCGGACAGCAAATCAAGGATATGGAGCCGTCCGCGTTCCACCAGACGATCGGCTATCCTTTGAAGGAAACCGGATCGGTCCCAACCTATCACACCTACCTCGAAAGCGAGGTCATAGAGGGCCTGCCGCAGCTGTCTGAGGACCTGACCCTCGCGGCGCGAAACGCGTTGAAACAGATGATTGATCACATCACGCGGACCTACGACCTAACCCGCGAGCAGGCTTATGTGCTGGCTTCGGTCGCTGTGGACCTGCGTGTGGGACAAGTCGTCGACGTTCCAAACTACATCATCACAGCCGTTCTGAACAAAGACGTGTTTGTCGATGAATAGGCGCGCTTTCCTGGCCATGGCGGGTGCCACATTTGCGGCGCCCTCCTATGCTCATACCCCTTATGGACAGTGGGTGGTTTACCGACAGAAGCATCTTTTGATTGGCTCGCATCGAGGCGATTTGCGCACCTACGAGCTTGCCAAAGGTGTGGTCGCCGCTTTGTCAAAGGAGTTGCCTGAGGCGCAGGCCCGTGTGGCTCGCGGTCCAAGGCCGCAGCGGATCGCATCCCTGATGGGCACCGGCCAGTTGTTCCTGGCAGTCCTCTCGGCGGACGAGTCCGCGAGGATGGCGCAGGCGGCGGCGCCGTTCGAGGGGTATCGTCCGACGCCCGTTCACGCGCTGGCTGCACTTGATGGCGACTACTTGCTTTTTGCGGCGCCTGAGTTTCCAGAAGAACACGGACGGTTGGTCACACAAGCCATGGACCATGCTGGTTTGGGAACGAGGCCGACAGGGCTGAACCTGCACGCTGGCGCGGCGGCCTATTGGGGTTGAT
>CAWUIQ010000168.1:0-3145 GCA_963922565.1 uncultured Rhodobacterales bacterium
CGTCAAAGACCGGAAGCAGCGCCGCTCGAAATACGGCGCGAAGCGTCCGAAGTAATGCTCCGCGCAAGTGTCATATCGCTTGCTCTGGCGGCTCCTGTCTCGGCGCAGACGGGCTACACCTTTGTGGCCCTCGCATTCGACGAGTATTCGTTGATTCACGCCTACGCGGTCGGCACCGAATTGCAGAGCGCTCAGGCTGAGGCTCTTGATGAGTGCAAACAGCATTCACAAGCCTGCAAGCTTGTCTACACACGTGCGAACCAATGCATGTCACTTGCCGCATCTGTCGTAAGTGGAGTTTGGGCTGCAAATGTTGGTGAGACCATTGTGACCGCGGACGAGAACGCACTAACCAGCTGCACTGAATTCAACGAAGGAAATGCCTGCCGGGTCATCGGTTCGAGATGTCCGGATATGGAACAGGAGAAGATTTAATGTCGCGCCGTCACGCCGCAGAAAAACGCCAGGTCCTGCCCGACGCCAAGTTTGGCGATATCGTGCTGACCAAATTCATGAACAACCTGATGATCGACGGCAAAAAGTCGGTCGCAGAAAAAATCGTGTACAATGCGCTCGACCGGATCGAGAACAAGATCAAGCGCGCGCCAGTCGAGGTCTTCCACGAGGCCCTCGATAACATCAAGCCGTCCGTCGAAGTCCGTTCGCGCCGGGTTGGTGGTGCGACTTATCAGGTGCCGGTCGAAGTACGCCCCGAACGCCGCGAGGCATTGGCGATCCGCTGGCTGATCAACGCATCACGCTCGCGCAATGAAAACACGATGGAAGAACGCCTTGCCGGCGAACTGCTGGATGCTGTTCAATCCCGTGGTTCTGCCGTGAAAAAGCGCGAAGACACCCACAAGATGGCAGAGGCCAACAAGGCCTTCTCGCATTACCGCTGGTAACCCTTTTCGAGGCTCAATCTCATGGCACGCGAATACCCGCTCGACCGCTATCGCAACTTCGGCATCATGGCTCACATCGATGCCGGCAAAACCACCTGTTCGGAACGGATCCTGTATTACACGGGCAAGTCCCACAATATCGGTGAAGTGCACGATGGTGCGGCGACTATGGACTGGATGGAGCAGGAGCAGGAGCGGGGTATCACCATTACCTCGGCCGCGACGACCACCTTCTGGGAGCGGACCGAAGACGGGCAGACTGCCGACACCGAAAAGCACCGCCTGAACATCATCGACACGCCCGGCCACGTAGACTTCACCATCGAAGTCGAACGCTCGCTGGCCGTGCTCGACGGTGCCGTTGCCGTTCTGGACGCGAATGCGGGTGTTGAGCCGCAGACCGAAACGGTGTGGCGTCAGGCCGACCGCTACAAGGTTCCGCGCATCGTCTTTGTCAACAAGATGGACAAGATCGGTGCCGATTTCTTCAACTGCGTGCACATGATCCAGGACCGGACGGGCGCCACGCCCGCGCCGATCCAAATCCCGATCGGGGCCGAAAACGAGCTCGAAGGCATCGTTGACCTCGTCACCATGGAAGAATGGGTCTGGGCCGGCGAAGACCTGGGCGCGTCCTGGGAAAAGCGCCCGATCCGCGACAGCCTGAAAGCGACCGCGGAAGAATGGCGTGGCAAGCTCATCGAAACCGCCGTCGAAATGGACGACGACGCGATGATGATGTACCTCGAAGGCGAAGAGCCTGATGTACCGACCTTGCGCGACCTGATCCGCAAAGGCACGCTCGCGATCAAGTTCATCCCGGTACTCTGTGGCTCGGCCTTCAAGAACAAAGGCGTGCAGCCGCTGCTTAACGCTGTGATCGACTATCTGCCGAGCCCGCTCGACGTTGTCGACTACATGGGCTTCAAGCCGGGTGACGAGAACGAAGAGCGGAACATCGCACGTCGTGCGGATGATGACATGGCCTTCTCCGGCCTTGCGTTCAAAATTATGAATGACCCGTTTGTCGGCTCGCTGACCTTTACCCGCATCTACTCGGGCACCCTCAGCAAGGGCGGCTCGATGCTGAACTCAACCAAGGGCAAGAAAGAGCGCGTCGGCCGGATGATGATGATGCACTCGAATAACCGCGAGGAAATCGAAGAAGCCTTTGCGGGCGACATCATCGCGCTTGCCGGTCTGAAAGACACCACAACAGGCGACACCCTGTGTGACGAGAAGGATCCTGTTGTTCTTGAAACGATGACCTTCCCTGATCCGGTGATCGAGATCGCGGTTGAGCCGAAGACGAAGAACGACCAAGAGAAAATGTCTCAGGGTCTGGCGCGTCTGGCAGCCGAAGATCCGTCATTCCGCGTCGAAACCGACCTCGAAAGCGGTCAGACGATCATGAAAGGGATGGGCGAGCTTCACCTCGACATTCTGGTCGACCGTCTGAAGCGCGAATTCAAGGTCGAGGCGAACATCGGTGCGCCGCAGGTCGCCTATCGCGAGACCATCGGCCACGAGATCGAACACACCTACACCCACAAGAAACAGTCGGGTGGTTCGGGTCAGTTCGCCGAAGTGAAAATGATCATCTCGCCGACCGAAGCTGGCGAAGGGTATTCGTTCGAATCCCGGATCGTCGGTGGTGCCGTGCCCAAGGAATACATCCCGGGCGTTGAAAAAGGCATCAACTCGGTCATGGACAGCGGCCCGCTGGCTGGCTTCCCGGTCATCGACTTCAAGGTCGCCCTGATCGACGGTAAGTTCCACGACGTGGACTCCTCGGTTCTGGCCTTTGAAATCGCGGCACGGATGTGCATGCGCGAAGGTATGAAGCGGGCAGGTGCCAAGCTGCTTGAGCCGATCATGAAGGTCGAGGTTGTCACGCCCGAAGAATACACCGGCGGTATCATCGGCGACCTGACATCGCGTCGCGGTCAGGTTCAGGGTCAGGACACACGTGGCAACGCGATCGCAATCGATGCTTTCGTGCCGCTGGCGAACATGTTCGGCTACATCAACACGCTGCGTTCGATGTCATCGGGCCGTGCGCAGTTCACGATGCAGTTCGATCACTACGATCCGGTACCGCAGAACATCAGCGAAGAGATCCAGGCGAAATACGCATAACCGGGCAGGGGTTTGACCCCGACGCCCGCACGAGAAGGAGGCCATCATGGCAAAGGAAAAGTTTGAACGCACGAAGCCGCATGTGAACATTGGTACGATTG
>CAWUIQ010000169.1:0-3130 GCA_963922565.1 uncultured Rhodobacterales bacterium
GCGTGGTTGCCGCTGGAATAACCCAGCACGCCGCGCTGCCGATCCGTGTCGGATAGACCCGAGATCGCCGACCATGCCCCGCGGAACTTGAAGCTGCCAGTATGTTGCAGGCATTCCGGCTTGATCCACACCCGTCGCCCCGCCGCCTCGTTGATGAATTCCGAAGACAGAAGCGGCGTTCTTTGGGCCTGCCCCTTCAGCCGCTCGGCGGCGGACCGGATCATGTCGATATTCACTGTATCTGCTCCATCCAGGTGTTGAGGGCCAAAACGGCTTCGGGTTCGTCAAGGAAGGGGACGTGGCCCCGACCGGGCACTTCGGCATAGACCATGCCGGGGGCCTCCTTTTGCATGTCGGCGGCTGTCTTGGCCGACAAGATGTTTGAATTCGCGCCCCGGATCAGCCCGTGCGGCAGCTTTGCGATAGCGTGGAACATCGGCCAGATGTCGGGAACCGCGCCCGAGGCGGACTGTTCTAGCACCGCCTGGCGCAGGGTTGCGTCATATCGGTTGTGCAGCCCGTCCGGTGTTTCGACCCACAAACGTTCGGCATAGCGGCGCCACTTGGCCCGACTGACCCCGGTGAAAACGGGCGGCATAATGCGCTCAAGACGCTCCGCCGCCGCGTCATAGTCTCGGTCCGGGGGGCGTTTGCCGATGTAGTCCATGATATAGGCCAGCCCGGCGGGCTCGATCACCGGGCCCACGTCGTTCAACATCACGCCCAGCAGTCGGTCAGCATGGCCGATGGCAAGGGTCATGGCGATCAGCCCACCACGCGATGTGCCCAGTATTGCCGCCCTCTCGATGCCCAGATGATCGAGCAGCGCAATGGCATCAGACCCTTCGCGGATGACGTTGTAGTTCTGATAATCCGGGTCGTAGTCGCTTTCGCCGCGCCCCCTTGCATCGATGCGGATGATCCGGGCGTGGTCGGCGAAGTTCTCCATCAATGGTTCAAAATCGCGGCTGTTTCGCGCCAGACCAGCAAGGCAGAGAACAGGCAGACCCTGTCCGCTATCGTCGAAATGAAGGGACAATCCGTCTTCGGTCGTGAACCGCGGCATCCTACAGGCCAGCCAATTCGGGGATGCCGGTCAGGTCCGCCATCTGGTGGGCCGGTTGCCAGGGCAGGCGATCGATGGGTTCGTTGGCCCGGTTGACCCAGACCGTGGTGAACCCATAGCCGCTGGCCCCAGCGGCATCCCAACCGTTAGAGGATGCGAACAGCACTTCTTCCCGCGCGCAGTCAAACCGGTTTCCGACAAGGTCATAAACCCGGCGATCCGGCTTGAAGATCCCGACACTCTCTACCGACAGACAATCGTCGAGCATCTCGGCGATGCCTGCTGACTTCATCGCTGCCTCCAGCATGGGCGGGGACCCGTTCGAAAGGATCGCGGTTTGCAAACCTCCGTCCTTGAGCGCGCGCAGCATGTCCGGCACTTCAGGATAGGCTTGCAGTTCCCAGTACAGGTCGAGAAGCCGCTGCCGTAGGGCGGCGTCGCCGTCGTGCCCCATCCGCTGCAATGCCCAGTCGAGCCCGTCTTGCGTCACGCCCCAAAAATCTGTATGCGCCCCGGTGATTGCCCGCAGCCACGTATACTGCAGCTGTTTTTGCCGCCAGAACTCAGCAAGTTGGGGCCAGGTGTCCTTGATCGCGGAAAAGGCCGGGTCATCGGCCGCTTGTCGCGCCGCTGCCGCGACATCAAAAAGCGTGCCGTAGGCATCAAAAACACATGTCGTGATCCGCATCATGTCCCCCCGCGTTTTGGTGGCACAGTGTCATGGGGTCCGGCACTAGAAAAGGGGGAACCGCCACCGACGATCCTCGCCCGTCAGCAGGTGGGTAAAAGAGAACGCTGTCACGATTTGCCGTCAGTTTGGCACAATCGGCGAGTGAAGTCGTGGCGCGATCGGCATATCATAGTGAAAAGGCATGAGCGGAGGCTTTCATGAAACTCACTGTGGATGGCACTGACTATGAGGTGGATGTCGAGGATGACATGCCGCTTTTGTGGGTCCTGCGGGACGAGCTCAACATCAAGGGCGTGAAATATGGATGCGGCGTGGCCCAATGCGGGGCCTGCACGGTACATATCGACGGTCAGGCGGTCCGGTCCTGCCAAACCCCGGCAGGTGATGTCTGGGGGCCGGTGACAACGATCGAAGGATTGGGCACGCCGGAGGCGCTCCATGCCGTTCAGGAGGCCTGGATCGAGCATCAGGTCGCTCAATGCGGTTATTGCCAGTCGGGTCAGATCATGCAGGCCGCGGCACTGCTGTCCGAAGTGCCGAACCCAAGCGAAGAGGACATCAACGAAGCCATGAGCGGCAACCTGTGCCGGTGCGGGACCTATCCCCGCATACAGGCGGCTGTGAAGACTGCGGCCATCAAGCTGAGCGGAGTGTAAAACTATGAGCAGAATAGGAAAAATTGCCCGCCGCACGTTTCTGATTGGTTCGGCTGCCATCGTCGGTGGCGTCGCATTCGGCTATTATGCATATCACCGCCCTGCCAAGAACCCGCTTATGGACGATCTGGCAGAGGGCGAGGCGGCGCTGACCCCATATGTCAAAATCGACGCCTCGGGGATCACGCTGATCACGCCGCGTGCCGATTTGGGGCAGGGGGCCTATCACATTCAGGCCGCTCTTATCGCCGAGGAGCTGGACGTGGACCTCGATCAGGTGGTCGTCGACCCGGGTCCGCCAAGCCCTGCCTATTACAACACGGCGCTGGCTGGCGACGTCGTCCCGTTCCCGGCCACGGAAACGGGCATGGTCGCCGAGACGACGCGCGATGTCGGCGATGCGGTGATGAAATTCATCGGCATGCAGATCACGGGCGGTTCGACCACGGTGCCAGACGGTTTCGAAAAGCTGCGCCTTGCCGGTGCAGTCGCCCGCGAAACGCTCAAGCTGGCCGCCGCAGAGGTTTCAGGTGTTGCGGTCAATGAGTTGAAGACGGCGCGCGGTGCTGTTCAGCTGCCGGACGGATCTGAACTCACTTATGTCGAGCTTGCCCCCGTGGCGGCCGAGCTCGAACCCGTGGATCGCGTCGCCCTGCGCGATCCGTCACAGTGGCGCCTGATCGGCAAGGAGATGCAGCGTCTCGACATTCTCGCAAA
>CAWUIQ010000170.1:0-2978 GCA_963922565.1 uncultured Rhodobacterales bacterium
CTGGGCACAGGGCGGCGTCTGACCATGATGGGCGCAAGGTTCGAGGCTGACATAGGCGGTGGCACCGGTTGCGGCGCGGGCGGCCTGCGCCAAAGCCTCGGTTTCGGCATGGGGGCGTCCGCCCGGTCGGGTCCAGGCCCGGCCAACGATCCGGCCCTCTTTGACGATGACGCAGCCAACGGCCGGATTGGGCCAGGTGTTCCCCTGACCCCGCCGGCCCAGCGACAGGGCCATCGCCATGAACCGGCTGTCAGCCTCTGCGCTCACTCTTCGGCTTGGGCTTCGGGTCGCAATTCGCTGACGAACTTGTCGAAATCGTCAGCCGCCTGGAAGTTCTTGTAGACGCTGGCAAAACGGACATAGGCCACGGTATCGATCCGCGCCAAGGCTTCCATCACGATCTCGCCGATGGTCTTGGAGGGGATATCCGTCTCGCCCATGCTTTCGAGGCGCCGCACGATGCCCGAAATCATCTGATCGATCCGCTCAGGCTCGACCGGACGCTTTTGCATCGAGATGCGGATCGAGCGTTCAAGCTTGTCGCGGTCGAAATCCTCGCGCTTGCCGTTTGACTTGATCACGACCAGATCGCGCAGCTGAACCCGTTCATATGTGGTAAACCGCCCGCCGCAGGCCGGACAGAAACGCCGTCGCCGGATCGAAACGTGATCCTCTGCCGGACGGCTGTCTTTCACCTGTGTGTCGATATTTCCGCAAAATGGGCAGCGCATGTGGCTCGTCCCCTTGAAATTCCCGCCTTTAGTCGGGCGTCTCCCCCGATTGACTAGGACTATAGGGGCTTCTCAAAACTTTGGGTAGAGGGCAATTTCAGCCGCTAGATCAGGCGTCACATCCTGCTGAAATGTGCAGCAATTTCACGGTGATGCGGGTGGGTTCGATGCTCGACCAGATAGATCCCCTGCCACGTGCCCAGCACCATGCGCCCCGCACGGACAGGGATCTGAAGGCTGACCGGCAGAAGCGCGGCCTTGATATGGGCGGGCATGTCGTCAGGCCCTTCCTGCCGGTGGCGCAGATAGGCCATGGCGGGATCGTCCGCTGGCGGGGCCAGACGGTCGAGATAAGCCAGCAGATCGGTCTGCACGCTAGGGTCCGCGTTTTCCTGGATCAGCAGCGAGGCCGAGGTGTGGCGGATGAACAGCGTCAGCAATCCATCCGCCGGGCCACCAAGCCATGCCGCCACCTGCCGGGTGACTTCGTAAAGGCCGGGGCCGCGCGTGTTGATCTCGAAAACTGTCTGCACACGCGGCTTTTAGCCCTCAGCCCCGGGTGCGGTCCAGTTCGTAGGGCTGATAGCAGGCATTCCGCGCGGCAGCGACGCTCAAATTCGCACCGACCCGATTGATGATGATCGAATAGCTCTGGAACGCTTCGGGGATCGCTTCGGTCGTGAACTTGTAGCTGTCCTGACCCGGTACTGTTGTTGCGGGACTCTTGCCTGCGGTCAGGTAAAGCCGGGCGCGACCCAGCCCAAGTTGTTCGCGGGCAAATTCACCGGCCGCGCACCAGACGTCGCGGTTGGTGGTGAACCGTTCATGAATGACTTCAAATTCCGTTGCTGAAATCGGGCGGGCTGTCAAAGGGTCGCCAAAACGGCGGGCATCAGCCGCCGTTACGGTGAGGGCAAGACATGTCGCCAAAAAGATCTTTCCACGCATCTCAAACTCCTATCGTTCTGGTGCAGAGATAGGATTGGGTTGGGTCACCCGGAAATCACGCCTTGGTGTTTTGGGCGACATGTCGCGCGGTTCACGCGGGCGGGCCCGCTTCGTACCCGGGGTGGATCGTCAGGCGACGAACCGCATGCGCAACGCGGTGTCCGGCATCATGCACGTGTCGCGCCGCCCAAAGATCCGATACCGGTTGCGCGCAACCGCATGGTACATCGGGTCAGCGATCACCGCCGGCAGATGCCGCAGGACACGCAACCATCTCCACGGCGCCGGCAGGGCGCCCATGGCGGCGGCAAAGGCCTGCATCCGTTCGTGGATCACGCCGTCGACAATCACCAGATTGGTTTCGAAATCGTCGGTCGGCAGGCCAAGATCCCGATAAAGCTGTTGTCCCAGATCCGACTGCGCCGTCGTAAAGCTGAACCGGTTGGCGGTATCGTGGGTGTAAATGAACCGGAAAAAGCCCGAACACAGCACGCATTCCCCATCGAACACGATCAGGTTGCGGCCCCGTAAGCGGGCCTGCGTTTCCGGTTTGAGGTTCTCTATGGGTCTCATATCGGACAGATGGGTCTGCTGACCCCACCCGTCACCGCGACCGGAAGCCGCGCCTCGCACGACGGCGAATGAATGCCGCAAAACGAAAGAAGCGCCCGCGAGGGGCGCTTCGTCGTTACTGGTCGAGGAAACTGCGCAGCTTGCGACTGCGGCTGGGGTGTTTCAGCTTGCGCAGCGCCTTTGCCTCGATCTGACGGATCCGTTCGCGGGTCACGCTGAACTGCTGGCCGACCTCTTCAAGCGTGTGGTCGGTGTTCATCCCGATACCAAAGCGCATCCGCAAGACCCGCTCTTCGCGCGGGGTCAGCGAGGCCAGAACGCGGGTCGTCGTCTCTTTCAGGTTCTCCTGAATGGCCGAGTCGAGCGGCAGGACGGCGTTCTTGTCTTCGATGAAATCGCCAAGCTGGCTGTCTTCCTCGTCCCCGATTGGGGTTTCGAGGCTGATCGGCTCCTTGGCGATTTTCATCACCTTGCGGACCTTTTCCAGCGGCATCTGCAGCTTTTCGGCCAGTTCTTCCGGCGTCGGCTCGCGGCCGATCTCGTGCAGCATCTGGCGGCCCGTCCGGACCAGCTTGTTGATCGTCTCGATCATGTGGACCGGGATCCGGATAGTGCGGGCCTGGTCAGCGATCGAGCGGGTGATCGCCTGCCGGATCCACCACGTCGCATAGGTCGAGAACTTGTAGCCGCGGCGGTATTCGAATTTGTCGACCGCCTTCATCAGGC
>CAWUIQ010000171.1:0-2951 GCA_963922565.1 uncultured Rhodobacterales bacterium
GTTGGTTCACCCTGGCTGATCGGGCGGGGGCCGCGCAGTTGGCGCTGTGCCTCTTGGCCTTCGCCCTGGTTCTTGCGGTTCTGGAGCGGGCACAGCGCGGCGAGGCGAAATACCACGATCCCGCCCGCGGACAAAAACGGCAGGCTCCATTGCCACTGGACGGATGGCTCGCCGGTTGTGCCTTCGTGCTTTGCGCCATCCCCGTGCTTTTGGGGGCCCTGCTGCCCATCGTCATTCTTTCGACCATGGCCGTCGGGTCAGAGCAGGATCTGTTAAGCCCCCGGTATCTGCGTTTCATTCAGAACTCGGTCACGCTGGCGGGTGCGGCGGCGGTTCTGACGGTCGCTGCGGCGATTGCAGTCGGCTTTTACCAGCGCCTGTCGCCCGGCCATCTCTCGCACGGTGCGGGATATCTGGCGCGGCTTGGCTATGCGGTCCCGGGCGGGGTCATAGCGGTTGGACTGATCGCCCCCTTTGCCGCCTTCGACAACGCGCTCGATGCCTGGATGCGGGAGACGTTCGACATCTCGACAGGGCTGCTGGTCACCGGATCGATTTGGCTGCTTGTCGTCGCCTACATGGTGCGCTTCCTTGCTGCAGCACTTGGCGCTTACGAGGGCGGACAGGCTTTGGTTCATGCCAACATGGATGCTGCCAGCCGGTCACTGGGGCAGGGGCCGCTGGCCACCTTGCGGCGCATCCACCTGCCGCTTTTGACGCCGAGCCTGCTGACCGCTTTGTTGATCGTGTTTGTGGACGTGATGAAGGAGCTTCCGGCCACGCTGATCATGCGCCCGTTCAACTACGACACGCTCGCGGTTCAGGCCTACCGCCTCGCCTCTGATGAGCGGCTGGGAGGGGCGGCTGTTCCCAGCCTGGTCATTGTTGCGATGGGGCTGCTGCCGGTAATCCTGATTTGTCGACAGGTGGGGCGAAAGCGCTGAGGATTGCGCCAGACGCTGTCAGCCAGACATCCAAATGATAACAGGAGGTCGCGCCGCCAAGCGAAGATACGACCTTCTGGCGACGCCGCTCCCTTAGGCGCTCTTGATCAGCCGAACACCCTGCTCAGCGCTCCATCCACCGCATCTGTGATCGCGTCGATGTCGTCGCCGGTGGATATCAGCGCGGGTGAGAAACACAGCGTGTTGTTCTTGCCGGGCAGAGACCGGTTCGTGGCTCCGATAATGACACCCTGTGCCATGCAGTCGGCGACAACGGCCTGAACCTGTTTTTCGTCCATCGGTTGCCGCGTTTCACGGTCGGCCACCAATTCGGCGCCGCAGAAGAGACCCTTGCCGCGCACCTCTCCGATGACAGCGTGCTTGTCCGTCAGGGCGTGGAGGTTGTCCATCATCCGCTCGCCCATGGCGATGGTGTTGTCGAGCAGCCCCTCGTCTTCGATGATCCGCATGTTTTCCAGTGCTGCCGTTGGTCCGGCGGTACAGCCCCCGAAGGTCGAGATATCGCGGAAATAGTTCAGCGGATCGGTCGCATCGTCCTTGAACATGTCAAAGACTTCCTCGGTTGTCACAAGGCATGCGATGGCGGCGTAACCCGATGCGACGCCCTTGGCCATCGTCACCATGTCGGGCTGCACGCCGTATTGCTGATAGCCAAACCAGGTGCCGGTACGGCCCACGCCGCATACCACCTCGTCGATATGGAGCAGGACGTCATACTTTTTGCAGATCTCCTGAACGCGCTGCCAGTAGCCCTCAGGCGGGGTAATCACGCCGCCGCCAGCGGTGACGGGCTCGAGGCAGAGCGCGCCAACTGTATCGGGGCCTTCACGCAGGATCACGGCTTCGATCTGATCGGCGGCCCACTCGCCGTAGTTTTCAACCGGCGCGCCGTCCTGTTCGTGACGGCGGTACTCGAGGCAATGGGGCACCCGCACAAAGTCTGGCGTGAAGGGGCCGTACTGGACGTTGCGCTCGTCCTGTCCACCGGCCGACAGGCACGTAATCGTCGTGCCATGGTAGTCGCGGTCGCGATAGAGGATCTTGGTCTTTTTGCCGCCGTAGCGCTTGTGCGCGATCTGGCGGACCATCTTAAAGGCCTTCTCGTTGGCCTCTGACCCTGTGTTCAGAAAATAAACCCGGCTCAAACCCGGCATCTTGCTGACCAGCCTCTCGGCAAAAAGGGCACCCGGGATCGAGCCGCCCGAACCGGCAAAGTAGTTCATCTTGATCAACTGATCCCGGACGGCATTCGCGATGCTCTCGCGCCCGTAACCGACGTTCACGGTCCAAACACCGCCTGAGACCGCGTCGAGATGCTCTTTGCCTTTCTGGTCCCAGACCCGCATCCCCTTGCCTTCGACGATGATGCGAGGATCGGCACCGGTAAAGAACGGCTGGTGTTGGATCAGGTGATGCCAGACATGCGCACGATCCGCTTCGACCACGCGGGAAATGTCATTTTCATTGAACGTGCCGTCCATGAGGGCCTCCTGATCCATGTTGTTTGGTGGGCATCTTAGCTGAAACCGAATCCTTTTGCGCCTGTAGGGCCAAAAACATGGGGTCTTTAGGGCCAGAATTTTACGGTGAATGTCTCCAATCGCCCGGAAACACAGCGAAATCCCGATTTCGGAAAGCCAAAACTGCGGTTTGGAATGGGATTCGCAGGGTAAGGCCCGAGAAAAATCGTTGATCCGGCGTGGATTATCGGTTCGGATCGTCACATCGCCGTCACATCCTAGCGGCTCAAAGAGGCGGATGACCGCCCGCAAAACCACAGGCTGTGCGCAGCGCACGGTTCAACAGGGGAGAATACCAGATGACACTCAAATCAAAGCTCATGGGCGCGGTTGCAGGCGTCGCCATGCTGACGGGCGCGCAAACGGCGTTTGCAGGCGGCCACGGCGGCGAAATCACCGTCGCTTACTTCCTCGAGTGGCCGATGCCGTTCCAGTTTGCCAAGGAGATGGGCACCTACGAAGAGGT
>CAWUIQ010000172.1:0-2874 GCA_963922565.1 uncultured Rhodobacterales bacterium
CGGCTATCCCGGCTACACGTCCTATGCATCCCTGTCCGATCTGCCATGGCGCTTTCCGATCTTTGCCGAGATCGTCAAATCGCTTGATGCCCACGTGACGGCTTTTGCAAAGGAACTGGCCTTTGACCTTGGCGACAAGGCTTTGGTTCTCGAAGATATCTGGATCAACATCCTGCCCGAGGGCGGGATCCACACGGCGCATATCCACCCGCACTCCGTGATCTCGGGCACGACATATGTGAAGATGCCCGACGGGACGTCAGCGCTGAAGCTGGAGGATCCAAGGCTGGCCATGATGATGGCGGCCCCACCCCGGATCAAGGACGCGCCCGAAGACCTGCAGCAGTTCGTCTACATCAATCCAGAGGTCGGCGACGTGCTGCTTTGGGAAAGCTGGCTGCGGCACGAGGTGCCGATGAACATGAGCGAAGACGAGCGGATCTCGGTCTCTTTCAACTATCGTTGGGGATGAAGCCACAGGCGGAAATTCCTTCTGGCGGCTTCATCCATGCAGCGCGTCCTGATTTCAGGTCTTGTTGATCGAGTTACCGCCGTCGACAATCATTTCGCTGCCAGTGACAAACGACGACTGATCCGAGATCAGAAACATCGCCGCATGCGCAATCTCTTCGGGTTCCGCCATGCGCTTGAGTGCATGAAGACCGCTGACCCAATCGTGCGTTTTCGGATCGTCGCCAGCCATCTCCGTCCTCGTGCCGCCGGGCAGCAGCGCGTTTATGCGGATCTTGTCGGCCCCATGCTCAACGGCAAGCACCTGCGTCATACCTATGATCCCCGCCTTTGCAGCAGCATAGGCGGCCATGCCCGGCAGACCTATGGTACGGCCCACGAAGGAAGCGGTGAACACGATTGATCCGCCCCCGACTGCCCTGATCGCAGGGATCTGATGCTTTGCAGCAAAGAACCCGCTGGTCAGATTAGTCTCAATGACGTTCGACCAGTTCGTCGCTGTCATCTCCTCGACTGGTCCCGTGTCACCGACGGCACCCGCATTGTTGAAGGCCGCATCGAGACCGCCGAAATCATCAATCGCCTGCTCGACGAGCGCGGCGGCGTAGGCCTCATCGCCAACGTCACCAGCGAGAAATGAAGCGGCACCACCTGATCGATTGATTTCGGCTGAGAGCTCTGCGAGGCGCTTCTCGCGCCTTGCACCCAGCACCACATTCGCCCCGTTCGCAGCGAACATCCCGGCTGCCGCAGCGCCAATGCCGCTGCTGGCCCCGGTCACTATGATTGTTTTTCCATGCAGCACGATACCATCTCCATCTTGAGTTCCTGATGGAGATGTAGGGTCGGGCCCTTTGCCCAAACGACCCACTTCCTGCTCAATGAGGTGGCGAGGAAACCAGTCAGTTGGATCAACTTGGCCGGATGAACTGAAGACCCTCGCAACCGACGACCCAACTCTCAAAAGGCAACCTTTTCAGGGCGGCGGCCACATTCGATCAAGGTGCATCCAGCACCTGTTCGCCAGCTTCATCCTCGCGACTGCTTGCAGCACAGTATCAGTTTAGCAGCCCGTCGCCGTCCTGATCCGCGGCGGCAAAGTCTTCGTCCATCTTCAGCGCGAATTCCTGCGGCGTTACCGTGCCGTCGCCATCACCATCCAGTTCGTTGAACGACTCTGCGATCAGGTGTGGGTCTATTTCATTAGGGCTCAGGCTGCGGCTCTGGTCCGCATCCATCTGCTTGAAGGCGAAATCGGCGAATTGGAAGAATTCGTCGCGCGAAACGCCCCCATCAGCATTCGCGTCGAGCGCCGAAAGATGCCCGTCGCTCAAATTGGCCGATTGCCCTGAAACAAGACCAGGCGCAGCAATAAGCAAAGTGAGTATCGCGATCCGTAGTGTCATTGGCATAACCTCATCCGCATGAATATGAGCGGCCAGCCGATGCGCCAGCGCCGGCCCCTGCCGCCGTGAGAATGTCCTGACCGCGGCCGCTGCCGAATTCGCTACCGATTGCGCCGCCGATCAAAGCACCAGCAAGCGTTCCCGATATACAGGCGATCTCGTGCTCGCGTTGCGCTTGTTGTTGGGGGGTTGCCGCTGGTCCGCAAGCTTGCAGCAGACCGAGACCGAGGAGTGTCGTGACGAGAATAGCTTTGGATGCCATGTCGATTCCCAATCAAGAGCCATTGGAAAGACGGTCGCGAAAACAGCACGCGCTATCAACCATAGCGTGAACGACGCGCCGATTTGGCGGGGATCAGCCGATGGCGGAAACAAGAAAGGCGGGGTCTAACCCCGCCTCTCCAAAATTCTTCCATCTAGCTGGCTTTACCAGTCTTCGCGAACGACGACCCGTGTCTTGATCGGCAGTTTCATCGCGGCAAGGCGCAGGGCCTCCCGGGCGATGTCGTCGCCGACACCATCGATTTCGAACATGACGCGGCCAGGTTTGACCTTGCACGCCCAGCGGTCCACAGAACCTTTACCCTTACCCATCCGCACTTCGATCGGCTTTGCTGTGACGGGCACATCCGGGAAGATGCGGATCCAGACACGGCCTTGCCGTTTCATGTGACGGGTCATCGCACGCCGGGCCGCCTCGATCTGGCGGGCTGTAACGCGCTCGGGTTCCAGGGCCTTAAGACCATAGGTGCCGAAGTTCAGGTCAGACCCGCCCTTCGCCTTGCCTTTGATTGAGCCCTTAAACTGCTTACGGAATTTTGTACGCTTAGGTTGAAGCATCTTTCGTCTCCTTACCGGTCGCGGTCACGGCGACCGCCGCCACCGGCACCCCGCGGCGCAGGGCCGTCCTGGAGTTCCTGAGCCTTGCGATCACGAGCCGAAGGATCGTGCTCCATGATCTCGCCTTTGAAGATCCAGACCTTGATCCCGATGATGC
>CAWUIQ010000173.1:0-2793 GCA_963922565.1 uncultured Rhodobacterales bacterium
GTGGGTTCGACGCCTGCGCCGACCCGACCAAGTTCCCGGCGGGTTTCATGAACATCTGCACCGGGTCCTACGACATCCCGACGGCCTTCCTTGAGGTCGATGGCGTTTACACCAACAAGGCCCCGGGCGGTGTCAGCTATCGCTGTTCGTTCCGCGTGACCGAAGCGGTGTACTTCATCGAACGGATGATCGAGGTTCTGGCGATCAAGTTGAACATGGACGCGGCAGAGCTGCGCCGGATTAACTTCATCAAGAAAGAGCAGTTCCCCTACAAGGCTGCGCTTGGCTGGGAATACGACTCGGGCGACTATCACACCGCTTGGGACAAGGCGCTGCTGGCCGTGGACTACGAGGGGCTGCGGGCCGAACAGGCGCAGCGGGTGGAGGACTTCAAGGCTGGTAAGACCCGCAAGCTGATGGGCATCGGCCTGTCTTTCTTTACCGAAATCGTGGGTGCGGGGCCCGTCAAGAACTGCGACATCCTCGGGCTGGGTATGTTCGACAGCTGCGAGATCCGCATTCACCCCACCGGCAGCGCAATTGCCCGGTTGGGAACTATTTCTCAGGGTCAGGGCCATGCCACCACTTTTGCCCAGATTCTGGCCTCTGAGATCGGCCTGCCTGCCGACAGCATCACCATCGAGGAAGGCGACACGGATACCGCCCCTTACGGCCTTGGCACCTATGGGTCACGGTCGACCCCGGTTGCAGGGGCTGCGACGGCGATGGCAGGCCGGAAAATCCGCGCCAAGGCGCAGATGATCGCGGCCTACCTGCTGGAAGTGCACGATGACGATGTGGAATTCGACGTGGATCGCTTTGTGGTCAAAGGCGCGCCCGAGCGGTTCAAGACCATGAAGGAAATCGCCTTTGCGGCCTATAACCAGGCTATTCCGGGGATCGAGCCGGGGCTTGAAGCGGTCAGTTACTATGACCCGCCCAACATGACCTATCCGTTTGGGGCGTATGTCTGCGTGATGGACATCGACGTCGATACCGGCGTGCCCGACATCCGCCGCTTCTATGCGCTGGATGATTGCGGCACCCGGATCAATCCGATGGTCATCGAGGGGCAGGTTCATGGCGGTCTGACCGAGGCGCTGGCCGTCGCTCTGGGTCAGGAGATTGCCTATGACGACATGGGCAACGTCAAGACCGGCACGCTGATGGACTTTTTCCTGCCGACCGCGTGGGAGGTCCCGAACTACGAGACCGATCACACCGTCACGCCGTCCCCGCATCATCCGATCGGGGCCAAGGGTGTCGGTGAAAGCCCCCATGTGGGCGGGGTGCCGTGTTTCTCGAACGCGGTGCAGGATGCGTTCCGCGCCTTTGGCAACACGCACACCAACATGCCCCATGATCACTGGCGGATCTGGAAGACCGCCAATGAACTGGGCCTGCACGGCTAGGGGCAAGGGTAGGGCGGAGTTAACTCCGCCCTACGGAGACGCATATGACCTGGACCGATCTCAAAAACGCTCTCGGGGCTGAGGGATATGTTGCATCAGACGACCTCGCTGTCGCGTTGCAATTGGCCTTGTCGCTCAGCCGGCCATTGCTGCTGGAAGGTGCTGCTGGCGTGGGCAAGACCGAAGTTGCGCGCGCACTGGCGTTGGTGCGTGACACCCGCCTGATCCGGCTGCAGTGCTACGAGGGCTTGGATGCCGCGCAAGCCATCTATGAATGGAACTATCAGCGGCAACTTCTGACAATTCGCGCTGCTGCCGAAGATGGTGAGACCGGGAAATCGGTCGAGGACCGCATCTTTTCACGCGACTTTCTGCTTGAACGGCCGTTGCTTGCGGCCATCACGCAGGACACCCCGCCGGTGCTGCTGATCGACGAAATCGACCGGGCGGACGAGGAATTCGAGGCGTATTTGCTGGAGGTCCTGTCGGACTATCAGGTCTCGGTCCCCGAGCTTGGCACCATCACGGCGACCAGCACGCCCCTTGTCATCCTGACATCCAACGGCACCCGCGATCTGTCCGACGCGCTGCGCCGTCGGTGCCTTTATTCGTATGTCGAATACCCCGACCGGGCGACTGAACTGGCCATCCTGAAATCCCGCTGCCCAGAGGTCGAGGCGAAGCTGGCCGAGCAGGTCATCGGCTTCGTTCAGAAACTCCGCGAGGAGGAATTGGAAAAGAAGCCCGGCGTTGCCGAGATGCTGGACTTCGCCGCCGCTCTGATGGGCCTCGGGATCGCGGATCTGACGGAAAGCCCTGCTGTTCTGCAATCCACGCTGACAACACTGCTCAAGACGCAAAGCGATCAGGCGCAGATCACCATCGAAGTCGCGGCCCGCATCGCCGGCAAAGCCGCATGAGCCGCGTGACCCGCTTTGCCGCCCGCGACCCCGGGCCAGCTGCACGGATGACAGGCTTCATCGCGCATCTGCGCGAAAACGGCTTGCGCCTGGGCGTGGCCGAAGCGGATTTGGGCCTGACCGCGCTCACCCATGTAAACGCCGCAAATTCCGAAGAGTGTCGCCGCGCCTTGCGCGCCGTTTGCACCGGCTGCAAGGATGAGGCCGAGCGGTTCGATGATCTGTTCGACAGCTACTGGATGGATGCCGGGCGGGTGAAACAAAAGGTCATCCCCAAGGCGCAATCCACGCTGAACGGCGATGTTCATTCCACGCGCGATGGTCAGGGACAGGACAGCGCGGCCAGCGGGTCAGCGACGGCGCCCGATAGCGGCGATGGAGATGCCAGCAGCGACGGCACCGGCAAGCTGATCGCGACCGAGCAGCGCAATCTCAGCCGACGCGATCTGCGCGATCTCGTT
>CAWUIQ010000174.1:0-2529 GCA_963922565.1 uncultured Rhodobacterales bacterium
CTGGCCGAGGCGCGGGGTCTGATAGCGCGCGACGCGGCGGAATAAACGCGCCACTTATCGATCGCCATCGTTTCCAAAACGAAACCCGCGCCCTGCTGCGCGCCGTTCCGCGCATGGGAAATGTCGGAATTGCACGCATTGGCGATTGGCATGCGCCTGTATGCAGATGACAAAACGAACGCCCTGACTGTGGATGAGGAGCGCCATGGCCTACAAGACTGACATCGAAATCGCCCGCGAGGCGAACAAGCTGCCCATTCAGGAGATCGGGGCGAAGCTGAGCATCGGTGCAAAAGATCTGCTGCCGTATGGTCATGACAAGGCCAAGGTCAGCCAGGATTTCATCAATTCGGTGCAGGACCGGCAGGACGGCAAGCTGATCCTTGTCACGGCGATCAATCCGACCCCGGCAGGTGAGGGCAAGACAACAACGACGGTGGGCCTTGGCGACGGGCTGAACCGGATCGGGAAAAAGGCTTGTGTCTGCATCCGCGAAGCCTCGCTTGGCCCCAATTTCGGGATGAAGGGCGGTGCCGCAGGTGGTGGGATGGCCCAGGTTGTCCCCATGGAAGAGATGAACCTGCACTTCACAGGCGATTTCCATGCCATCACATCGGCCCACAACCTGCTGAGCGCGATGATCGACAACCACATCTATTGGGGCAATTCACTCGAGATTGATACGCGCCGGATCGTCTGGCGCCGCGTGCTCGACATGAACGATCGCGCGCTGCGTCAGATCACGACATCATTGGGTGGCGTGGCGAACGGGTTTCCGGCCGAAAGCGGCTTTGACATCACCGTGGCCTCGGAGGTCATGGCGATCCTGTGCCTGTCCCGCGATCTGGCGGACCTGCAGAAGCGCCTTGGCGACATGATCGTGGCCTATCGGCGCGACCGGACCCCGATCTATGCCCGGGATATCAAGGCGGATGGGGCGATGACGGTGCTGCTGAAGGACGCGATGCAGCCAAACCTCGTTCAGACCCTCGAAAACAACCCGGCCTTTGTGCATGGCGGCCCGTTTGCCAATATCGCGCATGGCTGTAACTCGGTCATTGCGACGACGACGGCGCTGAAGCTGGCCGACTATGTTGTGACCGAGGCGGGCTTTGGGGCCGATCTTGGTGCCGAGAAGTTCATGAACATCAAATGCCGCAAGGCCGGTCTGCATCCCTCGGTCGTCGTGGTGGTTGCCACGGTGCGCGCCATGAAGATGAACGGTGGTGTCGCCAAGGCCGATCTGGGCGCCGAGAACGTCGATGCCGTCCAGAAGGGTTGTGCCAACCTTGGGCGTCACATCGAGAACGTCAAAAGCTTTGGCGTGCCGGTCGTCGTGGCCATCAACCATTTCGTAACTGACACGGATGCCGAGGTGCAGGCCGTCAAGGATTACGTGGCCGAGCAGGGGGCCGAGGCAATCCTGTCGCGTCACTGGGAACTGGGCAGCGAAGGTTCGGCGGAATTGGCGACCCGCGTGGCCGAGATCGCCGATGCGGATCAGGCCAATTTCGCGCCGATCTATCCCGACGAGATGGGGCTTTTTGAAAAAATCGAGACGATCGCCAAGCGGATCTATCGTGCCGATGAGGTGCTTGCCGATCAGAAGATCCGCACGCAGCTGCATCAGTGGGAAGAGCAGGGATACGGCAACCTGCCGGTCTGTATGGCCAAGACGCAGTATTCCTTTACCACGGACCCGACGCGTCGTGGCGCACCCGTTGGCCATTCGGTTCCCGTGCGGGAAGTGCGTCTGAGCGCCGGTGCGGGCTTTGTCGTGGTGATCTGCGGTGAGATCATGACAATGCCGGGCTTGCCCCGCGTGCCGGCAGCGGAGACCATTGGATTGAACGAGGCCGGCGAGGTCGAAGGGCTGTTCTGATCGGTGCGGGCCGGCGCGGGCATCGAACCCTTGCCGGCCCGGTCACGGCACCTGCGTGCCGCTCCTGCCGCTGGCGGGGATGTTGAAACCAGAAGAGAAAGGGCGGGACATGATCAGGGTTCTTGCGTTTGTCGCTGGTTTGTTGATCGCGGGTGTCGCGTGGGCCGATGATCGCTATGTCGGCTATTACTATCCCGATTTCACCTCATCCGAAGTCTTCGACCGCGTCATCCGCCCGGCAACGGGGGCCAACAAGCGCGTTCGCGTCGATTTCGTCACCAGCCTGACAAACGCGCAGCTGGCAGCAGACGACAATCCCCGCTTTGTCTTTTTCGCGAAAGGCGGGGAGGCCAAGACCCTGATCCTTGTCGCGCTTGACGATCAGGTCTTTTCGACCCTGTTCCGCGCGCGGGCCGTGCTGGCCCAGCTGACCTCGAACATGCGCGACAGCGCACCCTTTGTCGGTCAGGATCTTCAGTTCCTGGTCACGTTTTTTGATCTGTTACAGATCTTGGAGTTTGACCGTTTGGTCATTTCGGACGGGGTCACGTGGACCCATCAGGTGAATTTTGTAAGACGATGAGGGACGGCATGTCAGCGGAGTTGATTGACGGAAAGGCCTTTTCGGCCAAGGTGCGGGCGCAGGT
>CAWUIQ010000175.1:0-2501 GCA_963922565.1 uncultured Rhodobacterales bacterium
CGGCCCGCTGCCGGAACGCCTGCAACCCCCTTCGCCGCAATCAGCCGAGCTGCCACCCCATCTGGCCCCGTCGGCAGCGGCCACCACACCTGCCCCTGCCCGTCGGACGCCTGTGCCGGCCACACCGCCTGAACCGCCCGAGATCACGGTGCATATCGGACGACTGCATGTTGCAGCTGACACGCCAAAAACGACCACACCCCGCCCGGTCAATGACCGACCACACCGCCCAAGAAGCGCATCCAACCTGCGCGACTATCTGCGCGGCAAAGGGGGCAGCGGATGAGCAATGTTCTCGCCATTTCTGCCGTGACGCAGCTGCTCAAGAGCCTGTTGCACGATGCGCTGATCGACGGGGACGCCACCCAGGCTCTCGGGGGTGATTTCACCGTCACCGCCCTGCCACCCGACCGGGTTGTGGTCGACAACAGCGAGGCGCAAGGCAACCAACTCAACCTCTTTCTGCACCGGGTTACGCCAAACGCGGCTCTGCGCAACACCGATCTGCCGACACGCGACGGCGAAGGGCGGCTGACCCGGCGACCACGTCTGGCGCTGGATCTACACTTCCTACTGACGGCGGTGTCGGGCGACCAATTGAATGCCGAGACATTGCTGGGCTATGCGATGCAGCTCTTTCATGAAACCGCGATCATTCCGCGTGGCGCCGTGCGCAATGCGCTCTCGGCGGCAATTGCGGGGGATGTGAGCCCGCCGCCCGCCTGGTTCGAGGATGCGGTGCGGCTGGCTGATCAGATCGAACTGGTCAAGGTCACGCCGCGGACGCTGTCGATGGACGACATGTCGCGCATCTGGACCGCGATGCAGGCCAGCTACCGCACCACCGTCGCTTATGACGTGTCGCTGGTATTGATCGAACGCGAGGTGCCGACGCGCCCCGCATTGCCTGTGCTTAGCCGGGGCGGGCTACGAGACCCGGACACGCTGCGCGATCCCGGTGTGACGGTGCAACCCGATGTCCTGAGCGGGGTGCCCACGCTGTTAGCCATCGAGCCGCTGGATGGCCAACAGGTAATGCGGCTGGGCGGGCGGATCGCCTTACTGGGCACTGCACTGGACATTGGCCCCGCGACGGCGCAATTTACCCGCCCCGACACAGGAGAAGTGCTCGAGCTTGCGCCGCTTGACCCGGTACAGCCGCACCGGATCGTCGTGCAGCTGCCCGCAGGTCCACCACTGGCACCAGGCGCCCCGCTGGAAGACACCGGGAATGATCCCGGCGCGTGGCGGATCGGGCCCTATTCGGTTGCGCTGCTGATCGCTGGGGCGGACGGGCGCGATGTGCGCACAAATGCCCTACCCATTGCACTGGCGCCCGGCACCACCGCCGCGGCAGCTGCCACGGCAGGCGGTACCACCATCACTATGACCTGCGCGCCGCTCATCCTGCCCGGCCAGACCGTCGCGATCCTGCTGGGCCAGGACATGGCGCTGCTCGACACACCCGCCGCCCCAGCCAGTTCGGCCGAGGCGGAATTTGCCGGGTTCGCGTCCGGCCAGGCCGTCCCCGTACGCCTGCGAATTGATGGCATCGATAGCCCGGTAATCGACCAGATGGCAGACCCTCCGGTGCTGGAAACGGTGACAATCCCATGATGTTGCAAACGCCGATTCCAGATGCCGCCGAGGGCACCGCCATCGACACCATGCGGGCCGCACTGGCCCTGCATTGCAATGCTCTGGCCGAGCGCATTGAGGCGGCGCACGCCACGCCTGAGCCGCTGGCGCGCGACACGCTTTTCGGCTCCGCACTGGAGGCTGCCGCCGCACTCTTTCATCTGACCCCACTGGAAACCGATCTGCTATGCCTCGCTGCCGGGCCCGACCTGCATGCAGGGCTGGCCAAGGCGGTGAGCGACGCAACGGGAGGCGCGCGGGCTGACGTTTCTCTTGCGCTCACACTCTTTGGCCCGGAGGCCTGGACTGCCCTTTGCCCTGCCGCACCGCTCCGTCATCACCTTCTGATCGCGCTAGAGGGAACCGGGCCAATGCTTCGCCGGGGATTGGCCTGCGACGAACGGGTGCTGCATTTCCTCATGGGGCTGACCTATGTCGATGCCCATCTGGACGGGGTGCTGCACCCCGTGCCGCCCGCCCCGATGGCCGAGGACGCGCTAACCCGCGCAATTGCTGCAGCATGGACCACCGCAGAGGCGCTGCCCGTGCTGCTGCTGGCCGGCCCGGATATCGCTGGATCTCGCGCGGCGATGTCCACAGCAACGGCCGAGCTGGGTCTGGCGCTGTTCCGTCTGTCAGCGCATGACATCCCGGCCAACTGGACCGATCGGCATGCGCTGGCCCGCTATCTCGACCGCGAGCTGGCCTTGAGCGCTGGCGCGCTGCTGATCGAGACCGATGAAGCAACGATTGCGGCGGGGGCCTTGGCCGATCATCTGCTCGGGCCGACGGCCATTTCTGGCGCGGATCCCGACGCGCCGGAGCGCACGCCGCGCCTGCGGATCGATGTGCCCGCGCCCGAC
>CAWUIQ010000176.1:0-2496 GCA_963922565.1 uncultured Rhodobacterales bacterium
ACTACTGCACGTCGACCAACCGTTTCAGCAACTGGTCACCCGTTGTTCGATCGCGACGCTTGGGGCTACCAGCGCCCGGAGTGTATCGTATCGCCACCGTTAGATCGTCGTAGCTGTCCGAGCGGCGGTACTCACCGATCCCAAAGGCGCTTTGCGCGATGATGCTAAAGTCAGACCGTGCGATCTGCCACTCAAAACCGAAACCTGCGAGTTCACCTGAACCGTCCGCCTGGAGCGCGATCCGTAGCGCAAGCGCGTCTGACGGGTACCAGGTCGCTTCGGCTACACCAAAGACGTCGCCATCGTCGCTGAATTCCACATCGTCAAGCGATCCTTGCAATCCGGCCGTGGCCCGCAGGGAAAATCGGTCATAGAACCCTTGGGTCGCAACACCGATTTCGCCCGTCGTCGTGGCATCTTCCGCATAGTCGATCCGGCCGCCCCAGCCCAGGCGCCCCGGGCCTCGGTCCCGGAAACGAACAACCTCAATCCCAAGCACCAGTGAACCGCTGTCGAATTCACCTTCCACCAGCGACCCGACGCTGAGTTCGGCCCTCGTGCCTTGGCTGCCCTGCCACCAATTGAACCCAATCTCGGCACCGAAGATGTCATTGTCGGTAGTTGATAGCGTCTCGCGCGCTGCGTATCCGACCTCGTAGTCGAGCACCGGCTCAACTGCCCAAGCTGGAGCGGCGCATAGCGTCAAAAACACCGTACAGCGTCGTATTGTGATCAAAACATTCTCCTGAAGTAAAAAAGGCAACGGCTCGGACTTGAGGTTCAATTCCGATCTTGCAAGGCCACCACGTACTTTTCTTCAGGAAATGCGAAACCAAGCCGATGGATCGACGCGTCGCTCGCCATTTGTGCATTTCTTTGGCAGTCGACCTTTGGTTCGGATAGGCAACCGCGGCTTGCAGTCTGTTGCCCAACGGAAAACCGAACGCCCGTATTCGCGGTCTGATTGCTGGTCCGTGAAGGCCGTGATAGCGGTGCGCCATGGATCGGCAAATCATGTGCATCAACTGGGGTACGGCTTTTGGCGCGCCTTACATCAACCGTCTTTATGCGATGGTGGCCCGTAACATCACGCCCCCGTTCAAGTTCGTTTGTTTCACGGACAATGCCGAGGGTGTGCGGCCTGAGGTGATATGCCATGACCTGCCCCCGATGCTGGGGCATATGCCCAAGAACACGCGGGGTAAGTGGCCAAAGTCACGTCTCTGGGCGCGGACGCTGCCTGATCTGGACGGACCAGTCCTGTTTCTGGACCTCGACGTCGTGATCACCGGCTCCCTCGATCCGTTTTTCGAGTTTGGCGAACCTGAGGATGTGATTCTGGCCCGAAACGCCGCAAAGCCCTTCCACCGGATCGGCCAGACCTCGATCTACCGAATGCCTGTTGGTGCGCTTGCTGACTTGCAGGAAGAGTTCGCCGCCGATCCCCAGGCTGTCGCCGACACCTACAAGTGGGAACAGGTTTTTGTGACCAAGAAGGCGCCGAATGGCGTGAAACTGTGGCCCCGCAAATGGGTCCGGCATTTCAGGATCGAGTGCTTACCGACGTTCCCCCTGAACTATTTCATGCAACCCAGGTTGCCAGCTGATGCCCGGGTCGTCATTTTTGCCGGGATGCCCAACCCCAAAGATGCGGCATTGGGTCAGTTTTCCGATGAACTGCCCCACCTCCCGCCTCTGCAACACATTCGACGGGCGCTGAATGCCGAGAAAAAATTTCAGGCGGCAAGGCGTTACATACTACCCACCAAATGGGTTGAACGGGCATGGCGCGACGATGACACCCGGACTGCGGAATAGGATAGGCGTCAGGCTGACATCCGCCTGTCGCGAAAAGTTCACGCTAAGGTTTAGCTGACGACACCGACTCGGCGCATATCTGGAACCTCAAGCACAATGAGGTCTCGCAATGAAAAAGTTGTTCCTGACAACCGCCCTTTCGTTTCTGGCTGCAACGGCCATGGCGAAGGATCCGACTTACATTGGCAGTGTAGAGGTCATCCGCGGCTCGGGTGATGGTGCCGATATCGCCCGCGGCACCGTCTTTCTGGATGCCAACCGCAACTCTCGGCTGGATGCTGGTGAAGAGGGGATCGGCGGTGTTCAGGTTTCCAATGGGCGCGAGGTTGTTCTGACAAACGACGACGGCACCTACGAGTTGCCGGCCTATGACGATATGAACCTCATGATCACCAAACCTGCTGGCCATACCACGCCGGTCAGCACCGATATGGTTCCGCAGTTTGCCTATATCCACAAGGTCGAAGGCTCCCCGGATCTCCGGTTTGGCGGTATCGAACCCACGGGCCCGTTGCCTGAAGCGGTCAATTTCCCGTTGATCGATGACGGGTCCGATGCGACCTTCAACTGCTTGGTCTTCGGTGATGCCCAAACCTATTCGAACCGCGAGATCGGATATGTCCGCGACACGGCGGGTCAGATGCTGGCGACCGCTGATCTGAGCGAAACGGAATGCCT
>CAWUIQ010000177.1:0-2462 GCA_963922565.1 uncultured Rhodobacterales bacterium
CCCGAATAGATCGGGTTTCCAGCTTCATCGAAGGTCACGGTGCCGTCTTCGGAAACGATATCAAAGGCGAGGACGGGGGCGCATGTCAAAGCTGCTAGAGCAAAACCACCAAGAAAACGGTGGATCGAATGTTTTGCAAGCATCGGTTTCTTCCAATTCAGTTAATAGAAAAAGGGGATTGAGCAGAATGCCCGAAACTGAATTACCAATGAAAAATGTACTCAAACGATGGCAGAACCCCACTACTTTTTCAAGGTTTGGTCAGTCCGCCACCTCGTCGGGATCAGTTCTCTGATGCGCTGCGGATCACCCCTTGAGCTTGCGCAGCTCTGCCTCAATCCGGTCCGTAAAGGGGGATTGATAGCGGACCGATAGCGTCTTTTCATCCTCCCTCACCTGCTCGATGGCAAGCAAACCGCGTTCGACGGCACCCGCCATCCGATACGTGTCTGCAAGCAGGGTTCGGGCGTATAGGATGATCTGCGTCGATCCCGTCGCAAGATAGTTGTCGATACCAACCAAAAGCTCGGCCGTTCCAGCGGCATGCTCACCCCGATGCGCACGCGCCCAGCCGCGCAGTATGCCGCTCCAGGCATCCCAGTACCGGAAACGGTGCTTTTGGCTGATAACCAACGCTTCCTCCACAAGATCGAGAAGTGCGGCGCTGTCGCCCAAGACCTGAAAAGCTGTGGCAAGAATGTTGAGCCCGAAACAGCGCGAGAACTCGTGGGGCTCTGCCCGGGCCTCGGCGGTGGCAGCCTTCAGTTCAGCCCGGACGTCGGCATTGTCACCCTCAAGCAAAGCGCGTGCCCAGGCCCGCATCGCGACATCGACAACCCCGACATCAGCGGCGTGATACGCGAGAACGGTGTTCCGGGATGTAAGGTGCCGCAGCGCGACCGCGCGATCAAAGCCCGCAAGCGCCGCTTCCAGATTGCCGAGCATGAAATCACACATAGCGGCGTCATGGGCGGCAATGGTCTGCATTGTCGGATCGCTGGTGCGCGCCGCGATCCGGTCCAGATCATCGCAAAGAACCAAGGCGCTTTGCGGATCGGCATACATCATCTGGGCGCCAAACTGGACGTGCAGAGCGAGAAAGGAATCCTTTGCTTCGGCATCGGACTCGCCGATCAGCGCGTAGAGCCGCCGGAAATTCTCGACAACCTCTTTCGATCCGAATGCGCGCGTGTCGAGCGCAAGGTTCAGCTTTTTTCGCAGCAGGATCTCCTGCTCGATCTGCTCGCTTTCGTCCTCGATCTTGTCGTTCTCGCCAAGCGCCGCCTTGAGATGCTGAATGGTCTCTTCTGTCGCCGAGCGCCGCATGGAAACGTCCGCTGCCTTGCGCCAGGCATCCCGCGCTTTTGCCGGCATCTGCGCAAGGGAATAATGCTGGGCCAGGACCTCGGGCTGATCGCTGGCCAGATCGGCGAAGGCGCTCGACATCACCTCGGCAATGCGCCTGTGCAGACGGCGCACGCGGCTTGGCAGCATGAGTTCATACGCCGCCTCGCGGATCAGCGAATGTCGGAACGAATAGACACTGTTCGAACCGCTGCCGCGTGGCACCAATATCTGTTCCTCGACCAGCTGATCGATCGCGCCCTGCGTATTGTAGTCAACCGTATCCATGGTGGCATGGACCATCGCTGGCATGATGTTGTTGCCGATCGCCGCACAGATGGGCAACAGCGCCCGGGCCGGATCGATCCTGTCGATCGTGGCCTGCAGCAGCTCTTTGAGCGTTGTCGGCAGGGTCAGCGAAACGTTCTGCGTGGCCCCGGCATAACGATCCCGGACGAGGCGCGTCATTTCTTCCATGAAAAGCGGGATGCCATCCGTCTTTGACAGGATTTGCGCTTGGACATCCAACGAGACGTCTTTGGTGTCGATCAGATTGCCGAGCATCTCGCCCATGTGTTGGTTGTCGAGACGGGGCAGCGTGAGAGATGTCACCCCGGCAAGCCCCGTCCAACGCGGCCGGTATTGAGGCCGAAAGGTACAGACGACGAGAACCCGGGCCGTGTCCAGCCGGTCGATCAAGAGGTCGATTACCTCTTCGGTCGATGGGTCAATCCAATGGATATCTTCAAAAAGCAGCAAGACCGGCTGGCGCTCTGACAGGGTAAGAACGGTTTCGATCAGTGTTTCCTGAAGCTGTTCCTTCGACTGCTCGGGGGTCTTGTGGCCCTCATCTTGCGCGGCGACCTCACTCGGCAGCGAAAGAAGGCTCGCCAGTACCTCGACGGTCTGTTCTGCCCCTGCAAACCAGCTGGAGACCAGCTGCCTCAGCTTTGCCAGCCTGGTTTGGGGATCGTCCGAACGGTTGATTCCAGCCAGATGGACGAGAAATGAGATCACGGGAAAATACGGGCTGGTTTCGTGGTTGGGCAGGCACTGAAAACCAAGGCTTATGCAATTCTCGGCAGATTGCTGTTCCCTGATTGCCTCGACCAGCCGCG
>CAWUIQ010000178.1:0-2369 GCA_963922565.1 uncultured Rhodobacterales bacterium
CCATGGCATCAGCAGAACACAGCCCTTTGACCCGCAAGCTCTCGGCCTTCGTCGCTCTGTCGGAGGTCGAACTGGCCGTGCTTGAGCGACTGCACCAGCGTCGCCGCTCCTTCGTCGCGGGACGTGATATGGTGCATCAGGGCCAATCGGCCCAGGCCGCATACATTCTGTCGTCGGGTTGGGTCTGCTCCTACAAGCTGCAGGCCGACGGGACCCGGCAGATCGTCGATTTCCAGGTGCCGGGGGATTTTCTGGGACTGCGCAGCGTCCTGTTGCGCACGTCGGATCACAGCTTCGCACCTATCGTGGACATCGAGGCCGCCGAAGTGCTGGCGAGCGATCTTCTCGGTACCTTCGCACGGACGCCGCGTCTTGCGACGGCCATCCTCTGGGCGGCGTCGCGTGACGAGGCGATGGTCGTGGAGCATCTCGTCGGGATCGGTCGACGTGATGCGGACGCCCGCATGGCGCATTTCTTGCTGGAACTGAAATCGAGGCTTGCGCTGGTCGGCATAGGCAGCAAGGAAGGGTTCGATTGCCCGCTCACGCAGTATCACCTCGCCGATACGCTGGGGTTGAGCGCGGTCCATGTGAACCGCGTCCTACGGCAGCTTCGCGAGAGTGGTTTGGTGACCTTTCGGGACGGCCGCGTGACGTTTCACGACTATGGCGGGCTGGTGGAACTTGCCGAGTTCGATCCGGCATATCTGGATCAGACCGCCGGGCCGCTCCTGAAATGAGAGGGCCGCCCTCTCTTGCTCGGCAGGCGGCCCCGGTGATCACATCAGACGCCGGAGGTTAAGCGAGGGCGTGTTTCGCCGCATCGAGTTCCTTGTTGGTCTCGGCGTCGTTTTTCGCCGTGTGGGCCTTCTCGGCTGCCTGGTAGTGCTTCAGCGCCGCGTCTTTCTTCGGGCCGGAGGGCGCCTTGTCCCACGCGGCCTTCACGGACTTCATCTTCTCGGCAGTCTTGTTCTGTTCGGGAGTCATTGGAATTGTCCTTTCCTGGACGCTCCGAGAATAAGAAGCGTGTCGACATGCCGTCCTTTGGAGATCGACACGCCCACACGCTTCTCGGGTACTCGGAAAAATGCACCACCGAATGTTCGGCGGCACGTCTCACCTAAACGGAGTCGGCGCCCCGCCGCACTGACGCAGGTTAGCCCCGACGCCTGCGGCAGGTCGGTTGCCCATGCGCTTCTCAATTCACTGCAGTTTGCTGGTGGGAAATCCGCAGCCATCTGTCGTCATCGTTGAGGTAGGTTGAGGCACAGAGGGCCTTGTAGATCGGCACATCGGGTTTCTCTGCCGAGACGCGATAGGTGAGAATTGCGATATCACGACACCGCGTGACGCGCCGTTCGGCCATGACAACGGTGCGCCAGCCTGTCCTTTCCCGAAGATGGGTCCAGATCTGGTCGCCCTGGAGGATGCCGGGCGGATAGGGGAACACCATGACGGCGTTGGTCGCTGTCGTTGCCCGCGCGTTCTCGGCGCCACTGGTCCAGAAGTGCTCCTCCATGTCCCAGAGTATGCCCTGTTCGTGTGGAGAAAGCGTACCAGACTTGTGCGCAGCATGTGCCGGTCTCCTCTCGGTCGCGGTTGATACGGTCATTCGCCTGACCCCGACCCGCCAACCATGAACGTCTGAAATAGCACAAAGATGATCGCGAGCACCGCCCAGATCGCTCCGCTTGTTCCCGGGCGGCCATCGGCCACCGTCGAGGCAGCGCGCTGCAGGGCACCTGATGTCGGTCCTTCGGGAAGCAGCTGGCTCAGGTCTCGTGCGATCCTGCCGTAATCGCTGGCGAGCGCAGGAACGTCCCGAAATCCGGAAAGCAGCGTTCCCAATCGTGCCCGCGCGCCGTCGCGCCCCAGCATGACCAGTTCAGCGGTTTCTTTCCATGGATCGAGGCCAAGCCGCGCGAGCGTGGAGAGGACCGTCACGATATATCCGTTTCGGTCCTCGCCGACCGATGCATAGAGAAATCGCTCGAACTCGGGTGGGTGCGGGTTGAGTACATTGGGGTCGGCCATTGTATTTCCATTCCTTGGTTGCAGGAACGCAGATCGCCCCTGTTTGCCAAAGGATACGCGCGGGTCGGTCTCCCCGCCCTTACACAGGTCAGTGCGCGCGACTGCACCCCGGGAAGGTCGCAGCAGGTTCGGTGCCAGGGACTAACATGCGTCAGCGCCAGTCGGACGATCCCGATGTACAAGACACTAAAGCGTTCGACTGGTCAGGCCGGGTCTCCAAGGTGCCCTCGACAGTGATGAGCGACGAATCTGCCAACATCGCGGAGATCAGAGATGACCATGCGGTCGACCAAATCGACGGTGACGTTTTCGAACCCTTTCACCTTGCCGGGATA
>CAWUIQ010000179.1:0-2249 GCA_963922565.1 uncultured Rhodobacterales bacterium
CTCGCGCGTGGTTCGACCGGTTCGGACGTGGCCAGCACCGCCATGCGACCGCCGACAACCGTGAAGGCGCAGACAAAGAAGATACCGAGCACCAGAAGCCGCCCCTCGGCCCGCTGCCGCAGCCGGTCCCGCATCTCTTCATGCCGCTGACGGGTGTTTTCCTTTTCGATCACGTCCGGGTTCTGCCCGGCAGCACGCGCCGACAGGATCCGGGCCAGTGGTCGAAGCGGCGTGCGGATCATTCATCGCCCTCCAGATTGGCGACTTCGACCGAGTTCACGATCGACAGATCGGGATCAGGCGGGAAGGCCACCTGCGACACGTGGCCGAACTGATCGGGATGGAGCGGGAAGAGACCGAGGCGGTCAAAGTTGAGATCCGCGAGTTCGCGCAACCGGTCCGGGCGGTTCAGATAGGCCCATTCGGCACGCAGCACGGCAAGACGCGTATGCGCGGTCTGGATTTGCTGATGCAACCGCTCGGTTTCGTTCAAGGCTTCGCGCGTCGCGTGGTTCTCATGATAGGCCCAGAAGGCCAGACCGATGACGCTGAGCGTGGTCAGAATAAACAAAATGGTACGCATTACAGGGCTCCCTTGAATTGCGGCATCCCGAGCGCCTTGGGTTCAATCGATCCGGCGGGCGCGTCGGTGCGCTGCGCCACCCGCAATTTGGCAGAGCGGCTGCGCGGGTTCTCGGCGAGTTCCTGATCATCCGGGCCGATGGCCTTTCGGCTAAGCAGAACGAATTGTGCAGGCTTTTCCTCGGCTTCGGGCGCATAGCGGTTCGCGCGCCCTCCCCCGCCTGAGCGGGCTGTGAGGAACCGTTTGACCATCCGATCCTCGACCGAATGAAAGGTGACGACGGCCAGTTTGCCGCCTGGGGCCAGCGCCCGCTCGGCCGCCATCAGGCCCCGGTGAAGCTCACCATATTCATCGTTCACGAAGATGCGCAAAGCCTGAAAAGTCCGTGTCGCAGGGTGAGATTGCCCCGGCTTCTGGCGTGGCAGGCAGCCCGACACGACGTCGGCCAGCCGCAATGTCGTCTCGAACGGCGCGTCGGCGCGTTCCCTCAGAATGGCCTTTGCGATGCGTCGTGCCGCGCGCTCTTCCCCATAAAGAAAGATGATATCCGCAAGATCGGCCTCGCTCGCCTCATTCACGACGTCGGCGGCTGAAACCCCCTCCTGGCTCATCCGCATATCGAGCGGACCGTCCTGCATGAAGGAAAAGCCGCGCTCGGCCTGGTCAAGCTGCATGGAGCTGACACCCAGATCGAGTACGGCGCCATCTAGATCGGTCGCAATCTCATCCATCCGGGAGAAGACGCTTTGATGCATGTCGAGCCGGTCGCCGTATTCGCTGGCCCAAGTGGCCGCCAATTCAAAGGCCAGCGGATCGCGGTCTATGGCGATGACGCGCTCTGCACCCGCATCGAGCAGGGCCCGGGTGTATCCGCCCGCGCCGAAGGTGCCATCCAGCCAGACCCCCTGAACCGGGGCGATCGCCGCCAGCAGGGGGCGCAGCAGGACGGGGATATGTGGGGCTTCTTCAATGGCAGCGGCAGCAGCAGCCATGGGCTTAGCCCTCTTGCCGCTGGTCGAGAAAGGCCATCGGATCGAAATCGTCAGGCAATTCGTCCAGCCAATCCTCGGTCTTGGCCAGCTCTTCGCTTTCGTAGGTTTCGGGCTTCCAGATCTGGAACGTGTCACCGGCGGCGATAAAGAAAGCCTCGCCCGAAAGGTCGATTTTTTCCCGCAGTTTGGCCGGGAGGACCAGGCGGCCCGTTTCGTCGACAGATGTGGGAAAGGACTGACCGTGAAACAGGCGCTGGAGCATCTTCCGCTCCATCGAGCCGCGCGGGAGGGCGTCGATCTTGGCATCCACCTCTTCGATGGCGGCCATGGTATAGCATTCAAGGTACCGGCGGCGGTGATCGCCATAGACGATGACCAATTCGGGGTTGTCGCCGTCACGCCAGTTGGGATCGCTTGCTTCGAGCACACGGCGAAACGAGGCTGGGATCGATACCCTGCCCTTCGCATCCACCTTATGGTGGCTCTCGCCTCTGAACCTGCGTGCCACGCCTGTCCGTCCCTCGTTGCCGCGCCGTTGCGCGATCCCCCAAAATGGAAACGGCGGGTTGATCTGCTGCCAATGATCAACCCGCCGCCCTCGTCCCGCCTTGCGGGGAAGTCCAGCTGCGCGCGCCACCTGGGGGGATGTCTGCTCGCTCGCGCGCCGGATCTCT
>CAWUIQ010000180.1:0-2135 GCA_963922565.1 uncultured Rhodobacterales bacterium
ATACCCGCATGGGCCATTGTGGATAATCCCCCGATCCGGATGCGTCAAGGATCGAACTCCCCATCGTCAATCGGTAGCCTCTCAGGCGTTGTTGCGCCATTGCAACTCTGCCGGAAGTTGCAGTTAAAGCGCTGGCGCCGATTTGATGCTGAACCGCATCAGTGATAACGGCTGTGGTTGGGAATGGTAATGGAAAAGGTAAAGGGAATGCCTACGATACGAGTGAGCATGCTGCTCGCTGCAGGAGTTCTTTCGGCATGCGGCGGCGGCGGTGGTGGTGACGGGCTTCAGAAAGAGCTGACACGATCGTCGATCGTTCCGACCGGCAGCGGTTCGGTCTCGCCCGGCCTTGGGTCGACAGAGGAATTGCGTTTGATCAGCTCGACCGTCGGGCTGGTCGAGTTCGCAACGGGTCTTGACGGCGATAGGGGTCAGGCGGTTGCGACGGCGGGTGTCGTGTCATCCAGCGTTGGCGCGCCAGTTACGTCCGGTACGGCAACCTATTCGTCGCGGTACCAATACACGGTTTTGGACGAGGTCGAGCGTTCGTCCGTGTCCATTGATGGAAGGCGAGCCACTATCCCTCAGCGCAACATTCAACTGCGGGCTGACTTTGATGCGGGGACGCTGGACGGTTCAACAAGTGACCTGACGGTCGATGCCCAGATTGCCGGACAAAACGTATCGGGCAGGGCTGACATCGACTACTTCTTTCTGGGTGTCGGCGGCGAGCCACCCCTGACCGGATCGATAAGCGCGGATGTTGCAGGCCGGATCGGCAGTGCCGGGGTCGTCGGTGCCATCGCCGGCGACGATAGCGATACGGTTGTTGCTGGCGGCTTTGTCGGGACACGGAACTAACCATTCCAAACTGCTTGATAGGGCGCCCGCGATACTGCGCGGCGCCCTCTTTGTGTTGTGGCTCTGCCTTCTTTGTCTTGGGCAAACCCGTCCGCTGCAGGCCAGCGATACCGCGGGGCAAGCGCGCTTGGAAACGGCGGTACTGGCCCGGGCCGAGGGAAACTATGAGACGGCGATCAAGACATTGCGTGCGCTGCTGCGCGCGGAACCGGACAACCTCGTGGCCCGGCAGGAACTTGGCTATGCGCTGATCCTCGACGGGCAATACGCGGCCGCCCAGTATCATTTCGAGATCCTTGCCGCGCGGACACCATCAGACGAGGACCGCGCGCTTTATCGCGCGGTGCTGCGCAGGATCTATTCCGAACGGCCATTCGGGCTTGACCTGATCCTGGCCTGGGTGCCGTCGTCGAATTTGAACGGTGGATCGTCCGAAGCGACCCTAGATACCTCGCTCGGTGTGCTGCCAATCGACGATGGGTCCCGTGCCGTCTCGGGGTGGAGCCAGACCGTCGGGTTGGGCGGATATGCGCGGACATCACTGGGTTCGCGCGACCGTGTAATCTTTAGCTGGTCGGCGACGAACACGCGCTATTCGGACGTGCTTGAGGACGAGCGCAAGCTCGAAGCGGCCGTGACCTGGCAGCATGTCCGGTCACGTCACAGCTATGCGTTGAGACTGGGATGGCTTGAACAGGAGCAGGCGGATGAGCGACGGCAACAAGAGGCCGTGACGCTGTCTGGCTCCCATCTGCAAGGGCGGCGGGGTCGCATCGACTGGTCGCTCAGCCAGGCAAACGACGATTATCGGTTCCGGCGCACGCGGAACGGAGACGAGAAAACCGCGAGCTTTCGCTACAACTGGCTGTTGCCCAGAAACCAGAGGGTATGGCTCGGCCTATTGCTGGAGGACGGGACCCGCGAGGCCGATCATCTGAGTCTTTTCGGGACAATTCTGCAGGCGGGCGGTCGAAAGGTATTTCGAAACGGGGTTTCGGTCGATGCCACCATCTCCTTCGGTGATCGCGACTTCGACGGTGTCTTTCCGCTGCAGACCTTTGCGCGTGAGGACCGGTTCACCGAAATCAGCATCTTCTTGCAGGACAGCCGCATCAACTGGAAAGGGTTTACGCCGCGCACGAATTGCAGGTCGCGTTTCAACACGTCCAATATCGCTTTGTTCGATGCGACGACATACGAGTGTTCGCTCGAACTTACTCGCCGGTTCTAGGATCTCAGGGGCAGGTCGCCGTGTAGAGGTTGATCAGCGCCGG
>CAWUIQ010000181.1:0-2115 GCA_963922565.1 uncultured Rhodobacterales bacterium
CGGCGGCAGGCCCGCATGGCCGAGCGCGGCGTCGTGCGCGGCGTGGAGGCGGTGATTGATTGGGCGGCCCTGGGATACACGGTCGAGGTGTCGTTGCGCATCACGCTCGACAAGGGGGTATCGCGTGCGTTTGACGCCTTTATTGAGGCGGCCCGGGCAGTGCCCGAGGTTCTGGAGCTCCAGACGTTCTTGGGCCGTGTCGACGTGCGCCTTTCCGTCATTGCCCGTGACATGGCGCATTATCAGCAGATCTATCGCGACCGCATTCTTACGCTGCCGCATATCGCGGATATCGAGGCGTTGATGCATGTCGCCCGGATCAAGACAGACGAGGCATTGCCGCTGTGATCGATCTGGATGAAACCGACCGGGCGATCCTGCGCCTGTTGGCCGAGGATGCGGGGCAGGGGGCAGGGGCAGTCGGTCGCGCCGTGGGTCTGTCGCAACCCGCAGCCTGGCGGCGCATCAAGCGGCTGCAGGAGGCGGGTGTCATTCGCGGGCGTCGCCTGCGTCTTGATGCGGAGGCCCTGGGTTTTGGCGTGACCGTCTTTCTTGGCGTCAAACTGGCGGCGAAGGGTCGCGTCAGTCTTGAGGATTTCGAGCGGGCCGTCAGCGCCATCCCCGAGGTACAGACGGTTGAACACGTGCTGGGCCTATACGACTACCGCCTGCGCGTGGTGGCCCGCGACTTGCCGGATTTCGAGCGGGTGTTGCGGCGGCGGATCATGACGCTGCCGGGCGCGGGCGAGGTTGAGGCCAACGTCCTTTTGAGCGAAGAGCGCCGACCGGGGCCAATCGGCTAGCATGCGTCACGCCCGTTTCGGATGCGCGCGGTAATTCGCGCCTGCATCCCTACGGTATACCCAAGTAGACTTTGCCTGCAGCGTCCCATCCCGCTAAGTCCGCTGCAATCATGGAGGAATGTGTCATGGCTGCTTTGCTAGAAACGGTTGATCCGCAAGGGCTCGAAGAATTCTCGGTCGTCTTCACCGACCGCTCGCTGAACCATATGAGCGTCGCCTTTCAGGGTGTGATGAACGACATCTCGGATATGCTGAAAGAGGTCTATGCCGCCGATGCCGTGGTTGTCATCCCGGGCGGCGGCACCTTCGGTATGGAAGCGGTCGCCCGCCAGTTCGGGCGCAACGCGAATGTTCTGGTCGTCCGCAACGGATGGTTTTCCTATCGCTGGAGCCAGATTTTCGAAGCGGGTAATCTGACGGAAAAAACCACCGTCATGAAGGCGCGGCAGGTCGGTAACACGAACCCGGCCCCCTTTGCCCCGGCCCCGATCGAGGATGTCGTCGCGATGATCCGGTCAGAAAGACCGGATGTGGTCTTTGCCCCGCATGTTGAGACGTCGGCGGGAGTGATCCTGCCCGACGACTACATCGCCCGCATGGCCGAGGCCGCGCACGAGGTTGGCGGTCTCATGGTGCTGGATTGCATCGCCTCGGGTTGCGCCTGGGTCGATATGCGGGCGCTTGGTGTCGATGTGCTGATCTCGGCCCCGCAGAAAGGGTGGAGCGCGTCGCCCTGCGCGGGCCTTGTCATGCTGTCCGACCGGGCCGTGGCAAAGATGGAAGACACGCAGTCGGACAGTTTCGCCATCGATCTCAAGAAATGGTACCAGATCATGATGGCCTATGAGGGTGGCGGCCACGCCTATCACGCGACCATGCCGACCGATGCCTTGCGCGACTTCCGGGACACGATGGTGGAAACCAAGGAATACGGGTTCGACAAGCTGCGCGATGCGCAGTGGGAACTGGGCCGCGCCGTGCGCTCTATGCTGGCCGACAAGGGCGTGGTTTCTGTCGCCGCCGAAGGCTATGGCGCGCCGGGTGTCGTGGTGTCTTACACGGCTGATCCGGATATCCAGACAGGCAAGCGCTTTGCGGCCCAAGGCATGCAGATCGCGGCGGGTGTGCCGTTGCAATGCGACGAACCGGCAGATTTCCGGACCTTCCGGATCGGGCTTTTTGGGCTCGACAAGCTTTACGATGTCGACGGTACCGTCGCGCGGCTGCGGCGGGTTGTGGATCAGGTGATCTAGTGGATCATCTGCGTTGTTTTGCCCGGCGGCGGCGCCGGGCAGAACACCTGATCAAATAC
>CAWUIQ010000182.1:0-2038 GCA_963922565.1 uncultured Rhodobacterales bacterium
TTGCGATCTCGGCCGCGCTGTCCAGCCGCAGCGGCGCGGCAATGCCCGCGCTGCGCGACCAGAAGGCGGGCATGTCCGATTGTCCGACCGCGATAACGGGAACCCCTTGTGTTTCAAGGACTTCCAGCGTCTTTGCAATGTCGAGTATGGCCTTTGCCCCAGCCGCGACGACCGTGACCGGCGTCTGGGCGAGCTCCAAAAGATCGGCTGAGATGTCGAACGTCTCTTCAGCGCCGCGGTGTACGCCACCGATACCACCTGTCGCAAAAACATCGATCCCGGCCAGATGCGCGGCGATCATGGTCGCCGCCACGGTTGTGGCCCCCGTGCGCCCTTGCGCCATGCAGACGGCCATGTCGGCGCGGCTGAGCTTGGCGACATCCTTAGCCGTGGCCAGCGCCTCAAGCTCTGTATTGGTCAGGCCCACATGCAAGTTGCCACCGATCACCGCGATCGTCGCCGGAACCGCGCCAGCAGCCCGCACATCCCCTTCGACCTGCCGGGCCACGTCGAGATTTTGCGGATAGGGCATGCCATGGGTGATAATCGTGCTTTCAAGCGCAACGACCGGCTGGCCAGTTTCCTTGGCCGTCTCAACCTCGGGCGAATGGTGGATGTCGATCATTGCGGGTTCTTTCCGGAAACATAGGCCGCAGCCGCCCCAAGCGCGCGGGACAGGGCCTCGGGTCGATCCGCTCCGGATCTCTCGGCGGCTATATGGGCGGCCATGAACGTGTCGCCCGCGCCGGTGACCCGCGTTACAAGGACTTGTGCAGGCGTGTCGGTGACAAGGCCATCATGGCTGCCATCTGTTGCAGCCTGACCCCCGTTTGTGACCAGAACCCGCGCCGCGCCACGTTCAAGCAAGGTATCTGCGGCCTCGGCGGAATTCGTGAATTCGCGTTGGCACAGCAAACCGGCCTCTTCGAGATTGACGTAGAGCGTGCCGCGTTTGCTGGTGAGAAACGGCGCCAGCCGCTCAGCCTTGCCCGGGGATGCCGGTGCGACCCGCAGATCGGCCTGGGCTAGCAGGGGGCTTTTGGCGATTTCGCTCAGCAGGTCGATCGTGAGGTTGCCGTCGAGAGCGGCAAGCCCCGCATAGGGGTCCGCCGGGCTGCCCAGCCTGCCATCGCTCAATGGTCGTAGGATTTTGGACCCGACGGCTTCGAGCGAATGGGCATCGGCAATCGCGGCGATCAGGCCATTGGCGCCTTCGACCGCCATGTAACGATCCGTTGGCAGGTCGTCGGAGCGATAGACCAGATCGGTGATCATGCCGCGCGCGGAACAGGCGGCGATCAGTTCATCGCCCTCGGGGTCGCGACCGATGGCGGTGAGCAGGCCGGGCGTCAGCCCGAACCGCGCCAGCGTCATCGCGATGTTCAGCGCCACTCCGCCCGGCAGTCGCGAGATGCGACCCGGTACGTCGGACCCTTGCCGCATGGCAAGTGAGGAGCGCCCGATTACGTCCCAGAGAACGGAGCCGATGCACAGAATGTCGGGGCGTCGTGTCATGCAGACCTTCTGGCGGGGATTGCCGGTATCTGCAACCGCGTCACTCTGGCACGGAAAAGGTCAGCGCGGCCCAAAGCGTTTCCCACACTGCCTCGGCATCGTCGGGTGCTGGCCGCAAAACGACAGCGTCGAAGAGATAATCGTGGCCAGGTTTGACCGGGATGGTTGCCTCACCGCCGCTGTCGGTTCGGTAGAGCGAGACGGTGATGGTATCGTCCGGTGCGCGCTCGAACACCTCAACTTGGGCATCGGGCCGCACGGCGCCGTCATAGAACAGGGCGACCTGCATGTCGCCGTTGAAGTTTGGGCTGTAAGGGTTTGTTAATGCGACTAATTCGGTCTGAAGGCCAAAGGCCTGATCCGATCCCGCGCCATCGCCGACGGCAATCAGGGCCTTTGCGTGGCGGGTGTAATCTTCCTTGAAATCGACCTCGGGCAATCCGCGTGCGGCATGCCGGGCGCGGATGTCGGGAAAGTCCTTGTGATCGGCGAATGTCTGGAACTTGTCCCACGTCTTGTAGGT
>CAWUIQ010000183.1:0-1979 GCA_963922565.1 uncultured Rhodobacterales bacterium
CGGCGCGGCCCTCTCGATGAAGGCCATCACCGGCAAGCCCATCAAGTTCGTGGGCCTGGGCGAAAAGATGGACGCCATCGAGACGTTCGAACCCGACCGGATCGCGGGCCGCATCCTTGGTATGGGCGACATCGTCAGCCTTGTCGAAAAGGCGCAGGAAACCATCGAGGCCGAACAGGCCGAAAAGATGATGCGCCGCATGGCCAAGGGTCAGTTCAATATGAACGACCTCAAAATGCAGCTTGAACAGATGATCAAGATGGGCGGCATGGAAGGCATGATGGGCATGATGCCCGGCATGGGGAAACTGTCGAAACAGGTGGCCGACGCGGGTTTTGACGACAAGATCCTCAAGCAGCAGATCGCCATGATCCAGTCCATGACGAAAAAGGAACGGGCCGCGCCCCAGATCCTGCAAGCCAGCCGCAAGAAGCGGATCGCTGCGGGCTCAGGGATGGAGGTCAGCGATCTCAACAAGCTGCTCAAGATGCACCGCCAGATGTCGGATATGATGAAGAAGCTCGGCAAGGGCAAAGGCGGGATGATGAAACAGGCCATGAAGGCGATGATGGGCAAGGGAATGCCCGACATGGCCGGGATGGACCCAAAGCAGCTTGAAGCCGCGGCCAAGCAGATGGGTGGCAAGATGCCCGGTGGTCTGCCCGGCTTGGGCGGCGGTATGAGCTTGCCCCCGGGGCTAAGCGGTTTCGGCAAGAAGAAGTGAGCCCAGCCGAAATGATCACCTGCACCGTTCGATACGAAATCGACCCCGACAAGCTTGAGGCGTTCGAGCGCTATGCGCGGTTCTGGATCCACAAGATTCCGGCCATGGGGGGCATTCACCACGGCTATCATATGCCGCACGAGGGACCGAACGACATCGCCTATTGCCACTTTTCGTTTCCATCGCTGGCGGCCTACGAGGACTACCGCACCCGCATGTGGGAAGATCCCGAGTGCAAGGCTGCCTATGCTCATGCGACCAAAACCCAATGCATCCGCCGGTACGATCGGACCTTCACGCGACCCGTGCTTGACGGTGCACCATTCGAGGAGTTGGGTCTTTGACGGCCGCCGCGACCCTGACTGCGGAACGGCTTGTCCTGCGTCAGCCAATGGCCGCGGACCTGCCCGCCTACTCGGCTTATTGCGCCAGCGACCGCTCGCATTTCGTGCGTGGGCCGTTCACCGCACCTCAGGCCTTCGAGAAACTGGCAGCAATGATCGGGCACTGGGCGATCCGCGGTTTTGGGCGCTATATCATCACGCTGGATGGAGCTCCTATAGGACATGTTGGTCCGCTAGCTCTCGACGACGAATACCCTCCGGAATTCACCTGGACCTTGTGGGACGGCGCGACTGAGGGGCACGGCTATGCGACCGAGGCGGCGCTCACGGTAAAGTCTCACCTCATGACTGATCTCGGTTGGCCACAGATGATCATCCGCATTATGCCGGACAATCACGGTTCATGCCGGATTGCCGAACGGATTGGGGCCGAGTTGACATCTGAGGCGCCGCCCGACTGGTATCCCGGTGCTCTCACATATCGTCTGCGTGCCGAGGTATCGGCATGACGACTGCCCCCGTGATTTCCGGCGACCGCGTTCGCCTGCGCCCGCATGTGATGAGCGATCTGGATGCATTCTGGACATTCTTCCAATCGCCGCGCGCAGAACACATCGACAAGCCGCAGAACCGGACCCATGCCTGGTATGGCTTTGCATCCGAGGTCGGATCGTGGGCGCTCAACGGCACGGGCGGTTGGGCAATCGACGTTGATGACACCCTTGCGGGTCAAGTGGCGGTGACGCAGCCACCGCACTTTCCAGAACTTGAACTTGGCTGGATCGTCTTTGATGGGTTTGAGGGTTGCGGGATTGCGCACGAGGCGGCAAGCCTCGCTCTAGACTACACGTGGGCGGCCATTCAGCCCGCCTCGCTTGTGAGCTACATCGATCACCGCAACACCCGGTCCA
>CAWUIQ010000184.1:0-1866 GCA_963922565.1 uncultured Rhodobacterales bacterium
GTCGTGGCGATGACCGGCGACGGCGTGAACGATGCCCCTGCTTTGAAACAGGCGGATATCGGCGTTGCCATGGGGCAGCGAGGCACGGACGTGGCCAAGGAGGCATCCGACCTTGTGCTCTTGGACGACAACTTTGCCACCATCGTTCAGGCCATTCGCGAGGGCCGGCGTCAGTTCGAGAACATCAAGAAGTTCGTGCGTTATCTTCTGTCGTCGAATGCAGGTGAGGTCGTTGCCCTTGTCGCGAACATCATCATCGGCGGACCGCTGATATTTCTTGCCACCCAGATCCTTTGGATGAACCTGATTACCGATGGCGTTACCGCCGTGGCGCTTGGGCTTGAGCGTGCAGAAAAGGGACTGATGGATCGCGCGCCACGACGTAAGACAGAGCCGGTGGTGGGCCGTCCTGGGCTGCTGGCGATCGTCCTCTTCGGCACCTATACCGGCAGCGCGAGTCTTTGGATTTTCTACACCTTCCTGCCCGTCGATCCGGTGGTCGCAAACACGGCAGCCTTTACCGCAATGGTATTCTTCGAAAAGATGTCGGTCTTTGCCTACCGATCCCTGCGAAACCCGGTCGGCGAAATCGGATGGTTCTCGAACCCACTTTTGCTGCTGGCCCTGTTTCTGATGCTGGGACTTCAGGTGCTGGCCGTCTATTGGCCGCCCTTGCAGACGCTTTTGCACACGGTTCCGCTGGGGTGGGAGCATTGGCAGCCGATCCTGCTGTTCTCAATTCCCCTGATCGTGGTGCCTGAGCTGGTCAAACGCCTGTTTCTGGCAAAGCGATCCAACCAGGTTAGCCGACACGCCTGACGACGGTCAGGCTGTTTGGTCCTCTGCCAAAAGCGTGCGGATCACGGTTTCGAGCGCGTCGAGATTGGGCGAACGCGTCTGATCGCTGCGGGCGATGAGGCCAATCGGTCCGCGCGTCGAAGGCGCGTCGATCGGCAAGGCCCTGAGCTGACCGGCGGCGATATCATTGGCGACCACACCGCGCGAGATGATCCAGACGGCGTCAGAGGCCAGAACAAGGGCCCGGCCGAACGCGGCTGAAACGCTTTCAATGCGGTTTGGTATGTCGCCGATCCCTTCCGCAAGGAAAAAGGACTCGACCAGTGGCTGGATAGCGCTTTTGGCGGGTGGGCAAATGACAGGGTAGTCGATGATGGCGGGCAGGGTTGCATCGGCCCCCAGGGGATGGTCGGGTCGCACGACGAACACCACCGTTTCGGTGTAGAGCTGGCTGAAGGTCAAACCCTGCATCCGGTCGAGTGACCCCAGGCGGCCGATCACGACATCGAGCACGCCGTCATGCAAGCCATCTATCAAGTCTGCATGCGCCCCTTCGTGAATGCGCAACCCGATTGTCAGCCCCTGTTCCTGGAACCTCTGCGCGACGCGCGGCACAAGGCTGGCCGCGACACTGGGCAAGGCTCCGATCGTGAGAGTGCCGCCGCCATGCGCGCTGATCTGGCCGAGGCCGTCCACACCCTGTTGCAGGGCTGCAAGGCTGGTCCGGACGTACCCCCAGAACACGTCACCGGCAGGCGTCAGGGTTGCGCCGCTGCGGTGGCGTTGGATGATGCGCGTGCCGAGTATGTCCTCGAGTTCGCTCAGTGTTCGCGACATCGCCGGCTGGGTCAGCCCCAGCCGGTCCGCGGCAGCCTTGAGAGAGCCGTGGCGGACAACCTCAGCAAAGCATTGCAGATGTCTAATCTTGACCCGACGGTCGATCATGGTGTCCAGTTTCGGTAACTAACTGATCAGTTTTTTAATTTTACATGATTTTATTGGATGATCTATCCTCTGTCCGAGGGGAGGCTTGATGCGCAGCCAGATCGTTATCGTGGGAGGAGGGCC
>CAWUIQ010000185.1:0-1750 GCA_963922565.1 uncultured Rhodobacterales bacterium
CCAATGGTCTGGTGCGTGCAAGCACGCACCCTACAGCGCAAATCATATCACTGCGCTTGACCCGCCCTGCCAATCCCACTACACGACCCCATCCGCAAGGCCCCGGATTCGTCCGGGGCTTCGCGTTTGGTCGTTTCGGCCAATCAACTCGGGCACCTACGGGGGCCTAAAACCACATAGGCGGGGCACGCCCCGTCGCTGAGCAAAACGGAAGACAGCAAACATGGCACTCAAGTCGTACAAGCCGACGACGCCGGGCCAGCGCGGGCTGGTTCTGATCGACCGTTCGGAGCTTTGGAAAGGCCGCCCGGTCAAGTCCCTCACAGAGGGCCTGACCAAGAATGGCGGACGGAACAACACCGGACGGATCACGATGCGCCGCCGCGGCGGTGGGGCGAAACGCCTCTATCGGATCGTCGATTTCAAACGGAACAAGTTCGATGTCTCGGCCACGGTCGAACGTATCGAATTCGACCCCAACCGCACCGCCTTTATCGCCCTCGTGAAGTACGAAGATGGCGAGCAGGCCTATATCCTGGCCCCGCAGCGTCTGGCGGTTGGTGACAAGGTCATCGCGGCCTCCAAGGCCGACATCAAGCCGGGCAACGCAATGCCGTTCTCGGGCATGCCGATCGGTACAATCGTTCACAACATCGAACTGAAGCCCGGCAAGGGTGGTCAGATCGCGCGTGCTGCGGGCACCTATGCCCAGTTTGTCGGTCGTGATGGTGGCTATGCCCAGATCCGCCTGTCTTCGGGCGAGCTTCGCATGGTTCGCCAGGAATGCATGGCGACCGTTGGCGCGGTGTCGAACCCCGACAACTCGAACCAGAACCTCGGTAAAGCGGGCCGCAACCGTCACCTCGGCAAGCGCCCAAGCGTCCGCGGTGTCGTCATGAACCCGATCGATCACCCCCACGGCGGTGGTGAAGGCCGGACCTCTGGTGGTCGTCACCCGGTTTCCCCATGGGGCAAGCCGACCAAAGGCGCCCGTACCCGTAACAAGAACAAGGCCAGCCAAAAGCTCATCATCCGCTCGCGGCACGCCAAGAAGAAGGGGCGCTAAGACATGTCTCGCTCTGTATGGAAAGGCCCGTTTGTCGACAGCTATGTCCTGAAAAAGGCCGAAGCTGCGCGTGAAAGCGGCCGCAACGAAGTGATCAAGATCTGGTCGCGCCGTTCGACGATCCTGCCCCAGTTCGTGGGCCTGACGTTTGGCGTCTACAACGGTCAGAAGCACATTCCGGTCAACGTGTCCGAGGACATGATTGGTCAGAAATTCGGTGAATACTCGCCCACGCGTACCTATTACGGGCACGCCGCTGACAAGAAGGCGAAACGCAAATGAGCAAGGATAAGAACCCTCGCCGCGTGGCCGACAACGAAGCGATGGCAAAGACCCGGATGCTTCGCACCAGCCCGCAGAAACTGAACCTCGTGGCCGCCATGATCCGCGGCAAGAAGGTCGATAAGGCCCTGACGGACCTGACCTTTTCGAAGAAGCGGATCGCGCAGGATGTTAAGAAATGCCTGCAGTCGGCGATTGCGAATGCCGAAAACAACCACGGCCTGGATGTGGACGAACTGATCGTCGCCGAAGCCTGGGTTGGTAAGAACATGACGCTGAAACGGGGTCGCCCCCGTGCCCGTGGCCGGTTTGGCCGGATCATGAAACCGTTTGCCGAGATCACGATCAAGGTGCGTCAAGTCGAGGAGCAAGCCTGATGGGTCAGAAAGTCAATCCGATCGG
>CAWUIQ010000186.1:0-1726 GCA_963922565.1 uncultured Rhodobacterales bacterium
GGCGCGCAGGCCCGAACCGCAGACCTGGTTGATGCCCCATGCCGCGCTTTCGGTCGGCAGACCCGCATTGATATGCGCCTGGCGGGCCGGGTTCTGGCCTTGGGCCGCTGTCAGCACCTGCCCCAGAATGGTCTGGTCGACATCGGCCTTGTCGACGCCGGCGCGTTCGACGACAGCCTCCAGCACGGCGGTGCCCAGATCATGGGCGGGCGTTGTGGCGAAAGATCCGCCGAAGCTGCCCACGGCAGTACGGGCGGCGGAAGCGATGACGACATGTGTCATGGGTCAGGTGTCCTCTGTTCGGGTTGATCGAGGACGATCCGAGACGACCATACGCAACCGGCCCCGGATGACCCCGCGTCGAGACCGGCCTAGCGCATTCGCGTCAAAGGAACAACCGACACTCTGTCTCAGTCTGCCGGCAGATCAGGCCGCCGACGATCCGCGCCGTTTCCCATCCGATTTTGTCTGCTGCCAGACCGGTCGGATCGTCGGTGCATCGAAAAAGAAGCCCTGCATGCAATCGACCCCCAAAGCACCAAGCTTGACCGCATCCTCGTGGCTCTCGATCCCCTCGGCGACAATCAGCATGTCGAAATGGCGTCCGATCTCGATCATCGCCTTGACCAGCGCTTCGTTGTCGGGGTCTTGCGCGATGCCGCGGCAGAACTGGCCATCGATCTTGAGGACATCGAAAAAGAAGTCCTTAAAATACCGCAGGGCCGTGTGGCCCGCACCGAAGTCATCAAGCGCAAAGCAGATCCCTCGCCGCGAAAGCCTGTCCATGAAATCGACGACGACGTCGGGCTGATCCATCGCCGAACTTTCGGTGATTTCCAGGATCAGCCGGTGGCCCAGGGCGCTGTCCTTTTCCAGCCAGCGGTTCAAAGTCCGGTTCCAGCGTGAAAACCCGATCGAGCGCGCAGACATGTTGATCGACAGGCGCAGGTCGCGGTGATGATAAAGTGTCGATAGCCCGAGGTTCAGCGCGGTCACGTCAATCTCGCGCCCCAGCTCTGTCTTTTCGACCACGGGCATGAAGTCTTTGGCCGGAATGATTCGCCCGGTTTCGTCGATGACCCGGATCAGCCCCTCGTAAAAGCCAACCCGGCCCGACCCGTCGCCAACCACGACGGATTGATAGGCGAGCATCGCCTGCTGATGCTGCAGTGCCTCTGCCACCATGTTGATGACATTCCTGTCGCGTTCCCCGACTGCTGTGTCGATAGGCGAAGCTTTTCCCGCATTACCCCGGCGTTCATTACGCATATTCCGGTTTCCCCAAACCACATCCCGCTACAGTGTGGCCGCAATGTCTTAATGTCCGGTTTCGCGCGTCGAATTTGCCCTTGAGTGCTGCGGCGGTGCCCATCAGGGCCTTGACTCTGTCGGTCTTCGGGATAAAAGCGCGGCTTCGTTGGTGTTGGTGGCCCCCGCAAGGGGATGCCTGTCGGGGCCCTGGGCCCAAAGGACAACGCCCTTTTGACTGAAGCAAAAGGAGATCAGCCGTGACCAAACGCACGTCTGCCAAGTACAAGATCGACCGCCGCATGGGCGAAAATATCTGGGGTCGTCCTAAATCCCCGGTTAACCGCCGCGAATATGGCCCCGGCCAGCACGGTCAGCGCCGCAAAGGCAAGCTTTCCGATTTCGGCATCCAGCTGCGCGCCAAGCAAAAGCTGAAAGGTTACTATGGTGATCTGACCGAAAAACAGTTCCGCCGCAT
>CAWUIQ010000187.1:0-1703 GCA_963922565.1 uncultured Rhodobacterales bacterium
ATCGGCTTTCTGGGGGCCCTCAACACTGGCCAGGAACTGCCGCTCTATCCGGCGAACACCTATGGCTTCCTGTCCTTCAACGTCGCCAACACGCGAGTGACGTTTCAAGGCGATCACTTCGAGCTCTCCGAAGGCGTCGTGGGACACCGCTACGGCAAGAGTTTCACCATCGGGGAATACTCGGAAGGCACCTCCTGCACCATTTTCGACATGCTGAACCTGCCGGTCGACATGATCGTCACCCATTCCTTCACGCCGATCAATTCGAACCTCATGGCAGGCCGCATCAAGCGGCAAAAGCGCCAGATGCAGGCCTCCCAGGACGCGGCCCTGTCGCTGATGGAAGCGCTCGACATCGCCGCCGATGATCTGGAGGCCAAACGCCAGAGCTTCGGCGAGCACCACATGGTGGTGACGATCTTCTGCGATACGCTGGACGAGTTGCAAACGCTCAGCGCCGAGATCGTCAACGCCGCTGCCGCCGAAGGCGTGAAGATGATCGGCGAGCGGGTCGCGGCCAAAGCCCACTACCTCAGTCAGCATCCCGGCAACCAGCCGAAACGCGTGCGTGCCAGTGCGATCACCAACCGTAATTTCGCCGACTTCGCGGCGTTTCATCGGACCCAGCTCGGCAAGCCTGCTCAGAAAACACCCTGGGGCAAGGTCATCACCTACTTGCCCACGCCCGAACAGAGCGCTTACCGGTTTTCCTATCACGAGCAGGGATCGCCCGACAAAGAACCGACCAGCGGCCATACCCTGATCATGGGACGGCCCGGGTCCGGCAAGTCGGTGCTTTCCGCATTCCTCATGACGCAAGCCCGTCGAGCAGGGGCGCGGATCTTCGTCTTCGATTACCGTCTCGGTATGGAGATGGCGGTCCGCGCCAATGGCGGGCGCTACGCGTCTTTGAAAGCCGGCCAACCCACAGGCCTCAACCCGCTTTGGACCGAAACAGATAGTCGCGGCACCGCCTGGCTCTCGGACTGGCTCGCCACCCTGCTCTATCGTGCCGACAAACCGCTCACGCCTGCACAGACCAACCGCATCCAGGAAGTGGTGCGCCAGAACGCGCAGGCCACGAACCCCGCCTTACGGAACTGGCGGGATTTCGCATCGCTCTTTGTCTCCACCGACGATGGCGGCGATCTGCACCAGCGTTTGCTCGAGTGGACCGAAGAGGGCCGCTATGGCTGGATCTTCGGGCAGACGCTGGAAGACACGTTCTCGCTCGAAGGCGATGTCGTCGGGTTCGATCTCACCGGCATTCTCGACAGCGAGGCCGAGAAAGAACGCATGGCGGTCCTCTCCTATCTCTTTCGCCGGGTCGAGCGCGAGATCGAGGATCGCCGCCCCACCATCATCGTCATCGACGAGGCCTGGAAGGCGCTCGACAACGCGTATTTCGCCGAGCGGCTGTCGAACTGGCTCGTGACCGCGCGCAAGCAGAACACCGTTGCGGTAATGATGACGCAATACGCCAGCCAGCTCGAGCGCACCCGAACCGGCAAGACCATCGTCGAAGCGGTGCCCACACAAATCCTGCTTCCGAACATCCGCGCCCATGCCGCCGATTACGCGATGCTGAACCTCTATGAGAAGGAACTCGATGTGCTTCTCAACACCGGCAGCGACAGCCGCCTTGCGCTCATCCGCGACGACCAGGGCTCGATCGTCGTCGATGCCGATCTTAGCGCCCTCGG
>CAWUIQ010000188.1:0-1637 GCA_963922565.1 uncultured Rhodobacterales bacterium
GCAGCAGGCCCGTCGCGCCGGTCGCGGGCGTGCCGTCGCCGCGGCGCTGTTGCGGATGGAAGACGGCGAATTCGGCTATTGCGACCAATGCGGCGACTTCATCGGCTTCGGGCGGCTCGATCTCGATCCCTGCCTTGCGACATGCCGCGATTGCGCCGGCTGACCCACCCCGGTAGGAGAAGGCGAACGCCGCCAACAGGACGCTTTTCATGACCCAGATCATCTCTGCCCTCTCCGAGGTCTCCAGCCGGTACGACGCCATGTTCGTTGACCTGTGGGGCTGCGTTCACAACGGCGTCCATGCCCTGCCCGAAGCGGTGGCAGCGCTGCAGGCCTATCGGGGTCAGGGGGGCAAGGTGATCCTCGTTACGAACTCGCCCCGGCCCCGCGCGGGTGTCGAGGTGCAGCTCGATCATTTCGGCGTGCCCAAGGATGCGTGGGACAGTATCGCAACCTCCGGCGACAGCGCGCGGTCGGCGATGTTTCGGGGCGTGGTCGGGCAAAAGGTCTGGTTCATCGGCGAAGACCACGACCAGCGGTTCTTTGAGCCGCTCAAGGTGATCGACGACCCCGTCGAAATCACCCAGGTCCCGCTGGAAGAGGCCGAGGGCATCGTCTGCGCCGGCCCCTTCGATCCGATGGCCGACCCGGCCGAGATGCGGCCGCAGTTCCTCTATGCCAAGCAGAAGGGGCTCAAGCTGCTCTGTGCCAATCCCGATATCGTGGTCGACCGGGGCGATGTGCGGGAATGGTGCGCGGGGGCGCTGGCGCAGCTCTATACCGAGATGGGCGGAGAAAGCCTCTATTTCGGCAAACCGCATCCGCCGATCTATGACCTCGCGCGGCGGCGGCTGGCGGCGCTCGGAACGGATGTGCCAGACAGCGCCATCCTCGCGATCGGGGACGGGGCCCAGACCGATATCCGCGGGGGCATGGGCGAGGATTTCGACACGCTCTTCATCACGGGCGGGCTCGCGGCCTCGGAAACGAAGACGCAAGGCCAACCCGATCCGGACGCCTTGAACGCCTATCTCGACAAGGAACAGATCGCCCCGACCTTCAGCATCGGGCATCTCCGGTGACACGACTTTTGTCTTGATTTTCTGCGCGCGCAAAGTAATTAAATTGCGCAAGAACGTCAAAGTAGTGACTAAAGTTACCGGAGCCCTTTATGCTGGACAATATGCCCCGCGGCACGATCTGTATCGAAGATCTCGAAATCGGGATGTCCCGTCACCTGCGTAAAGTCGTGACGGACGAGGATATCGAGATGTTCGCGCAGGTCTCGACCGACCGGAATCCGGTGCATCTCGACGATGATTATGCGCGCGACACGATCTTCGAGGGCCGGATCGCCCATGGGATGCTGACGGCGGGGCTGATCTCGGCCGTGATCGGTGAACAGCTGCCGGGTCACGGCACCGTGTACATGGGCCAGTCACTCAAGTTTCTCGCCCCTGTGCGCCCCGGCGATATGGTCTATGCCGAGGTGAAGGTGCTCGACATCGACTTTTCCAAGCGGCGGGTCCGGCTCGACTGTCACTGCGCGGTCGAAGGAAAGAAAGTGCTGGTTGGCGAGGCGACGGTGCTGGCGCCGTCACGCAAGTTCGACTGACCACCGCCCGCCCCCTTTCGCC
>CAWUIQ010000189.1:0-1538 GCA_963922565.1 uncultured Rhodobacterales bacterium
GCCGATTCTGTTGAAAAACAACGTGTTGCTGGCGCAGAAAGTGTTGCTCTGAACGAGACGTGAGCACCTTTCTGATCAGGCTTTTCGCGTTTGCTGCGGTGCAGGAAAGATCTTCGCCAGTTTCCGGAGGTTTTGGGCGGTGGCGGCGAGCAGGAATTCGTCATTTGCACCGCAAGGGCCACGCAATCGGAGCCGCCCAAGCCCGAGGATGCGTTTGAGATGCGCGAAGAGCATTTCGACCTTCTTTCGGAGCTTGGCCGAGACTTTGTATTGATCTGTCTTGCGGATGGCGCGGGCCACGTCACGGGCGTCTTCATGTTCTTCACGGGTGATCTTGCGGCAGTCAGCTTTAGGGCAGCATTTGGGTTTTGATGGACACGCCTGGCAGGTATGCTTGAGAGCCTGATATTTGGCGACGCCTTTGCCTGTCGGGCCGCGATTGGGGTCTGAGTAATTGCGTCGGAACTGCTTCAGCGCTTCGCCCTCTGGGCAGATGTATTGGTTGTTCGCAGCGTCCCATTCGAAGTCGGCGCGAGACCAAGTGCCATCCGTACGCCCTGCCTTATCAATGACAGGGATGTGTGGCGCGATATTGCGATCCACCAACCAACCGAGCATTGGGCCAGAACCATAAGCGGTATCAGCAATCAGCCGTTCGGGGTGTAAATCGAACTTGGCCTTCACGCGATCCAGCATCGTCTTTGTCGATCCCACTTCGGCCTGCCGGATCGAACGCGTGGCTTCGACGTCGAGGATAACACCGTGGTCCGTGTCGATGAGGTAGTTGTCTGAATAGGCAAAGAATGCTGGGCCTTTGCGCGCTGCGGTCCACTGACTTGCGGGGTCGGAGAAGGATGTAAACTTGGGCTGTACATCACTGGCCGCGCCGAAGGCGGCCTCATCCAGCGTGTCGAGATACTCCTTCACAGCGCGCGGTGCTGCTTCGACATCGATCCGATTTGTGTCCCACTCCTCTTTGGATGCAGAGAACTGTTTGTTGGCATCCGCCTCAATCAGGCTCGCATCGACAGCCATGCGCTGTCCGCTGACCAGACCTTCCTCAATACACCGCATGACTGTTGTCTCGAACAGATGCCGCAGCAACTCGCTCTCCCGGAAACGCCCATGCCGGTTCTTGGAAAACGTTGAATGGTCGGGAATGCGATCGTTCAGATCAAGGCGGCAAAACCAACGATACGCGAGGTTCAGATGCACCTCTTCACAAAGCCGCCGCTCCGACCGGATGCCGAAGCAGTAGCCCACAAGCAGCATGCGGATAAGCAGCTCGGGGTCGATCGAGGGGCGTCCAGTATGGCTGTAGAAATCCGCCAGATGTGCGCGAATACTGCTCAGATCGACAAACCGGTCAATCGATCGCAGCAGATGATCCTGCGGAACGTGATCCTCGAGCGAGAACTCGTAGAACAGCGCCGCTTGTGCTTCTTGCTTCGCTCCCATCATGGCTGATCCCTCCGCTCGTTAAGAGAATTGAATCAGCGGATCAGGCCTCAATCAAGCCGGAGTTTTTCAACGTAATA